>NZ_CP036536.1:3471275-4123530 GCF_005222225.1 Salinimonas lutimaris
ATACAAAGAAAAACAAAGTGTTAGCGCTGCTGCTACTATAATGACATTAGAGATCGCCCGCAAGCGGTTAGCGCGATGCAAAGACCGCTCTGCTTTCAAAAGCTTACGCAGTCGTTTATTCCAGCGTTGCTCCAGACCATGTTCACTGACTTGGCTATCGTGCAGACGCACCTGTCGCCGGTTAAACATCGGCGTGACGTTGTTTGAGTAGGAAACTGAGGTGGGGGATTTATATTCGTCTGGTTGCATGGCTGGCCTCTCATACGTATCAATAGTGTAGAGAAGCATGCTCTGCAGATAAATTGTACAGAATATACCGGGTTATCCGCCCCGATACTTTTTATATACTTTAGTATAAAAACTGCGATATCAATCAATTAGATCAAATGCAGCATACTGCATATCACCCCCGTAAACCATCAACATTAACGGACAGTCAGAACACTAAAACGCCAGATAAAATGGCTGGCACAATGCCCGGTACGCCTGACTGTACTGATTGTCCGCTTTGCGAATCAGCAGACTGGCAAGCTCTGGCGTACTAACCGGCTGACGGGAAAAACCAAACGCGGTGACATGGGAGGGCTTATCCGGTTTTGGTATTACAGTAAGCTGGCGTTGCAGGCACCAGCCATGCTGGCTGGCTTGCTCAATTATGTGCGCGGCCTGCGCGGTGGGATACAAACACTGTAATGTTCCCTGTTCGCTTATCAGGTTTGCAGTGATACCAAACAGCTCATCTGCCGACAGACTGTCTTGCTGACGAGCCTGCTGGCGGGTCTGACTTTGCTGAAGATGAGTGCGGCTTCCCACCTGCCCGTTCGCAAAATAAGGCGGGTTACACACAATCACATCAAATAAGCCGGCAATATCATGGTGCCGCACATCCGCGTTAAATACAGTAATATCGTCGGGCCAGGGACTGGCTGCTACATTTTGCCGGGTTTGGCGAACCGCTCCCTCATCAATATCCAGCGCCAGAACCTGACTGCTCTGCCCCATGCGCTGGCGCAGCATAAGCGATAAAATACCACTGCCGCAGCCAATATCCAGCGCCCTGCCCCGCATCGGCGCCTCACTCCAGCTGCCCAGAATAAAGCTGTCGGTATTCACTTTCATGGCGCAGTGTTCATGGCTGATAACAAACTGCTTACAGGCAAAGCCGGCAGCCATCCTAGCGCTGTCCGCGAAAATGTTGCAGGGTTATCATTTTGCGGGCCACCTCTTGTGCCGACACCGGCCGGTACTTGCGCAGCGGACCCACCATAATCTTTTGCAGGGCCGGAGCCAGCGTTTGGCCCAGACCTTCCAGCCGGCGTGTATCCTGACGTTCACCCAGTAACAGTGAGGGCCTGACAGCGGCGGCATGATCCAGCTGGGGCATCCGCATAATCGCGTTTTCCAGCTCGCCTTTAACCCGCAGGTAAAAGTTTTTGCTTTTGGCATCTGCGCCTACTGACGAAATCCAGACAAAACTGTCACTGCGCTGAGCCCGGGTCAGCTGTGCAGCTACATGCACATATTCAAAATCGACCCGGCGAAAAGCCTGCCGGCTGCCGGCTTGCTTAAGCGTTGTGCCCAGACAGCAGTACACATGGTTGACCGAGAAATAGCCCTGATAATCCTGCAAATTATCAAACTCAATTACAATCGGATTCAATTTGCTGTAAGGATCTTTGAACATGCTGGCAGGCAGTGGCCGGCGCACCAGACATGTAACCTTTGTGTAGCGCGGGTCCTGGAGCAGTTCATTGACCAGCGCCTGCCCCACCAGCCCGGTGGCGCCCAATACTAAAGCAGTTTTATTGCCTGTCACCTTGTGTCATCCTATTTACAACAGATAACCATCCACAGCCTCAAAAGCGTAGATAATAATGAAAAAAGCGTTAATGATTGGAGCCCTTATGCTCAGCAGCGCCGCATCGGCAGACTCTCTTACCATCGAACGAATTTTTGAATCACCATCGCTAGATGGTACCGCACCTCGTAATCTTAAAGTATCTCCGGACGGACAGCGAGTGACTTTTCTGCAAGGAAAAGACACCGATTACGAAAAGCTGGATCTGTGGGAATACAATATTGCCTCGGGAAAAACCCAGATGCTGTTTGATTCTGACAGTTTAGATGCAACCGGTCAGGAGCTGTCTGATGAAGAAAAAGCTCGCCGGGAGCGTATGCGCCTGTCTGGCAGCGGTATTGTCAGTTATCAGTGGTCGCAGGATGGTCAGGCCCTGTTATTTCCGTTAGGCGGTGATGTGTATTACCACCAGCTGGGGCAAAAAGGTGCCAAACGTCTGTTAAATACGGACACCTTTGAGACAGATATCAGACTGTCTCCTAAAGGCAATTTCATTTCTTTTATCCGCGATCAGAACCTGTTTGTGAAAAACATCAGTACCGGAGAAGAAAAAGCCATTACCACCGAAGGCGGCGATAATATTAAGTTCGGGATGGCCGAATTTGTTGCCCAGGAAGAGATGAGCCGGATGACCGGCTACTGGTGGTCGCCGGATGAGCGCTATATTGCATTTACCAAAGTGGATGAAAGTCCGGTTGAGGTGATCACCCGTTCAGAAATTTATGCTGACGATATTAAAATGATCGAGCAGCGTTACCCTAAAGCCGGCAACCCCAATGTTCAGGTAGAGCTGGCTATTCAGCAAATTGGCAATGGCCAGCGTCAGTGGGTCGATTTGGGTGACAACAAGGATATTTATCTGGCCCGTGGCCAGTGGATGCCTGATAGCAAGGTATTTACTTACCAGTGGCAAAGTCGTGACCAGCAGGCGCTCGAATTACGCGGTTATGATATTACGTCTCAACAGCAGTCGGTATTGCTTAGCGAAAGCAGTGATACCTGGGTGAATCTGCACGATGACCTGCACTTTCTAACCACTTCTGATGACTTCATCTGGGCATCAGAGCGTGATGGGTTCAAACATCTGTATGTGTTTAACCGCAAAGGTAAAATGCAGCGTCAGCTAACCCAGGGTGACTGGGTGGTGGACAGTGTTGAGGCGATTGATGAAAACGCTGGCCTGGTTTATTTTACCGGTCGTAAAGATACGCCTTTAGAGCGTCATCTGTACAGTGTCCCGCTGGCCGGTGGCAAGATTACCCGAATCTCCCAGCGTGATGGTTTTCATTCTGTCAGCTTTGCCAAAGATGCCTCCATTTATATTGATCAGTTCTCTACCGCCATGCACCCACAGCAAGTCAGCCTGCATCAGGCTGATGGTAAACAAATAACCTGGCTGGAAGAAAACAAGGTTGATAAACAGCACCCTTTGTATGCCTATCAGCAGCAAATGATTAAACCGGAATTCGGCACGCTTGAAACCCCGGACGGCGCAACCCTTTATTACCGCTTATACAAGCCAGCTGATACCAGCACCAAACGCCCGGCCATTGTGTATCTGTATGGGGGGCCGCACGCGCAGGTGGTCACCAACAGCTGGGGCGGCAACCGCGGGCTGTTAATGCAGTACTGGGCCAGCCAGGGCTATGTGGTATTTTCTATCGACAACCGCGGGTCTAACTACCGGGGTAAGGCGTTTGAAGATCCTATCTATAAAAAGATGGGCACCATCGAGGTGGATGATCAGGTAGAAGGTGTTAAATTCCTGCGTGGTCTGGACTATGTCGATGCCAACCGGATTGGCGTGCACGGCCATAGTTATGGCGGTTACATGACCCTGATGAGCATGTTCAAAGCCGGGGATTATTTTGCTGCCGGCGTGTCAGGTGCACCGGTCACCGACTGGCGTTTGTATGATACGCACTATACAGAGCGCTATATGGGTAACCCTCAGACCGATGATGACGCCTACACAGCATCGTCTGTGTTTCCGTATGCCAAGGACTTAAAAGGCGATCTGCTGATTTATCACGGTATGGCCGACGACAACGTGCTGTTCACTCACAGTACCCGTTTGTATAAACATCTGCAGGATATGGCCATTCCCTTTGACAGCATGGACTACCCGGGTAAGAAACACAGTATTCGGGGTAAACAAACCGGCATTCACCTGTATAAAACCATCACCAACTTTTTTGATCGTACGTTAAAACCGTAATATCAAAATACCGCTAAGTACACGGGATAAAAGCACTTTTCATCCCGTGTATACTTTCGTCTACTTCTCGGCAAATTTCTGCACATTCGCTACACATTCAACGCAAAAAACAATACATTTTCCTTACAAAGTGCGATAAGTTAATTATCGAAGCGCACGGCTTCAACATGCCTGTGGCAGTAAAAGACTGACGTGAAAGTCAGCAAGGCAGGCGTGTAATACAACAAGTAATACCTGCACGACAGAGCAGGAAAAGGAAAACTATGTTTAATAAAACAATAAAACCAACTTTAGCTGCAAGCCTGGTAGCCCTGACTTTTTCCGCAACCGCTGCGGATGAGCGCTACATTATTCAGGTAGATAACAACAGCAAGGGTATTGTTAAAGCTCTGGCCAGGCAGGCCGGCGGTGAGATAAAGGTAGATGCGGACGGCTTTGTTGCTGCCACATTTAGCGGAAAATCACTTGAGCAGGTAAAAGGATTATTAAACAACCCTAATATTAAACTGATTGAAGCAGATGAACGTCGTTTTGCATCCGCCCTTTACAGTGATGATGCCGGCGACCCGATGACCAGCCAGGTAACCCCCTATGCGGTGTATCAGTCTCAGGCTGATCAGGTCACCTTTGACAGCAATGCCGGCATGAAAGTCTGTGTCATCGACTCGGGTCTGGACAGTTCTAACCCTGACTTTAACTGGTCAGCCATCACCGGTGACAATGATCCGGGTACCGGCAACTGGTTTGAAAATGGCGGTCCTCACGGTACCCACGTTGCCGGTACTATCGGTGCCGCTGATAACGGCATTGGTGTGGTGGGTATGGCACCAGGTGTGGATATGCACGTTATTAAAGTATTTAATGCTGAAGGCTGGGGTTACTCCTCTGATCTGGCCCGTGCAGCTCAGTTATGTCAGCAGGCAGGCGCCAATATCATCAACATGAGCCTGGGTGGCGGTGGTGCAAACAGCACCGAAGAAAACGCCTTTATTAACTTTAAAAACGCCGGCGGTCTGGCCGTTGCCGCTGCCGGTAACGATGGTAACTCTGTGCGCTCTTATCCGGCCGGCTATCCGGCTGTCATGATGATTGGCGCTAACGACGCTGACAACAATATTGCTGACTTTTCCCAGTATCCGTCTTGTACCACAGGACGAGGCAAGCGGGTAACCGAAGATGAGACCATCTGTGTGGAAGCCACTGCCGGTGGTGTGGATACGCTTTCAACCTATCCGGCTGGCATGGCCACCACTTCCGCGTTATCCGCTGACGGGGCATTTTTAGCCTCCTCATCAATGGAAAACAGTGGTGATGCCAGCGGTCAGACCTATTTTATGGGCATAGCCGATACAACCGACAATAATGCCAGTGGCAAGGTTTGTCTGATTGACCGGGGCTCTATTAGTTTTTATGACAAGGTGAAAAACTGTGAGCTGTCAGGCGGCATTGGCGCTGTTATCATTAACAATGAGCCAGGCATGCTTTACGCCACACTGGGCGACACCAACGATACCTCAATTCCTGCGGTAGGTGTGGCGCAGGAAGACCGCCAGACAATGCTGGATGCCGCGACGGTCGATATTCGTGTCGGTACTTCAGATTATGGTCTGATGAGCGGCACATCGATGGCGACCCCGGCTGTGGCTGGTCTGGCCGCACTGGTCTGGTCAAACTACCCGGCCTGCTCTGGTGAAGATGTCCGGGCGGCCTTTAAAGCAACCGCTCTGGATGCCGGCGCCAACGGCAAAGATGTTTACTTTGGTTATGGTATTGTGCAGGCCAAAGCAGCAGCCGATTACCTGGCACAACAATCGTGCGCAGGCGGTGATGGTGGCGATACCGGTGGTGAGCCTAGCGGGGAACTGCAACTAACGGCCTCCGGCTATAAGGTCAAAGGCACCCAGGCGGTGGATCTGAACTGGCTGAATGCCTCTGGTTCACAGGTGGATATTTACCGTAACGGAAATCTGGCGGTCACCACAGCCAATGATGGCGCGTATACAGACAGCCTGAATGTAAAAGGCGGTGGTAGCTATCAATACCAGGTTTGTGAAGCCGGTACATCGGTATGTACTGCTTCTGTTTCGGTGGTGTTTTAACCTTCGAGTAAAACCAGACAGCCCGCTTTTGCGGGCTGTTTTTTATCAGAATAAACGGTTTGCCAGCGTTTTCTGAACGCCTGCGGCCGCATTTTTACTCAGCTCAACTTCCACCGGCGCATCCTGTCCGGACACCCAGATTTTCAGCTCTGAATCCATATCAAAATGGCCGGCGGTTTCTACCACAAACTGGGTGATCGACTTGTACGGAATAGACAAATAGCTAACCTTGCGCCCGCTGATCCCCTGCTTATCGATAATAATCACCCGGCCTGAGGTGAAAACAATCAGATCCCGCACCAACCGGTAAGCCGTCGTCAGGGTTTCATTGTCTCCCATTACCGGTGCCAACTGCTCTTCAACCTCTGCTACATCCACTTCACTGGCGTTGCCCATCAAAGCATCTAACAATCCCATTGGTTTATCCTTATTGTTAATCAATCCTGCCTATAGTAGCCACTTTCTGACCAGTCTGGCCAGTCGCCTTTTTGCTAATCACCATATTTTTACAGCCCTTTACAGATACTCTGTGCCTGGCATCAGGCGCATCTTTGCGAAGCACTCGCTCGCAATCGACGACAATGCTAAGGTAAAGCCCACAACAGATTTAAAAGGAACCCGAACGGTATGACGCCTCCCGCTTTTTCCGATATCCAGGCTGCTATGCAGCGTCTTCAGGGTAAGGTCAAACGCACCCCCATTGTTGAGTCGACCTTGCTCAACAAGTGGCTGGGTCACCGCATTTTATTTAAGGCAGAGTGCCTACAGACCGTGGGCGCCTTTAAATTGCGTGGCGCCCTGAATATGCTGGCCAGATGCGCCGAAGAAAATCGTTTGCCCCGGCGCGTAGTGGCCAACAGCTCAGGTAATCATGCCCAGGCCGTAGCGCAGGCAGCCAGTATGTACCAGTTGCCGGTGACCATTTATGCCGCCCGTAGTATCTCGCCGGTTAAAGCCGCGGCTACCCGCAGCTATGGCGCACAGTTGGAATTGTTCGACACCCGTCCGCAGGCCGATGAAGCCATTAAACTGGCGGCGCAGGAAGAAAGCACCTTGTGGATCCCACCATTTGATCATGCTGATATTATTGCCGGTCAAGGCACCGCAGCGCTCGAAGCACTGGAAGATGCCGGGCCGGTTGATGCGGTATTTGCCCCGTGTGGCGGTGGCGGTTTGCTCAGTGGCACCTTACTGGCCACCCGGCATTTACAACCTGAGGCCAAAGTGATCGGCGCTGAGCCCGAGCAGGCCAATGACGCAGCTATGTCGTTACAAAGTGGTGTAATTGAGCAACTGACCGGCACTCCCGATACGCTGGCTGACGGTGCTGCAACGCCCAGCGTCGGTGTACAGACCTTTGAATTTTTACAGCAGCTGGACGATTTTTACGAGGTCAATGAAGTGCAGATAGCTTACTGGACGCAGTGGCTTCAGCACTTACTGAAACTACATATTGAACCTACCTGTGCGATGACCATGGCCGCGGTGACCGCCTGGGCGGTGGAAAACCCGACCCCGGGCACAGCGCTGGTGATGCTCTCAGGCGGCAATATCAGCGCTACCAGCATGCAAAAAATATGGGCGCAGGATTATCTGCTGCAGCCTCCAGTGATCACCAACCCGGAACAATAACCATGAAAAAACTGGCCCTGCTGCTCAGCGCAGCCTTGCTATCAGGTCTGTCAGCCACCGCGCTGGCAGCGGATGAGATGGTTTATACCAATGTAAAAGGATATACCCTGACGCCACAGGGCAAGTTAACCACATTTTCTACCCTGCACATCAGTGATGGCAAGGTTGTCGGGCTGGATCAGCCGCTTGATAAACACAGCGATACCCGAGTGATGGATGGTCAGGGACAGGTCATGTTACCCGGGCTGACCGACGCACACGGGCATTTACTGGGACTGGGTAGCAGTTTGCTGGAGGTGGACTTGCGCGGCACCACCAGCAGCCAGAAGGCGGCTGAACAGGTGGCCGCTTTCGCGCTGGCCAACCCGCAACAGGTCTGGATAACCGGTAGCGGCTGGAATCAGGAATTATGGTCCGACCGGGCCTTCCCCACAGCACAAACGCTTGATGAGGTGGTGTCAGACCGGCCGGTCTGGCTGGCCCGGGTCGATGTACATGCCGGCTGGGCTAACAGCAAAGCGTTACAGCTGGCCGGTATAGACAAGAACACGCCGTCGCCTGAGGGCGGTGAAATAGTCAAAGATGACCAGGGTAACCCCACCGGGGTGCTGATTGATAATGCCATGAATCTGATGCAGCAGGTGATGCCTGCGCCGGACGCGGCCCAGTTGTCCCGTCAGCTTAGCGCTGCATCAGACCATTTGCTGGAACAGGGCATTACCGGCATGCATGATGCCGGCATTACTCATCAGGAGTACGACTTTTACCTGGCCCGGGCGGCTGAACAGGCGCTGCCGGTTCGCATTTACGCGATGCTCCGGGCAACCGACCCGGACCTGCCTTATCTGCTGGACAACGGCCCGATACGCAGTGCTGATGATTTTTTGTTTATCAACAGTGTTAAAGCTTTTGGCGATGGCGCGCTGGGAAGTCGTGGCGCCGCCCTGCTTGAACCATACAGTGATGCGCCGCATCAGCATGGTTTGCTGCTAACCCCGGCAACAGAGTTTCCCGCTTTGTTTGAACAGGTTCTGGGCGCGGGTTTTCAGCTTAACGTACATGCAATAGGCGACAAGGCCAATCATCTGGTACTGAACCAGTTTGAAAAAACGTTTGAAAGTACCGGCGGGCAGTCTTTACGCAACCGGATTGAGCATGCCCAGGTGATTGCCCCACAAGATTTGCCCCGGTTTGCCCGGTTACAGGTATTACCCTCTATGCAGCCGACCCATGCCACCAGCGATAAAAATATGGCCGAGGACCGGTTAGGCAAAGACCGGATGGCAGGCGCCTATGCCTGGCAAACCCTGTTAAAATCCGGCATTGCCATGCCGCTGGGCTCAGACTTTCCGGTGGAGCTGGCCAACCCGTTTTATGGTATTCACGCCGCGGTGACTCGCCAGGACCGTGATAATCAGCCGGTTAAAGGCTGGTATGCACACGAAGCGATGTCAGTGGAACAGGCATTTCGGGGCTTTACCATCGATGCCGCTTATGCTGCGCACATGGAAGATACCCTGGGCACCCTGACCCCCGGCAAATGGGCCGACTTTATTCTGGTCGATCAGGATATCTTTTCGGTACGCCCTCAGGATATATGGAAGACCCGGGTGCTGGAAACCTGGGTGGCGGGCGAAAAGGTCTATGCGGCCGGCACAGATTAACTATTGTACCTGAGTCCACCAACGGGTTGTTCTGGCCGGGGCATCGAGCGACATAATCTGGCCAAAACGCGGGGTGAGCAGCGTAACCTGCTGCTGTTCAGCTCGCTGGCTAATCTTGTTAAGCGGTGCATCCCAGTCGTGAAATGCTAAGTCAAAGGTACTGTTATGAATGGGCACCAGGTAACGTCCCTGTAAATCTTTAAACGCCTGCACGCTTTGCGCCGGAAACATATGCACTTCTGGCCAGCTGGTGCTGTAGGCGCCATTTTCCATAAATACCAGGTCAAAAGGTCCGTACTGCTGACCAATCTGCTTAAAGCCGTCAAAGTAACCTGAATCGCCACTGAAAAATACCCGTTTGCCCTGTACTTCGATACTCCAGGAGCCCCACAGGGTCTGATTGCGATCGGTTAAGCCCCGGCCGGAAAAATGATGCGACGGGGTCAGCGTCACCTTGCCATGAGTGACAGCCCGACTGTCGTGCCAGTCGAGCTCTTCCACTTTTGCCGGATTAATGCCCCATTGAGTCAACTGCGCAGCCACGCCCAACGGTACATAAAAATGTTTTGTCTTGTCCTGCAAGGCAATAATGCTGTCTTTATCCAGATGATCATAATGATTATGCGACAGCAGTACACGGTCAATCGGCGGTAACTGGGCAATCGTCATGGCCGGCGCCGCAAAGCGCTTTGGCCCCATAAATGAAAAAGGCGACGCACGCTGGCCAAACATAGGGTCGGTCAGCCAGTACTCACCAAATACTTTAAGCAGGATAGTGGAGTGACCCAGCTTTACAAAGTGAATAGTGTCTGGGCTCAATGCTTCAAGCTGCGCCGTGGTGATGCTATCAACAGGCAACGGACCGGCGGGCACCGGAGCCAGGCGCTCTTCAGTTATACTGCGCTTTAAAATAGTGATAAACGTGCCGATACCACCATCCACAATGGGCGTGGGATTCACAAATTTATTATTCTGATACTGCGGCGAGCTTGCGGTGTTATCCGGTATCACCACCAGTGCCCGGTTTACCCCGTAAACCACTCCAGCGAGCAAAATAATCAGCCCGACAATCACGCCTGCAACCCACTTCATACACCACCCTTAAAAACAAAAACGGGAGCCTGTGCCCCCGTTCAATATATCGTTTACTACCACACTACCCGTTATACAGGGTGTTTATCCATTTTTCTTCATTAATGAAAGACCAGCTCCAGGATTTCCATTTCTCCGGCAGGCCGGCTTTTACGATATCCTCAGCGCTTTTCCCGTCAGCTTTATGTTTATCCACAAAGGCTTTGGTTTCTTCAATCATAGCCAGAAAGCCTTCATACTGGGTTTTGTCACTCAGTGGCCCGTGCCCAGGTACAATGATTGTCTTGGCATTCACTTTACCCAGCAGGGTTTTAACCGATTTGATATACCCATCAACTGAACCACCGGATTTAAGGTCAATAAACGGAAAACGCTCGTTAAAGAACAGATCCCCGGTGTGCAGCACATTGGGCTGTTCAAACCACACCACCGCATCGCCATCCGTATGGCCATTAGGCAGATGGAAAATATGCAGGGTTTCGTCATTGAAGTGCATGGTAATACCATTAGCGAAGGTAATCACCGGCAGTGCGGCATCGCGCACTTTACTGTCTGATGCCAGCCTTACCCGCACATTGTCGTGGGCCAGTATAGTGCTGTCGCTGTGTTCATGAAACCAGGCGTTGGCCCCGGTGTGATCGCCATGAAAATGGGTATTGATGATAAATTTTGGTTTTTCTTGCCCCAGCGAGCCCAGCGCAGCAGAGATCTTTTCCGCCAGTGGCTCAAATTCATCATCAATAATTAAAATTCCGTCGGACCCGGCCGATACCCCTATATTGCCGCCCGCCCCCTGAAGCATATGCACAGCACCACGCAGCGGTGTATCTTTTATCTCGACATCGGCAAAGTCATTTTGTGCCTGCCCTGGCCCGGCCGCAGCGGCCAGCGCCACCAGTGCGCCATAAAGTATTTTTTTCATTGGAGTTCCTGTTTTATTGTTATTCCGACAACTCCATTATGAGATTATTTTTTAAACAGATCACTTTTAACGGATGAGTCCCGCTCCCTCAGGCAGCGGATCTGTATAGCGAAAACGCGGCAGCGTCTGACCGTCTTTCTCTACGGTTTCAGTAAACATCGCCAGGGGCCTGACCCAAAGCGCCTGTTCCCCATAGCAGGGGCGGTAGACCACCAGTGCGGTTTCTTCTTCACTGTGTGTCGCCACTTCGTAAACCTCGTACATCGCACCTTTGTAGTGTTCGTACAGACCAGGCTTGATAGATACTGTCATGGATCCTCCAATGGTAGGGTAAGTTGTTGTACCGGCGTTGGCTCGGCCAGGCCGATATGCAAACCAATTAATCTGACGCCCCGGTTATTGCCGCGTTGCCAGGCTTCTTCCAGTAACTGGGCAAAATAGTGTTCGTCGAGTTTATGATGCCGGTGCTCAACCGTGGTTAACTGAAAGTCGCTGAATTTAAGTTTTACCCCCTGAGTACGGATGCGCAGAGCTTTACCTTTAGTGTGCTTTTGCTCATGATTGCTGATCCGCTCCCGCAACTTTTCCATCAGGGTGGGCAAAAATTCCCGGCATTCGTCCAGGGTGAGAATATCTTGCGATAATGTTCGTTCTACGCCGATGGATTTACGTTCCCGGGAGACATTAACCGGTCGTTCATCCACACCGTGGGCCCGATCCCACAGCACACTGCCAAATTTTCCCAGCTCTTTTTGCAGCCGCTCAAACGGATACTGACGCACATCCTCACAGGTTGCCAGACCCATACGCTGCAGCTTTTGCATGGTGACCTTGCCTACGCCGGGGATTTTACCCAGCGTCATTGACCGGACAAACTCGTCCTGCTTATCCGGTGTGACTACACAGATCCCGTCGGGTTTGTTTTCATCACTGGCCACTTTGGCCACAAATTTACATGAGGCAACCCCGGCCGACGCGGTCAGCCCCAATTCCTGTTTAATACGGCGACGGATATCTTCTGCTATCAATGTCGCACTGCCACCAAACTGATTGGAGCCGGACACATCCAGGTACGCTTCATCCAGTGATAAGGGCTCTATCAGGTCGGTATAATCATTGAATATTTCCCGAATCTTGTGCGACTCTCGGGTATACACATCCATGCGCCCTTTCACCAGCACCAGATCCGGACACAGGCGCATGGCATAAGCGGTAGCCATCGCCGAACGTACACCATATTTACGGGCAGGATAATTACAGGTTGAGATCACCCCACGTTGTTTGGAACTCCCACCAATCGCCAGCGGTACGTGAGTCAGCGCAGGGTTATCCCGCATCTCCACGGCGGCGTAGAAGCAGTCCATATCAACATGAATGATTTTGCGCACCAGCGGCCTCGTCAACTGTATACATGGACAGTATTTTACCGGCTCAGACGCAGATTAACAGCAAATAGCAGCAGATTTTTATTAAGAGTACTGTCAGCAGATGCGCTGCTGACAGCATACATACAGCCTGCGAGTCGGTGAGAACTAACCGCGGCCGAATTCAGGGGATAGCGCCAGTTCGTGTTCAACCAGACGGGCGTATTGTTTAATACGGGTTATATCCGCCGTGGTGTAATCACGGGGCTCGTCATGCAGCAAACAGAATGTCCCCAGTTCGTAGCCATCCGGGGAATACAAAATGACGCCGGCATATGAGCGAATAAACGGCGGGCCTTTGACCAGCTTATTATTTTTAAACCTAAAATCCCTATGGGCATCCGGCACAATCAAATATTCTTCTTCGGCAATAGCATAAGTGCAAAAAGAAATGTTGCGCGGGGTTTCCTGTTTGTCCATACCCTGCTTTGATTTAAACCACTGCCGATCTTCGCCGACCAGACTGATCAGCACTGTTTTACAGTTGAATTCCTGCTGCGCCCGGCGAGTAATTTCATCAAAGCGCTGTTCTGGCGGGGTATCCAGTATTTTCAGTTCATGTAAAGCCTGTAGGCGTGCAGCTTCATTAGGCATCTCAGGTATTCTCGTCATAATTTAAACCGTATCCATGACTAACCAATTGATATCATTGCTGGTTGTTTTACCAAGTAAACCAGTCAATATTGCAGGGATTTTACGCCGGAGCGGCCCCGAAGCGGAACTGTTTTTTACCAAAAATACAAAAAAATAAGCGAAATAGACAGTTGTCTATTTTATATAAAATTATAATTGATAAGGACAAACAAAAACGAAGCCCTGAGGCTCCGCTTTATTATTCAGAGAATCTGGTTCTCTTTCCACTCAGCAAGCTTACGCTCGCGAGCGGCTTCTTTATCCTGTCGCTGCTTCTTGCGGTCGCAAGGTTCAGGACAGTCACAGGCTTTTTCAATGCCCAGCGCACCAAGACCGCCGCAACTGCCGGAGATCGTTTTACGCTGTACCATGTATCCCACAGCCATGGCTAACACCATCGCCAGGAAAAACACAAAAGCCAATATAAAGGTACTCATATTACCACCTGGTTAGTTTCGAATATCGACGGTTTCATCAAAGGCCGGTGACGTATATTCCTCAAACTCACCGTCATGATGACGAATTAATAACACCGCTAAATCTTCTTTTTCTGCCAACTTAATAGCAGCATCCCATCCCATAACAATTAGCGCCGTGGCCATGCCATCAGCAGTCATGGAGGATGGATCTACGACGGTGACCGCCACCAGCTTATGCTGAATGGGCTTACCTGTGCGTGGGTCTATCAAATGAGAATACCGCACACCGTCTTCTTCATAATAATTACGGTAATCACCGGATGTTGCCACCGCATTGGTGCCGACCGACAGAATTTTTTGTACAGCCCGCTCAGAGGACACCGGCTTTTCAATGGCAATCAGCCATGGAGTCCCATCGCCTCGCTGACCTTTCACCCGCATTTCACCGCCAATCTCTACCAGATAGTCATGAATATCGTGCTTTTCAAGTATTCCTGCTACCTGATCAACGCCGTAGCCTTTGGCGATGGTGGACAAATCCACATATAACATGGGATGCGTCTTCTGCAGCCCCTGGTCAGTCAGGGACAGCTTGTCCAGACCCACATAGTCGCGCACATCGGCTATCTCACTATCAGTAGGAATCACCTCAGGACGCTTATTCGGACCAAAGCCCCATAAGTTTACCAGAGGACCCACCGTGATATCCAAAACCCCATCGCTTAACTTACCTAAGCGTAAGGCTTCTTTGACAACTTTTGTTGTCTCGGGCGACAGCTTCACCGGGTCAGTGAAACGATTCTGATTAAATCGGGAGAGTTCTGACTCTGGATCATAGGTGCTCATCAACTTGTTAATATGCACCAGGTCTGCATCAATCTCCTGCTGCAGCCCGTTAATTTTGCCTTCTTTTCCCACCACATATTTTACATTATAAGTGGTTCCCATGGTTTCACCATGTAAATGAACTACAGGCTCTTTGTCACCACTACATGCGGTAAGCCAGCAAAGTGTAAACAGTGCAAATAACACTGTACGTGTTTGTGTAATCACGCGCACTCCTGTCAGACAATCAAAAAAAGGGGCGTGAACGCCCCTTTCGTATTTTACTTTATCTGGTGGTTAGCCACCAAAGTCATCCAGCATGATGTTTTCGTCTTCTACACCCAGGTCTTTAAGCATGTTAATGACCGCGGCGTTCATCATAGGAGGACCGCACATGTAGAACTCACAATCTTCCGGTGCAGGGTGGTCTTTCAGGTAATTCTCCAGCAGAACCTGGTGAATGAATCCTGTGTAACCTTCCCAGTTGTCTTCTGGCTGAGGATCAGACAGAGCAACATGCCACTGGAAGTTATCATTTTCTGCAGCCAGTTCATCAAAATCTTCGGTGTAGAACATTTCGCGTAATGAACGGGCACCGTACCAGAAGCTGATCTTGCGATCAGTGTTCAGTCGACGCAGCTGGTCAAAGATGTGTGAACGCATTGGCGCCATACCAGCACCACCACCTACAAACACCATTTCGTTGTCAGTTTCTTTCGCAAAGAACTCACCGAACGGGCCAGAGATAGTGGCTTTATCACCTTCTTTCAGGCTCCAGATGTACGATGACATCCTACCGGCAGGCAGGCTCAGATTATTAGGCGGCGGCGTAGCAATACGCACGTTCAGCATAATAATGCCTTCTTCTTCCGGGTAGTTAGCCATGGAATAAGCACGGATCGTTTCTTCATCTACTTTAGATTCGATATCAAAGAAGCCGAAACGTTCCCAGTCACCGTGATACTCTTTAGGAATATCGTAGTCTTTGTACTTAACATGGTGAGCAGGCGCTTCAATCTGAATATAACCACCGGCACGGAACGGAACGCTCTCGCCATTTGGAATCTTCAGTTTCAGTTCTTTGATAAAGGTTGCCTGGTTATTATTTGAAATAACCTCACAATCCCATTTCTTGATACCGAATACTTCTTCAGGCAGTTCGATATCCATATCCTGCTTAACCGCTACCTGACAAGACAGACGGCAGCCTTCGCGGGCTTCACGCTTAGTGATGTGGTCCAGCTCAGTTGGCAGAATTTCACCACCACCTTCGTTGATATCCACACGACACTGACCACAAGAGCCACCACCACCACAAGCAGAAGATACAAAGATACCTGCATCTGCCAATGCCCCCAGAAGCTTGCCACCCGGCTGAGTGGTAATAGCTTTGTCAGGGTCGTTATTGATTGTAATGGTTACATCACCTGTTGGTACCAGTTTAGACTTGGCAAACATGATGATGAAAACCAGGGCCAGTACGATGACAATGAACATGCCAACGCCCAGGAAAATTTCTACGTTCATCTTAAATGCTCCTAAGGCCAGTTACAGCGCAATACCAGTGAATGACTGGAAGCCTAATGCCATCAGACCAGCAATCATAAATACTGAACCAAGACCGCGTACACCATCAGGCATATCTGCATATTTTAGCTTCTCGCGAACCGCAGCTAAAAGTACGATAGCCAGCGCCCAGCCGATACCGGAACCTACACCGTAAACAATACTTTCCGTGAAGTTATACTCACGCTGTACCGCAAACGCCACACCACCAAAGATGGCACAGTTAACCGTGATCAGAGGCAGGAAGATACCCAGTGCGTTGTAAAGCGCAGGGAAGAACTTATCCAGACTCATTTCCAGAATCTGTACCAGTGCAGCAATAACACCGATAAAGGTCAGGAAGTTCAGGAAGCTCAGGTCAGCATCAGGAAAACCAGCCCATGCCAGTGCACCTGGTGCCAGAACATTGACGTAAATCAGCTGGTTTACCGGTACTGAGATACCCAATACAACGACTACCGCTGCACCCAGGCCCATCGCTGTTTTGATTTTTTTCGAAACAGCCAGAAACGTACACATCCCCAGGAACAAGGACAGCGCCATGTTCTCGATAAAAATTGAGCGAACAAATAATGAAATATAATGTTCCACGTATTACTCCTTGGGCTCTACTTGCTCTGGGCGCAGTGTACGGATAATCCATACCATACCGCCAATCAGGAAGAATGAGCTAAACGGAAGGATCAGCAGACCATTACCCTGGTACCAACCACCGTTTTGCACAACTGGCAGAATCTCGAAACCAAGAATGGTACCGAAGCCAAACAATTCTTTAATCGTACCGATACAAATCAGGATGAAAGAGTAGCCCAGACCGTTCCCAATACCGTCAAGAAAGCTCAGCAGAGGCGGCGACTTCATGGCATACGCTTCGGCCCGGCCCATTACGATACAGTTGGTAATGATCAGGCCCACGAACACCGAAAGCTGCTTCGACACCTCATAGGTATAAGCCCGTAGAATCTGATCCACAACGATTACCAGCGACGCGATAATGGTCATCTGAATAATGATCCGTACGCTTGATGGAATCTGGTTACGGATTAGAGAAATAAACAGGTTAGAGAACGCTACTACACTTGTCAGTGCCAGCGACATAACCAGTGCTGTTTCCAGCTTTGTTGTAATTGCCAGTGCAGAACAAATACCCAGTACCTGAAGGGCAATCGGGTTGTTGTCCATAATCGGTCCAAAGAGGACCTTTTTCATTTCTTTAGTATCTGCCACGATAATACCCCTTTATGAGCGCCAGGCCTGGTTTTTCAGGAACGGACCAAAGCCCTGTTCGCCTGCCCAGTATTGAATCGTGTTCTGAACACCATTACTGGTCAGGGTTGCACCTGATAATGCATCAATCTGATAAGGACTGTCCGGGTTAGCATTCTTAGTTACATTGATAGCCACTTCGCCATCTTTATAAAGTTTCTTGCCATCCCACTTCTCTTGCCAGCTTGGGTTTTGAACTTCGCCACCCAGTCCCGGCGTTTCAGCTTGCTGGTAGTAAATCAGTTCGCGAACTGTCTTACCATCAGCGTCAACCGCTAAGAAGCCGTACATCAGATCCCACAGACCACTGCCGTGTACTGGCAGAATTACGCGGGTAACCGTATCGTTTTCATCTTTAACCAACCACACGCTGGCAATATTCATACGGCGCTGAAAGCCAACATTACTGTTTTCGACTTTCTTGCTCATTTCAGATTGCTTAGCGGCTTTGTACATGTCGTAGTCTGGCGCTGGTTGTTCTGTGAACGTACCCGTGTCCAGATCAACATAACGGCGTTCTACTTTTTCTTCGTAGACGCTACGAATCTGGTCGCTGCTCATTCCTGCTTCATACAGGCCGGCAGCAGTCAGAATGTTGCTTTGCTTGTCCAGTTCTTTATTCGTTTGCTGAATAGAGCGCAGCCCTACCGCAGCGCCCGATACAACGATGGAACAAACCAGACAAACCGCGACTACTACGCCGATTGTTTTTCCTAAAGAGTCTTTCTTAGCTGACACGAGCTACCCTCCGCTTGATATTGCTTTGCGCGACAAAATAGTCGAACAGTGGTGCCCACAGGTTAGCAAACAGAATTGCCAACATTACACCTTCAGGGAAGGCCGGGTTAAGCACACGAATCAATACAGTCATGAAACCAATGAAAATACCGTACGCCCATTTACCCTGGTTGGTAAATGATGCAGAAACCGGATCGGTAGCCATGAAGAACATACCAAATGCCAGACCACCGATAACAAAGTGCCAGTGTGCAGGCATAGCAAACATAGGGTTAGTGTCGCTGCCAATCATGTTAAGCAGAGTGGCAAAGAATACCGTACCGATAGCAACACCGGCAACGATGCGCCAGCTCGCAATTCGCATGTACATGATAAACAGACCACCAAGCAGGATAGCCAGGGTTGATACTTCACCTGCTGAACCTGGGATAGCACCGAAGAAAGAATTCCACCACAAGTCCATATTGGCATAATCCATCTGGCCTGAAGCAGCTTTGCTTAGCCACGTTGCACCAGAGTAACCATCTGCGGCAACCCAAACCTGGTCACCGGAGATTTGTGCCGGATAAGCAAAGTACAGAAACGCACGGCCGGATAGAGCCGGGTTCAGGAAGTTACGGCCTGTACCACCAAAGACTTCTTTAGCGATAACCACACCAAATGTGATACCCAGCGCAACCTGCCATAATGGAATCGTTGCAGGCAGGGTCAGTGCAAACAGTACCGAGGTAACAAAGAAACCTTCGTTGACTTCGTGCTTACGTACTGACGCAAACAGCACTTCCCAGAAACCACCAACAATAAAAGTAGTGGCATAAATAGGTAGCCAGAAACAGGCACCGTAGAACATCATTGTGCCCCACCCTGCATCCGGGCCGAATTCACCGCCTAACGCTGTGAATAATGCCGCCTGCCAGGTGTCTGGTAATGTACCAGCGCCGGCTGCAATGGCATCAGAAGCCTGAAAACCAATGTTGTACATGCCGTAGAACATAGCCGGGAATGTTGCCATCCATACCATGATCATGATGCGTTTCAGATCGATACTGTCACGCACGTGTGTGCCGGCTTTGTTTACCTTACCAGGCGTGTAGAAAATGGTCGCCGCTGCTTCGTACAACGCATACCACTTTTCGTGCTTACCACCTGGTTCAAAATCAGGTTCAATTTTTTCCAGATACGCTTTTAAACCCATGACTTAACCCTCTTTCTCAATAGTGGTCAATACGTCGCGCAGGATTGGGCCGTAGTTGTATTTGCCAGGGCATACGTAAGTACACAGTGCCAAATCTTCTTCGTCCAATTCCAGGCAACCTAACTGCTGAGCACCGTCAGTATCACCAGAGATCAGGTCCCTAAGCAGCAGCGTAGGAATGATGTCCAGAGGCATAACGCGTTCGTAGTTACCAATTGGCACCATCGAGCGCTCGGAGCCATTGGTTGATGTCGTCATTTCGAACTTCTTGCTAGGTGACAAGTGGCCAAGGTATGCGCGGGTAACAGAGTGCATATCTGAGCCCGGCGTAATCCAGCCAAACAGTTTCTTCTCACGACCTTCTTTAATCAGTGACACCTGATTATGGAAGCGTCCAAGGAAACCGTGTACACCTTGTGCCGTTGTACCGCTTAGTACTGAGCCTGAAATAACCCGTACTTCACCGTCAACGATCTCTTTAGCGATTAATTCTTCGATATCAGCGCCCAGTAATGTACGTACCAGACGAGGCTGTTTAGCAGCCGGACCACCCAGTGCCACAACACGACGGTTGTCCAGTTCACCGGTTGTCAGCAATGCACCGATTGCGATGACGTCCTGATAATTAACATGCCAGACAGTTTTTGCATTACCTGCGCTGTCCAGGTGATGGATATGCGTACCTGGCAGACCTGCCGGGTGCGGACCACCAAATTCCTGTACGTCCACTTTGGCATTGCCGGTAGCAACCTGTGCACCAGGTGCCTTACACACAAATACCTTACCGCCGCTCAGTACACCCAGGGCATTCAGACCATTTACAAAATCGTCTTCACGCTCTTTAATGATAACGGTCGGGTCGCCGGCTAATGGATTAGTATCCATCGCGGTAACAAAAATGGAATGCGGGGTTGAGCCCAGTGCTGGAGCCTTGCTGTAAGGACGCGTCCGTAATGACGTCCACAACCCGGACTCTACCAGCGTTTGCTGAAGCTGTTCCTGTGAAGCATTGGCGATCTGGTCAGCGGCAATCTTGTCAAAAGTAACAGCATCGTCACCTTCGATTTTAACTACAACAGACTGAAGAACACGTTTGGCACCACGGTTTACCTCTACCACCTCACCGGCAGCTGGCGCAGTGAATTTAACGCCCGGATTCTTTTTGTCTTCAAAAAGAATCTGGCCTTTTTTCACTTTATCGCCAACCTGGATGTGCATGGTAGGTCGCATACCCACATATTCTTCGCCCAGAACGGCAACGCGCGAGACAGCAGCTCCGTCGGAGATTTGCTGCTCTGGCGCTCCCTTAATAGGGAGGTCGAGACCTTTCTTGATTTTTATCATATGTAATCGCACTACTCTAATAAAAGAACCCTTTTGCATGTCTGCACCATACCGTGCCTGACAGCATGCAAAAAAACTCTGGTCCAACGGTACCCAACCCACAGTATCGTTGTTGTTCTGTAAGTTCGCTGCGCAGACCTTCTTCGTGGCCCGCTACCGTAGTCTAATGTTGATATTTATTCTTGTAGAGCTGACACCGGGCTTATCCGTCACTCAAGCGTTCTTCGGCGCTTTTTTACTGCCTTGGTCATGAAATGGTGGTAGAACTACCGCCATCTAACTTCGGGATTTTAACATTATCTGGCCACATTTCGCTATGCAAATTATAGATTAACGAAAAAAATTGTTAATAGTCGAACCTGCACCGCGTTCACCGATTATACAACAATGCGGTCAAAACGAAAAAAAAGCCGTCAAAAGTGACGGCTTTTTAATCTCTTCGCTACCAGGCAGCCTGAGGATCAACATCCTCTTCATAATCGACACTGTCGATATCAAAGCCGAATAACTTTAAAAATTCATGGTGATAACCGGCATAATCACTCAGTTCATGGAAGTTTTCCTGAGTGACCTCGTCCCACAGCGCCTTAATTTTGGCCTGGGTCGCGGCATTGGTTTCTTTGCCGTCCATACGAAAACGATTGGCTTCATCCAGCGTAGGCGTTTCACCATACAGACACTGTGTAAACAGACCTTTAATCTGTTCAATACAGCCTTCATGTGTGCCTTCTTCTTTCATCACTTTATAAATCAGTGAGATATAAAGCGGCATAACCGGAATGGCAGAGCTGGCCTGCGTCACCAGCGCTTTCAGTGATGACACATGAGCATCTACCAGCAGTTCAGCATGCTTACCGTTGATCGCTGATGCAGCGCGATCCAGATCTTCTTTGGCCTTACCGATCGTAGCCTGTCCGTAGATAGGCCAGGTCAGTTCTTTGCCGATGTAGGTGTACGCTGTAGTTTTGCAACCTTGTTCAAGTACATCGGCAGCGGCCAGTGCATCCAGCCACATTTCCCAGTCTTCGCCGCCCATCACTTTGATAGTATCAGCGATCTCTTCGTCGTTGGCTGGTTCAAGGGTCACCTCATGAACCTGATCTTTGTCAGTATCATAAGTTTTGGTGGTGTAGGCCTGACCAACCGGCTTTAGCGTAGATTTGTACGTAATGCCGCTGTTGGGATCCGTTCGGCGCGGTGACGCCAGGCTGTAAATCACCAAGTCCACCTTACCCATTTCCTGTTTGATCTTCGCGATCACATCATCTTTGAGTTCGTGAGAAAAAGCATCGCCATTGATCGTTTGGGCAAATACCCCTTCCTGTTCAGCAAACTGATGAAATGCTGCGGTGTTATACCAGCCAGCGGTACCGGTCTTACGCTCTGTTGGAGCTTTTTCAAAGCACACACCCAGCGTTTTTGCGCCATACCCGAATGCGGCGGTAATGCGTGAAGCCAGCCCGTAACCGGTAGAGCTACCGATAACCAGCACATTTTTAGGGCCTGCGCCCAAATCACCCTGCTGGCGTACATATTCAATTTGTTGAGCAACTGACGCGGCACAGCCCTTAGGGTGCGCGTTAGTGCAGATAAAGCCTCTTACTTTCGGCTTGATGATCATAATCTACATCCTTTGCTAGTTGTGCCAGTATTGTAAACACGCATCAGGCAATGACAACTCTGAGCAGATCAACCTGAGCTTTTGTCCGGCCAGTGTATCACCGACGGGTAAAAAAAAGCCTGTCGAATGACAGGCTTGCTTATCTTTATATGACTACGCCAGAATATCCAGCAGTTCTACGTCAAACACTAATGTTGTGTATGGCGGAATAGCACCACCGGCACCTTGTTCACCATAGGCCAGTTCGTGCGGCACATATAAGCGCCATTTTGAACCGGCTGTCATCATTTGCAGGGCTTCCGTCCAGCCTTTGATCACGCCGTTTACCGGGAACTCTGCCGGCTGACCGCGTTCAACAGAGCTGTCGAACATGCTGCCATCAAGGAATGTGCCGTGATAGTGAACACGGACTGTGCTGTCAGCGTTTGGCTTGTCGCCTTCACCCGTAGCAATCACTTCGTATTGCAGACCCGTGTCAGTCACCTGAATTTCTTCGCGCTGGGCATTTTCAGTCAGGAATTTTTCACCTTCTTCGATGCGACCTTTGCTTTCTTCTGCTTTGGCTGCCTGCATGCGCTGATGAATCTCAGCAAATGCAGAACGCAGTGCGTTGTTGTCTACCTGCGCCGCCTGGCCGGTAAACGCATCCTGCAGACCTTCTACCACTGCATTGATATCCAGACCGTCAAACGGGTTAGATTTCAGTTGCTCGCCCATTTGAAAACCAACACCGTAGCTGGCCTGCGTTTCTACTGAATTATATTTCTCGGACACAATCTCTCCTGAAATTAAATTACGAATTTTGTTTAAATATTCACCAAAACGGAATCCGTCGTGGTCAGATTTTAAAAACCGCGGGCAGTGTAACATACCCTTAATTTACTTGCTCTAGAGGATATACTGAGGGTTAAATTCGTTATTAAAAGGTTTAATTTATAACATAATGAGGTTAGACAAGTTGAAAAGTAGGCAGTATGGTATTTGCCACGAAAGTAGGAGGATGCCATGCAATCACATTATGATGCTGAACTTAAAGATACAGTGAGGTACCTGGGGAAAACTCTGGGGGAAACTATTCAGGCAGAGCTGGGACAGGAGTGGCTGGAACGGATTGAACAAATCCGTAAAGATGGCCGCGCGTCTTATCAGGGCGATACAGATTGTAGTGAAAATCTGAAAGAAACTTTCAAAACCCTTTCCGACTCAGACTTGCTGACCGTCGGCCGGGCATTTGCTCAGTTCCTCAACCTGGGCAACATCGCCGAGCAGGAATATAACAGTGCAATGAACGTGGATGCGTCACTTGATGCCCTGTTCAAGCATCTGGATAAAGCAGAGTTGACCAAAGACAATGTACAAAAAGCGGTCAACAAGCTGAACATCGATTTGGTGTTAACCGCTCACCCCACCGAGGTGACCCGCCGTACCCTGATTCACAAACACAAAGAACTGGCAGACTGCCTGCAGGCAGTACACCAGGAGACCCTTGGGGATCATGAGCGTAAACGCATTGAAACCCGTATTGCAGATTTGATCAGTCAGGCCTGGCATACTGAAGAAATTCGTTCTGAGCGCCCCACTCCGGTGGATGAAGCGCGCTGGGGCTTCTCGGTTATTGAAAACTCTTTATGGGAAGCCGTGCCCGAATTCCTGCGTGAACTGGATGAGCGCCTGGAAGCCGATTATGGCGTTAACCTGCCACTGGACTCTGCGCCAGTACAGTTTAGCTCCTGGATGGGCGGTGACCGTGACGGTAACCCCTTTGTAACAGCCAAGCTGACTGAACAGGTGCTGTATCTGGCGCGTAAACGGGCAGCCAAACTGTTTGCCATTGATTTTGACCGCTTGCAGGTAGAGCTGTCGATGTTTGACTGCAACGACGCCCTGAGTGATGTGGTGGGTGATGTTAATGAACCTTACCGGGCGCTGTTACGTCCGCTGGTTAAGCGTTTGCAGGCTACCCGCGATGGTATCAGTGACCTGCTGATGGGCAAGAATGTTGATCAAAGCGACTGGATTAAAGACAGTCAGGATTTGCTAGAGCCACTTCAGCTCTGCTATGACTCGTTGTGTGAGTCTGGCATGAAAGTGACTGCCAACGGCCTGCTGCTGGATACCATCCGCCGGGTGCGCTGTTTTGGTGCCTGTCTGCTGCGTCTTGATGTACGTCAGGACTCTGAACGTCATGCAGACGTGCTAAGCGAAATTACCCGTTATCTGGGTCTGGGTGACTATGCCCAGTGGAGTGAAGCAGACAAGCAGGCTTTCCTGCTTAGAGAACTGTCATCCAAACGTCCGCTGTTCCCGGCCCACTGGGATGCGTCGGCCGATGTAAAGGAAGTGCTCGATACCTGTAAGGTAATTGCCAAGCACAACAAAAACGGCTTTGGTATTTATATTATCTCCATGGCCAGCCAGCCTTCTGATGTTATGGCGGTTCAGCTGTTATTGCAGGAAGCCGGTGTAAGCTGGCCCATGCCGGTTGCTCCGCTGTTTGAGACACTGGACGATCTGAATAATTCGCCGGATGTTATGCGCAACCTGCTGTCTATTGACTGGTACAGAGGCTACGTAAAAGGCCGTCAGTTCATCATGATCGGGTATTCTGACTCGGCCAAAGATGCCGGTGCTCTGGCCGCAGGCTGGGCGCAGTATGAGTCGCAGGAAGCACTGGTTAAACTGGCCGAAGAATTTGATGTAACACTGACGCTGTTCCATGGTCGTGGTGGTACGATTGGCCGTGGCGGTCTGCCTGCCCATGCGGCTATTTACTCACAGCCGCCAGGCTCACTGGAAGGCGGTTTCCGGGTAACTGAGCAAGGCGAAACCATTCGCTACAAGTTTGGCATGCCTAAGCTGGCCAAACGAAGCCTGGGTATTTACGCCAGTGCGATTATCGAAGCCATGTTGTTTCCGCCACCCGAGCCAAAAGCCGAATGGCGTGAACTGATTACCAAAATGGCAGCAAAAGGCCGGGATAACTACCGCGCCACCGTTCGTCATGATGAAGATTTTGTGCCCTATTTCCGGGTTGCTACGCCAGAACAGGAACTGGGTAAACTACCACTGGGCAGCCGTCCTTCTAAGCGTAAGCCACAAGGTGGTATTGAAAGTCTGCGGGCAATACCGTGGATTTTTGCCTGGGCTCAGACCCGACTGGTACTGCCGTCCTGGTTGGGTGTAATGCGCGCCATTGATTCGGTAAAGGCGGAGTCTGACGAAAAGGTGGTGGCAGAAATGTTCAGGGACTGGCCATTCTACCGCTCTCGTCTGTCGATGCTGGACATGGTATTTCATAAGGCCGACCCGCGCATTAGCGAAGCGTATGACGAGCGTCTCGTGCCAAAAGAACTTAAGCACTTTGGTAAAGCCTTGCGCGAAGAGCTGGGAGAAAGTGTAGAGTCACTGCTGAAACTGACCGGTGAATCTGAAATCATGGCTCAGGATCCGCAGGGTAAAGAGTCAATGAATATTCGGGCGGGCTACCTGCAGCCACTGCATTACTTGCAGATTGAACTGCTTGACCGGGTGCGTAAAGCCGGTGATGATGCGCAGAATAGCGCGCTTGAGCGGGCGATGATGGTTACTATTGCCGGTATTGCTATTGGTATGCGTAATACAGGTTAATTTCGCCTTTTAAAGTGAATACAACAGCCGGTGCATGGCAACATGCACCGGCTGTTTTTTATCTCTATTTCTTCGTCGTCAAACTCCTACCGCGCGGTGTACCATCATCCCGGGCCATTGCACACTATGTCATTTCGTCTGTTACCCTTCACCTTTATTCCTGATAATAAGTCTCACTTAGATTTAATGGACTGAATTGTGATAAAGTGTCGCATTCATCAGTTTTCTTATATGCCTGCCGGCAGGTATCAGCAGGTTAACAGAGAGTCATCAATGCGTTTGAGTTTGGGAAGTGTCCGCCAGTGGCACTGGATTTCTGCGGCGGTCTGTATGGTCGGTATGCTACTGTTTGCCATTACCGGTATAACGCTTAATCATGCAGCAGACATACCTGCCACCCCGCAGGTTACCACTGTTGAGGCCACCGTACCTGACCGGCTGCTGACGCAATTAAATGCCCTGCCTGCCGGTAAAATTGCCGTGCCTGATGATCTGCGTCAGTGGCTGGCAGACCAGGCGGTGTACCCGCCGTCCTCAGTACAGGCTGAATATGACGGCCTTGAGCTGTATGTTGCCTGGCCCGGGCCCGGCCAGGATCACTGGCTGGCGATAGACGCAGAGCTGGGTGAACTGCTCTATGAAGGCACAGACCGGGGCTGGATTGCCTACTTTAACGACTTACATAAAGGCCGCAACACCGGCGCGGTATGGTCGTGGTTTATTGATATTTTTTCGGTCGTGGTGATTGTGTTTACCATTACCGGTCTGCAGCTTCTGATTCGACAGGCGCCGCACAAAGCCTCAACCTGGCCGGTGACAGCCCTGGGAGCTCTCATTCCGGTGCTGATCATGCTGGTTTTTATTCATTAGGCGGTATGTGGATGAGTGAACAACAGCGCCTGATTCTGGCCCTTCTTTTATGTGTGATGTATATCACCTGGGTGGCGGTGAAAATCGCCCGGCATTGCCGTAACCAGTACGCTGAGCGGCAAGCTGCTCACAGCCAGGTTATTGTTGCCTATGCCAGTCAGACCGGCAATGCCAGAGCGCTGGCAGAGCAGCACGCCCAACGGTTGCAGCAAACCAGTGAGGTCACCCTGCTGCCGTTTTCAGCACTTACCCCACACAGCCTGGCTGACTGTCGCCGGGCACTGTTTGTTGCCAGCACCTACGGACAAGGCGAACCTCCGGACAACGGCCGCGCTCTGGCCCGTCGTCTTGCCCACCTGCCGGCATCAGCACTGGCCAACCTGCAATTTGAGGTTATTGCCCTGGGCGACAGCCGGTATCCGGATTTCTGTGCGTTTGGTAAGCGGCTTTTTGCTCTGTTAAGTGCAACCGGCGCGCAGCCTCTGTCACCCCTGACCTGTCTGGATCACGCCAAAGGCGAGGATGGCTCGCACCTGGATGAAGCCAGCCAGCAGGTAGTCACACTAATACTGGCAGACCAGAAATGGTTGAATCCCGGCAGCGAACACAAGCTGTTTTCAGTCATCCTGAACGCCCTGCCAGAAGACCTGCTCTGGCAAGCCGGTGACATACTGGATGTGCAGCCACAACACAGCCATGAGCACGTTGCACAATGGCTGGCTGATAATGCTATCTCGCCTCCAGCGACACTGACTATCAATGGATCACCATGGCAAACCACACACTGGCTCGCCAGCCGTGAGCTACTTACCATCCCGGCGCATCATTCCAGTAATGCGCCAGTGCCAGCGGATAAGGTGGCTGCCTATCTTAGCCAGCTTCCGGCGCTGACCTCGCGCAGCTATACCATTGCCTCGTTGCCTGGTGAGCAGCAATTACAACTTATTGTGCGCCAGGCCCGCCGTGATGACGGCAGTCTGGGGATCACCTCAGGCTGGCTCACCGAGAATGCTGCACCAGGCACCGCCATTACCGCAAAGCTGCACGCCAATCCGGACTGCCATCTGGCATTACTCCCCGCCCCACTGCTGCTAATCGGTGCTGGCAGCGGACTGGCCGGAATCCGGGCGCAGTATCATCAGTTTGTGCAGGCCGGGCATCATCATGGTATGACTATTGTGTACGGCGAACGTGAGCCCGATTGTGACAATGTACTGGAGGCGCAGCTTGGTCCGCCCACCGATAACGAACATCGCTATACAGTGTTCTCGCGGGATCCGGTGCATCCGGCCTACGTGCAGGATAAACTGTCGGACCTGGCTGGCGAGCTGCATCAGCTGGTTAAAAATAACGGGCAGATCTATGTATGTGGCAGTTATGCCGGAATGGGTCAGGCAGTACACAATACCCTGATAGCCTTGCTGGGAGAAACTACCGTGCAGGCATTAATTGACAGTCACCGTTATCACCGGGATATCTATTGACCCGGCACTTAGTATTACCGGGTAACAAACCGTGTTGGCAGACATAAAAAAGCCGGGCTGCCTTTTTCAGGAAGCCCGGCTTGTCACCAGCAGAGTACAGTTTTAGCCGTTTACGAAATCAACACCAATTTTGATGTCGCCACGCAGGCCTTCCAGCATCTCTTCTTTTGCTTTTTGTTCGAAATCGCTCAGTTCGCCGTAAGGCAGAATTTCTTCTACACCGTTTGCGCCAAGACGCACTGGGTGTGCAAAGAAAGCAGCATCATCGCTGTCATCAGTCTGAACATAAGTATACTCAACGACGTTCTCGCCTTGCATAGCCGCCGCTAAAGACAGACAGAAGCGCGCTGCCGCCTGACCCATAGACAGGGTTGCAGAGCCGCCACCGGCTTTTGCTTCAACCACTTCAGTACCGGCATTCTGGATGCGGGTTGTCAGGCTGGCGATTTCTTCATCAGAGAATGAAACACCTTCAACCTGAGACAGCAGAGGCAGAATCGTTGTACCAGAGTGACCGCCGATAACCGGAACGTGTACGTTCGCAGGATCCAGATCTTTCAGTTCAGCCACAAAAGTTTCAGAACGGATAACATCCAGTGTTGTTACACCAAATAGTTTGTTCTTGTCGTAAACGCCTTTTGCTTTTAAGGTTTCAGCAGCAATTGCTACCGTGGTGTTTACCGGGTTGGTAATAATACCCAGGCATGCACTTGGGCAATGCTCAGCCACACCTTCAACCAGCGTTTTAACGATACCCGCGTTGATATTGAACAGGTCAGAACGGTCCATACCCGGCTTACGAGGAACACCAGCAGGGATCAGCACAATGTCTGCATCTGTCAGCGCTACGCCCAGGTCGTCTTTACCGTGACCGGTTACTTTCACTGCAGTCGGGATGTGGCTCAAATCAACCGCAACACCAGGAACCACTGGAGCAACATCGTACAATGCCAGTTCAGAACCGGCTGGCAATTGTGTTTTCAACAACAATGACAGCGCTTGACCAATACCACCTGCAGCACCTAACACGGCTACTTTCATTTCATTTCTCCTATGGAAATTTCACGTTTTATAACGGAACGTCACACTATAGTAACGTAAAGAAAAAGACAATCACCGGATGGTCGTACACCCGCTTTACGTGCAGACTGTCTCATCACTTATGCATTCGGCTGCATGATTATGCAATTAAATTGCCTAAAGTCCAGCTCTACGGCACAATGATAGCTCTTTGTGTTATCTCACACCAACAACAGAAGGCGCTATGGCAAACCAAAAACAAGAGCTACTTATCAAAGCGTTTAAAGAAATTCTGAAAGCCGAAAGTTACGGCTCGCAGGGCGACATCGTCGAAGCACTAAAAGCCCAGGGCTTTGATAATATCAGCCAGTCAAAAATCTCCCGTATGCTAAGCAAATTTGGCGCGGTACGTACCCGTAACGCCCGTGGCGACATGGTCTATTGCCTGCCCCCGGAACTAGGTATGCCCACGGCCAAAAGCCCGCTGAAACAGCTGGTACTGGATATTGTACACAACAATGTCATGGTGATCATAAGAACAAGTCCAGGCGCAGCGCAGCTTATCGCACGACTGCTGGACTCACTTAGCTCCAAAGATGGCGTACTGGGCACCATTGCAGGTGACGATACCATTTTCATCGCCCCGGCAGATGTATCTAAAATTGAAACCCTGCGTCAGCGGGTAGAAGACCTGTTTGACAATGTTTAGTTGAAATGTCTGGCCTGACGACGTTCAGTACAATCGATAAAAAAATACCCCGCTCAGGCGGGGTATTTTTATGTTTACTTGCTCAGGTGTGCAATGACGGCTTCAGCCGAAGGGCGTGAAGAAGGTGGGTTCTGACCGGTAATCAGATGACCGGATTCCACCACATAAGACTCAAAGTCACCTTTTTTGCTGTATTCACCACCGATTTTTACCAGCTCGTCTTCTACCAGATAAGGTACAACGTCGGTAAGACCTACCGCATCCTCTTCGGTATTGGAAAACCCGGTTACCGGACGACCTTTAATAAAATAATCGCCAGACGTATCTTTCACATTTTTCAGCACAATGGGCGCATGGCATACAATACCTACCGGCTTGCCGCTGTGCAGGGTGTCTTCAATCAGCTTCTGTGAAAGCTCGTTGTCCGCCAGATCCCACAACGGACCATGACCGCCCGGGTAAAATACCGCGTCAAATTCTTCGGCTTTCACGTCATCTAATGGAATCGTCGAGGCCAGCGCGGATTTGGCGTTGTCATCATCTGAAAAACGCTTAGTGTCGTCGGTCAGCGCATCATCGGTCAGGCTTGCCGGGTCAATTGGCACCTGCCCGCCCATAGTCGAGGCCAGGGTAATTGTGTAACCCTCGTCAACAAAGGCATAGTAAGGAGAAGCGAATTCTTCCAGCCACATACCGGTTTTCTTGCCCGTATTGCCAAGAATATCGTGCGAGGTCATCACCATTAAAATGCGTTTACTCATCGTTCGTCTCCAGTTAAGAAAATTCGTATGTTGATACTCAAGCTGTGGCGATTCAGATTGGTTTTAAGGATAAATCATCAAAAACTACGACAGGCCGTCTTCGTAGCGCGGTGAGCTGCCCATAAAAAAATACCCCGCCAGAAAGGCGGGGTATGGAGAATAAAAAGGCCGGCAGTATCACCTGCCGGCAAACACCTTCACGTGTTCTTTTTAGAATGTGTAGTTAACACCTACACGGATTTCCCATAAAGAGGCATCACCCTGACGGCTCTCCGGGCTGGTATTACCAACCGTTGCCGTATTGAAAGACACTTCTTCCAGCACACCCCAGTCATCGTTCAGCATGTTGGTAAAGTTATCCACAACAAACCATACACGGGCAGTGTGATCTTCAGAGAATGCAGGAATCTCCTGACGTACTGCAATATCCACCTTGGTCCACCAGCTGCTTTCTTCGGCATTACGTTCGTTACCCATAGGTAATACGTTGTTGCTGTCTAAGAACGGGGTGAAATTAAAAATACCGTTAACCTCTTCATCAGAAATCGTGAAGCTGTAAGGACGGCCAGACTGTGAAACCGCAAATGCCGAAAACGTTGTCTGCAATCCGCTGATAAGCTCTACGTTATAACGCAGATCAGCCGTAAAGCGGTGCTCAATGTTCCAGTCTGAACGTGACGATACCTGATCATTCGGGTTGGTAAACGCACGGAACTGGTAGTTAGAAAACGCCACTGAACTGGTCATTGGCTGAACATCTTCAGAGTCGGTATACGAGTAACCACCGGTAAACGAGATACCGTTATCCCAGTTTTTGCTCATGGTACCGGTAACCGAGTACGAGGTAGAGGTTTCATCTGAATTGGTCAGCTTGAATGAAGATAAACGATTGCTTTCGTAAATCGCATAACCTTCATCGTTAACACCCACCTGATCCAGATCGCCTTTCAGGATAATCGCCTGATCTTTGGTAAAGCTAACCAATACGTCAAAGTTAAACAGGTAATCTTCATCTGTGACGTGCGTCAGACCGGCAGAGATTTTCCACTCGCTGGGCATATCAAAATCAGGGTCTAAGTAGTTAACCTCAAAATTACGGCCTTCTCCCGCATCCATTTGAGCATCCAGGTCACCCGGAATTGAATAGCCTGGGCCTACTGGCGCGCCTTCTTCGGTATTTACCCAGACAAAGTCGCTGGCCAGAATGTTTTCATAAACATTGGAGACTTCACCACCGGTAACATTGGTGTTCTGATAATTGTTGGTCATCCATACATTCGGGTTACCACCCGAGAACAGGCCAACCCCACCACGTAGTTCAGTGCTGTCGCTCAGCGTATAGTTAAAGCCAACACGAGGCTGCAACAGGCTGATACCATCCAGGTTTGCATTGTTAGCAAAACCGTAAGACTCTGTAAATTCTGGATTTTCCAGTGGGCGGTCTGAGGTAGTCAGCCAGTCATAACGTAAACCCGCTTTAATTTGCAGGTCGTCGGTCAGATAGAACACATCCTGAAGATACACGCTGTGCGACTTATAGCCCCACTCAGCAGCACGGTCCAGCAAGTTACCTGAGTAGGCATAACCATAGTCCACATCAGCATTGGCACCGTTCTGGAAGTCGTCAATACTGTCAAATTCAATGGTGGTTTCAGAGTGCTGTACAAACAGGTTGAAGATATTCAGATCATCTACTTCATAACCAAAAGTGGCGGTGTGACCGTTGTCGAAGTAGTAGTGACCACGGAACATCAGGCTCAGTGCGTCATAGTCCAGGTCATTGGACTGACGGCTGTCATCAGAACCCAGGTACACTCTTACATTGTCACTCTTGTCTTCCGGATCGTTGTCCAGATTAACAATAATTTCGCCAAAGTCGTTACCACCGATTGTCCCATCGCTGTATAGCGAGTTCTGGCGGTTATCCAGATCAATGTGAGAAACGCGAATTTCAGTAGAGAATTTGTCTGTCCAGTCTGAATAAAGCACACCGGTCAGCGTTTGCATTTCCGCACCACGCTCATACAAGTGGCCCTGGAATTCAAACTCGTCTGAGTCACCGTCTGACTGCGAATAATTGTTGCCGTCGTTGTAGTTGTAAGTAAAGGCAAAACGGTGGTTGTCGTTGATGTTCCAGTCTATTTTAACCAGCAGCTTTTCATCTTCATTTGCCAGGCTGGCAGGTACCGGACCTGGATCAAAACCGTATATGTTCTGAGAAATCGCTGTAATCTGGTCAATCTGCGCCTGAGTAATGTTGACCTCATTGATAGCACCTGAGCCTTGTGCGCCACGGTCAAACGTATTTGCACCGTCTAGTTTTTCATAGGCAGCAAAGATAAATAGCGTATCTTTAATCAAAGGCGCGCCCACAGTAAAGCCGTAACGCTTTTCGGTGTAAGAACCCAGCGTAATATCATCACCTTCCAGTGAATCACCACGCAGGCTGTCGCTGCCGTAATCATAAAACGCCGTACCATGAACTTCGTTGGTACCGGTTTTACTTACCGCACTGATGTTACAGGCTGAGAAGCCACCGTAAATAACATCAAAAGGCGCAATTTCTACAGATACACCCTGAATGGCGTCAAAAGAGAATGGCATTCTTTCAGTAGGATAGCCGTTAGAATTCAGACCAAACAGGTCGTTCATCCGCACACCATCAACCGTCAGGCTGTTAAAACGGGGGCTTTTACCCACACACTGAATACCGTTGCTGCCGCCTTCGTTTACATAAACACGCGGGTCCATACGAACAATGTCGGTCAGGTCACGGTTAATGGCCGGCGCTTCCTGTAGGGTTTCTAAATCAAAGCTAGCTGTAGGGCCAACCTGACCAAATGCCAGACTGCTCACCTGAGAACCAGTAACTACGATATTTTCAACACCACCCTGCGGCTCCAGCACGCGGGAGATATTTGCTGGCTCACCCAGCTCAAGATAAATATCGTTGATGGTCTGGTCAGCATACTCGTCAGAGTCAATCTCGACAGTGTATGGACCACCTACACGCAGACCGCGTAAGCTAAATGAACCAGCACTGTTTACCACAACAGTTTTGGCAGAACCGGTTGGCACGTGAATAACCTTTACCACTGTTCCTGGTGCAGGATTTCCGTTCGGCCCAAAAATCTGACCATTCAGGTCAGAGGAGGTAACTTGCGCCAGGGCAGTAGATGAAATACCTACTGACAGCGCCACAGCCACCGCCACGCGGCTAAATTTAGATTTAGAGATCATAGGTGTGTGTTTCCCTTTGTATTTGTAATAAGGAGATGTGAAGCCTGTTTGTCAGCTCTTCTTCTTATGTGTGCTGACTATTTATGCGGCAGATTGTTAGCAACGAATGTTTCAGAAAAATGACAACTTTTTGTTGGTCTGTCTATCTATACCCGCAACTTGCTTTACTTTTTATCGTTCAGGGTAATCTTATATCTGAATCAGTGCTTCGCTTCTGGCCGCTTTTTATATGTTGCCTATGCACAACGCTCATTCTTTACACAATTAACTTGAGTAAACAGCGTTTAATAAGATTCAAAATAAAATGTAAAATACACATTAAAATCAGCAAATTAAAGCCTTTCGGTAAATTTACTTATTGAAACAAGTAAGCTTAACTGGTGAAATGGCCCAATAAATAAGCCTACGTTCAGATGGATTTAAAACGCGCTGCTATGTTCAGGTTCTCAAAGTTTCTGCTAATCGGGATGATTGCTGCGGCATGCTTTGGCGTTGGTTTTTTTCAAAAGTTTTATGAACTTTTAGTGATCCCCCCACAGATTGGCCATTTTTCCACCTGCTCAGCACCGCTCTCTGGTAACCGTGAAGTATTAAATGTGTATCTGACCGAGACTGCGTTTGCCCAAAGTATGCAAGAGCAGTTATGCAATAACCCGGTGGTAAAACGCCAGTTTGGCAATGTGCATCTGGTTGTCGGCCAGAATGACTACGACACATTTCGCTATATCAATCATGGGGTCAGCGACCTGGCGCTGGTTAAAAGCAATGTGGTGGAGGCCTTTTCTGCCAACCTGATATACGATTATCACGAGATAGCAGCCCACGCCAGCTATAGCGCTTACTTTATCTCGCTACGTGAAAAACCGGTGCTGTCCAAAGAATATCTGCTGGGTAAAAAGGTAGGTCTGCTGGATTATCCCAGTAGCCGTTCGGGTAACATTGTGCCTAAAACTGTCTTGCAGTCGCTTGGGCTCAATGACACGAATGTTAATATACAGTACTACAGCTCCCATCAGGAACTGCGTCGGGCATTACTGGATGGCGAGGTTGATATCATTTCCAGTTATTGGGCCGTGGATGATAACACCCGGTTATCGCGCAACTATATTACCGCGCTGGAAGATAATGTTAGTGGTATGCGTTGGTATCTGAAAATGCAAAAACGCAACACTGACTTACGCTGCGCGTTGCAAAATGTGATAGAAAATGCCACCCGCACAGTGGACAAACGCTATTATCAGCAGGTAGAGATAATTGACAGGTGCAGCCATGAAACTGACTGAGATAACCCACCGACAATGGGCCGGTTACCTGCTAATTTCGGCGCTGCTGCTTATTGCTATTCAGGGGCTTATCAGCCTTGGCCAGTTAGCCGGTTATAAGCTGACGTATCATCACGCCATTGATAATATCGAGAACCGAATCAGTCTGGATTCAGCCTACCTGGATATTGGCAGCAGAATGATGAATACACCGGTGAATCAGTCTGCAGTCAGACGCTATGCAGGTCGCCTCAACAATGAAATTAGCAAACTGGATTACCCGGCGCGCGTGGTCGCCATGCAGGGTGTTGAGATAGACGATACGTGGTCAAAGGTGGCAGAACCAACACACGCCGCTTATAGCCAGCGTGAGACCATTTTGCTGACCTCTGCCGAGCAGCTGATTGAAGTAACTGTAGCGGTGCGCCCCTGGTATGCCGCCTTATCATTGCATCCGGGCGCGATCATCGCGGCTTTGCTGCTGGCTATACCTGTGTGCAGACAGCGTATACGCAGCCCACACCCCAGGCGCAAAGCCCGAACGGTGGAAAAAGAGCCAAGTCAGCCCCGACTTATTATAAATCTGCATACAAAAACGTTACACAACGGTATGTGTGTTGATGATTTTACCATGCAGAACAAGCCCTTTTGTTTCTACGTGGCACTGGTTAAATACTGCATTGATAACCCCGATGCCCAGCTATCTCATCATAAAGATGTGCCAGCTGAGCTTATTCAGGCCGCTAACGGCGTGTTTGCCCGGCTTATTGAGCTTGGACACACCAAACGTAAACGCCCTGATTTTAACGCTAACCTGGATAAAACACTCAGCGAAATCCGTTCAACCCTGGAAGAGGCATTCGGGCAGTATGCCCAGGCCAAAGAAAAATACTATCCGCCGCGAGCGCAGGGTGAGGGATCTCGCTCCAAGCAGCATTCGTTTACACTGACCAACATTACTGCCGAGGACGTTGAAATTATAGGACATTAAGCGTAACGCGAGCACACCGGATGGTGTTCCCCTACTCTACATTGATGCTGAAGCACTCGCAGCAAAGACTGCGCCATTAGTCTATTAATTTTAACTTAAGATTGATTCACGGGGCGCATTTGCGTATCTTTGCAGGAGTTAAAACAGCCCTCAAGTGTTATGCAGTCTCCATTAATTATTGCTATATCCGGTGCATCAGGCTCCGGCAAATCGCTTTTTACCGAAAATCTTATCAAAGCTTTTGAAGTTCAGGGTCAGCCTGTGCAGATTTTGCGCGAAGATCATTATTACCGGGCGCAGGATCATCTGGCGATGGAAGATCGTGAGAAGAATAACTACGATCATCCTAATGCTTTTGAGCACGAATTGCTCAAAGCGCATCTGCAGGCTCTGCGTCATGGTGAGCCAATTGACTACCCGCATTATTGCTTTAAAACCCATACCCGCCTGCCAGACACAGAACGTCTGAACCCGGCGCCGGTCATTATTCTGGAAGGCATTATGCTGCTTGCCCGCCCAGAATTACTGCCCTTATATGATGTGAAGATTTTCATCGACACCCCGCTTGATATTTGTCTGATGCGACGTATGATGCGCGACGTTAAAGAACGTGGGCGTACCATTGAGTCTGTTGCCAAACAGTACGAAGCAACGGTTAAGCCTATGTATCATCAATATATTGAGCCCAGCCGTTTTACTGCCGATGTGGTAGTCACCCAAGGCGGCAAAAACCAAATCGCCCTGGATGTGATCAAGTCCCACATTCAACAGGCGCTACAATAATAAAAAAGGACCCTTCCTATGGTAAGTTTACTGGGTATTGCCGTATTGCTTGGCATTGCACTTTTGCTATCTTCGGCCCGGCGTAGTATTAACCTGCGCACCGTGGGTGGCGCATTTGCCGTTCAGGCGCTCATTGGTGCTTTCATCCTGTATTACGAACCCGGCGTCAGATTTTTAGATGGTGCAACAAGCTTTGTTGCCAGCATCATCGGATTCAGCCAGGAAGGGATCGATTTTATCTTCGGGCCGGTAGGCAACCAGAGTCTTGGGTTTATTTTTGCCTTTAACGTGCTGCCGGTTATTGTCTTTTTCTCATCGTTAATTGCTGTTTTATATTACCTGGGTGTGATGAACTGGGTGATTAAACTGATTGGCGGTGCTCTGCAAAAGCTGCTCAATACGAGCCGCCCTGAATCCATGTCAGCGGCAGCCAACATTTTTGTGGGTCAGACTGAAGCCCCTCTGGTTGTACGTCCGTTTATTCCGCATATGACCCGTTCAGAACTGTTTGCCGTGATGGTGGGTGGCCTGGCATCTATCGCCGGTTCGGTCATGGCGGGTTACGCCAACATGGGTGTAGAGCTTAAATACCTGCTAGCGGCCAGCTTTATGGCAGCGCCCGGCGGCTTGCTAATGGCCAAGATCATCATGCCGGAAACCGAAAAGCCTAAAGAAGAACTAAAGGACATTAAATCCGAAGACTCAGATTATGCTAATGTCTTTGATGCAGCGGCCAGCGGCGCTGCATCAGGCTTACAGCTGGCGCTGAATGTAGGCGCGATGCTACTGGCCTTTGTTGCCCTGATAGCCATGCTGAACGGGCTGATTGGCTGGGCTGGCGGCCTGTTTGGTTACGATGACCTGTCGTTCCAGCTTATTCTTGGTACTCTGTTACAACCGCTTGCCTGGGTCCTGGGTGTACCATGGAGCGAAGCCCAGCTGGTCGGTGGTTTTATTGGCCAGAAAATTGTGGTGAATGAGTTTGTTGCCTATCTGGATTTTGTAAAGTATCAGGCCGAATTGTCGCCCATTACTCAAGCGATTGTGACATTCTCTCTGTGCGGCTTTGCTAACTTTTCTTCTATCGCCATTTTAATGGGCGGGATTGGCGCGATGGCCCCGACTCGTCGTAAAGAAATCGCCACACTGGGTATGCGGGCAATTATTGCTGCTACACTGTCTAATTTAATGAGTGCAGCACTGGCTGGTTTCTTTCTTACGCTGGGGTAAATATTCAGCAGAAAGTGGACTAATTAGTCAACTTTGTATACATTAGCGAACCATTGAATGCCGGCTGTTTTTCGCACAGCCGGCATTGTCGTAAACAGCAGGATGGTTTAATCATCCGCCCTACAAATAGTTACAGGATACAGTTATGCAATTAGTTGCTGTTGATTATCAATCTGAAAACGCCAAACGGGATTTTGTCGAGTCTTTACGTAAGACTGGCTTTGGCGTGTTGAAAAATCACCCTATTCAACAGTCGATGGTAACGGACATCTACGACACCTGGCAGTCATTTTTTGATAGCGAAGACAAGAATAACTTTGTTTACAACAAGGGCACTCAGGATGGTTTCTTTCCACAGAGTGTGTCTGAGACTGCTAAAGGCTTCACTAAAAAAGATATTAAAGAGTACTACCACTTTTATCCGTGGGGTCAGTGCCCTGAAGCATTGCGCCCGCAGCTGGAGCAGTACTACAAAGAAGCCAATAACCTGGCACAGGAGCTGTTGTCCTGGATTGAAGAGTGCTCGCCTGAAGATGTGAGCAAGCTGTACAGCCAGCCGCTGTCTGACATGATCAAAGACAGTGACCAGACGCTGCTTCGCGTGTTGCATTACCCACCACTAAGCGGTGACGAAGAAGTGGATGCGATTCGTGCAGCAGCGCACGAAGATATTAACCTGATCACTATCTTGCCGGCCGCCAATGAGCCAGGCCTGCAGGTCCAGGCCACAGATGGCAGCTGGTTAGAGGTGCCTTGTGACTTTGGTAACCTGATTGTGAACATTGGTGACATGCTGCAAGAAGCATCCGGTCACTACTTTCCGTCCACCACGCACCGTGTGGTTAACCCGGACAATGCAGATATGACCAAGTCGCGTATTTCTCTGCCCCTGTTTTTACACCCCCGTCCGGATGTAAAACTGTCAGAACGTCATACCGCAGGCAGCTACCTGCAAGAACGCCTGAAAGAACTGGGCGTTATCTAAGCAGTACCCGCGATACTAAACAAAAGCCACGACCCCTTGTGTCGTGGCTTTTTGCTATCTGGCAGACTGCAAAGCAGACAGTTTGCTCAGATACCGATATTTATCCTGAGCATTGTTAACCTGTTCACTGGCCCGGGTTAAGAACCGTTCTGCCTGGCTGATGTCGCCAAGCTCGTAATACGCCTTGCCCAAACCAAATAATACCTCATGCTGTGTACGATCCAGCCGGTATGCACGCTGGTAGTGTTTCAGCGCCATGAAGGCATTGCCGCTATCCATGGCTTCCTCGCCAAGAATAAAGTGATAAAACGGATTATCCTGACGTTTGTTTTCTACCCGGGCCAGAATCTCATGACTTTCCTGTTCCCGACCGGTGTACTGATACAAAATCGCCAGATTTTCCCATGCGGTCAGATTGTCATCGTTTAATGTCAGGGCTCGTCTGTAACTGGCTTCAGCGGCGTCAAATGCATCATTTTTGCGATACAGCACCCCCAGATTCAGCCAGGCCTGAGACAGTCCGGGATCAGCCTGTACTGCCGCCCGAAAATACGCATATGCTTTGCTGTAACTATTGGCAATAAGCGCATCGGCCCCTTTGTTGTTGTAAAACATGGCCACGACCTGCTTACGGGTTACCGGTTCACGTTTAAACAGATTGCGAATAGCCTGAGGGTCAAAATCCACATCCATATAGGCTTCACTAAAGCGCAAATCCGCCATGTCTTTCGCCGGTGAAATACGCATGTTGATGTGTCCGTTCAGTAGGTTATAGCCATCCCGCCGGGTCCAGTATTCAGGGATTTCGACCTGATAAAATTGCGGAGACAACCCTGCGGCTTTGGCCATTGCGTAGGTCATAATGGACAAGGACAGACAATTAGCCGCGCGATTATCAAACGTTTCACTGGCCACGGTGTTGGCGTTATTGCGATACAACAGACCCAGTTCTGAATGATCGAATATATGCGATACCAGAGATTTGATATTCGCCCGGTCACTGTAATGCGGGCTTTGCGAACCACGGGCAAACGCGATGGCCTGCCCAGACAGGTCAAATATTTCACTGCCGGTTTCCGGCATGAACAATGTATAACGCGGGAATAAATCGTCTCTGATGGGATTGGTGTTATCTATTGAAGCGACCGGCGGGGCGCTGGCACACGCTGTCAGTCCAAGCAGCAGGATAAGCAGTAGCACGGAGCGAGTCATGAGTATCTCCTGACTAATATCACCGCTTATAAATTTAACATATTATTTACACTAATGTCTGTGTTTATTTTCTGTACAAAACTTCATCATCCAAACCACTGCCATGGCGTAGAAAGCAGGACAAAACAGATAGTTTTGCAAAGCTCTTTTTACACAGAGATATTTATGAAAATTACGTCAATGGTCTGTCGCCTGGTAGCCATCGCAAGTGTTGTTTTTAGTTTGTCAGCAGTGGCAAATCATCATATGAGCGATAAGAAAGATATTGTGGAAACAGCGCAGCACAATGATCAGTTTTCCACACTGGTCACCGCAATTCAGGCGGCCGGTATTACTGAAACATTACAGAAATCTGGCGATCTTACCGTTTTTGCGCCCACCAATGCTGCCTTTGAGGCCCTGCCAGAAGGTACTCTGGAGTCATTATTAAAGCCGGAAAACAAAGAGAAGCTGATTCAGGTGCTGACTTACCATGTAGTGGAAGGTAAAGTCACTGCCAGTCAGGTGACCGGGTTAGAGTCAGCGATATCTCTGGAAGGCTCTCAAATCGATATCACCGCGAATGATTCTGGCGTGATGGTAAACGACGCCAACGTTATAAAAACCGATATCATGGCCAGTAATGGCGTTATTCATGTAATTGACAAGGTCATCATGCCCAGTGCTAAAACTGCCAGCCTGTAAACAGCACAAAGTAGAACGGCGACGGTGTCGCCGTTCTCCCTTCATCTTTTATTTTGCCCACACCCGCCAAAGCCGCTTTACAAGCCACTGAAAACCTGATGATATTTTAGTCACGATTCGACTACGCAAAGGACAGCTCCATGATACGGGTTGTGTTTAATCAAAAAGGGGGCGTGGGCAAATCGACCATCAGCACCAATCTTGCCGCCCAAAGCGCCAAACAAGGGTATAAAACGCTGCTGATAGATTTAGATTCTCAGGGCAACAGCACACACTATGGCGGTGTTGATGTCAGTGAGCAAACACTAACAGTCGCCGGCTTATTTAAACAGGTTGTTGGCTGGTTTTCACAACCTAATCCGCCGTCTGCATTTATTCAGCCCAGCCCGGTGGAAAACCTGGATATTATGCCGTCGCACAGTTCACTGGCCTCACTGGAGCGAGAGCTGGAAAGTCGCTACAAAATGTTCAAGCTTAAAGAGGCACTGGATACATTGCATGAGCAATATGACCATGTGTTTATCGACACACCACCCAATTTTAACTTTTACTCCAAGGCTGCGCTTATCAGCGCTGATAGCTTCATCGTACCTTTTGACTGCGATGATTTTTCTGCTCAGGCCATCGACCGGTTACTGGAAAATGTGCTGGAGTTAAAAAATGATCATAACCAGTCCCTGCTCTTTGAAGGTATTGTGATAAACCAGTATAACTCTCAGGCGCGCCTGCCGGAGCGACTAATCGGTTCACTAAAAGAAAAACAACTGCCGGTTTTTGACACCCTTATCAGCACATCAGTAAAAGTGAAAGAGTCGCACAGTCAGCGTCAGCCGCTGGTATGTATGATGCCCAATCATAAAGTCAGTTTACAGTTTGCTGCGCTGTGGGAGGAGATGCAAAGTAAGCATTAGCGCAATAGCACATCATTGACCAGAATAAAAACGCCCAGCCCCAGCAGCACGAAACCGGCAATTAAATCCTGCCAGTAAGAGACCCTGGGGGAGTGGGTCAACAGCTTATTCAGACGCTGGCACAGGGTCACCACCAGTAGGTCAGAAACCAGCGCCAGAACAGTGTAGGGCACCCCCAGTATGGCCAGCTGAGTGGTCATATCGGCGCTGCCGGTGCGGGTAAACTGGGGTAGAAAAGCCAGAAAAAAGAGCGCTGTTTTAGGATTAGTCAGTTCAACGGTCAGGCTTTGTTGTAAAATCTTACGGGTGGGCTTCTGGTCAGTCTTGCCCGGCAAAGCCACGGATGCTCTGGCCATACTTTGTACTCCCAGCACGACCAGGTAAGCAGCGCCTGTCAGTTTGAGCAGGGTAAAAATAACCGGCGAGTAAACAATGACCGCGGCCAGACCCAATGCGGTCAGTGCCACATAGATCAAACTGCCAATGGCCATTCCTCCTGCAGCGGCTATGCCAGCTCTGGCGCCCTGCCCCAGGGTACAGGCCATGATATAAAGGTTGGAAGGACCGGGAGATAATGTCAGAGTGAGTGTGGCGATACAAAAGGTCAGCAGCACGGGAAAGTCAGGCATCTGTACAATTCACAAAATAAAAATACCAGTGTACCGTAAACTTCGGCCAGCATCTGCCGATACCACAGATGATCAAAGACGTATTCCTTATCGTTTAATAAAAAGAACTCAATTAACCGAGCAGCAATCATGACAGATGTTTATTGGTGGGCCATTACCGGACTGGTAATAATCACCCTCACAGTATTTATTCAGGGCCTTGTTGCGGCGATGTCCCACGCTGGTAAAAACGGGGCTGTTCCCGGGAAAATGTCAGATGGTCTGTCGCATGAATCCTTTGAGTTTCGCAGTCATCGAACATTTCATAATTCTCTTGAGAACTTGTCAGCCTTTGTCATTCCGGCCATCCTGGCGATGTTTGTCGGGTTAAATCCTGCGACGCTGGCCGCTATTGTCTGGGTATATGCGCTGGTACGTATCATTCATATGGTGCTGTATTACAGCATTGCCACAGAAAAAAATCCCAGTCCCCGCAGCTACTTTTATCTGGCCGGCTGGTTGGCTAACGCCGCCCTGTATGGCCTGCTATTGTGGAAATTGTTGATGGTATTTTAAAAGTAAATCTGTGTGAGCACAAAAGTGCCCTGTTTAAACAGGCAATGTAGCAGTTTGTTTGCTATGTTTTAAGAAGGCCTATATATCTTCTGAGAACTATCATACATAATGGCAAACATAATAACTGTCCGTATTCCATACATATTATGGTGTTATTCCTGTAATCCAACCCGAAAGACGTAGTCGTAGAGGAACAGTTTGGTGGCTTTCGAGAAAGATTCTGGCCGAAATGTCGAAGAGTGTAATGTTTTGATTGTTGATGATCAGGCATCAAGCCGCATGATCATGACGTCATTACTTGAAGACATTGCACATATTCATACGGTCGAAAGTGCCGCTCAGGCTAAACAGTTCTGCCTCAATAATGATGTTGATCTCGTCGTATCCGATGTACACATGCCGGATATGGATGGCCATCAGTTGTGCCGTGAGTTACAAGATGATCCTATTACTTATCAGTTGCCCGTGATGTTTGTCACCGCGTCTGACTCAGATGAAGAACAGGAAGCCTGCTGGGAGTCCGGATGTGTGGACTTTGTCACCAAACCGATTAATGCCACAACTTTCAGAAACCGGGTCAAGGCGCAGCTTAATCACAAACTGAAAGCAGATTTACTCGAAACCCTGATTTATACCGACAGGTTAACGGGCGCCTTTAACCGGCATTATCTGGATGAGCGTCTGACCAATATTGTCAAAGAAGCCGACCGTGAAGGACATCCTATTGCGGCGGCGATGTTCGATATTGATTTTTTCAAGCAATACAATGATGAATACGGTCATATCTCTGGTGATAGCTGCTTGTGGAAACTGACCAGTGCCGTTAGACAGGTTTTACTGCGCCCCATGGATCACTTAGTACGAGTGGGCGGTGAGGAATTTCTGGTCTTGTTACCTAACACGACAGAAACAGGGGCCGAGGTTGTTTGCCAGCGCATTTTACAGGCTGTACGTGACTTACGCCTGCCGCATATCCGCTCTCCGTTCAAAAAAGTCACCGTCAGTGTGGGTGTGTCGGTGTATCAGCCTAATCAGCAACAAAGCATGGAGCAAGTCATGCTGGAGGCAGACCAGTGTCTGTACAAGGCTAAAAATCAGGGTCGTAACCAGTATATTCGCTCAGGCAGTGAAGAACATAGTAACGTAATGGATTAATACATGAACGATCACCATCCTATCTGGGACAGAGACAACGCACTGCGGCGTTTGCTAAATAATGAAACCTTACTAAACCGGGTGCTGACCTTGTTTTTTGAACAGGCAGAAAATCGCCTGGGCGAGATTGAAAATCTGATTTCGCAGCAAAAATTTTCTGAAGCCAAAATTCACGCCCACACATTAAAAGGCAGTGCTGGCGAAGTTGGCGCCACCCGTTTACATTTTCATCTCAGTGAACTGGAAAAATCACTGGTCAATGCGCCTGACGAGGCACCTTCTCACTATTCATCAGTGCTATCCAACTACGAAGCATTCTCAAGCATGGCCCGCTAACTGTTAGTGGGTTGAAATTGCTGCCCCGCCGCTTGCTGCAGCGGAGCTTGTGGGATATTAAAGATAATAAAACAGATAAAATTGGTGTAGATGGTGGCTATACCGACAAACAGCGCCGTCACATCCAGCTGATACATAATACCGACCGGAATCAGCAGCCCTGGTGGAGCAAAAGCCAGAAAGCCAGCGGGTTTACGCAGCAAAGCCAGCCAGATATGTTCCAAAGATTGTTTTTCCATGCTCAGGCCACGCCCAAAATAAGCCAGCACCAGCGGCAGAATTTGGGTTTTGCACACCAGTACCGCGCCAAACGTTAGTCCGATAATCATAGTGATATCAAATGCGCTGACGGCTAAGCCCGATGAACTCACCGCATTGAATTTTTCAACCCAGACCAGCAACATCTGCGCTGCCCAGCTTATCAGCATGACCAGCATAATCACAGGTAGCATCAGGCGCTGCTGAAACTTCAGCTCCTGTCCTACTCCATGCAGACTACCAGTTCGATAGTGGGTCGTGATGAGGGCACAGCAAACCCACATTACCGCGACACATGCCCCTGTTTTCACCGGTAACAGAGAAAAAGGTATCGCCGTCACCAGCACCACGCCGGCCAGACACAGGAGCAGTACCATAGGGGCTTGTAAAAAATAGCCGGCGATATCTTTATAAGCCTGCATATAGTCATCAAAAGTCAGGTTCGTGTTTATCTGCATAACGGCATCACTTCTATGGCAAATAATGGACATACCGGCTCAGACACCTGCTCCGGCTGTATATATGCCTATAAGTGTATAGCTTTACACCGCGCTTTGCTTAAGCCAAAAGATTGAATTCAGGTATACGCAGCAAAGCGGTGGTATTGATTTACGTGTGTCGCGCTGGCTGCGCTTAGGCATACGCATTATCCATCATTCCTGTGCAAGCAGGGATCTCCTGAACAGTCTGGCTGAGGCAAAGCATCATTTAAAAACCGTAGTCATGTTCCAAGGAGATCCCGGATACCGCGGCGCGATTCCGGGACGACGGTGGACGTATTGCCAATCCCCCACTCATTGCTCCAGGTTTAAGTGAATCCGAATACATTGTTTCTTCAACCCCCCATCAAAGCCTGATACTTACACCGTGCTGACTAACAGAGTGAAGTGCCGCTCTTTATCCCCTGGCGCTCAAAACCCCTTTAACAAGGGTAGTCATGTTCCAAGGAGATCCCGGATATCGCTGCGCGATTCCGGGACGACGGGAATCGTGAAAATTATCGAATAACGGTAGTCATGTTCCAAAGAGATCCCGGATACCGCTGCGCGATTCCGGGGCGACGGTGGACGTATAAACCAATCCCCCCCACTCATTGCTCCAGGTTTAAGTGAATCCGAATACATTGTTTCTTAAAGCCCCCATCAAAGCTTGATGCTTACACCGTGCTGACTAACAGAGAGAAGTGCCGCTCTTTATCCCCTTTAGCTCAAGTGAGATGAATGAACAGAGAAGCAATATCAAATCTCATCACGGATGATGAGATAAGGACAAGAAGGGACAGGGATGTCCCTTTTGGCCTGGTTAATATTGCCTGTTCAGACAACTCACTGTTTTGAGCGCCAGGGGAAGCGCGGGAGTCCAGAGGGGAATCGCCATTCCCCTCTGGTTGCTGCCGGTCAACACCGGCAAAAGGTGATACTTCTGGTAAAACCAAACCCCTTTAACAAGGGTAGTCATGTTCCAAGGAGATCCCGGATACCGCTGCGCGATTCCGGGACGACGTAGTATTGCTGCATGCCCCCGGGAAGACAGCGCTTTCCACCATCCCCGTGTAAACGGGATCTCCTGAAAAGTCTGACTGAGGCCAAACAACCACTGGGCAAGGGTAGCCATGTTCCAAGGAAATCCCGGATACCGCTGCGCGATTCCGGGACGACGGTGGACGTATAAACCAATCCCCCCACTCATTGCTCCAGGTTTAAGTGAATCCAAATACATTGTTTCTTCAACCCCCCATCAAAGCCTGATGCTTACACCGTGCTGACTAACAGAGAGAAGCGCCGCTCTTTATCCCCTTTAGCTCAAGTGAGATGAATGAACAGAGAAGCAATATCAAATCTCATCACGGATGATGAGATAAGGACAAGAAGGGACAGGGGTGTCCCTTTTGGCCTGGTTGATATTGCCTGTTCAGGCAACTCACTGTTTTGAGCGCCAGGGGAAGCGCGGGAGTCCAGAGGGGAATCGCCATTCCCCTCTGGTTGCTGCCGGTCAACACCGGCAAAAGGTGATACTTCTGGTAAAACAAAACTCCTTTAACAAGGGTAGTCATGTTCCAAGGAGATCCCGGATACCGCTGCGCGATTCCGGGACGACGGAGTATTGCTACATGCCCCCGGGAAGACGGCGCTTTCCACCATCCCCGTGTAAACGGGATCTCCTACTATCCGTCATCCCTGCGCAAGCAGGGATCTCCTGAACAGTCTGACTGAGGCCAAACAACCACGCGGCATGGTTAGTCATGCTCCAAGGAGATCCCGGATACCGCTGCGCGATTCCGGGACGACGGAGTATTGCTACATGCCCCCGGGAAGACAGCGCTTTCCACCATCCCCGTGTAAACGGGATCTCCTACTATCCGTCATCCCTGCGCAAGCAGGGATCTCCTCAACAGTCTGGCTGAGGCAAAACAACCACTGGACAAGGTTAGTCATGTTCCAAGGAGATCCCGGATACCGCTGCGCGATTCCGGGACGACGGAGTATTGCTGCATGCCCCCGGGACGACCGATGAAATTATCAACATCCCATAAACACGCGCAGCTGAACGACAAAAATCTGTGATTTTTAGCTGGGTAGTCCGCCGACTTTTTAATTACTTATTTATTTTTTGATTTAGTTGGTCAGAAATGACCGAAGAAGAATGGTGCCCAGGGGCGGGTGAAGCAAGCGTACTTTGCAACGCACCGCGTTGCGCGCAGCTGAACGACAAAAATCTGTGATTTTTGGCTGGGTAGTCCGCCGACTTTTTAATTACTTATTTATTTTTTGATTTAGTTGGTCAGAAGTGACCGAAGAAGAATGGTGCCCAGGGGCGGATTGTAATAAAAAATGTAAGGTAATGTTTTTATTAAACTTACCAATAACCAATAAAACCCAGTGTTACTACTGGTGTTACATCATCTTCCTGGGCCTTGAGCTAGTTTTAACCACCCTATCACCTATGGCCTATAGAACATTTCTTTATGAATAATTTTAAACATATAACAAATTGAGCCCATAAACTGACTTGAAGCTCTACGAACCTTTATGGCGTTTGATGTACGTATTATCACCAATGTTAGCAAAATAGTACAATGGTGACTGTTTAACCAAAGGACGAATCAATATGTACGTAGCAATCACTTCATCAGTAAAAGGGCCAAAGCCCATCGCGACAGTATCCACACCACACAAAAACGCAATCGCTTTGACAGACGGCATGCCCTACATACCTATATCTACATATAGTGAACATAAAACAGGAGCATTCCTGGCGCCAATCTCAGAAATAGAATTTTCCGCGAGAACTAAGAAATTCATTTTAGTGCTGGAAGAATGCCAGTATATTAAAGGGGCGTCGATTTCTGATGGACAGTCAACACTAGGCCATTTTTCAACGGATAAAAAAGGGAAGCACATTTACTCCGTATGTATCAACGAAGCCTCGCCAGGTGCAACATATAAAATTATGGTCGAAAGGGGCTCTTGCAACAATGATGTTATCCAGGCTTTCGCAAACTTTTCTGTAGTTCACATATCTGAAGAGGATAGATAGCCCTACCGTTTAAGGCCTCAATTTTACGTAAGATTCGTCCGTGCCGGGATACTTGTAATTTTGAGGCTTTCTCCCATTTAACCTATCTCTTAATGCCTCCACCCTCTGACAAAAAAATTTATAAGTTACGGGTGTGTAAAAACAGCTTTTGCCGCGGTGTTATCGCTCAGAGTCTCGGAGATTTGACCCGCCCCTCACCATGTGTTGAATCCTTCAGATGTTAGCAGGTGTAGCCCTTAGCAAGGTTGCTCATAGTTGTGGTATTTATCCTTTACCACTTCTGAGAATTCCACCCATAACACAACAACCACCAGCGAAAATGACTCATAAATAGACAAACCTTGCGCCGCTGCGACCCCGTACCAACGAGGGGTGCTAGGAAGTACCTTTTTGTTCAGAGCCCGCCAGCTGTGGCACCCCCTATATAATTGACAGCTGAACATGCCCACACGCATTGATAAGGCAAGCATTGCCCGCTCAGATGTTGTCGTTGTCAGAGGATTGAAAATCCATACACAAAGCGATCCTGCGCTGGGAATTACCCGCTTTTGGACTTTTAACGGGACCCGCAATGTTGTGTACAAACTGTACAGGCTGATTGTCCTACGCTTCCTGAAACAGCTTCACAGCGGTTTTAAGTGTAACCAATACATCGTCATGGGGTATCTTAAGTTGCCCTCCATCAGCATCGCTGAGGGCCAGCAGATTGCTAATTATTACTTCGACTTGTTCGGTAAGACTGTCCATATCTTTTCCTGTCCTGGCTTACTGATTTAAGTTCACATGAAAAGGACTTTGGCAGAACTGTACTTTGGGCGGGAATTGAGAAGGCAAGGCCGTAACCTGGTGGTCGCGGCCACTCACAGAAAAACGGTTATTCGCACTCGCTAATTATGCGGTTCAACAATGCGCTTATTACTGCTTCGTTCTCTGGCTTTAGTTCCAAATCATTTTCAAGCACATAGGCTTGTAATGTTTGAGCAACGTGCCGAATATTGTTGAATGCCTGGCCTGAAATTGCATTTGCTTCATCGTGAGTAATCGGTACAGCGTTCTGGTTAACTATCTTCATGTGGTTACTCCCCTACTTGCTTTATATTAGATTTACGTTCTTCGATGATGCTATTTAGTTTTTCATCCGCTAGTTCGTATCGGTTAATAAGGTCTCGCAAAGCCCAAGTCGCCCCTGCATAGTCTCGAATATCAATAGTGTGATCTGCCATCATGGCCACATCTGCCAGTAGCTTGTTAATACTGAAAATTTGAGTTAAGTGCCCCGTCTTCAAATCATGTAAATCCATTTCTTCAAGTGATTCTATAAGTGGTCTAGCATCAATCATAATATTCTCCTGAACAAGATTGCGCGCCTTATCCTACACCAGGCGCAGAGTGGTAATAGTTGACATTTCGTGTATATTCTTTGGTACACACCCAAGACTATAGAAGTGGTACACACCCAATGCAAGAAAAAAATAAAGGTTTAGCTAAAAGACCTGACGAACGTAAAGGTTCCACCAGGAAAAACATTAGGTTTGAAGATGCGCTCGTTGAGCAAATCGAATCAAACCGGGCCAAATCTGGCGAAGCATTTTCAGAGTGGGTGAAAGATGCTTGTCGTAAAAAACTGAGCAGTTAGTCAATTCTGATTTTGATTAATCGGCTTCGATTTTTCGATATGGCCTCGCGGTGTTCTAACCTCATTTTCCTCTTTAATTTATAGTTGATTCTTGACTGTTTAATACTGTAGGTATGGCTTACTATTAAGGAGTACAGAAACCGTACACTGGGTACAATTTTGGCTTTTCGGTAAGTTTTTGTTTTTACTACAAACTCATCTTTAGCCAGTGTACAGATTCCGTACACCTAATCAGAGCCAGTGTACAGATTCCGTACAGCTAACATGATTAGCTGTACAGTTTTTGATACCTGGCTTTTTTTAGGCACAGCGCTTGTCAATTGCATCGATAAACGTCCTCCTTGCTTTGCTGGTTGGTTTAATATCCATTACAAAGCCCCTTACCTCGTCCACGCTTTCATAGGTGAGAGCATAGTAATTCGGTGTACGTCCGTTCTTGCCCAAACCAGAGCCTTTACTCAGCTCTATGAAGTCCTTTTGAATAAGCTCTCCCAAGGCTCTGCTAAGCGTCGATTTTGATTTAAAGCCTTTATTATGTAGCTGAGAGTGAACAGCGCACAGCTTGCCGTTATTGCTACCCTTATACTGGTAAGCGAACCAAAGTAATAACCGCACCGCGTTGGCACTCAGAGAATGAAAGTCAGGATGATCCATTACTCTGTTTGGAATACCAGCAAAGGGCTGTTTCTTCTTCGACATAAAGCCCCCAAATATTGCAGCCCGAAGGGCTACGCTGCTTCACTGTGGTTATCATGCCAGGCAGGGAAATCTACCTTAGGTAAACTTCTATTGGCCCTATAGACGTTTAATAGCCTTAGCGCCCTTACCCGGTCCTTATCTGTTGCTAACCAATATCGATGGAACGGCTTTTGATAAAAGTAGTGAACCGACGATTGATCAGGCTCAGAAATGAAGTTTATATCTCGCTTGTGTTTGAGAGCGCTTATCGTTGAATGTAGCGCTGACTCGTAATACAGGGATTGTGCTTCAGGCTGCGTAATACCCTGGGGGCCACATTTCAAAATCATATACAGCGCGACTTCAATCTTGTGTGCCGGCTTGATTGCTGTATTATCAGAATTGTCTAGATTGATGTTGTTGCCCTTCGGGGCAGCTTCATTTTTCATATGCCCCCCCTTACGCTGCGATAGCTTCGAGAAGGCGGCTTGCGCGAGACTTTCTATAATCTACCAGCCGGCCAACAAGGTTTTTTAATTCCTCATCACTCATGCCAATTGACCGGGCCGTTAATACAGCTTGTACCTCTTCAGCGATATAGCCAGTAGAGCGAGCGCCCAGACTAAGGGCTGGTGGGAATAACCCTTCAAGAACTTGTCGACGTAGGCCAGATGTTGACCAGGTAGTTAACGCCAGTACTTCTGAAGGTTTTAGGATTGAGATGTCGTCTTTCATATTTATTTGCCTCGTAGGTTGTCATTGACGCGTTCAGAGCGTTCATAGCAAGGCAATTAAACCACTTATTAAGGGAGTTAATAATTGTTGGATGGGGTTCCAACAATGTTGAAAGGGCATCCAACGGAGATTTTAAGTACTATTTGACGATTCTTTCTCTTTTCTGGCCGCTCTTGCATAGTCTCTCGCAGTTCCAAATTTGACCGTACGCCCAAACTTATCCGGGTCAGTGCTTTCCGCCACTATTATCGCTGCTAAACGGTTATTTGATAGGCCGGGATTTTCTTCTAATTGCTTAACTGCCCAGCTGATAGCGCTAGATCTGGTACTTTCATTCTTTTTAGCGCCGTACCATTGAGCACCGAATTTTGATAAATCACTCTCTGAATGCTTACCTGACAGTACCGTATTACCATTGTTTACAATATCTATACCTAGCGCGACACCATAAGTCGATCCCACTTTGAGGGAAATGGCAATCAAAGAGCCGATTACTTGCTGCAGATACATAAAAGTTGATTCATCGAGATCGTCGATTAGTGAGTTATCGACATAGTGTTTCGCTATAGGTTTTATTAAATCCATTTGGCCTTGAAGATTATTAATATCACATTCAATAACATGCTCTCTTGTGACTATATCCAAACAATTTTCAAAGCTAACAGTAGTGGCCCCGCCGACTTTTGATAGATCAGGGGTCTGAAGTGAATGCAAAAGATGTTCTGCAATATCTTCCACTTTAAGTCCTTTGATTCCTTTAACTTTGCTCATAATTTTATTTTTCACTCGTGGTTATTGTTTGAGACCACCACTCCATCATTTCTCGGCGGCGTTGTAAGTATTGGGCTCGGTTGTATGCGGCCCTAACTTCATTCTCATCCCTATGGGCAAGAGCAGCCTCAATAACATCATGATCAAAGCCTTGCTCATTTAAGGTTGTACTGGCGAGTGATCTCAACCCATGCGCTACAAGACGGCCTTTAAATCCCATATCACGCAGAGCTTTATTTGCCGACTGCCTGTTGGCCGGTTTGCGCGGGTCAATGCTGGAGGGAAATATAAACTCCCGGTGGAAACTGATCGGCTTCATTAGCTCAAGTAATTTCATCACTTCCGGGGAAAGCGGCACCAGGTGCGGTCGGTCCATTTTCATTCGGTCAGCTGGTATAGCCCATATCGATTCTTTGAAATCTATCTCTGCCCATTTTGCTTCAGCTGCTTCACCCGGGCGCACCATTGTGTGTAGTTGAAACTCGATCAAGCAGCGTGTGGTTACCCTGGCAGATGAATACCTGAGTGCTTTCATCAAGTCCGGTAGTTCTTCGGGAGGCAAAGTAAGCTGATGCTTTACCTTTGTACTTGGAATAAGTTCTTTTATACCAGCCAGAGGGTTACTGTGGACGATGCCGGCATTAACCGCATAGGTCATCACGCTATTCATTCGCCGGGCCACTTTCCGCGCTATCTCGTGACTCCCCCTGTCGACGATCGAATTAATTACCTGAATGGCCTTAGGGGCAGTTAGGCGCTCAATAGGTACTTTACCGATATAAGGAAAAATGTCGTTATCAAAGGACCGCTTGATATTCTTCATGGTGCCTTCAGCGACCTTGCTGCTGTGGACAATGAACCACTTTCGGGCGACTGCTTCAAAAGTAGCCTCAGCTGCTTGTGCTGCCCGGCTCTTTTCGTTGTCTTTGTGCTCTTTAGGATCTTTATCCCGGGCAAGTAGCTTCCGGCAGCGTTCGCGTTCTTCCCTTGCTTCAGCTAATGAAATATCGGGATAGGCACCAAAGCCAATGTTGCTTCGTTTTTTTGTATGTGGGCGGGTATAGTTAAAAATCCAAAGCTTTGAGCCATTGGGTTTTATACGCAAAGAAAGGCCTTTACCATCCGCCAGGTTGTATTCCCTATCTTTTGGCTTTGCCTGTTTTACCTGGGTTGCGTTGAGTCCAGTTACATTCCGTGGCATGTTTTTGTAACACCGTTTAAGTAACATTTATTCGTTGTTACATGGAGTGTTACTAAAAAGATGGAATAGTGCAAACATTCATAAATGTTCAAAAGCTACCAAATCATTGCTAAGCCAATGATTTTAATCATTTAAAAACGTTTATAGAATATTATGAAATAAGAGGATGGTGCCCAGGGGCGGACTTGAACCGCCACGACCGTTAGGTCACTAGCACCTGAAGCTAGCGTGTCTACCAATTTCACCACCTGGGCAACGGATACAAACAGAGATAAGAAGTTGCTGTCTGCGTCGTTGTGGGGCGCAATTTACGCAAGACTACCCATCTTGTCAAACACTAATTCTGTTTTTTTCCAATTTTTTTGAAAATAACTGCGCGAGTGTGCAAAACATCATCAAAACGTACATTTTTACCACACTTCAACTGGTTAAGCTGACTCAACCAGAGCTGATACGCCGCCATGGCATCGTCCAGGGCATTGTGGGCAGAGATAGCTGGTAAACCTGCGCGCACTAAACACTGAGTCAGAGTGAGGTCGTTATTTCCCACCAGCGCGCCCCGGCGTTTAATCAGATGCCGGGCCATTTGCAAGGTATCAATGATTACCACGTCAGTTTCCGGTAATTCAAACTTTGCCCAAAGCTTATCCAGCATGCCCATTTCTATCACCGCGCCGTGGGCCACCAGCACATGCGTATGCAGCAAAGGCTGCAAATGTTTAAGCACCCGCTGGACTGGCCAGCCATCCACCAGCTGTGGCTCGGTCAGGCCATGTATAACCGGACTTTGCGCCAGGTCCCGACTCACTTTCACAATATGATAAAAACACCCGGACATATGCATTGTGGCGCCCTGCCCTGTGATCCAGCCGGCGGATGTGACCTGAGCCTGTTTCAAATCCAGGCCGGTCAGCTCAAAATCCAGAGACAGTAACGGCAGTTGTCGTAAGTTAGCCTCGCGCCACTGTTCAGGAAGCAAGTCCGCTTTAAGCGCCCGGTCAGTGAGTTTATGCCACAGGCTGGCCAGAAACATCAGCGCACTCCACCGGAAAAACGGCTAATGGCAGCCTGCTGTGCTCTGTCAATCGCCTTAAAGGCCGCTTTTAACTGATGCTTTTCGATTGAAGATAGCTGCCCCATTTGCACGTTATTGTCGGTTACTGAATTGCTGAGCTGATGACGCCAGCGTAGCCGCCCTAAAAATAGCCAGATATCACGCAGATTATTCGCATCCTTTCTACTGATGCCGCCGCCAGAAGGCAGACTGGCCAGCCGATGCACCGTATTGGGCACCGTAATTTTATTGGCCAGCGCGTATAAACGGGCCAGATTATTGATGATCGCAATAGCGCGTTTTTTTAAATCAATGGCATCATCGCTGTCGGCTTTTTTCTCATAGACAAATTTATGAAACAGCGATAGCGGCACACTCATATCGTTGGTCGCCCGGGCCAGGGCGGCCAGAAAAATACTCTGGCTGAACATGGGCGCTCTGGCTGCCTGCAGTTTCCTGAATAAGCCATAATCGCCGGCAACCGGACGGGCATCCAGAAAAATATTAAACTGTAAAACCGCCTCAGGGGTGGGCTGTTCAATCCAGCCTTTAGCTTCATCGACGGCATCTTGCAACGACATACGTAAATTCGGATTGCTGGCCATAATGTTGCCCTCGCACAACCGGATACCGCATTTATTCAACCCGTTGCAGACATAATCGGCCATTCCCTTGAACCAGGTTTGTTGTTCCGGGGTTGGGCGTTCTTCCAGTAATAATCCGTTATCCTGATCTGAGCCCAGCGTCTGATCTTCTCTGGCCTGCGAACCATACACGAGCCAGCACCAGTTTGCCGGAGCCTTGCCATGGTCAATCTCATAAAATGCGATCAGTTTGCGGGTCATGATATCAGTTGCCTGAGACAACACCTTACCGGCAATATCAAAATCGCCCGGCCGGCGGGCATGACTGGAAAAGTAATGAGGCAGCTGCCAGGAAAGCTCTGTCAGCTCATACAAACTGGAGGCTTTGCTCAGCTCTGAGATAATAAACAACACATTACTGCGTTGCAGACGAATAATATCCGTCGCGGTTAGCATGCCCAGAGGTTCGCGGGTGTTGCGATCCACAATCGGCACATGGTGAATATTACGCTCCCCCATCAGCGCCATGGCATCAAACAGGGTGCGATGCTGCGTGAGCATAGCCGGCTCAGCGGTCATAATCTCCCGCACCGGGGTGGCATAATCCAGCCCTTTTGCCATGGCCCGGTTACGCAGGTCACGGTCAGTAACAATACCTGCCAGCTTGCCCTGACTCAGGATTAGCACTGACGATACGCCATGCTGCGACATAATCTCCGCGGTCTCGCGTAATGGCAGCATTTCATCGGCCGTCACCGGGTCGCCATGAATCACATCCTGCAGCGGCTTATACAGCCACATAGAGTTTGATTCATATACAGCCTGATTTTCTATGCTGTCTTCAATCGTAGCCCGGAAAAACGACTCGATAGCAGGTTCAGATAACACCTTTTTGAAAGCCGTTAAGGGCAATCGATAAACCAGTCCGGCTTCTTCTACACTGACCAGCAAGGGCGTATCTTCATACTCCATGGCATTGGCAAAGTTAAAATAGTCACCTTCGCTCACATTACGCTGTCCGTGACTGCTGTCTTCTACAGCAAACGCGCCACTTAATATCAGATACAATGCCTTACTTTCTGCTGATATCAGCTCATCAACATTATCTTCATTGAGATACAAAATTTCGATGTGCGAGGCCAGATCCTCAATCTTGCGCACAGACAAGTTATCAAATGGCGCAGCTTCACTGAGAAACTCGGTGACTTGCTGGGGTAATACCTGCATATCTTATTCTCATACAAAAAAGCCCACCGTAAAGGTGGGCTTGTTGTTAATGGATGTTAGTGAGCAGAGGCTTCTCCGGCACCCTTAGGATAGCGGATACTTTCCACCAGCTCCTGAATCTCTTCAGGGGCCTCATCTGTCATTTTGAACACCATAAAGGCCACCGCGAAGTTCACTATCATTCCCAAAGTACCAATGCCTTCAGGAGAGATACCAAACCACCAGTTTTCCGGTATGTTAGCCGCTGGGTTCATAAATTTAAAGTAGATGATATACGCAGCGGTAAAGGTAATACCTGCCAGCATGCCGGCGATGGCCCCTTTATTATTCATACGCTTACTGAAGATACCCATGATAATAGCCGGGAAAAAGCTGGATGCGGCGAGGCCAAAGGCAAAGGCGACCACCTGCGCCACAAAGCCGGGCGGGTTAATTCCGAAGTATCCGGCGATAACAATCGCCACGCCAGCAGCCAGCCGGGCATAAAACAGCTCGGCTTTGTCGGTAATATTGGGCGCAAAATTTCTTTTTAACAAATCATGAGACACCGATGTGGAAATTACCAGCAACAGTCCGGCCGAGGTCGACAACGCCGCCGCCACACCACCGGCCGCCACCAGCGCAATCACCCAGGCTGGCAGATTGGCAATTTCAGGATTCGCCAGCACCATGATATCCCGGTCCACCTGCATCTCGTTTCGCTCATCGCCGGCATAGAACATCTTACCGTCGCCGTTTTTGTCTTCCCACTGAATGAGGCCGGTCTTTTCCCAGTTTTTAATCCACGCCGGGGCTGAGGCATAGTCTGTGCCGGTCATCTCAGACCCATTGATGGTTTCTATCATGTTGGTACGGGCAAAGGCAGCCAGTGAGGGAGCGGTGGTATAAACAATGGCGATAAACGCCAGCGCCCAGCCTGCACTTTTACGCGCATCACTGACTTTAGGCACCGTGAAAAAACGCACAATAACATGTGGCAACCCGGCTGTTCCGACCATCAGAGCAAAGGTAATAAAGAACACATCAATGGTACTTTTGGTGCCAGAGGTATATTCAGTAAAGCCCAGATCCACCGATAACTGGTCGAGCTTTTCAAGCATGTACATCCCTGACCCGTCGGACAAGGTGGCACCAAAGCCGGTTTGTGGCAGTACATGACCGGTGATCATAATGGAGATAAATACCGCCGGTACAATATAGGCAAATACCATCACGCAGAACTGCGCCACTTGTGTGTAGGTAATGCCTTTCATGCCGCCTAGTACGGTATAGAAGAATACAATGGCCATACCAATCAGTACGCCAGTCATAATATCCACTTCCAGGAAGCGGCTGAACACCACGCCAACGCCACGCATTTGCCCGGCAACATAAGTAAAGCAGACAAAAATAGCGCAGAATACAGCCACCGTCCGGGCGGTTTGCGAGTAGTAGCGGTCACCGATGAAATCCGGTACAGTGAATTTGCCGAATTTACGTAAGTACGGGGCCAGACACAGGGCAAGCAGTACATAACCGCCGGTCCAGCCCATCAGATACACGGCACCGTCGTATCCCATGAACGAGATGAGCCCGGCCATGGAAATAAATGAAGCGGCTGACATCCAGTCAGCAGCCGTGGCCATGCCATTCATTACCGGGGGGACACCACCTCCGGCAACATAAAAATCATTAGTTGAGCCTGCTCTGGCCCACACCGCAATGGCGATATACAGGGCAAACGTGCCGCCCACTATAAGAAAGGTAAGTGTTTGAATATCCATGCTCTTAGTCCTCGTTTACACCGTATTTTTTATCCAGCGCATTCATTTTTGCCATGTATACAAAAATCAGTGCAACGAACACATAAATAGCGCCCTGCTGAGCAAACCAGAAGCCCAGTTTGAAGCCAAAAAACTGAATATTATTCAGCACATCGACCAGCAGGATGCCGGCCCCAAACGACACCACAAACCATATAATCAGCAACTTAACCAGCAAAGAGAGATTCTCTTTCCAGTAAGCCACTTTATCCTCTTCATTTCTAAACGCCATCTTTCTGCCCTCACAAAGGTTAAACAGATGTTTTATTTTTACATTTTCCTAACCAGGCTTTTTTTCTCTCTGCTTGCTAGTACCCGCATGGTGACCCCTTCGGGAAAAAGACAGAAAAAACCCCTGAAAAGGCGGCTTGCAGTTACTTTAGATCTGCTTAATAAATCCACAAATGAGACCATGGTCGTAGGTCTTACAACTTATTCGATGGTTATAATCCGCAGCAACTTGTTAAAAGGAAGTAAATAAATGACCTTTGGCTGGATAGCGCTGGCGCTGTTTTATCTGGTAGGACTTTTTTATCTGGCCCGATGGGGAGACCGGAACTCTCCCACCGCGCGATGGTTAACATCACATCCGGCCATCTACTCGCTGGCTCTGGCTATCTACTGTACCGCCTGGACTTTTTTTGGTTCTGTGGGGCAGGCCAGCCGGTATTCATGGGCTTACCTGCCTATTTTGCTGGGGCCGATGCTGGTCTATCTGGCAGGCTACCGGTTTATGTACAAAATGACTCTGGTGAGTAAAAAACAACATATCACCACGGTAGCCGATTTTATTGCTTCCCGGTATGGCAAAAGACAAGCCGTGGCGCTGCTGGTCACGCTCATCGCCCTGTTAGCCACCATTCCCTATATTGCACTGCAGCTTAAAGCCATTGGCTCTACCTTTCAGTTACTCACCCAGCAGCCTGACACCCACATGATTATTATTGTGGCCACCAGCTTTATTGCCCTGTTTGCGATTTATTTTGGCACCAAGCAAACCGATGTGACCGAATACCGGCGTGGCCTGATGCTGGCCATTGCATTTGAGTCGTCGATCAAACTGCTGGCACTGGTGCTGGTTGCCATTGTTGGTTATACCGCCTGGTATGGCGATCGTATCCAGGTACTGACCGACACTTTTTTTTCGGCTCAGGCATTAGCCCAGTTCGGGTCGTTCAGCTTTATTGCTCAGACCATCATGGCGGCCGCCGCGGTAATCTGCCTGCCCCGTCAGTTTCATGTAGCCATCATCGATAACCTGAGTCTGAGCCATCTGAAAACCTCGCGCTGGTTATTTCCTTTATACCTGGCCATTATCAGCACGGTTATCCCCATTATTGCCATTGCCGGTAATATTCTGTTTGCCTCGGCCAATGTAGAGCCCGACACCTATGTGCTGTCGATGGCGATTTACTCAGAGTCGCTGTTTTTGCAGGTTATTGTATTTATTGGCGGGTTGTCGGCGGCCACCGCCATGATCATTGTGGCCACACTAACGCTGAGCACCATGCTGACTAACGATGTGATTTTGCCGCGGATACTGGCGGTCAAAGAAAATAATCCGGCCAATAAAGATTACAGCCGGCGTATCCGGCTGATTCGACGTATTGTGATTGGCCTGATTCTGCTCCTGGCCTTTTTATACCACCAGCAAATGGCCACCAGCCGCTCGCTGCACTCTATTGGCATAATCGCCTTCTCGCTGGTGATTCAGCTATTACCCGCCATAGTAGGCGGACTGTACTGGAAACGGGCCCATGCCCATGGAGTGTATGCCGGCCTGTTGGTGGGGCTGGTATCATGGATCCTGTGGCTGGTACTGCCTTTGATAAACGGTAGCAGTAACCCGCAGACCCAGAATGAACTGCACAGTCAGGGTGCCCTGGTCAGTCTGGCAGCCAATATTGTGGCGTATATTATTTTCAGCTGGTTTGCGCCTGCCCGGCTTATCGATCGGATCCAGGCTGAAGCATTTGTTTCACCGACGGATGCCGGTACCGCCGGGCGCAATCATCAAAACAGCAATGTGACCATTGCTGATCTTATTACGCTGCTGTCCACGTTTATGGGCGAAGGCCGCTGCGACCAGTTACTGGATGAATATCAGCAGCTTAATCAGGTTACCCTGGAGCGCGGCAAACTGCCTGATGAAGCATTTCTGGCATTTTGTGAACGGGCTCTGGGCGGAGTGATTGGTGCCGCCAGTGCCAAAGTACTGATCGACAGTATTATCCGGGGTAAAAAGCTGGACTTTGCTGAGGTCGTCAACTTTTTTGACGATACCACCCAGGCCATGCAATTCAATATGACAGCCCTGCTGACCTCACTGGAGAACATCGACCAGGGTATCAGCGTGATTGATAAACATTTAAATCTGGTGGCCTGGAATAAAAAATACACCACGCTTTATCGCTACCCTGACGGCATGCTAAGCGTCGGTACGCCGGTTGAAAAGCTGGTGCGTTACAACGCGCAGCAGGGCGAATTCGGACCCGGCGATGTCAGCCAGCAAATCGAAAAACGCATGGAGCATTTACGCGCTGGTACACCGCATCGGTTTACCCGGCAGCGTAAAGACGGCCGGGTGATTGAAATGGTGGGCAATCCCCTTCCCGGCGGCGGATTTGTGACCAGCTTTAATGATATTACCGGCCACATTGAAATACAGCAGGCACTAGAAGAGTCAAATATTGATCTGGAAGCCAGGGTGAAAAAGCGGACCGAAGAGGTCCATTCCATTAATGCCGCCCTGCGTCTTGAAATTGAACGGCGCTCCGGCGCTGAAAAAGAGCTGATCCGGGCGCGTAAAAACGCTGAAGATGCCAATGCCAGTAAAACCCGCTTTCTGGCTCTGGCCAGTCACGATGTTTTACAACCGCTCAATGCGGCTAAGTTGTATGTGAGCGCCCTTCAGGAAGCAGAACTGAGTCATTCGGTGACCGACATTGTCAAAAAACTGGAGCACAGTGTTTCTTCCAGTGAAGCGCTCATCGGGACCTTGCTGGATATTGCCCGGCTTGATCAGGGCGAGATGAAACCCACGATAGAGCCGGTCCATCTGCCAGCGTTGCTGGCGCCGCTACTCGATGAAATGAGCATGCGGGCCGATGACAAGGGGCTGATTCTCAAAAGTCGTATACACGATTGCTGGGCCATGGCAGACAAAACTTATTTGTACCGTATTGCCCAGAATCTGCTTTCAAATGCTGTGAAATACACCCAGTCAGGCAAGGTTTTACTGACCGTTAAAACCAGTGGCGATAATGTGGTAATGCGCATTTACGATACCGGCATCGGCATTTCTCAGGAACAACTCGGGCTGATTTTCAGTGATTTTTATCGCAGTAATGATGCTCTGGAGCATGGTGTTGGGCTGGGTCTGGGAGTGGTACGCCGACTGAGCAGTCAGATGAACAGCAAAGTTGAGGTGACCTCCAGGCTGGGCACAGGCAGTTGCTTTACCCTGGCGCTGCCAAGGGCATCTGAGCGTCAGCAACGCCGCCAGCTGCGGCCCTCGCGGCCGGCTACGTTCAAAGGTCTGCGGGCCCTGTGTGTAGATGATCAGCAGGAAAACCTGGATGCACTGAAAACTTTGCTGGAAAAATGGGGCATTACTGTGGTGCTGGCCGATAACTGGGATGACGCGATAAAGCAGGCAGATATTTTTGGCCCGCATATTCTGCTGATGGATTATCAACTGGGCGAGCAGCACAACGGCCTGGATCTGATTGATGCCATTCGACAGCATCTCAATATTGTGTTGCCGGCCACGCTTATTACCGCCAATCAGGATGATGCCCTGCTGGCCAGAGCCCGGGAACAGGGGGTTAACTATCTCAGTAAACCGCTGAAACCTGCCAGACTGCGTGCCCTGTTACAAAGCATGACCCGGTATATCCGGGACGCTCAGAGCCTGTAAGAATTGGCATGCGGAGCAATCAAAAAGCGGGACTGGCACGTAGTAGTCTTACTAATCAGTATCCCCTTGCACCCTCAACAAAAGTTTCGTTTCGTCAGCATAAGATTAATTCAGGTGCAGCGCAGGGAAATCGCGGTTATGCTGGATCTTTGATGAAGCCGGGCTGTGACCCGGCATATTAGCTTAAACAGGACGCTTTTATGCGCATTGCGATACTTTCACGCAACCCTAAACTTTACTCCACCCGCCGCCTAAAAGAAGCCGGTGAAAAACGTGGGCATGAAGTCGACATTATCGACACCATGCACTGCTATATGGATATCACCAGCGCTCGTCCTTCTGTGCGTTACAAAGGTAAACGGCTGCCCCGGTACGATGCGGTTATTCCGCGTATTGGAGCGTCTGTGAGTTTTTACGGCACCTCGGTAGTTCGTCAGTTTGAAATGATGGGCACATACAGCATTAACGAGTCAGTCGCCATCAGCCGTTCACGGGATAAGCTGCGTTCTTTGCAGCTGCTGTCGCGAAAGGGTATTGGCATGCCACGTACCGGCTTTGCCCACCACCCGGACAAAATCGATGACCTGATTAAAAATGTGGGCGGTGCGCCGGTGGTCATCAAGTTGCTTGAAGGTACACAGGGTATTGGTGTGGTACTGGCAGATACCCAAAAAGCGGCCGAGTCTATCATTGAGGCCTTTATGGGGCTAAATGCCAGTATTCTGGTTCAGGAATATATCAAAGAAGCGGGCGGCTCAGATATTCGCTGTTTTGTGGTAGGCGGTAAAGTTGTGGCAGCCATGAAACGACAAGCCGCGCCTGGCGAGTTTCGTTCCAACCTGCATCGCGGTGGTTCAGCCAGTCTGACCCGGCTGTCTCCGGCAGAACGAAAATGCGCGGTAGATGCGGCGCGTACGATGGGACTTAACTGTTGTGGTGTAGATATACTACGCTCCAATAATGGCCCGGTGGTGATGGAAGTAAACTCATCCCCCGGCCTGGAAGGCATTGAAAATGCCACCAGCAAAGATGTGGCGGGCATGATTATCGAATTTATTGAAAAAAATGCGACGCCCAATAATACCAAGACCAGAGGAAAGGGTTAATACTGCATGACAGATTTAGTGATTGGCGGCAAGCTGATCAAACCGGGTGAAACCACCCGGGTCGAGCTGGAAATGCCGCCGTTGTACACTGCTACCAATATGAGTATTCCACTGCATATCAAACGGGGAAAGCGCCCCGGCCCTGTTATGTTTGTATCAGCTGCCATTCACGGCGATGAGCTCAACGGGATTGATATTGTAGGGCGACTAATTCGCTCCAAAGCCATTGAGCGCTTACGCGGTACGCTTATCGCAGTACCAATGGTAAATGTGTATGGTGTGCTGAACCAGTCTCGCTATCTGCCGGATCGCCGTGATTTGAACCGCAGTTTTCCGGGCAGTAAAAAAGGATCTCTGGCCGGCCGGCTGGCTCATCTGTTTTTTAAAGAAGTGGTGAGCAAGTGTGATGTGGGTATTGACCTTCACACCGGCGCGATTCATCGCAGTAACTTGCCGCAAATCCGGGCCAACCTGGATGACGAAGAAGTACTGGCCATGGCTGAAGCATTTGGTGTACCGGTGCTGTTAAATTCAGATATTCGCGATGGTTCTCTGCGGGAAGCCGCCAGTGAAGCCGGTGTTAAAATGCTGCTGTACGAAGCCGGTCAGGCGTTACGTTACGACGAATTTTCTATCCGGGCGGGGGTTAAAGGTATTATCAATACCATGCGCCACCTTGGTATGCTTAATAAAAGCAAAAGCAAGGGACACCGGATAGAACGGTTTGTGGCTAATGAAAGCGGCTGGGTCCGGGCGCCGGAAAGTGGTTTTATTACTCATCTGGCCCAGCTGGGTGACCATGTTGAAAAAGGTGACAAACTCGCTGTCATTGCCGACCCGTACGGTGATTTTCTTGAAGCCATTTACAGCCCCGCTGAAGGCGTGGTGATTGGTAAACAAAATATTCCGCTGGCACAGGAAGGTGAGGCAATTTATCACATTGCTTACTTCAAACGGGCCGAGTCAGTAGCTGAACATGTTGAACTATTACAGGATAATCTGGTTCCTAACGATTCAACCATATTAAAGTGAGAAGACCATGACTGAAACCGCAGGCATGACTGACAACATCGAGAAACAGGTTGTTGGCGCACTGGAATTATGCGATTTACCCAAGCTGGCAATCACCGACCTTCATGTTCGGGTAGATACCGGCGCAACGACCTCATCGTTGCATGTGGATAATATTGATGAGTTTGAGAAAGGCGATGAACTATGGGTGAGTTTTGATATTCACCCGGACATTCATAATGTGGAGCGGGTTATTCGCCGCGAGGCTCAGGTACTGGGTCAAAAGCGAGTAAAAAGCTCAACCGCCACCCGCGAACGCCGGTATGTGATTCAAACTCCCATCGTTATGGGTGGTCAAAAATGGGATATTCAGCTGACCCTGACTGATCGCTCAGAAATGACCTACCTGATGTTACTGGGCCGCGAAGCCATGAGCGGCCGTCTTATTGTTGACCCGGAACTGGAATACCAGCTTCCGTAAAACTGTTCTGTAATCTTTTTTTCTTATGGCATCCCTGCTCTTTATCCGTCATCCCCGCACAAGCGGGGATCTCTATCTGCCCGTCATTCCTGGGCTTTATCCGTCATTCCTGCGAAAGCAGAAATCTCCTCAACAGTCTGGCTGCGTTAATATAATCACTGAATAAAGTGAGTCATGTTCCAAGGAGATCCCGGATATCGCTGTGCGATTCCGGGACGACGAGAGGGTGAGTCATGTTCCAGGGAGATCCCGAATATCGCTGCGCGATTCCGGGACGACTGGTTGTTGCTGCACGCGCCCGGAGCGAAGTGAGCACCACCGGGTCGAAGGTTCCATCATTACTGTGCATTACTCGTCATTGCTGCGCTCTATCCGTCATTTCCACGCCTTGTCCGTCATTCCTGCGAAAGCAGGAATCTCGTCAACAGTCTGGCTACGTTAATATAAGCACTGAATAAAGTGAGTCATGTTCCAGGGAGATCCCGGATATCGCTGCGCGATTCCGGGACGACGACGCTTTCCGTCGTCCCCGTGCCCTATCCGTCATTCTTGCGAAAGCAGGAATCTCGTCAACAGTCTGGCTGCGTTAATATAAGCTCTGAATAAAGTGAGTCATGTTCCAAGGAGATCCCGGATATCGCTGCGCGATTCCGGGACGACTGGTTGTTGCTGCACGCGCCCGGAGCGAAGTGAGCACCACCGGGTCGAAGGTTCCGTCATTACTGTGCATTACTCGTCATTGCTGCGCTCTATCCGTCATTCCTGCGCCTTTTCCGTCATCCCCGTGTAAACGGGGATCTCCTTAACAGTCTAACTTCGCTAACAAGAGCACTATATAAAGTGAGTCATATTCCAAGGAGATCCCGGATATCGCTGTGCGATTCCGGGACGACGAGAGGGTGAGTCATGTTTCAAGGAGATCCCGGATATCGCTGCGCGATTCCGGGACGACGACGCTTTCCGTCGTCCCCGTGCCCTATCCGTCATTCCTGCGAAAGCAGGAATCTCCTTAAGCAGTCTGGCTACGTTAATATAATCACTGAATAAAGTGAGTCATGTCTCAGGGAGATCCCGGATATCGCTGTGCGATTCCGGGACGACGACGCTTTCCGTCGTCCCCGTGCCCTATCCGTCATTCCTGCGAAAGCAGGAATCTCCTCAACAGTCTGGCTACGTTAATATAAGCACTGAATAAAATGAGTCATGTCCCAAGGAGATCCCGGATATCGCTGCGCGATTCCGGGACGACTGGTTGTTGCAGCACGCCCCCGGGGCGAAGTGAGCACCACCCGGTCGAAGGTTCCGTCATTACTATGCATTACTCGTCATTGCTGCGCTCTATCCGTCATTTCCACGCCTTGTCCGTCATTCCTGCGAAAGCAGGAATCTCGTCAACAGTCTGGCTACGTTAAGATAAGCACTGAATAAAGTGAGTCATGTTCCAGGGAGATCCCGGATATCGCTGCGCGATTCCGGGACGACGAGAGGGTGAGTCATGTTCCAATGAGATCCCGCATATCGCTGCGCGATTCCGGGACGACGAGAGGGTGAGTCATGTTTCAAGGAGATCTCGGATATCACTGTGCGATTCCGGGACGACGGGTCGTTGCTGCACGCGCCCGGGACAACAGGAGGAAGTAAAAGTCATTGAATAACGTGAGGCATGCTCCTACGTTCTGGACGCAGGAGGCTCAAGTTCAAGCTGGGAGGCAATCAGTACCGCCTGAGTGCGGTTATTGATACCCAGCTTTTTGAAAATAGCAGTAACGTGGGCTTTTACCGTTGCTTCGGCAATATCCAGATTATAGCCAATCTGCTTGTTAAGCAGACCGTCGCGCATGAAGCACAAGACTTTATACTGAGAGGGCGTCAGGCTGGATACCTTATCAGCTAACTCCGCGAATGCTTCGTCGACCTCTTCAATCTGCTCGCTGACAGAGTCAGGAACCCAGATATCACCATCCAGAATAACCTGTACCGCTTCGGCAATATCGCCAGAACTGGCTGTTTTAGGAATAAACCCCAGCGCACCGGCTCCTACAATCTTTGAAATAATCGACGCGTCTTCAGTGCCAGATACCACAGCAACCGGTAATTCAGGAAACAGCTTTCGAACATGCAGCAAACCGAACAAATCATTGCTGCCCGGCATATGCAGATCTAATAGAAGAAGATCAACATCCTGCTCCTGCAAAATGTTAACCGTAGAGGTCAGATCGCCAGCTTCAAGTAAACTCAAAGCTGGCAGGCTTAACGATAACGCACCTCTCAGGGCATCCCGGTAAAGAGGGTGATCATCTGCGATCAGCAGCGTTATCATAGGTACTCCATTATCTTATTATTTATTCAGCCTTTGTTCGATGAGTGTATCAACAACTGCCGGATCCGCCAACGTCGACGTATCGCCTAATTGATCATGCTCATTGGCGGCAATTTTACGCAGGATCCGACGCATGATCTTACCCGAGCGGGTTTTAGGCAGACCAGAAGACCACTGAATCATATCCGGCGTAGCAATCGGGCTGAGTTCCTGACGAACCCAGTCGCGCAGCTCTTTGGTCAGCGCATCATCAGGCGTCACACCGTCATTCGGGGTCACATACACATAAATGCCCTGCCCCTTTATATCGTGCGGAAAGCCAACCACCGCTGCTTCTGCCACCTTGGAGTGGGCCACCAGCGCACTTTCTATCTCGGCTGTACCCAGACGATGGCCTGATACATTGAGCACATCGTCAACACGTCCGGTGATCCAGTAGTAACCATCTTCATCACGTTTTGCCCCATCGCCGGTGAAATACACCCCTTCATACGCACTGAAGTAAGTATTAATAAAGCGTTCATGGTCGCCATACACCGTACGCGCCTGTCCCGGCCAGCTGTCTTTAATCACCAGGTTGCCAGCCGCTTCGTCTTGTAGCTCCTTACCATCAGCGTCAAACAAAGCTGGCTGAATGCCAAAAAACGGACGGGTGGCAGACCCGGGTTTCAGCTCTGTTGCCCCCGGCAGCGGCGTGATCATATGGCCACCGGTTTCAGTTTGCCACCAGGTATCCATAATCGGGCAGCGGGACTGCCCGATAACACGGTGATACCAATCCCAGGCTTCCGGATTAATCGGTTCGCCCACCGTGCCCAATAAACGCAGCGACGACAAGTCGCATCCTTCGGCGGGCTTATCGCCATGCGCCATCAGAGCGCGAATGGCTGTAGGAGCGGTATAAAAGCTATTTACTTTATACTTTTCTATCACCTGCGCTACCCGGCGAACATCCGGATAAGTTGGCACCCCTTCAAAGAATACCTGCGAAGCGCCATTAGCCAGCGGGCCGTAAACCATATAACTATGGCCTGTTATCCAGCCCACATCCGCAGAACACCAGTACACATCATCAGGCTGGTAATCAAACGCATATTTAAAGGTCATCGAGGAATACAGCAGATATCCACCGGTGGTATGTACCACGCCTTTTGGTGTACCGGTAGATCCTGACGTATACAGAATAAACAGCGGATCTTCAGCGTTCATCACCTCCGGCTCACACTGCGCCGAACAATCATCTGTAAGCGCTTCCCACCACACATCGACACTGTCGTTCCAGGCTACATCACCGCCGGTCACTTTATGGCAGACAACATGAGTGATTGACGGACACGCACCATTGGCCAGGGCTTTATCCACATTTTGTTTAAGTGGAACAGCCCGGCCACCGCGGCGTCCTTCGTCTGAGGTGATTACCACTTTGGCCGCGCTGTCGTTGATACGATCTGCAATCGCATTGGGCGAAAATCCGCCAAAAATTACAGAATGTACAGCGCCAATCCGGGCGCAGGCCAGCATTGCATAGGCAGCTTGGGGCACCATGGGCATATAAATCGCCACCCGGTCACCCTTTTCTACGCCCAGTTTTTTCAGGCCATTTGCCAGTTTACACACCTCATAGTGCAGCTGCTGATAGGTCACTTCCTCGCTATCTTCGGGAGAGTCACCCTCCCAGAACAGCGCGACTTTTTTTGCGTTGTCTGCAAGATGACGGTCAATACAGTTGTAACTGGCATTCAATTCACCGTCTTCAAACCATTTAATCGCAACTTCGTCTTTGGTGAAAACCGTGTTTTTTACTTTGGTGGGTGCCGTGTACCAGTCCAGAAAACCGGCATGCTCTCCCCAAAAGCCGGCGGGATCCTGTACCGACTGCTGATACATCTTGGTGTACTGAGCTTCGGTCAGGTGCGTATTTTGTTTGATATATTCAGGAACAGGATACGTCTTGCTGGCTGTCATGGTTGAGCCTCCAATGTCATAAAACCAAGAGAAAATACTATAGGTACATCAATGTAACGACTTGCCGGTAAAGCAAAATGAGACTTTGGTCTTACCCCTGCCCCACTTTGGACCAAGATGAGTTGATGAGTAAGAAGTACGACTTTGGTCGTAACCGGCCAAGTGTTTATTTGCTTTTACTTCGATATCGTTCACCCTACACAGATTCACGGATATTTTACATATCATTTACTAAAATAAAAAAGACGGGAAGGACCGATGACACACACATTGAAAAAAACAGCCGTCATCTGCGCATTATCGGTTGCCGGATACACAGCACAAGCCGCAACCACCACAGCGGTAGGCAATACACAGATGAGCTTTTCAGGCTATATCAAAGCCGATGCGATGTTCAGCAATTACTCTGACGGCACGATATCTTCAGGCAGTGTAGGTCGTGACTTTTATATTCCTTCCCTCACCCCGGTTGGCGGTAATGATGAAGGATCGCAGTTTGATGCGCATATTCGGCAGTCCAGATTCCGCATTACCACCGACACACCGGCCGACAATGGCGATAGCATCAAAGGCGTGCTGGAGCTGGACTTCATTGTGACTGAAGGAGGCAATGAACGTATCAGTAACTCCTATCAGCCGCGGGTACGACATGCGTATATTGAATATAAAAACTGGCTGATAGGCCAGACCTGGACCACCTTTATGGATGTGCCCAGCCTGCCTGAATCACTGGATTTTATCGGGATTACCGACGGTATTACCTTTGGCCGTCAAACCATGCTTCGCTACACCAATGGAGGGTTTCAGGTAGCATTGGAAAATCCGGAAACCACCGTGACGCCGTTTGGTGGGGCTGGCCGGATAGTTGCTGATGACAACGCGGTGCCGGACCTGATTGCCGCTTATACCATGCAGCAGAACTGGGGCTATGTGAAAGTCGCCGGCCTGGCTCGTCAGTTATCCTACGATGACGGTGAGAATGTCGATGACGATGAGACCAGTTTTGGTATTGCAGTATCTGGCAAAGTGATGCTGGATAACGGTGATGATATTCGTATGATGTTTAATGCCGGTACCGGTATGGGACGCTATACCGCCCTGAATGCTGCCAATGGCGCGGTGATTAATGCTAACAATGAACTGGAAGCCATCGATTCAATGGGTTATGCCATTTCATACCGGCATGTGTGGTCTGAAAAAGCGCGTAGTTCGGTCATGTTTTCTGCTTTTGAAGCCGATAACGACGTTGCCCTGACCGGCCTTTCTGCCACTGAAAGTACCTGGAGCACACGGGTTAACTATCTTTATTCACCCACACCTTCGCTGACCTTTGGTGGTGAATACGCCTACGCCAAGCGTGAGACTGAAGCGGGGCTGGAAGGTGATATGAACCGGATACAGTTTTCCGCCAAGTACGCATTCTGATACTGACTCAGTACAAACGGAGTTCGGCCAGCAAATAATAACCCTGCTGGCGTACTATTCAATAAAAAAGCGCCGGGGACGACCCACGGCGCTTTTTTTTTCACTGGTAACTGTTCGTTAGTAAGTCGCCGGGTATTCCTGCAGTATTTCACTAATGCGCGCCAGCGTGTCTTCGCTTAATTCGATGGTAAACGCATCAATATTTTCCTGTAGCTGCGAGGTACTGGTTGCTCCGATAATAGTGGAACGCACTCCCGGTACTTGTCGACACCATGCCAGGGCCAGCTGACTGGGTGTCATCCCGGCATCTTTTGCTATATCCACGTATTTTGCCGTCGCAGCATGCGTTTGTGGGGTGTTGCGGTACAGGCCATGTCGTTGTGACAGTGTCCAGCGAGAGCCCTGCGGAACCTGACCATTCAGATATTTACCGCTAAGAATACCCGTTGCCAGCGGTGACCATGGCAGATAGGCAATATCTTCCAGTTCACACATTTCAATCAGATACGGCCAGTCTTTAGGATGCAGCAGACTGAATTCATTTTGAATAGAAACCGGGCGGGGAATATTCATTTCCTTACACAGGGTTAAAAAGGTATGAATACCCCACGGGCTGTCGTCAGATAATCCCCAGTGACGAATTTTGCCGCTATCCAGTGCTGCTTTCAGACCGATAAGAATATCGCGCATTCCTGCCACTTCTGCTTCCCGGTCAACCTGACGCGGATCTGTAGCGCCGGGCCAGTGCTTACCAAAGTGCGCCGTGGTGCGGTTTGGCCAGTGTAGCTGATACACATCGATATAATCAGTATTCAGACGCTCCAGTGACGCATCAACTGCCGCCAGTACTGCATCACCGGTGATGTTGCCACCCTCGCGAATCCAGCGAACACCCGAACCTGCAATTTTCGTCATCAGCACAAATTCTTTACGGCGCTGCGGATTTCTGGCCAGCCAGTTACCAATAAACCTTTCGGTATCGGCATAGGTCTTTTCACCAGGGGGGACCGGGTACATTTCGGCGGTATCCATAAAGTTGATACCGGCGTCCAGCGCCATCTCAATCTGCGCATCTGCATCCGCCTGAGTATTCTGAATTCCCCAGGTCATTGTACCCAGACAGATATCTGTTACCTGTAAGCCACTACTGCCTAACTGCGTGTGTTTCATTCATGCATCCTGTATTTTATGTGAGCTGCCGGCTTCTGCCTCGCCTAAGCGGGCTTTTGCCGAGGCCAGCTGCGCTTCAATATCTCTGCGCGACTCTACCATCTCATTGGCCAGTTCGGCTAAGGATTTAAATTCAGCAAAGCCCAGCTGGCGGGTGTCGATGCGCTGATACTGACGTTTGCAGCGATAGAAAAACATCACAAAATTAGCAAAGGAACGATGAAAGGTCGCAAAGCTTTTGATCAACAGCAAGATCAGTGCGACTGAAGTAAGACCAGCAATAGTAATACCGTAAAGCTGAACCTGCTGCTCTTGCTCGCGGATCAGCGGCTGCAGGGCTACATCGATACTGTGCAGTTGTTCTTCCACGGCGTGTGCCTGGCTGCGAAACTCTCCACGCAAACCGGTATTATGAGTCACCCCCATCCTGATAAGCCCTGAGCTTAGCGCCTGAAAATGTTGTTCGTACTGCTCAAGCTGCCTGGCTTCCATGCTTTGTGTAGGGAATTTTCCCTGTCGACGTACGCTGTCTATGGCCTGTTCAAAGGCCTGAATATACGCTTTATCCCGGGTGGCCATAAAGTCCCGGGCCGCGATACGCGCAGCCATCAGCTGTCCGTATATCACCGTCCCGGTATTGAACCGTGTTGTCAGCTGTTTCTCTGTTTCTGTCAGTTGTGCATGTAATCCATCGTTGGAAGTAAGCCCGATACGCAGCTGCAACTTCACCACCTCGTGAAATAACTGCTGATACCGCTGTAGCCCTTCTGCCAGCTCACCAGACTGTTCAATCGGCAGTGCAAACCGGTTGAACAAGGGAGTAAGTTTGTTCAGATGATGATTAAACTGCGCCGCCCGGCTGTTGAAACGGTTAAAATAATCAATCTGGTGGCGCAGCAAAAAGTCTTTTTCATGCCGGCGCATTTGCAATAAATCCTGTCCCAGACGCAATAGCATGTCCCGCTGTTGATTAAGCGTAACCAGCCGCTGAGTAAAAATATACTGACTTGCCACCAACATGCTCATTCCCAGCACACAGATAAGGGTCATTAATAATAACCGGGATTTTATTGAATCAAACTTCAAACCTGCCACTGTTACTCTTCCTTCATCAAGCCAATCAGTACGACTCCAAAGAATCAGCATATAAGGTAATTGTTAAAAGATTGTGGCAGGTAAGACTTTTGGTTTGAGGTCGTCATGTTGCAGGGAGAGCGCACTATTCCAGTGCCTTGTTCGTCGTCCCGTGAAAACGGGGACCTCCTAAGCAGTCTGGCTGAGCTAATATAAGCACTGAATAAAGTGAGTCATGAACCAAGGAGATCCCGGATACCGCTATGCGACTCCGAGACGACGGCGGTTGAGTCATGCCTGTGCCCCATCCGTCATTCCTGCGAAAGCAGGAATCTCCTTAAGCAGCCTGGCTACGCAAATAAAAGCACTGAATAAAGTGAGTCATATTCTCAAAGAGATCCCGGATATCGCTGCGCGATTCCGGGACGACGACTCTTTCCGTCATCCCCGTGCCCTATCCGTCATTTCCGCGAAAGCAGATATTTCCTTAAGCAGTCTGGCTACGCAAATAAAAGTAGTGAATAAAGTGAGCCGCGTTCCAAAGAGATCCCGGATATCGCTACGCGATTCCGGGACGACGGCGGGTGAGTCATGTCTCAGGGAGATCCCGGATACCGCTATGCGGTTCGGACGAAGACAGTTTCCGTCATCCCCGTGCCCCATCCGTCATTTCCGCGAAAGCAGGAATCTCCTTAAGCAGTCTGGCTACGTTAACAGAAGTCATGAATAAAGTGAGCCGCGTTCCAAAGAGATCCCGGATATCGCTACGCGATTCCGGGACGACGAGGCTTTTGCTGAGCGATTCCGGGACGACGGGCGGGTTTCAAACAGACACAAAAAAGGCGCTCATATGAGCGCCTTCTTCTAATGCATTGTGTGCATTAAGACATCGATATTACGCGATGATCTTAGATACAACACCAGCACCTACTGTACGGCCACCTTCACGGATTGCGAAGCGCAGACCTTCGTCCATCGCGATTGGAGCAATCAGGTCAACAACAAACTTCAGGTTGTCGCCAGGCATAACCATTTCTACGCCTTCTGGAAGCTGTACAGCACCAGTTACGTCAGTTGTACGGAAGTAGAACTGTGGACGGTAACCTTTGAAGAATGGCGTATGACGGCCACCTTCGTCTTTGCTCAGTACGTATACTTCAGCTTCAAACTGAGTGTGAGGAGTGATTGAACCTGGCTTAGCAAGTACCTGACCACGCTCAACTTCGTCACGCTTAGTACCACGCAGAAGAACACCAACGTTCTCACCAGCACGGCCTTCGTCAAGAAGCTTACGGAACATTTCAACGCCAGTACAAGTAGTCTTAGTCGTATCTTTGATACCAACGATTTCTACTTCTTCACCAACTTTAACGATACCTTGCTCAACACGACCAGTTACAACAGTACCACGGCCTGAGATTGAGAATACGTCTTCGATTGGCAGGATGAACGGCTTATCGATAGCACGCTCTGGCTCTGGGATATATGAATCTAGGGCTTCACCCAGTTCAACGATTTTCTTTTCCCACTCTGCGTCGCCTTCAAGGGCTTTAAGAGCAGAACCTTTGATTACAGGCAGATCGTCGCCTGGGAATTCGTATTCGTTAAGAAGTTCACGAACTTCCATTTCTACCAGCTCAAGCAGCTCTTCGTCATCAACCATGTCACATTTGTTCATGAACACGATGATGTGAGGAATACCAACCTGACGACCCAGCAGGATGTGCTCACGAGTCTGAGGCATAGGGCCATCAGTCGCAGCAACTACCAGGATAGCACCGTCCATCTGAGCAGCACCGGTGATCATGTTTTTAACATAGTCAGCGTGTCCTGGGCAGTCAACGTGCGCGTAGTGGCGGCTTGGAGTGTCATACTCTACGTGAGAAGTAGAGATGGTGATACCACGAGCTTTTTCTTCAGGTGCGTTATCGATCATATCGAAAGCACGTGCGTCACCACCGTGTACTTTAGCAAGTACAGTAGTGATAGCTGCAGTCAGAGTGGTTTTACCGTGGTCAACGTGGCCGATAGTACCCACGTTTACGTGGGGCTTGGAACGTTCAAACTTTTCTTTTGCCATTTTCTATTTTCCCAGCAAAGTTATTTAGAAACTTTTTAAATATTTAGATATAAAATATGAGCTGGGGAGAAGAATGGTGCTGATAGGCAGATTTGAACTGCCGACCTCACCCTTACCAAGGGTGCGCTCTACCAACTGAGCTATATCAGCACACTAATTGGAGCGGGCAGCGGGAATCGAACCCGCATCATCAGCTTGGAAGGCTGAGGTAATAGCCATTATACGATGCCCGCGATCCTAATTCTCTGGCCACCTCATAGAAAAAGTGGTGGAGGGGGCAGGATTCGAACCTGCGAAGGCTGAGCCGGCAGATTTACAGTCTGCTCCCGTTGACCGCTTGGGTACCCCTCCAGAGATTGATGAATGGTGCCGACTGCCGGAATCGAACTGGCGACCTACTGATTACAAGTCAGTTGCTCTACCAACTGAGCTAAGTCGGCTCCTCATCAAGTGGGTGCGCATTCTAGAGTAAACATTTACTCAGTGCAAGTGCTTTTTTGAAATTTCTTTCAATTTTTTTTCGAACGTTGAACCACTTAACAACTTTCGAGGCTTATGTCAGAAGTAAACTTCTGGCATATCGCGCCAGGCCATGCACCACCAAATTCGCGACGAGGATGCTACCATTGAATTGAGCGAATGCAAGCATATTTTTACCTCCACCCCCAATTATTATGGAAAAATCCGTTTGTTTGCTCGACAAATAATCAACCGCGCTTAAATAAACACCACGCACCGCTGCCTGGCATCCAAAAGACACGCAATCCTGAGTGGATTGGCCAACAGAAAAATCCTCGGGAATGCGATCATCAGCAAACACCCTGGCGGTATTTTTTACCAGACTTTCTTTCATCAGCTGGTAGCCCGGCGTAATCCAACCGCCTAAATGTTGACCGTTTGCCACAAAATCACAGGTGATGGCCGTACCAATATCTATCACCGCAAATGCCTGTTCGGTCATTTCGTGTGCAGCTATCATTGCCAGCCAGCGATCCACCCCCATTTTATCTACCTGAGCATAGCTATTAAGTAGTCCGAACTGCTGTTTTTCTGTAACAATGATATGCAGCTGAATATGATTTGCCGCACAAAACTGATGCAGTAAGGCCTCATTTTCATCGGAGGCCACGTTAGCCAGAAAAATATGATGGATATTGCCCAGCAATGACACCTTATTTAATAATGCAGTCAGGTTGTCGCACACTGCCACGTTACCGTTCAGTTTATCCAGCGTAACGTACTTGACCCGGGTATTGCCGGCGTCAACCAGCAATACCTGATTTTCACATACCACGCAGGCTTACCTCACCACCATGAAACCGCATTATGCCATCCCGGGTTTCTACTAATAAGGCACCGCTGGCATCAACGCCACAATCAATACCGCTAAAGCGTTTCTCGCCCATCTGCAAAACAATGGTCTTATCAGCAAATAAATCCAGCGATTCCCAGATAGGAACAAATTTACCAAAGCCAAAGGCAGCAAAATCATTCAGATGATGATGTAAAGAGTCGACCAGGTGTGCAGCCAGTTCATTACGATCCGGCTCACTGGCCAGTACGCTGCATAAATCGGTATGTGGCTGGCCAACATCATATTGGGCAGCCGGCACATACACATTCAGGCCAATACCAATGACCGAATGCGCTGTGGCACCAATCTGCCCTTCTACTTCTATCAGTACACCAGCCAGCTTCTTGCCTCCCAGATAAATATCGTTGGGCCACTTCACCTGGGCATCATCAATTCCCATCCGGCGCAGCGCTTCACAAATCGCCACGCCCACCATCAGTGATAACCCGGCCATACTCTGATAACCGTCTGGAAATGACCAGTACATTGAAAAGGTCAGGCTTCCGCCCACCGGAGCCAGCCACTGCCTGCCATGCCGACCGCGTCCGGCAGTCTGAATTTCTGAAAACAGGGTGTCGCCATTGGCCAGCTCATCGCGGTTATTGGCAATTTTCTTTTTCAGTTCGGTATTGGTCGACTCAAGCACTGACGCAACTTGTACTGTTGACAAGCGGTTGCCTGGTAAGTGGCGTTTGATTTTATCTGCATCCAGTAACGTAAACGGCCGGTTGAGGCGATACCCTTTACCTTTTACCTTGAACACATCCAGTCCCCAGTCTGACAACTGACTGATATGACCAGCCACTGCGGTACGGGATAACCCGACCTGCTGTGCTATGACCTCTCCGGAATGAAACTGCCCGTCCGATAACAGTGACAATATATGCTGGCGAATCAGTTTGGAGGCATGTTTCATAAATTGACTAATCCTTCTTTACCCACCAGACGAACTTCCGGCTCAAGCGCCACATTAAATCTGGTGTTTACCGTATCCATGATCTCACGGGCTAACAATACCACATCAGAACCAGTTGCCTGCCCCAGATTTGTCAGTACCAACGGCTGAGTAATATGGCACTTTACCTTGCCTACCTGTTTTCCTTTATAGCCTGCCTGATCAATCAGCCAGGCAGCGGGAATTTTTACATTATCATCTGCAACCGGGTAATGAGGAACCTCAGGATAGCGTGCCTGTAGTTTGCTGAAAGCCGTTGCACTGATCACCGGGTTTTTGAAAAAGCTACCCGCGTTCCCTGCCACGTCCGGGTCTGGCAGTTTGGCCCGGCGAACCCGAATCACTTCATTATAAATACTCTGTGCTGTCGGGTTCTCGAGAGCTTTGAGCTCGCCGTAGCGAGTATTCAGCGAGTAGGTTTTAGGCAGGCAGAAATTCACATGCGTAATAATCACCTTCCCCAGTAAGGCTTGCTTAAATATGCTGTCGCGATAACCAAACTGACACTCAGCATTATTCAGGACCTGTGTTAGCCCTGTAGCAAGCTCCACCATTTCCACCGAGGTAATAAAATCAGCCACCTCCAGCCCATAAGCACCGATGTTCTGAATGGGCGATGCACCAACCGCTCCAGGGATTAAAGCCAGATTTTCCATCCCGTGCCAGCCTTGCGCTAATGCAGTAGTAACCAGGTTGTGCCAGTTCTCGCCAGCACCAACCCGTAAGCTAACAGCCGTATCACTGTTGGATACTTCTATACCCGTAATCCGGTTAAGCAGTACCGCACCATCATAATTTTCAATAAAGACCGTATTGCTGCCCTCGCCCAACAAATAATGCTGCGGATATTGCCTGCATAGTGATAATGCAGAAGGAACATCATGAAAGGTTTCGAGCTGCTGAGCTTCAGCCTGCAAATGAAAAGAATGGTAATTTTGAAGTGACGGCACCTGACACCTGAGCGTGGAGTTTCAAAGTGCCGTCATATTAGGACATGCGCAGGTAGATGGAAAGAGACGACACTGATGAAATCAACTAAGTCCGTGGGACTGTTTAAACTCTTGAAAGGCGGCCAGCGCATTTGCATCGTTAACATGACGAAGCAAACGATTCAGCGTCTGCCGCTCCTCTTTTGGTGCAGTTTCAATCAGGTCGAGTACTTCCTTATATCGCTTATCAACAAAAGCCTGGCCCTGACCGGTTGGTGTCTGAATCTCATCGTTCTGCAACTGCGCAAACATAAAGCGTTGATACCGTGTAAATGCAGTAGAACCGAATACCCAGCAATGTTTTTTATTACTTTTTATATAACCGTGCCGGTTATCTTTAAATATAGATTGCGTAGCAGCTGTACCAATAGGGCGGCCTTTTCCCAGCATAGAAATATATTCTTTCTCACTTCGGTACTTTCGATGAATAATAAAAGCACGTTCCTGCGTGAAAGGAGGCACAAGAGGTAAAGTCCGGGAAAAGTGTTCATTAATCGGAGCATACTTATCTCCATTATCCCGACAGTAGGTAAGCGTATGGTCTATAACATTGTGCGGGTTCATGGTGACAGGCGTGACGGTAGTCTTGTAAACAGACTTCACTTGCTCTGCTGCTTCAAACTCAAACCGGCAGTTGTCTATAACATGGCCAAATGGGATGTGCTCGTCGGTTTTATTCAGCCAGCTAAAACACATTATGTCGGTGTGCTTATGCCGCTTTATCCAGCTGTTAATAGAATCTTTTAAATTTGCCGGTACCCAAAACTCATCAATATCCAGAAACATCAAATGCGTGTAGCCTTGCCGCCATGCCGTGTAGAACGCCTCTCTGTAAATTCTGACCTGAGGAGAGTCGGCAGCACCACTAAAGCAGTCATCCGCGTTTATGACAGTAACCGAAGGATGACCAATCGCTGCTAATAATTGATCTGTGTTATCCGAGCAGTGATTCGTGTGAATCTCGATATGGTCAAAGCCAAAGTAAAGATGGTGATAAATCCATTCAGCCAGGTAGGCACTTTCATTCCTTGCAATAGCGACCAGTTTAACCTTAATTCCGGATAACATCCTTAATTCATGAAGAGACTTATTTAACGAGCGGGTTAATCCTGTTGCATTAACTAGTTTAGAAAGACTACGCATCTGAGCTTGCTTTTGCCGCCTTATCAGAACGCATTTGTTTAAATGCACTGCTGACCTCTGGCAAATTAATATTTTTCAATAACCGACTCAGCAAAGACCGTTCAGACGAAGGGGCATTGGCTATCATCTTTACAACCTGCTGATAGCGTGACTCTACCATCTGCTGAGCTTCTTTGTGCAGAGCCTGCAATTCTGGAGAGTTCATGTGCTCGTCCAGGTAGTCAGCGTATTTTTCAAATGCAGACTGATCAAATTTAAGCGCTGTTTTGCCAGTATTGATATTGTAGCCACGGCGGTTATTTTTAAATATCGATTTTTGTTTTGCTGCTTCAATCGGCCGGCCTCGGCCGAGCATGGCGACATATTCAATCTGGCTACGATACTGGCGATGCAGAACAAAAAAGTCAGCGTCTTTAAACCTGGACTGATGCTCAGTTACCTTAGACATATCCTCTCTGTCAGACGCAAATTGTGCTGTTCCACTCATGGTATAACGCAGTTTATTACTCACTACATTATGAGGGTTCATAACAGGCGGAGTGACAAACGTTTTCACCATCGATTTAACGGTTGGAGAAACTTCCAGTGTCATGTTTTGTTCAAGTGCTCTGCCAAACAAAGACGTATCTTCGAGTTTGTTGCACCAGTTATTACTTATTACGTCAAAATAGCGCTTATCGCTAATCAGCTCATGCACACCTTTTGACAGATCTTTAGGCACAAGAAACTCATCGACATCCAGGAACAGGACGTGAGAATAACCCTCCCTGTAAGCTTTGCTTATAGCTGATAAATATACGCCTACCTGAGGTGACTTCAGATGGGGCGCAAATTGGTTATCTGCATTTATGAAAGACACAGGGTATTTTGCGGACAAATACTCCCCTACGGCCACAGTGTTGTCATCACACTGGTTGTAGTGCACTTCGATATGATCAATACCGAAATATAGATGATGAAGAATCCATTCTGCGAGGTAGCGCCCCTCATTTTTCGCAACACCAACCAGTCTGACCTTCGGTTTGCTAAACTTCAGACGATGTTTTAGCCGGGTCAGTGGGAGGTAAGGCTCCACAAGAGACTTTACCGCAATACTCCGTAGCATTAATTTTTACAACCTTCTACTAACTAACTCCTGCATTATACTTGTAATCGCAATGGAGACCAGTTGTTCATGATTACTTTGAAAGATGACGCTTTGCTCCCTCACGTCGTCCCGGAATCACACAGCGATATCCGGGATCTCCGTGGGAACGTGACTACCTTTAAAAGATGGTGTTTTGCATCAGCCAGGCTGTTCACGAGACCCCTGCTTTCGCAGGGGCGACGGTATAAAGGAGATTCCCTTTGTACGGGGCCATGACTACTTTTAAAGATGATGTCTTAAATCAGCTAGGCTGTTTACGAGACCCCTGCTTTCGCAGGGGCGACGGTATATTGGAGACCCTCGCTTTCACGGACATGGCGGTAGGTCGTATCAGGGGCTTCTGTGGAATGTTTCCCCCCCAATAAATGATGCCTTCCACTCCCGTCGTCCCGGAATCGCAAAGCGATATCCGGGATCTCCTTGGGAACATGGATACCTTTGAAAAGAGGTCAATACGCAAATAACTGATCTAAACCTAAACTCGTTTTACTCTGCGACTCACTTTAATATACAAAACAGCTTGCAGCTGCATTTTCCGTTTAAGTGTTATTTTACATTCTGACGGAAAATATCGCAGGTCTCTGGAGAAGAAGAATGCTGAAAAAAATCGGTTTGTTAGTTAGCTTATCAATACTATGTAGTATTTTCTCGATGTTTCTGGGGTGGGTAAACTCGACCCAAGTTTTGTATCACGCTTTTGTCGTTGCTCTTACATGTTTTCTTTTTGAGCATCTCTCCCGCAAATTGGTTAAGTAGTATTTTGAATCATTCAGGCTGTTCACGAGACCCCTGCTTTCGCAGGGGCGACGGTATGATAGAGATTCCTTTTGCACAGGGATGACGTTTTACTATCCCTCCTGTCGTCCCGGAATCGCGTAGCGATATCCGGGATCTCTTTTGGGAACATGGCTACCTATAGAGATGATGTTTTGCATCAGCCAAGCTGTTCACGAGCCCCCTGCTTTCGCAGGGGCGACGGTATGATAGAGATTCCTTTTGCACAGGGATGACGTTTTACTATCCCTCCCGTAGTCCCGGAATCGCGCAGTGATATCCGGGATCTCCTTGGGAACATGGCTACCTATCAAAGATGATGTTTTGAATCAGCCAGACTGTTCACGAGATCCCCGTTTTCACCGGGATGACGGAGGGTCGGAGATCTCTGCTTTCGCAGGGACGACGGTATAATAGAGATACCCTTTTGCACAGGGATGACGTTTTACTCCCTCCCGTCGTCCCGGAATCGCGCAGTGATATCCGGGATCTCCGTGGGAACATGGCTACCTATCAAAGATGATGGTTTGAATCAGCCAGGCTGTTCACGAGACCCCTGCTTTCGCAGGGGCGACGGTATGATAGAGATTCCCTTTTGCACAGGGATGACGTTTTACTATCCCTCCCGTCGTCCCGGAATCGCACAGCGATATCCGGGATCTCTTTTGGGAGCATGACTACCTATCAAAGAGGATGTTTTGAATCAGTCAGGCTGTTCACGAGATCCCCGTTTTCACGGGGATGACGGAGAATCGGAGATCTCTGCTTTCGCAGGGGCGACAGTATATTGGGTGTGTGTACAAGGAATTTATTACTCTTTGATAATACGACTCTCACATGGGGGCGGTGAACGGTGAGCGTAGCGAACGAGGGGTGCCGGTGGCACGCCGAGAGTGAGGCGCGCGAGGCATGGATGCCGAGCTGGACTATGCTTCACGGATGAATAGATACTACAGATATCAGGCGGTGATAAGTAACCCGAACAGTCCCGATGGGTTGGGTTTTCATATGATGTAGCGCAGCGTGCTGCGCATAAACGAAAAAAGCCCACTCAAATGAGTGGGCTTTCTCGTTTAATGAGGAGTCTGGCGGTGTGCTACTCTCACATGGGGAAACCCCACACTACCATCGCCGCTAATACGTTTCACTTCTGAGTTCGGAATGGGATCAGGTGGGACCGTATCGCTATGGCCGCCAGACAAAAACTGGTGGTTACCGATGTGTCATCGATAACGTACAATCTGGAAAAAACTGATATTCAATCAAAACTGAGTAACACTACTCTATATGCTTAGCTTGTCACTACAACCTTCACAGCCTGCGGCCGCTTTGGGTTGTATGGTTAAGCCTTTCGGGCAATTAGTACAGGTTAGCTTAACGCCTTACAACGCTTCCACACCCTGCCTATCAACGTCGTCGTCTACAACAACCCTTCCAGACCTTAAAGGTCAGGGATGACTCATCTCTGGGCCGGCTTCCCGCTTAGATGCTTTCAGCGGTTATCCGTTCCGAACGTAGCTACCGGGCAATGCGATTGGCATCACAACCCGAACACCAGCGGTTCGTCCACTCCGGTCCTCTCGTACTAGGAGCAGCTCCCATCAATCATCCAACGCCCACACCAGATAGGGACCGAACTGTCTCACGACGTTCTAAACCCAGCTCGCGTACCACTTTAAATGGCGAACAGCCATACCCTTGGGACCGACTTCAGCCCCAGGATGTGATGAGCCGACATCGAGGTGCCAAACACCGCCGTCGATATGAACTCTTGGGCGGTATCAGCCTGTTATCCCCGGAGTACCTTTTATCCGTTGAGCGATGGCCCTTCCATACAGAACCACCGGATCACTATGACCTACTTTCGTACCTGCTCGACGTGTCTGTCTCGCAGTTAAGCTAGCTTATGCCATTGCACTAACCTCACGATGTCCGACCGTGATTAGCTAACCTTCGTGCTCCTCCGTTACTATTTGGGAGGAGACCGCCCCAGTCAAACTACCCACCAGACACTGTCCTCAACCCCGATAAAGGGTCTAAGTTAGAACATCAAACATACCAGGGTGGTATTTCAAGGTCGGCTCCGTATGAACTGGCGTCCATACTTCAAAGCCTCCCACCTATCCTACACAAGTAGGTTCAATGTTCAGTGCCAAGCTGTAGTAAAGGTTCACGGGGTCTTTCCGTCTAGGTGCGGGTACACAGCATCTTCACTGCGATTTCAATTTCACTGAGTCTCGGGTGGAGACAGCGTGGCCATGGTTACACCATTCGTGCAGGTCGGAACTTACCCGACAAGGAATTTCGCTACCTTAGGACCGTTATAGTTACGGCCGCCGTTTACCGGGGCTTCGATCAAGAACTTCGCTTACGCTAATCCCATCAATTAACCTTCCGGCACCGGGCAGGTGTCACACCCTATACGTCCTCTTTCGAGTTTGCAGAGTGCTGTGTTTTTAATAAACAGTCCCAGCCACCTGGTCACTGCGACCCCCAAAAGCTTACTGCGCGAAGCATTCACCTTCAGGGGCGTACCTTCTCCCGAAGTTACGGTACTATTTTGCCGAGTTCCTTCACCCGAGTTCTCTCAAGCGCCTTAGTATTCTCTACCTGACCACCTGTGTCGGTTTGGGGTACGGTTCATATAATCATAAGTTTAGAAGCTTTTCCTGGAAGCAGGGCATCAACAACTTCACTCCCTTGGGAGCTCGTCTCGTGTCTCGACCTTGAAGAACCGGATTTTCCTGATTCTTCAGCCTACTCACTTTCACCTGGACTACCAACGCCAGGCTTGCTTAGCCTTCTCCGTCCCTCCATCACTGATTATACAAGTACGGGAATATTAACCCGTTTCCCATCGACTACGCATTTCTGCCTCGCCTTAGGGGCCGACTTACCCTGCCCTGATTAGCATGGGACAGGAAACCTTGGTCTTCCGGCGTGCGGGTTTTTCACCCGCATTATCGTTACTCATGTCAGCATTCGCACTTGTGATATGTCCAGCAAACCTTACAGTTCACCTTCATCCACTTACACAACGCTCCCCTACCCAGCATGTAAACATGCTGCCGCAGCTTCGGTATATTGCTTAGCCCCGTTACATCTTCCGCGCAGGCCGACTCGACTAGTGAGCTATTACGCTTTCTTTAAAGGGTGGCTGCTTCTAAGCCAACCTCCTAGCTGTCTATGCCTTCCCACATCGTTTCCCACTTAGCAATATTTAGGGACCTTAGCTGGCGGTCTGGGTTGTTTCCCTCTCCACGACGGACGTTAGCACCCGCCGTGTGTCTCCCGGATAGTTCTCATTGGTATTCGGAGTTTGCAAAGGGTTGGTAAGTCGGGATGACCCCCTAGCCTTAACAGTGCTCTACCCCCAATGGAATTCGTCCGAGGCTCTACCTAAATAGATTTCGGGGAGAACCAGCTATCTCCCGGTTTGATTGGCCTTTCACCCCCAGCCACAAGTCATCCCCTGACTTTTCAACGTCAGTGGGTTCGGTCCTCCAGTTGATGTTACTCAACCTTCAACCTGCTCATGGCTAGATCACCGGGTTTCGGGTCTATACCTGGCAACTCAACGCGCAGTTAACACTCGCTTTCGCTACGGCTCCGTTATTTACTTAACCTCGCTACCAAATATAAGTCGCTGACCCATTATACAAAAGGTACGCAGTCACCACACGAAGTGGCTCCCACTGCTTGTACGTATACGGTTTCAGGTTCTATTTCACTCCCCTCACAGGGGTTCTTTTCGCCTTTCCCTCACGGTACTGGTTCACTATCGGTCAGTTAGGAGTATTTAGCCTTGGAGGATGGTCCCCCCATTTTCAGTCAAGATAACACGTGTCCCGACCTACTCGATTTCACATTTAATTCGTCTTCATGTACGGGGCTGTCACCCGGTATCGCGCCACTTCCCAGAGGCTTCCACTAACTTATAAAATGCTTAAGGGCTGCTCCCCGTTCGCTCGCCGCTACTAGGGGAATCTCGGTTGATTTCTTTTCCTAAGGGTACTTAGATGTTTCAGTTCCCCTCGTTTGCCTCGTTACACTATGTATTCATGTAACGATACCTGTAAACAGGTGGGTTTCCCCATTCGGACATCTGTGGCTCAAATGCATTTTGTCGGCTCACCACAGCTTTTCGCAGACTTACACGTCCTTCATCGCCTCTAACTGCCAAGGCATCCACCGTATACGCTTTGTCACTTAACCATACAACCCAAAACAGCCATCTGCTTTGCTTCCTGTGCGGCGCGTTTTTCCTCGTTCAGTCAGTTACATACTCAATGTATGCGCCTTCCCTCACTCGTCAGTCCGCTTGCACAAAAACCAAATCATCGGCTGTTACCACTTATTAAGATAAGTATAACAACCTGACCTGCCCGCCTTTTGACTTCGGGCTTTGGTGATGTTGTATGCATGACAAGCTAATCGTGAATATCCTTGTTATCAATCAAATCGATAACAAGTAATTCGAATCAGATAGAGTAGCTTTTGAAAGAACATCTTTCGATATTCTCAGTTACTCAATTTTGATTGATTACTAATATCAGCTTTCCAAATTGTTAAAGAACATACGCAAAATGACGAATCATTTCACTTTAGGGTAAAAAACCCTAATCAATGCCTACTGTAAACAGTAAATATTCATTAGGATTTCAATCCGTTTCAAACCACTACACATAGGTATGTCCATTTCGCTTGTTGCAGGTAATTTGTTTGCGAGAAGCGCAGTGTGCAAAGCGCACATGAGCATCGCAGCGAGCAAATTAACAATAACAAGTAGAAATGGTAGGCTTGGGCAGACTTGAACTGCCGACCTCACCCTTATCAGGGGTGCGCTCTAACCAGCTGAGCTACAAGCCTATGGTGGAGCTAAGCAGGATCGAACTGCTGACCTCCTGAATGCAAATCAGGCGCTCTCCCAGCTGAGCTATAGCCCCATAAGCGGTTTGTTCTCATTTATAACAAGACTATCTGTGTGAACACTGCATTAAGTGTGTCAGTCGATTCTTTTGGTAAGGAGGTGATCCAACCGCAGGTTCCCCTACGGTTACCTTGTTACGACTTCACCCCAGTCATGAAACACAAAGTGGTAATCGTTCTCCCGAAGGTTAAACTAACTACTTCTTTTGCATCCCACTCCCATGGTGTGACGGGCGGTGTGTACAAGGCCCGGGAACGTATTCACCGCAGTATTCTGACCTGCGATTACTAGCGATTCCGACTTCACGGAGTCGAGTTGCAGACTCCGATCCGGACTACGATATTCTTTAAGGGGTCCGCTCCACATCGCTGTCTCGCTTCCCTCTGTAAATACCATTGTAGCACGTGTGTAGCCCTACACGTAAGGGCCATGATGACTTGACGTCGTCCCCACCTTCCTCCGGTTTGTCACCGGCAGTCTCCTTAGAGTGCCCAACTAAATGCTGGCAACTAAAGACAAGGGTTGCGCTCGTTGCGGGACTTAACCCAACATCTCACGACACGAGCTGACGACAGCCATGCAGCACCTGTGTCAGAGTTCCCGAAGGCACCAATCCATCTCTGGAAAGTTCTCTGCATGTCAAGTGTAGGTAAGGTTCTTCGCGTTGCATCGAATTAAACCACATGCTCCACCGCTTGTGCGGGCCCCCGTCAATTCATTTGAGTTTTAACCTTGCGGCCGTACTCCCCAGGCGGTCTACTTATCGCGTTAGCTTCGCTACTCACAACTTAAAGTCGCAAACAGCTAGTAGACAGCGTTTACGGTGTGGACTACCAGGGTATCTAATCCTGTTCGCTACCCACACTTTCGCACATGAGCGTCAGTCTTTGGCCAGGGAGTCGCCTTCGCCACTGATGTTCCTCCAGATATCTACGCATTTCACCGCTACACCTGGAATTCCACTCCCCTCTCCAAGACTCTAGTCTGCCAGTTCTAAATGACCGTCCCAGGTTGAGCCCGGGGCTTTCACATCTAGCTTAACAAACCGCCTGCGTGCGCTTTACGCCCAGTAATTCCGATTAACGCTTGCACCCTCCGTATTACCGCGGCTGCTGGCACGGAGTTAGCCGGTGCTTCTTCTGTGGGTAACGTCAATCTAAGCAGGTATTAACTACTTAGCCTTCCTCCCCACTGAAAGTGCTTTACAACCCGAAGGCCTTCTTCACACACGCGGCATGGCTGGATCAGGGTTGCCCCCATTGTCCAATATTCCCCACTGCTGCCTCCCGTAGGAGTCTGGGCCGTGTCTCAGTCCCAGTGTGGCTGATCTTCCTCTCAGAACAGCTAGAGATCGTTGCCTTGGTAAGCCTTTACCTTACCAACTAGCTAATCTCACTTGGGCCTCTCTAAGCGCGGGAGCCTAAGCCCCCTTTGGTTCCGAAGAACATTATGCGGTATTAGCCACCGTTTCCAGTGGTTATCCCCCTCGCCAAGGCAAGTTCCCAAGCATTACTCACCCGTCCGCCGCTCGTCAGCGATGTGCAAGCACATCCTGTTACCGCTCGACTTGCATGTGTTAGGCCTGCCGCCAGCGTTCAATCTGAGCCATGATCAAACTCTTCAATTAAAATCGAAAAACTATATATGAATCGTCGGTTGACACTCTTAACGAGTGCCCACACAGATTGTCTTGTTATACATTGTTAAAGAACGTTAGCGTTGCCTGTCTCAGGCTCCGCCTGCTTCGTTTCTCCCCGAAGCGGGATGCGCATTCTACGCAATTCGTTTTCAGTGTCAATCACTTTTTGAAATTAATTTATTTCGCTAAGTTGTGACTTAAAAACGTGTGAAGCAAATCTTGATTTTCTCCACATCTTCAACAGGTTGGCTGTGAAGCGTTCCCGGTGAAGAGGCTGCGCATTCTATACAGCTATACTTAAACGTCAAGCATGATACGTAATAAAATTGCAAAAACTCGCTCGATCGAATACTTTTTACTCTAAGTGAATTAAATTTCATCATTCTTGAACTTTTTGGTAATGGTGTCGTTCTATATTACGAGTACTCTATACCTCTAATAATAACTTCGAAGGAGTCGGTTCCATGCGCAGTACATGTCTTTTGGCCGTTTGTGCTTTATTAAGCAGCGCAGTATGTGCAACCGAATTTGCAGAGCCAGAGCCGGTCGTAGATCCCTATCAGGCAAAGTTTTTAAAACGCCAGGTTGATCAAAATATGTCTGTGGGCCGGGCTATTCGTTCTATTGCCAGCCATTATCCTCAGGATGTGGTTTCTATTGTAGATGTAGCTTTAGAGATGTACCCGGAAAAGTACCGTGAAATTATCTTTTCTGCGATATCCGCCCAACCATCTTCCACACAGGCTATTGTTGAACTGGCTTTGGAAAAAGAAGTCAGCTCCTGCCCGGCTATTGTTAAACTGGCGATTAGCGCTGAGCCCAGTTATGTAGACTTTGTAGTTCAGGCTGCTGCTAACGCAACGCCAGATGAGCTGGACGAGATTGTGCGTGTAGCGGTGATGACCGAACCCAACTCAGCAGATACTATTGTGCAAACGCTGTCTCGTGAGCACCCTAATAAGGTCATAGAGATTCTGACTACCGCACTGGATGCTGTGCCTTATGTGGGTGAATATGTCGTAGATTCATTACTGGCGCTTTTCCCTAACCAGGCAGATGATGTGGTGGAAACAGCAATACGTGAATCTTCAACCCAGCGAGAGCAGGTTTTACGTATTCTGGAAACCGCGCAGGATGCCGGTGTATCTGATGAAAAAATCAGAGGGTATGGTTTAAACGCCGGTTTTTCTGAAGAAGAACTGGCCGGCGTTCTGAATGATAAGTAAGTTAAGCGACATATAAGTGTCACTAAAAAAGCCCGGTGTTTTGTGCACCGGGCTTTTTTATATCCGCGATTATCAGGCTGCCACAATAGGCTCATCAAAGCTGCCGCTATAATACGCTTCGGTCAGCACTTTATTCAGTGCCAGTTTTAATGCTTCATTAATTGGAAGCATTGTTGTTCCCAGTGTGTAATCCAGTTGAGCCAGCCGCGCCTGCCCTTCGGCAATCATCGGTGGCTTATGGTTACCCAGTGAAATCAAAGACGCTGCGTATTTCTCAGGTACAGCTTGTTTAATTAAGCCACAAACAGAAAGTGTAGGCATATCCGACTTACTTTTATAGCCGGCAACGCCAAACATACGGCAAAGTCCTGGCCGCTGGTGATAAACCGTACAGCGGCCCTTTTGCCCGTCTAATGACTGTCTTTGATAATATTTGCAGGCAAAGCCTGAAGCCTCTTCCAGCGAATCCAGTTCGGCTTCTGCTGTTCCCTGATCAAACATATGCAGTGCCAGCGGCAGCATTTCCAGTGCCGTTACTTCTATATCAGGTTTGTTACAACATGCACCGCAACTATCCAGACAATGTAACTGCTGGCGTTGTTGGTAGGTACTGAATATGTCTGATAGTTCGTTAAGTACAACCACTACCTGGCTGGACAGCTCACGCAGCCTTTGCATGTTATCTCCGCAAATAAAAACAATAAAAAAGCTAATTAGTTATGCTTCAATGCTGCCGAGTAAGGTATTGATACACAAAACGAGCGAGGGGCGCTCAGGCAGCATATTGAATGACGCGTATTATTGCTATTTGCAGATTGGTGACAAACACATTTTTTGTTCGTCAGGAACAAAAAAGCCACTGATGAGCAGTGGCTTCTTCATCGGTACTATTTAGTATTCCTCTTTTGCCTTAATAGCAAAGTTCTCACGTTTTAAGGTAAGGTTTGGATTATAGGCCGGGTCATTGGCAATATACTTTTTCCAGGTAGTGCGAAGATAGGTAAGCTCCCGGTTAAAGCGTGCGGCTTTTTCCTCGGTGATATCCAGCCCCCTGGAAACAGACTCGTGGTGAAACAGTTCAGCTTCGGCGCAATACACATTGCGTACACCGGTTTCCAGCACCCGCAGGCAAAAATCTACATCGTTAAATGCCACTTGCAAGTCTTCTTCGTTCAGCCCACCCACCTCATCAAATATCGACTTTTTCACCAACAGGCAGGCAGCCGTTACGGCACTGTAGTTCTGGGTTGCGATTAAGCGGTTCATATACCCGGAGTGATAGCGAGGGAAATACTTATGAGCATGCCCCGCCCCGCCGCCATAGCCCATTACTACGCCAGCATGCTGAATGCGGCCGTCGGTATACAACAGCTTTGCACCCACACAGCCAATATCATCACGCATGGCATGGCCGGCCATATATTCAAGCCATTGCGGTGTAATGACTTCAATATCGTTATTCACTAGGCCAATTACCTCACCCCGCGCATGACCAGCGGCAAAATTATTAATGGCAGAATAGTTAAACGGGTATGGGTACTTCAATAAACGAATTTTGGGGTGCTTATCCAGCTCGTCAAAATAGGCCAGGCACTGAGCATCATTGGAATTGTTATCAACCAGCAGAATTTCATAATTCTGATAAGTGGTTTTTTCAAGAATAGATTCAATACAAGCCTTGACGAGGTCCATACCGTTATAGGTAGGAATGATCAGCGAGACCAGTGGTGTTGTTGGCAGTGGCCACATGAGATTTAAAATACCCTGCTTTTTGTCTTTTACCGGTATAGCAACCGGCTCCACAACGTCGGCTAAGGCATCAATATCAGCTTTATCATGTTGTGCGTTCTGCCCTGCAGCCAAGAGGCTATAAGGAACATGTTCGACAGGCTGAGCGTGGTTAATCGCCATACGTGCAAGCATACAGGTATAATCATTGATGCCACTTGAAAGCAGACTCAAATCAACTAGCTGCTCGGGCTGATGAATAACCAACGCCGTTTTCACATAACCGGCAGATAACTGATAATCGGGATTCCAGGCAGGTAATAGCTGTGCATCAACAGGTTTATCTTTATTATCCAGATAATGCCAGTCAAAATAAAACAGGCGTGGCTCCACTACATCAGGCAACGCTTTTAGTGCATTCGGATTTATCTGCTCACCCGCTCGTAAACACAGCAGCCATTTATGTGGTTGCTGTGCTAAATCGCTAAGGGGTTTTATTTCAGCTGCTAGTGATTGTAGCGCTGGCAATACCTCATTGCTGACATATATATGAAGGAGTCTTTCTTGTAATTGACCCAATGAAGACAAGGTAAGCCGCAACGCATCTTTATTGCTGCCCAGCACAACAACTGCATAGTTGCGCGTATCTGCTGGCAATACAGCAAGATCTGCCTGTTGTTTTTTCAGGCAGTCTTTATAAAGGGCAAACAACTTTTTCTGCGAGGGAAAGCCATAAAAAAGCCCGGACTGCTGTAGCTGCTTACCATACCAGGCACGCAATGCCAGATTCTTACGAAACGCTGTTTTGACACTTTGGGGAAGCAGACCATACCCCCCCTTTACCGCAAGCATCAGTTGTTTTTTTAGCACGCCCGGAGCCCTTCACTTCTAAATTTGGTTGGCAAGTATAAACGTAAACGCCAATGACTTCGATAGTGGCCCTTCAGCTTATTCAGGCAACCTGAGAGTGCTTACTTTTCATAGCAGAATTTAAATTCGATAAGTGTGTTGAAGGTGTTAGCTCTGAGTCTGTTATTAGTGAGATATACTTGCCGAGAAGATTTTTCCTGCGTGAATCGTAGTGCTCTCCGCAAAATTCGACCTCGCTTAACACATCCTTTAGCTCAATTTTTTGGTTAGCGGCGACAGCCGGCATCAGTGGTACTTGTAACAACTCCCGAAGCTCAGCTGTACGCGAGTCGTGGGGATGCACAAGACAGGGCACACCGGCTTGCCACGCGAGAAAGTTGCCATGTAAGCGACTACCGACAGATAAATCGTATTTTTGGACCTGGGCCATCCATTCTGACGCGCAAAAGTAGGCAGTAAACCGGCTTAACACCGTATTTTTGAAGGAAGCTTCTGATACTGACGGGCAATACAGATTCTTCAGGTGCACCGCATACTGGTTATTGTAATCCATGTGCCCTGCCCGGCTTAGCTCAACGGCATCAAGCGGAGACTGATTAACAAATAAAGCATTTGTTTTTTGTCCCCAGTCGAAACAGTTTTGCAAAAAAGTCTGCAGGTCTCGTTTGAAGTCCAGATTACATACCAGGCTCATAGCGGCAGGGTTTAACTCGTTGAACTTTAACTCATGATGAGCACCAAGAAATGGGTCGTCGCTGATGAAGTTGGAAGGACAACCAATAATATCGACATTTTGAACGCCCTGGTCATTCAAAACAGATGCGGTATAGGCTCCTCGTACACCAATTCTTACTGCATGCTCTTTTAACACATCAATGAAACGTCGGGAGCCTGGCTTAAACGATAGCTTTTGTGAATTATTTTTGGCCTGCGCACCAAGTCCAATTACAAAAACAGGCAGCCTGGCTTGCTCAAAAAGATTAGCCAAAACGCCCATATCCCAGTCAGGATTTAATTGATTGGCAGCAGGAAAAACAATAGCGTCAAAGTTATTGCGCAAATAAGCTGGATCGGCCCCCCAGCCTACATACGTTTTTTCGCCAGCAATCTGAGTTGAAACAGCATGCCAAAACGCAAGGTTTCCGGTATTCAGGCCACACTCTTTGAATAGCTGCCCAGTTGGTTTCGCATAAGCCTGCTCAATAGAGCCTGTTCCACCAATCACTGCAAGTCGCTTTGCCATTGTCTTTCCCACTTTAGAATTCAAATTTAAGTGTGGATAACGGTTTTGACAATCTCATGACTAAACAGTGACAGTTAAATGAACACCTTTTTTAGTGCTTTAACAGTCGAAGTAGTTTGTCAGTCAGGCTTCGAGGAGCAGTAAAAAGAGCCACCGGAGGCTCAGACTGTTGCTGTGAAATAGATTTGCACAGCTGTCGGTAAAACTTTCGGTGGTGATTATAGAGGTAATCTCCCCACCAATTTAGTGAAAGATGATCATCCCTCTGTTCCTTGCGTTCCAGAGTCCCCTGGTCGGAAAGTTCACTCAGTAAAATCTGATAATTGTGTATTTTAAAATCCCGATGAAACAATTTAACTGCCTGCAAAGCCTGTTTGGTATAGCGGGCACTCAGTTCTTCAGGAAGTAACGTATAATCAACTGTTCCTTTTTGCTGAGACTGAAGAATAGTATCAATTTCTGTTTGATACGTAGCTAAATCAAACTGATTAAGCCAACGTTTGAATTCCAGACTTTCAAAAGAATAAGACGGATTGATAGTAACCGGAGCAACGTGATAAGTCAGATTCAGACACTCTACAAAGTCCTGAACTACATTAAACTCAGCGGCTTCCAAATAGGCTCTCAGCGTAACCTTGTCAAAGGTGTGTGTGTGCAATAACTGGTGTAGTTTATCCAGTGTTGTTGTATGCAGATTCCTGCCAAACTTTAGTGGCTTAGTCTGCCCGTGACGTTTTACGGTTTGATTGTAAGCTGATTCAAACTGCGCTAGTGGGGAACGAATATAGCCGATGAGCTGAACATGAGTAAAGTGCGGTGAAATTTCGTGCGCATGATAGAAAAAGTATTCTGAGCTTAGCAGTAAAGTGTTACAGCCTGAGGCCAGAAACTCATTGTTGATAGCTTCGAGGCCTTCTGGATTCAGCTCTCTTTTACCGTCCTGGTTTTGCATTATCAGTTGCTCAGCATGACCAGAACTTATGTGATTTGAAGACAAGGCGTGGGAAGGATAAAAAATACCCTGTTGCTTTAAAAACTGCTGATGATCGGCACACCATTTTTGAATTGCAGATGTGCCGGTTTTGGGCGGGCCGATATGTAAAATAAGCCGTTTTGTCATTGTGCTTTAACTCTTGAGCAGCGCTGATTAAAAATATAAAAACTTAAATTGCTGCTTGGCTTTCGACCAGTCAAATGTCCACAGTGGGTCAGGGTAGCGCCAGTTCGGCCCATAGTTCAGTTGTAATAATGGCTCCGGGTTTGCCGGAAGCTTCAGATTATGCCCGTGAAAAAACTTATCCTGCAATGGAAGTACATCGGCTTTACTTACCGAGCCGATCGGATTCATAAAGCATTCATTCTGCTGAACGTAGCCGGTAAACAAATCAATAGCCTGTCCTCCCGGAGTGGTACACCAATAATGTGCAATACCAGATGGTGCCACTCTGCACCCTTCTTCTGTTAAAGCCCGAACCATTGCTTCACGTTCTGCCAGAATTCCCTGCTCTGTGGTTTCGTTGCTTATATAGCAAATATCCACATCGTCATCGTGTGGAATAAGCTGGCCATCACGTACTACCCCCAGCAGAGTTCCTGAAGATATAAACGCTGCAATGCCCAGTTTGTCGTTAAATACTGAAAGTAGCCAGCTAAGCTCCCTGACCACCTTATCTTTGGCTGCATCGCTGCGCATGTTAAAAGTCTGAGTCAACCCATGCGGGCCGAGTGCCAGCTCTTTTGGCGCAAGAAGTTCATTCACTTCCTGCTGAAATGCAAGTGCTGCACTGATATCACCCGATTTTTTTAGCTTATTGATATAGGCTGTGGCTGGCTCTGCATCAAGCACTGCAACGTGCAATAATGCTTTGGTATGTTCAGTCAGTCTAGTGTTGTCGAAGGTTTTAAGCGGTTTCCAGTTATCGTGAACTAACCCCCAGTCACGTAAATTCTGAGAACACTCAATACGCAAGCTCAGGGCCCGGGTATAAAACTGATCTTCCCGATTGTATATAACAACTTTATCCAGATTACGGATAGTTCCTAAGTCGATAACCAGCCACGGATTTTTTTCACGCTTGGTGTGAAAGCCGTTTCCTCCGTTTTTTTTACCAATCAGTGCGCCTTCACCGTTGTACTTATCATCATCGTTATAGCATGAACTAATAATTGTCTTTTTATCGGGCGCAATGTTACGGCCATCTTTGTTGTAAATTTCAATCGTATCAAGATGAAATGAAGACGTGACCTGTAGACTTAAGCGCACAAACCGGGCCTTGCGCCCGATTTTTTCAACAACAAGAGGCTGTTTAGACTTTGCCCCCCTGAACTCGTTAACCGGATTTGCTTCTAACCATGTCACTACGTCCTGAATAGTGGCAGCGGGTTGCGGTTTTACCGGGAACAGGGTACGACGAATTTTTCCAGCTGCGCGTCTTACAAAAGAATGCATAAATTACAACTCATATGTTGGATCTGGGGTTACCCAACCTTCACCATACCGATCTTTCAAAAAGCCTTCGATATTGCCAGGTGTATTGAAGGTAAAACCTTTGAATTTAAGTTCAGATAAAGGTTCCAGCAACTTCCGGTCCACCTCCCGAACATTATAACCCTGCATATGAGTCCATACCTTGTCCGACTTTTCAGGGATGCGGTATATGAAAAATAAATCCATATCGAAATCTTCAAAATAACAATGCAGATTCAAACTCATAGGCGTAGGGGGGCGACATTGTAAGCCATTTTCACTTAACTTTTGAGCCCAATCTTCTGTTGCCTGTCGATAGGTTTTACCGTCAGGCAGATCAACGATAACCGCAAGATCAATATCGTCGTCATGAGGCAGGAAATCACCGTCTCTGTATATACCCAGTAACGTGCCATAGCATGGAAAAGCATCCAGTGAATATTCGGCTTTAAGATAAGCAGCAAAAGCTGCCATTCTGTCAGCCAGAAATCCCGAGTCAATTTCACTGAACGGAATAGTCAGACCGTGTCTTGTATAAGTAACCGCAGGGATATATGTGGCACTATGCGCTCCCTCTTTTATGCCCTCGTAAAAATCTGGCAATAAACCACGATTTGCACGTAGTAGCGGTTTTGCAGTTCGCGCCTGGCTCATACGATATGTGGCCAGCAAATGAGCCAGATGTCGTGTAAAGCTGGCAGACCAGGATGTACCTATGATCCATTCGTGTAAAGTAACAAGCCCGACCCGGGCTTGAAGGTTGTTCAGTGTTGTTTCAACAGTATGCCACTGGCCGTCGGCATCCTGATACTCCACAAGCCGTTGAACAAATGCGTCTTTACTGTAAAAGTCATCGCAGAAAATTTTAACTACTGTCGACGCTGTTGTAGTACCTAGCGGCAAGCTGAAAATGTGGGCATGCTGCAATGTCCATATTCTGGCTTTCAACTCGATTAGCGCTTCTGTTGGTGATACAGACTGTTCATCTAAGCATAAAATTTTTTCGTTAACTGACACTTTAAGTTGTACAGCCCGTTTAAGTTTTCGACGAAATCCGGTTATACGGAGCGCTTTGGCATTGTCCGGAATAGTGACTTCCAGAGCTGAGTTGAGTGAGTCAGGTAGATCAGGCGTAGGCTGTCTTGCAGCAAGATGCGCTTTTTCCAGTAAGGCAAGTAACGCTTCTTTATCCTGTTTGTAGGAAATTTGGGGAGCGAAAATAAATGATTCGACCGCTTTTTTGAGTGCCGGACCATCACTGAAACTGTTTAGATCAGCCATATAATCTAACGTATTTTTCAGTAGCGGAGCAGCCTGAGTTTGAAACTGTTCCCAGGCAAGTTGCGATGAAACCCGTGAGAAACGCTTTACTTTCTTATCCTGAGCATTATAGGCGGTAACAAGCAGACTGCGTTCACGTTTACCGTGTATATCTTTACGGTTATAAAGTTCAATATAAGCCAGTTCGACGGGCTCGGCGAAGGTTACTTCCCACCATGGCTTTATTTCCCGCTTGGAATGTACAGATACCGAATTGCCCTCTGTACCCTGCATAGCAGCGTCTGGGTCAGGCAAAACCTCGGCCACTGAGCTCATAGCGCATTGATAGCTGCCATCATATTTCGCATAACTACCATCATCTTTCTTCACCCAGAAAGAAATGTAGTTAAAGTTGATAACTTCTGGTTTTTCATCAATCAAAGAAAGACGAACGCGGGAAACAGTAGCGTTAACAAAAAAGCGGTAAGGTGCTACGTTCCGAAAATAGCCGTAAACAAACCCTGGTAAGCGTTGAACCACACGTTTGCCCGAAGCAAACCGGGTGTCCTCTACCTTTGTGCTTAATTCTGTTCCAGCAACGCTTACATCTTTTCTCAAGGATGTAGCGTGTCGCTTTATTTTCCTTACAATTCGCCGTGCGATTTCCACAATTCGTCCTCCTTTATTAGGAGGACGAATGCTACCTGATTGTCATAGAAATGTCACAGTGCATATTATTGTGAATACAAAGCCAGATGCTGTGTTACGCACTCAGAAATGGAGACTGTGGGAATAATATTGCCAGAGCACTGTTGTATAACATCAGGTTCAAGGCACTGCTCAATAGTATCAGCCAGATCTGTGGCACTACCGGCTCTGAAGTGTAAACCATTGACCTGATGCTGAACCTTTTCTTTCATGCCGCCTATGTTACTAACAATCAGAGGCACGCCAGCACTGAATGCTTCCTGTATCACCATTGGGGAATTTTCCCACCACACAGAAGGCACAATCGCCCAGTCGGCACCAGCAAGCAAATCAGGCATCTCATGGCTTTCGTACGCGCCGTGAAAACTGACCAGGTGCCGTACTTTTTTGAGCAGTTTTTTTACCTGCTTCTGATAAGAAGAGTCCTGTTTATCAAGATTAGCACCATAAATATCCACTGATACTTTTTTGGCAACACTGTCAGGCAAAATACTCAGCGCTTTAAGCAACACATCGATACCTTTGTACGGGTTAATTTGCCCGAAAAAAGCCAGATGCACTCGCCCGGAACTTTGCTCCGACTTTTGAGCGCATGGTGTGATGGGCTGGCCGTTTTCAATTACGGATATCTGATGGTCCTGCAACCCCCAGTCAACATATCTTTGCTTCAGGAAATGAGACGGAGATACAAAATGGTCAACATTCTGAAACAGCGCTTTTAAATACTTTTCGCGGAAGAAAAAATCGCCGGGCTGCTTTTCAGGAAAGCAACCATGACAATCGCGCGGACTTGCCTTGTAGCATAGCTTTCCATCTGTTTTCACCATCAGCCCTTTGTTATGACAGATAGCCAGAAACTCATGTAAAGTTAGCACCACCTTAGCCTCAGGCAAGGTATGCTTTATTTCCTGTAAAACCTCTATGCCAAACAGAAAGTAATGATGAAGATGCACAACGTCGGGTTTAATCAGTTGCAGAAGATCCCTGAATTCCTGCCAGATATGACGGGTTTTAAGGTTAGAAAATAAAAAGCCATCATCCATGGTGGTATGAAATAATATTTCACGGCTGGTATTGCGTGTTGAAAAAGCCGCTCCGCCATGGGGTGTTTGCGCTGTGCGCGCAACAAAATACACATCCTGACCGGCTCGCTCTAGCTCCTTATACATGTTATACGCCGCGACTTCGGCGCCACCTTTATTAATCTCAGGATGGCCATGAGACATAATAAGAATTCGCTGGTTATGCATTACTTCCTGCCATTTTTTCGATCAGGCTTCGCCACTTGGTCATCTGATAGATACCGTTTGTCAGCGTAAGTTTAAACTTCCACGTACCACTATCAACCAGATCCTGCGATAATCTTTCAAGATGATAAAGCTGGGTGTTTGAGCAATAAATACGATAACCGGCATCCACTACTTTTAAGCACAGATCCGAATCTTCAAAGTCTCCCAGCACGTACATGGGATCCAGTCCCCCCAGCTCTCTGTACAACTTGGTTTGCATCAACATGCAGGCGCCGGTCACGATCTGCGACTCATAAACATCATCAAGCGCTAACAAGTCAATCGGCATGCCTTTATAAGGATGATGATTCATATATATACCCGGAAAATGAGAATCATCACGAAATGTCATTCCGGCGTGCTGGACTGTTTCGTCTTCATAAACCAGCGTAGCCCCCATGATTCCGCAATCATCATGCTGTTTAAATCGTTGCAATAACTCAGCAAGCCAGCCTTTGGATTTTGGCAGAATATCGGAGTTGAGCAAAAGCAACTGCTGTGAACTAGCATATTCCGCGCCCAGATTATTTGCGCCCGCAAAACCACGATTTTGTTCCGATATGACCAGTTTAAAAGGAAACTGAAAAATCTGATGTACACCAAATGCTGTTATGTCTACTTCCCTGGCTAGCCTTGGGTCATCAAGTACATAGATAACCTCAACATCACGCATGAAAGAATCGTTTGAGAATGCTGCTATCTGGTGCTGTATAAAATCATACCGGCCATATAAAGGGATAATGATACTGACAGCGGGTTGCTTCGGCACATTCCCAAAGACCCGTAACGATGCTTCACTAAAGGTGCCAATACGCTCGCGCCAGATTTTATGTACTTCTTTTAGCACATCGTTTTCTACCGCTGCGGCAAAGTTTGGCTGTCCAGTATCAATGCCACTTACCAGGGTTTTAATTTTATGAACTTCAGGGTCTAGCTTGACAACAGAAACAGCACCCACATCAGAAGATTTGGTCAACTCAAACCCCTGGCTTTTTAAAAACTTTGCGCAAATCGCCCTATCCTCGGGAATATGATGGAGCAATTCAGCCGGGCTGGTTAAAGGAGAAGGGCCTAGCTTACTTAACTTACGCTGCTTTTCCATAAAGTGCAGCGACGCAGTTTCCCAGTTAGTTCCGGCAACATTGTCAAACACAGCCAAAAAACCAGAGCAATGCTGGCTACTAACACTGAACCGGTTTGATACATCGCTTCGGGGGAAAAACTGCATTACTGCATCACGCTGGTTTAGCGTCAAATGCTGACCAGCCACAGGCTGAGTGCGATGCAATACCCAGCCGGTAAGCACAGCCTTGTTGCCTTGCACAACAATAAAGTCCGCAGATACAATCAGGTCATCAGTGAGCTTTCTTTTTAGCCCGGGTAAATAGCGGGAAATGAATTTTTTAAGAAACGCTTTCATAATTAAAGCTTACTTACCAGCTCAGTTAAATGAGATGCAACGTTTTTTACTTCGTCAATTTTATCCTGATCAATTTTACGCAACACAGTTTTCAATTCTGTTGTAGACACATTCTGAGTACGTGGCAGGTATAGTACGTTAACAATATCTTCCAGGTCATCAAATTTCCCCGCCCAGTCATCCCCAATGGCGAAGATATCTGCTTTTTCTCGAATAATATCATCGCGCTTCTGCTGCCAGTTATCTTCTGGGAAAACATCGTCAACGTACTGACAAGCCATCAGTATTTCATAACGATCAGCATAAGGAATAATCACTTCCTTGCCTTTTACTTTGTTGAATTCATCGGTAGATAAACCGACTACTAAGCGATCACCGAGTTTTTTGAGGCGACGGAGTAATCTTACATGACCAACATGAAATAGGTCGAAAGTTCCATAAGTAATTATAGTTTTCATTCTGTACAGCCAAAGTTAAAATTCTTTCAAATGCTAAACGGTTTGAAATTATATAAAAATCTCCTATATAATTTATATTCATCGTTTAAACTTTCTTCTTCCAGAAGATTATCTAAAATTTGAATTAAACTATTTTTCGCTTTTATAAATTCAGCCTCGCCTAACAGAGTCATTGCATCCGTAAACTTCAACAATAATTCAGAATCCAACCAGAAAGAAGTCTTTTCACTCTGAATTTCCCCAAAAAATGACTCACCATTTAAATACATATTAGAAAGTAATCGGTTATCTTCTTCAAATAAACTTAAAAATTGTTTTCGCTCGATGAAGTTCATTAAGTCTATATCACCCTTATATCCCAAAATAGGTGTACGTACAAATGATATAAGCTCTGAAGATGGAGATTCGTACATAGAAAGTATTTTATTTCCTAAAATCGCTTGTTGTCTCGATAGACTGCTATTAGCGCTAATGCTTTTTATCTGCACCTCAAATTCTTCGTCAAACATATCTAATGAATTCAGAAAATCCTTCAGTATGTCGCTCTTGAAAAACTGACTTTTTTCATACGGTCTAACTATAACATTATTTTTCCCAAAGATTTTAGACCATAAATCTATTAGGTACGGATAATCGAAAATCTTATCTTGTATGAGCCTTTCTCTAAGAACTTCTAGACTATGATTGAAATTCCCAGATTTAAGTAATTGAAGATACCATGACTCTAGATACCGATCTTGTCTGCGTAAATAAACTATCACCTTGACTTCGGCTAACCCAGAAACAGCTTCAGCAAGTTCTTTGATTTCTTCAAGAGCTAAACCTGGAAAATATTCACTACTAACTATGTATGACGAGTAATCTGATTCAGATAGTTCTTTTTTAAGATCTAATATAGATTGTGAAATATCATCTTGGGTTGATGTATGACCTCTCATAAAGTTTCTACATAGCAAATGATGATTATCATCTATCAAGCCAGACTCCACATACTTCGCATTAAACTTTGACAAATAAGCATGGGAATTATACAAGAAATGCTGAATAGCTGTGGTTGCGGTTTTACCTGTGCCAATATGTAAAATCAGAGACTTTTTTTTAGATTTCATTATACGTATTCAACCTTTCATAGAAATAGTTCCTTCCGAAGTCAGAAAAAATATCTAAGTCATTCAGATAGTCCAGATCAAGATTATACTGCATTCCTTCATTCACTTCATTATAACGAGCTTTCTTAGAGTATATTCTTTCTATATCAGATACTATTTCTTTTATTTCATAACAATAAGGATTAGCAAAATCTAAGATACGGTTGTTAAATTCAGATTCGCAGGAATGAAAGTATTTAGTGAAGGCTACAATATCTTTAACATCTACTAGATATCTTGTAGCTTTAGTTTGGAGGTCAAACATTTCTTCTTTTAGCACTTTCTCAATTAGATAATTTATTAAAGTAGGATGCTTTTTATAACCTGCAAACAATTGTGGAATTCTAAGAATCAAGAATCTTTTTCCACTACTCTTTATTATATACTCCATTGAGAGCTTGTGAGTATAATAATCATTAACCTCTCCCTGGCCAAGGGATAACGCCGCACTACTGAAATAGACAAATAAACTTTCTAAAGGACTTTCTTCCAACGCTTTCAGTAAAAGATTTCTTTCGCGCGAGAACTCTGTTTTATCTTCGCATCTTGAATTAGACACACCACTTGCGAATATAGTTAAGTTATCTATATTACATTTCTTAAATTCTTTTGCTATCTGACCATTACCGTAAATAAGCATCAGAATTTACTCCGCTTATTATTAGTAGAACAAAAGAGAGAAGGAGAACTCTTAGACCCATCTAAATAGCCCTTGTATCTTGCCTCAATAATCTTACATCTTTCGAGAATAATCTCATCGGAGAAACCATTCTCCAGACCGACCTTCTTCGCCTCTTTTTTAAACTCTTTTATAACTTTGTCGACATTTATGTCATCGACTATTTTTTCTTCCCAAAAATAGTTGAAATAGTCTCCGTCGATCAAAGAACGAGCGTAAGTATCTTCTGCAGAGTAATCATGACTATGTTCAACTATTGCTGATGGGCTATATACGATAGCTCCGCCAGAATTAATAATATCGGACGCCCACACTTGGTCTTCACCGTATTTAACTTCACGATAAGGTATATTCTTCCAAGCGGATTTTCTTAAGCAACTGTTATTATCACTATAAAATCGTAAGATACCCATCCAATGCTCATCAGAAATATCATTGGGCTTCTCTGTATGTTTGCTCTTTATCAATGAGTAACAATTTAATCCATCAAAATGATTTTCTATTTCTCGCTTTGTATAAAAGGTGGCGTTTTTGTGGGCAATATGTTTGCCATAGACGCCAGCTGCATCACTATAATGTTCTAAAACAGATACCAAGTTATAAAGCCACATTGAATCTGCAGGTAATGCATCTTGAGTAATGAATGCAACAAATTCTCCCTCAGCGATTTCAACTGCAAAATTTCTTGTAGCACCATGGTTAAAATCTTTTTGCGGTATGACTTTTAAGTTTATTCTTCCATCATTTATATACTTGTCAACAGAACCATCGGTAGAGCTACTATCAATAATCAAAATTTCATACTGCCAAGGAACATGTTGATCTTTAATCCTGTCTATAACTTCGTGTAGCAGACTACCTCCGTTATATGTTGGTATTACAACCGTAGCCTTGCAACTTGTGTTGCCAGGAGTTTCGTTAGCTTCTACAAATCCCTTCTCTTCTAAACGGCTAAGGATACTTTTTTCTACCTTAGTAGCTGCACCATACCAGGAAAACTTTTCTACCCAACTGAGGGCTTTTTTTGCTTGTTGCTCTCGTAAAGTTTTATTAAGCAACAATTCTTCAATCTTGGCTGCAATATCTTGTGGATCGGGGCCTGATAAAGTGACCGTACCTTCTGGATAAGTATATTGTGTACTTTCGCAGTCAAATTCGAGTACAGGAAGACCACTCGCCATCATTTCTTGCGGAACTAATGAGTAATTAGTCATTGAAAATACAACGCCTATAGTTCCAGAATTATAAATTGTTGCTAGCTGTTCAGGTGTTCTACTCTTGTAAACTTCACAACTAAAAGGAAAATCAGAAGGACTTGCTTCTATACCATACATTACGACGTGAAATGAAACGCCTTTACTATATAGCTTGTCTAATGCCAAAAGAGCTAGCTCTACAGCTCTCCTTTCTGTATGGATACGAGCATATAAAACTATTACAGGAGTGTTCGATATTCTTTCAATATCCCGTCTAGGATAGAATATTGTCTGATCAGCCGCTAGCTCAAAAGAAGTAGCCCACCGATTAAATTTACTACTCATCACATGTTCAAGCCAAGAACTGGCACAGATACAGTCAATATTTTTTTTGTAAGTGAGCTTCGCCAACTCACTCATTGCTCCCGTTGGATAAAAAAGAGGTTCATAGTCTTGAACAAAATAGAAGCGGGACTTAAAAGAACGAGCTGCCATTACCGGGTACACTGTATCCCATGACGATGCAATAATAATATCTCCACTCGCTTTTTTTACAAAATATTCATCTACAAATTTCACTTCTGCCTTAAGTGTGTAGTAGTAGCGAACAATATCTTGGTAAGCATCATCTTCAGTTATATGCAACGTGGGATTATAGATCCATATGGTTATAGAATGGCCGAACTTTTCAAAGTACTGTAGCATTCTGAAAATGTTCATGTGCCCGCCACCGCCAACACCAAAGTCAGGTACTACAAAATGTATATTCAGATTTTTCTTATGAAATATTTTTGAGCCAGGCGTTAACTCTGAATCTTTAAAATAACTATAGCCAGAAAGATGATAGGGTAAAACACTACTACGGGTTGTAATGCTTTTTTCTAAACCTGAAATCTCACCTCTAACCTCATAGGCAATGTGATTCTCATTTCTTCCGTAATGAAGATAATAGGAAAGTGGCTCGATAGTCTTATCTTTTAAATATTCTTTTAAATATTTTTGTATATCGAACCTTACTGAAGGGTGATATCCATTCTTGGCCCCTATCTCTATATAATGCAATAAGGGGTTAACCACCTTCTCAGTGTCGAGACTATCCGTTAAATACGTTTTGGAGTACCAAGAAGAATCGAAAAAAGGGTTTGGATTTCTTCCCTCTTTATAGCCATGTAAACAGTAATGTAAAAGAAAATCTTGTCCTTTAAGGTCAGGATACTCCATACCATACCAGCCGAAAAGAAAAAGCTTACTGTCGATTATTCTTTTAACATCATTTCGGCCATAATCCAATCGATTAATTATGATATTATTTGTTTCGCTTATAAAAGTTAATACATCAACGCAATTTTCTTTCAATTTATAGCGTTCAGAAAAATCTTTTATATTTAATTCAAAACTAGGGTGTCGATTTTCATCTTGGCCGAATATCAAGAAATGTAGAAGCGGATTAACATCATAAGGTATCATATTCGTTTGGCGATACCATTTGGTTTTAAAATACCTATGAGGATCTCTATCCTCAAAAGCCCCTGCATGACAAAAGTGCCAAAGAGGATCAATATCAACGTTTTGTAGGTCAGGATACCTTTCTAAATACCAATTTTTATCAAAAGCTTTTGTGCTTTTTAGAAAATTATAGGCCCAGTCTGCTGTTGGCTTGAAAAAATCCTTTACCTGTTTCACGTCTCCAGCGGTCAAAAAATGCTCAAGCGGGTCGACTTCAATATTTAAATTAGCAATTTTTCTATACTCAGAAATATCGAACCAGCCAATAGTTTTATTATTCTGTTTCCACCCTTTAGATAAATAGTGTAAAAGCGGGTTTTCATCATTAGCTAATCTATATTCGTTTGAATACCACTTGCTATCAAAGTACGGATTTGGGTTCCGACCTTCTTTAAAACCAAAGTTCAAATAATGTTCAAAAGGATCAATACCTGCTTGAGCCACATCCCTATTTTGTTCAAGATAAAATTCTTTATTAAATAGAATAGAATTTTTTAACTGTAATAGATCTTTATTACTATCCGATTTACGCTTGAATGTTAACACTATTCAACTCCAGACTTTGAATTTATTAATTTTTGCTAATACAAAGCCTTTGCTTTGTTCGATTTTTTCTACAGCAAAAGTTTATTTACTTGATAAGTCAAAATAATACTATTGTGGAAAATACCATAAGTTAGGAAATCGCTCTATCCTGACATTTCAAGATTTTATAATTTTATTATACAAAAAAACCCCGCCGAAGCGGGGTTTTTTATATAAAGCTTTTAGAGCTTACTCTTCCGTTGCTTCTGCTTCTTCTGCAGCTTCAACTTCAGGGCGGTCTACTAGTTCAACGAATGCCATTGGGGCATTGTCACCAGCACGGAAACCGCATTTAAGAATGCGAGTGTAACCGCCTGGACGGCTCTCATAGCGAGGGCCTAGGTCGTTAAACAGTTTACCTACAACCTCTTTATCACCAGTGCGTGCAAAGGCCAGACGGCGGTTTGCAACACTGTCTTGCTTAGCAAGTGTGATTAGAGGCTCGATTACGCGACGTAATTCTTTCGCTTTGGGTAACGTCGTTTTGATCACTTCGTGCTTGACCAAAGAGCCGGCCATGTTTTTGAACATAGCTTGACGATGGCTGCTGTTGCGATTCAACTGACGACCACTCTTACGATGGCGCATAGTTTTATCCTTCTCTACAAATCAGTTTGATAAAAACCTGATTAATCTTTGTCAGCGATGCTCTCTGGTGGCCAGTTTTCCAGGCGCATGCCCAGAGATAGACCACGAGAGGCTAACACATCTTTGATTTCAGTTAGCGATTTCTTACCAAGGTTAGGTGTCTTAAGTAATTCCACCTCGGTACGCTGAACCAGGTCACCAATGTACTGGATAGCTTCCGCCTTCAAACAGTTTGCAGAACGTACTGTCAGCTCTAAGTCATCTACAGGGCGAAGTAGAATCGGATCGAACTCCGGCTTCTCTTCTTTCTGTACTGGCTCAGAAACATCACGCAGGTCAACAAAGGCATCTAGCTGCTCAGCAAGGATTGTTGCTGAACGGCGGATCGCTTCTTCAGGATCCAAAGTGCCGTTGGTTTCCATATCGATGATTAACTTGTCTAAGTCTGTGCGTTGTTCAACACGAGCAGACTCAACAGTGTATGCAATACGTTCAACCGGGCTGAATGAAGCATCTACTAACAAACGACCAATTGGACGATCATCATCTTCTGAGGAGCGACGGGTAGAAGCTGGAATATATCCGCGACCCATTTCTACTTTGATGCGCAAGCTGATTTCAGCTTCGCCAGTCAATGTACAAATAACGTGGTCAGGGTTCACAATTTCTACATCACCATCATGCTGAATATCACCAGCAACAACAGGGCCAGCGCCAGACTTCACTATAGTTAGCGTAGCTTCGTCTTTGTTTTCAAGACGAACCGCTAAACCTTTCAGATTCAGTAGAATTTCGATTACGTCTTCTTGTACACCTTCTTTGGTGCTGTACTCGTGTAATACGCCGTCAATTTCTACTTCAGTAACCGCGCATCCTGGCATGGATGACAGCAGGATACGACGCAGGGCGTTACCCAGAGTATGGCCGAAGCCACGCTCCAGCGGTTCCAAAGTTACTTTGGCACGAGTAGGAGAAACGTTCTCGATCTCAACTAATCTCGGTTTTAGGAATTCAGTCACAGAACCCACAATGCTTCCTCTTTAGTTAGCTTTACTTAGAGTAAAGTTCGACGATCAACTGTTCGTTAATTTCCGCAGACAGATCAGTTCTTTCTGGAACGCGCTTGAAAGTGCCTTCCATTTTGCTGCTGTCTACTTCAATCCAGGTTGGCTTCTCACGTTGGTCAGCCAGTTCTAAAGCAGCAACGATACGCGCTTGCTTTTTAGCTTTTTCACGAACAGAAACCACGTCTTCGGCAGAAACGTTAAAAGATGGAATATTCACACAACGGCCATTTACCATGATCGCTTTGTGGCTAACCAGCTGACGAGCTTCTGCACGCGTGCTGGCGAATCCCATCCGGTATACTACGTTATCAAGACGCTGTTCTAAAAGTTGCAGCAGGTTTTCACCTGTGTTGCCTTTCAGACGTGCAGCTTCTTTGTAGTAGTTGCGGAATTGTTTTTCCAGAACGCCGTACATACGACGAACTTTTTGCTTTTCACGCAGCTGAACACCGTAGTCAGACAGACGGCCACGACGGGCACCGTGCTGACCAGGCGCTGTATCGATTTTACACTTAGAATCGATTGCGCGAACGCCGCTTTTCAGGAACAGATCGGTTCCTTCGCGACGGCTAAGTTTGAGTTTTGGACCCAAATATCTTGCCATGTTCTTTCTCCAACTGTCCGTCGATTAAACGCGACGTTTTTTCGGTGGACGACAACCGTTGTGAGGAATAGGAGTCACATCGGTAATGTTTGTGATCTTATAACCAGTTGCGTTAAGTGCACGAATCGCAGACTCACGGCCTGGACCTGGACCTTTAACGAAAACTTCTAGGTTTTTCAGACCGTATTCTTGTGCGGCAACGCCGGCACGTTCAGCAGCAACCTGTGCAGCGAAAGGCGTAGATTTACGTGAACCACGGAAACCTGAACCACCAGACGTTGCCCATGCTAGTGCATTACCAGAACGGTCTGTGATAGTCACAATAGTGTTGTTGAAAGACGCATGGATATGGGCCATACCGTCTGCAACCTGACGTTTAGCGCGTTTACGCGTTGTACGAGTTGGTTGTTTAGCCATAACTTATACTCCCCCGCTTACTTCTTGATTGGCTTACGAGGACCTTTACGGGTACGCGCATTAGTTTTAGTGCGCTGACCACGTAGAGGCAAGCTACGACGGTGGCGGATGCCACGGAAGCAACCCAGGTCCATCAGACGTTTGATGCTCATGGAAATTTCACGGCGAAGATCACCTTCTACAGTGAACTTGCCCACTTCTTCACGTAGCTTCTCTACAGTCGCTTCGTCAAGATCTTTGATTTTTGTTGATTCTGCAACACCAGCGTTAGCACAAATCGCTTTAGCACGAGTTGAGCCTACACCGTAAATCGCTTGAAGCGCGATTACAGTGTGCTTGTGTTCAGGAATGTTAATGCCAGCGATACGGGCCATTAACAGCACTCCTCTATTTAATTATGGTCGACAGCCTAAAAAGCCCGATAGGATACTTACCCGTCGACTAAATTGCAACCTAAGGTTCATCATACCGTAACAGACTAAGCTGAACCTGTAAGGTTCAGCTTACATCTATCGATAATCTGTACCGCGTATTTAGATTAACCTTGCCTTTGCTTATGCTTTGGCTCTGTACAAATCACACGCACAACGCCGTTGCGCTTGATGACTTTACAGTTACGGCAAATCTTCTTTACTGATGCACGAACTTTCATTACATCACTCCGTAGTGCACTAATCTTAGCGGCCGTAGCCTTTCAGATTAGCTTTCTTCAGAACAGACTCATACTGACTAGACATCAGATGTGTCTGTACCTGCGCCATAAAGTCCATGATAACTACCACGATAATTAACAGTGACGTACCACCGAAGTAGAACGGCACGTTCCAGGCAATTAGCATGAATTCAGGCACCAAACAAATAAAGGTTATGTAAAGTGCGCCAGCCAGTGTCAGGCGAGTCATTACTTTATCGATATAACGTGATGTCTGCTCTCCCGGACGGATACCAGGAATAAATGCACCAGACTTCTTCAGGTTATCTGCTGTATCGCGAGGGTTAAATACCAGCGCGGTATAGAAGAAACAGAAGAATATAATCGCTGTTGCATAAAGCATCACGTACAGCGGCTGACCCGGAGATAGCATTAATGCTACATCCTGCAACCATGCTGTTGATTCATTCTGACCAAACCATCCTGCGATAGTTCCTGGAAACAGAATGATGCTGGAAGCAAAGATTGGTGGGATAACCCCAGCCATGTTTACCTTCAGTGGTAAATGTGTGCTTTGCGCAGCATACACCTTACGGCCCTGCTGACGCTTTGCGTAGTTTACCACAATCCGGCGTTGTGCACGTTCAACGAACACCACCAGATAAATCAGGCCAATAACAATGGCGCCAATCAGTAGCAGGAACAACAGGTTAATGTCGCCCTGTCTTGCTTGTTCCGCAGTCTGACCTATCGCTGTTGGCAGACCGGCAACAATACCAGCAAATATCAATATTGAGATACCGTTACCGATACCCCGTTCAGTAATCTGCTCACCCAGCCACATCAGGAACATAGTTCCTGTGACCAAGCTGACTACCGCTGTAAAGTAGAATCCGAAGCCAGGACTTATCACCAATCCATTAATCAGGTTAGGCAGATTCGTCGCAATTCCAATTGATTGGAATGTAGCCAGTACCAGCGTTAAATAACGCGTGTACTGACTAATTTTACGACGGCCTGCCTCACCTTCTTTTTTAAGCTCCATCATCGGTGGATGAACCACCGTGAGCAACTGCATGATAATGGACGCAGTAATGTATGGCATAATGCCCAAAGCCAGAACGGATGCACGCTCAAGAGCACCACCAGAGAACATGTTAAACATTTCTACGATGGTACCTTTTTGCTGCTCGAATAAGTCGGCAAGAACCGCAGGATCGATACCCGGGATAGGCACATATGAGCCCAACCGGAATACTACGATCGCGCCGAGCACGAACAACAATCTCGCCTTAAGCTCACTAAGGCCGCTTTTAGCGCCCGAATCCAATCCTGGTTTAGCCATCTAGCTTATTCCTCTACTTTACCGCCGGCAGCTTCAATCGCTTCGCGAGCGCCTTTTGTCACCTTTAACCCGCTAACCGTTACAGCGCGTGATACTTCACCACTTTTAACGACTTTAACAAACTGGATGTGCTTTTTCACAATACCAGCTGCTTTAAGCGTCTCAAGAGAAGCTGTATCACCATCAACCTTCGCGATTTCGTTCAGTGTAACTTGGTCTGTGACGAAGCCAACACGTGATTTGAAACCAAACTTAGGCAGACGGCGCTGAATTGGCATCTGACCACCTTCAAATCCTGGCTTCACAGAACCGCCTGAACGGCTTTTCTGACCCTTGTGACCGCGGCCACCAGTTTTACCAAGACCTGAGCCGATACCACGGCCAAGGCGTTTACCAGATTGCTTCGCACCAGGTGCAGGAGAAATTTCATTCAAACGCATGTCTTACTCCTCGACGATTTCAACCATGTAATGTACACGGTTGATCATGCCACGGACAGCTGGGGTATCTTCCAACTCGCGAACATGGTTGATTTTACGCAGACCAAGGCCTTTCAGCGTCGCTTTGTGCTTTGGCAGACGGCCAATTGCACTTTTCGTTTGCTTAACTTTAATCGTTGCCATGTTTGCTTACCCCAAAATCTCTTCTACTGACAACCCACGCTTGGCAGCAACACCAGCAGGAGAATTCATCTCTGTTAGTGCATTGATCGTTGCGCGAACAACGTTCATTGGGTTAGTCGAGCCGTAACATTTTGAAAGTACGTTTTGTACACCAGCTACTTCAAGTACTGCACGCATCGCACCGCCGGCAATGATACCGGTACCTTCTGATGCAGGCTGCATGTAAACTTTAGAGCCAGAGTGACGACCTTTAATTGGGTGCTGCAGTGTGTGGCCTTTCAGGTCAACCGTAACCATGTTACGACGAGCCTTTTCCATTGCCTTCTGGATAGCGGCTGGCACTTCACGTGCTTTACCGTAACCGAAGCCAACGCGACCGTTGCCATCACCAACTACAGTCAATGCAGTGAAACTGAAGATACGACCACCTTTAACCACTTTAGAAACGCGGTTAACAGCGATCAATTTTTCCAGCATATCACCGTTTTGAACTTCTTGTTTAGCCATTATAAACTCCTAGAACTGAAGGCCAGCTTCGCGAGCTGCATCAGCTAATGCTTTAACACGACCGTGATAACGGAAACCGCTGCGATCAAAAGCAACATCTTTGATGCCTTTTTCGATTGCGCGCTCTGCGATTAACTTACCAACCACTGCCGCTGCTTCAGCATTGCCTGTTGATTTAAGATCTTTAACAAGATCTTTTTCAACGGTAGAAGCCGCCGCCAATACTTCAGAACCGCAAGGAGCGATTAGCTGAGCATAAATATGGCGAGGTGTACGGTTTACAACCAAGCGATGCGCGGCCAGTTCACGAATTTTTGCGCGTGCGCGAGTTGCGCGACGCAAGCGAGCTGCTTTCTTATCCATCGTATCACCCACCTACTTTTTCTTAGCTTCTTTACGACGTACATGTTCGTCTGCATAACGAACACCTTTACCTTTATAAGGCTCAGGTGGACGGTACGCGCGAATGTTCGCCGCAACCTGTCCTACCACCTGCTTATCGGCGCCTTTGACGACGATTTCAGTTTGGCTAGGAGTTTCAACCGTAATGCCTTCAGGCATTTCGTAAACAACAGGGTGTGAGAAACCTAGCGTCAGGTTCAGTTTGGTACCTTGTGCTTGTGCACGGTAACCAACACCGTTTAACTGAAGCTTCTTCTCAAAACCTTCTGTAACACCATGAATCATCATGTTCAGAAGTGCACGTACAGTACCTGCTTGTGCCCATGCGTTAGCAAAACCTTCGCGAGGAAGTGCTTTCAGCTGGTTTTCTTCCTGAACAACTTCTACCGCTTCATTGAAGTGGCGAGTCAGGGTGCCATTTTTACCTTTAACAGTAACGTCTTGGCCGGCGATAGTAATTTCTACGCCAGATACAACGTCTACCGGGGCTTTTGCTACTCGTGACATTTCAACTCCTCCGATTACGCTACATAACCGATGATCTCACCGCCCATGCCAGCTTTACGCGCTGCACGGTCAGTCATCACACCTTTAGAAGTTGACACGATAGCTACGCCTAGACCACCAAGTACTTTAGGCAGCTCATCTTTTTTCTTATAGATGCGCAGGCCTGGGCGGCTAACACGTTCGATAGTGTCAATTACTTGCTTGCCTTCGAAGTATTTAAGTTCTACTTCCAAAACAGGCTTAACGTCACCAGATACAGCGAAGTCTGTGATATAACCTTCAGCTTTCAGAACGCCACAAATTGCAGCGCGCAGCTTAGAAGAAGGCATAGCGACAGAAACTTTCTGTGCCATCTGGCCGTTACGGATGCGGGTAAACATATCCGCGATAGGATCTTGCATGCTCATTATCAGCTACTCCTTACCAGCTGGCTTTTTTCAAGCCAGGGACTTCACCGCGCATTGCTGCTTCACGCAGCTTGATACGGCTAAGACCAAATTTGCGTAGGTAACCATGTGGACGGCCAGTAATACGGCAGCGGTTTTGCTGACGAGACTTACTGCTGTCACGTGGTAGTTGTTGTAGCTTCAGAACAGCGTCCCAACGCTCTTCTTCAGAAGCGTTAACATCGCTGATAATCGCTTTAAGTGCGGCGCGCTTTTCAGCGTACTTAGCAACAAGCTTTGCACGCTTGACTTCGCGAGCCTTCATTGATTCTTTTGCCATAACCCTACACCCCTATTTTTTGAATGGGAAGTTAAACGCGTCCAGCAGAGCACGTGCTTCTTCATTTGATTCCGCTGAGGTAGTGATAGTGATATCCATACCGCGGACCTGGTCAACTTTATCAAAGTCGATTTCAGGGAAAATGATTTGCTCACGCACGCCCATGCTGTAGTTACCACGTCCGTCGAATGATTTTGGATTCAAACCACGGAAGTCGCGGATACGCGGGATTGCAATGGAGATAAAACGCTCCAGAAATTCCCACATACGTTCACCGCGCAGGGTTACTTTACAGCCAATCGGATAACCTTCACGGATTTTGAAACCCGCTACTGATTTACGTGCAACTGTGACAATCGGCTTCTGACCGGCGATAGCCGCCATGTCAGCTTGAGCATTCTCAAGGATCTTCTTGTCAGCAATTGCTTCACCCAGACCCATGTTCAGGGTGATTTTTTCAATCCGAGGGACTTGCATGACGCTTTTGTACCCGAACTGCTTCGCAAGTTCAGCTACTACTGTTTCTTTATAGAAATCATGCAGTTTCGCCATCGTACTCTCCAATTAATTAAACAAGTTCGCCGTTAGACTTGAAGAAACGTACTTTCTTCTCGTCTTCGAAACGGAAACCAACGCGATCTGCTTTGCCCGTTGCCGGGTTAACAATCGCTACATTAGAAACGTGAATAGATGCTTCCTTCTCAATGATACCGCCAGGCTCGCCCGCGTGCGGGTTAGGCTTCTGGTGTTTCTTGACAAGGTTTACACCTTCTACAACTACGCGGTCTTCAGACACTAGTACTTTCAGGACTTTGCCCTGCTTACCTTTGTCTTTGCCCGCTAATACGACTACTTCATCATCACGACGAATTTTATTAGCCATTATCGTGACTCCTTATAGTACCTCTGGGGCCAGTGAGATGATCTTCATGAAGTTTTCACTTCTCAGCTCACGTGTAACCGGTCCAAAGATACGCGTACCAATTGGTTGCTTGTTGGCATTCAACAAAACAGCCGCGTTATTATCGAAACGGATGGAAGAACCATCTGCACGACGAACGCCTTTTCTAGTACGCACCACCACTGCGTTCAGTACGTCACCTTTTTTAACTTTACCGCGAGGAATTGCTTCCTTAACAGTAACTTTGATGATGTCACCGATACCTGCATAACGGCGATGCGAGCCACCCAGAACCTTAATACACTGAACCCTGCGAGCGCCGCTGTTATCTGCAACGTCCAGGTTAGTTTGCATTTGGATCATGTTAGTGCTCCGCTAATGATTAAGACTCTCCCGAGTCGTTTACGCTGTTAAAAACATCAATTATTGATGAATTTATATACATACCCCCATAAAAAGGGCGCGAAATAATAACAGAATAATTTAGGTTACGATAGGCTAAATTTGAATTATTTTTAGGCGATGCGGCCAACTACATATTTGGCCGCGCCCATATGGGGTACGCGGGGAATTATAACAAAAACAACGGCTGTGTCTAAATTTGTTTAAATTAAATACCGCCGGATGCACTTACCCAGCTGCTCAATGCTGACCGGTTTGGTCAGATAATCGTTCATGCCAGCCAGCACGCACTTCTCCCGTTCACCGGCAAGCGCATTGGCGGTCAGAGCAATAATGGGAATCAGCGCACCGGTTTCACCTAGTTTACGAATGGCAGCGGTGGCCTCGTAGCCATCCATGATGGGCATCTGGCAGTCCATAAATATCAAATCGTAGCCTTTTTCCCAGGTGGCACTGCGCACCACCTGTTCCACCGCTTCGCTGCCGTTATTAACCAGCTCAGGTTCAATACCCAGCTCACGCAGCTGCTCGGTGATGACAATCTGGTTTATCTCGTTATCTTCTACCACCAGTACTCGCTTGTTCTGCACCAGATGGGGGGCCCACAATACCGCAGGCTCGCTTTCCTCGGCATCGCTGTAGTGCTCGGCGTCGGCCTGTTGCAGTTTAACCGTTACGATAAAACTGGCGCCCTCGCCCGGGGTGCTTTTTACCTTGACCCCGCCTTCCATCAGCTCCGCTATTTGCGACACAATAGACAGGCCCAGCCCGGTACCGCCAAACTGACGGGTGGTAGCACTGTCGCCCTGCTGGAAAGGAGAAAATATAGCGGCCTGATGCTCCGGTTCAATGCCCATTCCGGTGTCTTCCACCGTCAGCTGGAGCAAATAAGAGCCACCACCGCGCTCCAGCAGTCGGGTGCGCACCTTCACGTAGCCTTCGCGGGTAAATTTAAGGGCGTTGTTAGTCAGGTTGGTCAGTATCTGGCGCAGGCGTACCGGATCAGCGTAAAAGGTTTTGTTATCGGTTTCGCTGATGTCGGTCAGCAGTTCGATGTTTTTTTCCACCGCCAGATAGGCGAATACTTTTTGCTGTTCACGAATCAATGTACTGATATTGACCGGCAGCATCTCAAGCTGCATCTGCCCGGAATCGATTTTGGAAAAATCCAGAATATCGTTAATCAGGTTCAGTAAGTTGTCGGCACTGTGGGCGGCAATATCACGAAATTCAGCTTGCTTGTCAGTCAGCGTAGTTTTACCCAGCGCTGCCAGCATGCCAATAACGCCATTAATAGGAGTACGAATTTCATGACTCATATTGGCCAGAAACAGACTGCGCGACTGCAAGGCTTTTTCGGCTTCCTGCTTTTTCTTTTTCAGTTCGCGTGACGCCAGTACCCGGCTGGTCACATCCTGGCTGGCCCCAATCACCTTAAACGGCTGGCCATTTTTAAACATGACCTTACACTGGGCTTCAATCCAGAATGGCCGGCCGGTAAAAGACAATACTTCTATTTCTTCTCGAATGCCCTCACCTTCCCGGTTAAGCATGGCATCAAAGCGTTCCCTGATCAGCGCTTTTTGCTGCGGGTCGGCAATAAAGGCCCAGGCTTGTTCGGTACTCACCTCATAATTATCAGGTAACTCGTACATTTGACGCAGTGGCTCAGACCAGTAAGTCTGGTCCGTCTGAATATCGTATTCCCAGGAGCCAACCCCGGCCAGCGTTGCCATCTGGTCAAACAGCTGGCTTTGATGGGCCAGTTGCTGCTGTTGCAGTTTCAGGCCGTCCATAAACTGACGGCGGTTAAACTCCGCGCTGATCCACTCGGCCATGAGTATCATGATATTATGAGCATCGCTATCAAACGGGGCATTGCCGGCGCGGGCAGAGAAAAAACAGACGGTGCCATATTTGCGCCCATCTACATATAAAGGAATACCGATATAACGCTCACAGCCCATATCCGCAAATTTGGGCGGCATGACGCAGGCACTGGATACGCCATCAGATGATACCGCAGGATAGGCAATCACCTCTTCCCCGGCGTAGGTTTCCATGCACAGCGCATCAGATAATGGCATGGATAAGCCGGCATAAACCCGCGCATCTTCGCTGTGGGCGACCTCCACTTCGTACGTGGCGTCACTCACCCCACCCACCGCGCCTACTTCCATTTGATAAGCTTCACAGCCAATTTGCAGTAGCCGGGTTATCTTTTGTTCAAACGGTAATAGCGGGTCTGATGATACTGCGCTTAATTCCCTGAGGATCTGCATGGTGCCTCTGTGCATCACCCGTAACACTGCTGTGCTATCGGCTGGTTTGTCTGGTTAAGTAACTATAGGAAATAACACCTAAAAACAAAAATAAAGTTGTTTTTAACACCGTGTTTTATCTGCTCACATGCTACGCCGCAGAACAGGCATAAGGCAATAGAGGGAAAAGAAAATAACCTGTTGTTAGTGACTTAGCCCACTAACAACAGGTGAGGTATGACCTTGCAGACTATTTTAATATCACGATTTCGTAACCGGTGGCGGTGTCAGCCGGTTCTACCGTGACCATGTAATTGGCATCTTCGGTAAATCCGGTCAGCGCGGTACGGTCCAGCAGCACCTGTTCATCGTTATCATCTTCGTAAACCGCAATGACTTCATAATAATCCTCCGGCAGCATCAGAGTCTCATTTTCACCAAATTCCAGATTCAGCGTGTAGTACGGAGCGGTATCAATAGTTTCATCACTGCGAACCAGATAAAAATCAATATTATCAAAGTCGCTGATCAGATTGATGAAGTTCACGGTTTTATCATAAGACTGCGGCAGACCGCTTTCCTCAAACGTGGCAGCGCCCAGCGTACCATTATTGTTATAAATCATAATGGCTTTACTCTGCCCCTGATTAAGCGTAATCAGCTTGTTGGTCAGACCGGAGATACCCGCCTGCGGGCTGCTGACACTAATGCGATAGTCGCCATAGTCAATGCTGGTAAAGTCCGACAGTTCACTGGCACTCAGCGTGAATGTTTTATCTTCTTCACTGGTATTACCGCCAAAGGTCACGGTAATGTCATCAGCGAGATTGGTGCTATTGTAGATGCGATACTGGGAGCTGGCATCCACATCAGTAATGTTAGTCACATAGGTAGAGTTCAGTACCGCATCGACTGACAAACCATCTACAATGGCCCCACTGACATCGCGTATCATCATCAGGTATTCGGTTTCATAGCTGAAATCCAGAGTCTGGGATTCAAATACAACTTCATTCTGGCCCGGCAGTGTCAGATACAGGGTATATTCGTCGGTATCAAAATCGTCACTGTCCTCATCCGGGTCCCAGTACGTCATTTCAACTTGCTCCAGGTAACCTACCGTGCCCAGAAAGTTAGCGGCTTCAAACGGGTCGCCATCCTCGGCCATGTAAACATCATAGCTGATGCCATCCACTCGCAGGTTGTTAAAGAAGAGCCGAAAGTGCTCATCGAGGGTTTCCCGCTCCAGCTTGTATTCGGTAAATTCCGGGTTGGAAAAGTCGCCGCTCAGAACAATCAGAGTTTTGTAGCCGGTGCTCAGATTCACGGTCATGGTATCCAGCACCACTTCCTGGTCGTCTGCATCAATGCGGACAAACTCAAGGTCAATATCGCCGTCATCTGACGATACCAGTGCAGTTGCATCGCCAAACTGGGCGGAGCCAAAGCTGTCACCGTCCACCTCGCGCATATAAACGGTAGCTCCGTTGGGTGAGGCATTGTAAAACTGCAGATAAGCATAACTGTAGTCAGAGCTGCTGCTGTCTGAGCCACCGCAACCGGCCAGCCCCACGGCAAGCAATAACAGCATGAATCCGCCTGCCAGGCGGGATAAGTAGCGTGTACGCATTTTTGAAGAGTCCTTTTAAATCGAGTGAAGTTATTTTGGTTGTTCGCGTTTACTGGACGCGCTCACAAGGTAAGTCATCGAAAAAAGGGCTTGGTTCTGGGCTTTACAGAATCTTTGCAATCCTGACAAAACCTGACATCAGACAAACACAGACGGGCAGAATTAAAAAAGGCCGCCTATCCGTGGCAGCCTTTGAGAACATCAGTCTTACTGGTAGCTATAGCTTAAAGTCACGCCTGAATAGGCAGAGTAACCATTAATGCCGATATGCCAGGTGCCTTCGTTAGGGTTGGTAAAAGTACATACCTCACCATTACCTGATTCATACGGACGACAGTCATAGCTGCTGGTAGACGGCTGTGAGCCAAAGCGAACATACAGATCGGCATCGCCCGAGCCACCGGCAGTGCGAATAGTCATGCTGCTGACACCGGCCGGAATATCCCAGGTGTAGCGTTTCCAGCTGCCCTGTGAACCAGACAGATTCGCCAGCTCACCAGACACCGGCTCAACGCCACCCGTACCGCCGTCACCACCATCAGGCGGTGTACTGCCACCGGCACAACCATTGTTGTTCAGATAGCTGATGGCATTGGCCACCTTAATAATCCCGTTACCATAGTAGTTATCCCGACCGGCTGCGCCACGATCCTTGGCAGTCGCGTTAAGCGCACCACGAATTTCTTCGTTGGTACACTGGTCATGATAGCTCCACACCAGTGCAGCAGCCCCGGCAACATGTGGCGTCGCCATGGATGTACCGCTTAAAGTGGCATAGGTATTGGTTGGGTAGGTGGAATATACCGATGAGCCCGGCGCGGCAATTTCCACGGCATTATTGTACTGCGAGTAGCTGGCGTGATTTTCATTAGAATCGACTGCCGCCACTGACATGACCGCATCATAGGACGCCGGATACGACTTGGTGCTGTTGCCATCGTTACCTGCCGCCGCTACCAGTAAAACGCCGTCATCCACAAAGCCCTGCATGGCATTACGCTCAGCGGTAGACGAACCGCCGCCACCCAGACTCATATTGACCACATCGGAACCGGCATTCTGACACTGGGTAATGGCAGAGATAATGTCAGATGCGTACGTCCAGTCACCGTTGTCGTTGAAGATTTTTACGATATGCATGTTTACGCCCGGGTAAACACCCACTACCCCCTGGGTATTGTCGTAGGCAGCAATCGTACCGGCAACGTGTGTACCATGGCCGTTGCCATCGTTATACCAGTTACCCACAGCACTGTTATTGCCCTGACCGGTTACACCATTGTTGCTGTCAGGCAGGTCTGGGTGACCCAGATTAAAGCCGGTATCAATAATACATACCTTGCGGGCGGCAGTGTCGCTTTGCGCAAACTGATTCGCCTGAACCATGGAAATACCGTATGGCGAGGTCTGCGCCATCAGACGACGCTTGGGATCTTCGGTCACACTTTCCACATTCGGATTATTGCGCAGGCGATTAAGCGCGGCTTTGCTCATGGAAGCAGCCACCATTTTTTGCTTGCTCAGCACCTTATGTGGTTTAGCACCAGCCTGTGTAACAATATTTTTGGCCGCCATGGCATCAAACGGCGCATCCGCTACGGGTGTTCCCGGTAAGCTCTTTTTCTTGGTGCGGCTTCTGGCCAGTACAGACTGTCCGGTTTCTTTGAAAGTAACAATGTAACGCTGCTCGTCGTCGGCCAGAACCAGACGATCGGTCAGTACATTCTGCAGCTGTCCGGCTGCGTTTGTTGCGGTTCCCTGTTCTTGCTTGGTGACCTCTACCGGGCCATTCATTGCTGCGGTGACTGACGCACTTAGTAATGTCATTGATGCCAGTACTGCAGCTTGTTTGCAAAATGCATGTTGTTTTTTCAACATTTGTTGTTTCCTGTCTTGTTGTTTTTTAGCTCCCTGCGCTCTTCATCGTAGCGTTTACCAAAGGGTTATTATTGTGCTGCATCATGCCCGTATATTTTTCATTATCAGAACAAGAAAGCGTCCGGCTTTCTTTCAGAGATACTTTATACAGTGCAATGTGCAGTTTCCTTGTGAGCTTGTTTTTTGCTCATTTCCAGCCTACCGAAATAAACGTATGAAAACGTATTTTACTCTGACCCCGATTATTAACTTATATACCCAAAAGTATTAGATGAAATTCACTAATTAATAATTATTATTGGGTATCAGATAGTTACAAATTTCGACATGCATTTTTAACCTATCCGATTTTGTATCAAAATGAAACCGGAGAAAGAAAACACAAAAGTTAACAGGGTGTAAATAAAACAATACCCCGCAGCAGCGACATGCTGCGGCGGGGTATAGACAGGGATTTGATAAGGATCTTTCCGAAAAGAATATCCTGCAGAAGTGATTACTGGCTACGTTGTCTGACTATCTCATAAAGGCACACACCGGTGGCCACCGACACATTCAGACTGCTAACTGACCCGGCCATAGGCAGTTTGACCAGTTCGTCACAGGTTTCGCGGGTTAACCGGCGCATGCCCTTGCCTTCGGCGCCCATCACCAGTGCCATGGGACCGGACAATTTAGCCTCGTACAACATCTGCGGGGCTTCGCCGGCTGTACCAATAATCCATACGCCCTGGTCCTGCAACGACTTTAAGGTACGGGCCAGATTGGTGACCTGTATAAACGGCACGGTTTCGGCCGCACCACAGGCCACTTTGCGGGCAGTACCGGTCAGCCCGCCTGATTTGTCTTTTGGAACAATGACCGCATCCACGCCAGCGGCATCAGCGGTTCGCAGACAGGCACCAATATTGTGCGGGTCGGTCACACCATCCAGCACCAGCAAAAATGGCTGAGACTGCTGTTCCACCAGCGCGGCCAGATCTGACTCATCGAGTGTTCTGGCGGGTTTGGCCCGGCCCACTACACCCTGATGCTGCTCACCGTCCACTTTGTCATCCAGCGCCTTGCGGCTGCAAAACTGAACACTGATTCCAAAACGACGGGCCTGATTGACCACGTCATTCAGGCGATCGTCATTACGGCCTTTTAGTACCATTACTTCCAGCACACGCTCCGGCTCTTTTTCCAGAACCGCCTGCATGGCATGCAGGCCATATAACCATTCTTGCTGCGCCATTTATTTCTTTTTACCTTTTCGAGACTGAGGTTTTTCTGATTTGCCGCGTCCTTTTGACGGATTGGATGAGCTGCGCTTCCGGGCCGGCTCTTCTTTTTTACCTGCGCTGCGTACTTTTACCTTTTTCCCTTTCGGACCTTTGGCAAAGGTGCCATCAAGTACCAGATCAATCTTGCGCTCATCCAGATTCACCGCCGCTACCTTCACGGTCAGGGTATCGCCCAAACGGAACTGACGTGCACCTGATTCACCAATCAGGGTCTGCTTAACATCGTCATAGCGATAAAAATCATCGGCCAGCGAGGTAATATGAACCAGTCCGTCAATATGATAATCCGTCAGACGGATAAACAACCCGAAGTTGGTTACCGATGCGACCACACCTTCAAAGCTGGAGCCAACATGGTCCTGCATAAACTCGCACTTCAGCCAGTCTGCCACATCGCGGGTGGCATCATCGGCGCGCCGTTCAGTCATTGAACATTGTTCACCCAGCTGTTCAATTTCTTCTACGGTGTAATTTTTTGCCCCGGCCACTTTATGTTTAAACGGCTGCTTAGCCAGCACCCCTTTAATAGCCCGGTGCACCACAAGATCCGGATAACGACGGATGGGCGAGGTAAAGTGGGCGTACTGAGCCAGAGCCAGACCAAAGTGACCAATATTCTCACCATCGTAAACCGCCTGCTTCATAGAGCGCAGTAACATAGTCTGAATCAGCTCCTGATCAGGCCGGTTCTGGGTTTTATTGACCACTGCAGTAAAGTCTGCCGGGGTGGCATCTTCGGTAATGCTGTGCGGCACCCCGATTTCTGACAGATAGGAAGTAAAGGTCGTCAGACGATCGGCATCCGGCTTATCGTGCACCCGGAACAGCGCCGGGGCTTCATGTTTTTCCAGCATCTGGGCGGCGCACACATTGGCCATGATCATACATTCTTCGATCATCTTGTGGGCGTCGTTACGTACCAGCGGCACAATATCTTCAATCTTGCGCTGCGCATTAAACACAAACTTGCTTTCCTGCGTTTCAAACTCAATCGCGCCACGTCCCTGACGGGATTTTTTCAGGGCGCGGTACAAGTCGTGCAGATTACGCAGATGACTGACATGGTTGCTGTAACGCTCGTGCAGATCTTTGTCGCCCTGCAAAATTTGCCATACCTTATTATAGGTAAAGCGGGCATGGGAGTTCATCACTGCTTCGTAGAACTGAAATGTATCCAGCTTGCCCTGTGCGGAAATGGTCATTTCACACACCATACACAGGCGATCAACTTCCGGGTTCAGTGAACACAGGCCGTTTGATAACTTTTCGGGCAGCATGGGAATAACCTGCTCCGGAAAGTATACCGAATTGCCCCGTTCAATGGCCTCGCTGTCCAGCGCAGTACCCGGGCGCACATAATGGCTCACATCAGCAATCGCTACCCACAGCTGCCAGCCGCCGTCATCCAGCGGCTCACAGAATACGGCGTCGTCAAAGTCGCGGGCATCTTCACCATCAATGGTAACCAGCGGCAACTGACGTAAATCAATACGGCCCTGTTTGGCGTCTTCGGGCACTTCATCACTTAACAGATTGATGGCGCGATCAACGCCCTGCGGCCACTGATGCGGAATATCAAACGAGCGCAGGGCCATTTCAATTTCCATGCCCGGCGCCATATGCTCACCCAGAATTTCTTTAATCTGGCCAACCGGATTTACCCGGCGGCGAGGACGCTGGGTCAGTTCAACCACCACCACCTGGCCCATGCGGGCGCCATTGGTCTGTTCTGGCGGAATCACAATTTCGTGGTTAAGGCGGCTGTCATCAGGAATCACTACCCCAACACCGTCTTCGGTGAAGTAGCGTCCGACAATCGGCTCACTGCGCGGCTCTACCACATTAACAATATAGGCTTCGCGACGGCCTTTACGGTCGGTGCCGGTGACCCGGGCATCCACCACGTCGTCGTGTAAAAACAGGCGCATCTGCCCGCCACTGATATATAAGTCGCCGGAGTTATCTTCTGGTCTTAAAAAGCCAAAACCATCGCGATGGCCGATAATGCGGCCGCGAATCAACTCTTCACGATTTTGGATAGCGTAGCGTTTCTGTTTTGTAAACTGAACCTGGCCTTCCCGCTCCATAGCGCGCAGGCGCCGCTGAATACCAATTCGGTTATCTTCGTCTTCGGCTTCTACCGCAGCACAAATTTCGATGAAAGACATGGGCTTGCCATGTTCTTGCATCACCGACAGTAAATATTCACGGCTGGCGACAGGTTTGTCGTACTTTTCCTTTTCGCGCTGGTAATGGGGATCGTCACTCATGTATGTCTTTGTTACCTTTTGTATTTCAGTCCCGGCTACAAAAGTTGTGTCTGCTCCGGGAATATATAATTAGTTAGCTTGTTCATTAAGCCTGTTGCATCGCTTTGCGATTAATAACCCACACACGCCAATTTGGTTCAAATGGCTGCCTGGCTTGCAGTATAACAGGCCAGCCCGATAAATGATGCGTTATCAATAACACACTATTGCCATTCACATTCAAACTACAACGAATACTCATCGAATAGTATTTGATTTTATCTGATGACCGGGAAATTATTCACCGGTTTGGTATCACTGTTATGACAAATAAATTAAACATGTTGTCCGTCATCGCTCAGATTAATGTGCGGTATTGTCTGATGACATTACCCACGGCGAATCAGTATCTAACGTATAATCTTCCGGCTTCGGGCGGTACCCGTCGGTGATGAGAATCAGGCAGATATAATGTGCGAGGTGTGTGACAAGGGTTTATTTTCTAGCAATTCTGCTTGCAGTGTACAGAAAAAATACAGTCACGACTACACTTTAACTGCAATTGTTTGAGAAACTGCCTGCGCCCAGGGGCGGTGGCACATGAGCGTAGACTAACCGAACAGATTAATAACTGCCCATAGCTCTGGCGGCGCGCACTGCCTTAGGATGCATGCGCTGTTCAAGCTGTTCTAACAAACCGGCAATGCGAGTATGGGTTTGGTTGTCATCGGTAATGGCGTTAAACAACCAGCGATAGGCATCTTCGTAGTCATACGGGCTGCCGTGCCCGTCTACAAACAGGCCGGCCAGCTGTAACTGGGCATTGAGGTTACCCAGGGCCGCCGCTTCGCGCAGGTAAATAACGGCCCGCTTGTAATCGGTTTGCACCAGGGTGCCTTTTCGATAATACCGGCCCAGTTGTTCCAGGGCTGCCGGCAGGCCCTGCTGCGCCGCATCCGACATTAGCCGGATACCGCGCTCGGGGGCTTTTTCTACACACACGCCCCAGGCCAGCATATCGCCCCACAAAAACTGAAAAGCAGGCTCTTTTAACACTTCTGCATGCGCTTCGATATCCTGCACCAGCTGACAGCGGTCCGTCACCACCCGGGTCAGGTGAGTATTACTATTGATAAGGGCAATCAGCTCATTCTGTGTATAGAGCTCAACAGCCTTGAGCTGAGATGACTGGGCATGCACCTGCATACTGGCCAGCACCAGCCCGGTCAATAAAAGAAGCTTTTTCATAGTGTGTTACCCGGTCGCGTTTTACCGATAAGCATTGCTGATAACCATGCTATCGGCCTGACAGAATAAAACTATAGTGACAAATGGCCGGTTTTGCCTGTGGGCACCGGTTATGTTTGTTATTAATTAAGCCTGGATAACAGCGCTCCGTGAACTTTGTAGGCATGTTCAGCCACATCTATACCCAGGTCGGTCAGATAGCCGCCGTCTGGCTGGGTTATCATGCCTTTGGAATATAGCCTCTGGGCAGCATTAATTTGGGTTTCTCCGGCATCACGGTGAATCTTCAGTCCCTGCATCAGGCTGCTTCGCGGAAACATCAGCAACAGGTTTAACTCTTCTGTCATATATTTATCAAACGTGCTCATCGGCGCCTCCAGTGATTGGGGTTACATCGGCCCGGTTATGACCAGATTATATTTTTGTCACAAATGCTTATATGACACCCTTTATGCACCGCTGTCCAGCGAAAACTAAAAAGCCTGACACAAGTTTACGAAGACACGGATTAGACTGCATCGCCCGGGCTGGTTAATGGTATACTCCCAGCCACTTTTTTCGCCAACAGGGCCTTTTGTTACCTATGAAGTACAAAGACTTACGGGATTTTATCGCCAAACTTGAAGCACAGGGCGAGCTTAAGCGTATCACCCGGGAAATTGATACCGATCTGGAAATGACCGAAATTGCTGATCGTACCTTACGTGCCGGCGGCCCCGCCCTGTTGTTTGAAAACCCTAAGGGTAGCAATATTCCGGTGTTGGCTAACCTGTTTGGCACCCCCGAACGGGTAGCCAAAGGCATGGGGCAGGATGATGTAAAGGCGCTGAGAGAAGTGGGCAAGTTACTGGCCTATCTGAAAGAGCCCGAGCCGCCAAAAGGCTTAAAAGATTTGTGGGAAAAACTCCCGGTGCTGAAAAAAGTACTGGCGATGCCGGCCAAAGAAGTGCGCAAGGCCCCATGTCAGGAAGTGGTGTTAAGCGGTGAGGATGTTGATTTGTCTACCCTGCCCATTCAGCGCTGCTGGCCCGGCGATGCCGCGCCGCTGGTCACCTGGGGGTTAACCGTTACCCGCGGGCCACACAAAAAACGTCAGAACCTGGGTATTTACCGGCAGCAGGTGATTGCTAAAAATAAACTGATTATGCGCTGGCTGTCACACCGTGGTGGCGCACTGGATTTTCGTGAATGGTGTCAGACGCATCCCGGTCAGCCCTACCCGGTGTCGGTGGCGCTAGGCGCCGACCCGGCCACCATTTTAGGTGCTGTTACCCCGGTGCCTGATACCTTGTCTGAATATGCCTTTGCCGGTTTACTACGTGGGGATAAAACCGAGGTGGTGAAGTCCATCAGCAATGATTTGCAGGTGCCGGCCAGCGCTGAGATTGTACTTGAAGGCTATATTGACCAGAACGAAACCGCTCCGGAAGGCCCGTATGGCGACCACACCGGTTACTACAATGAAGTGGATGAGTTTCCGGTATTTACGGTCACGCATATAACTCATCGCCGGGATCCTATTTACCATTCGACCTACACCGGCCGTCCGCCTGATGAACCGGCCATTTTAGGGGTTGCCTTAAACGAGGTATTTGTTCCTATCCTGCAAAAGCAGTTTCCGGAAATTGTGGACTTTTATCTGCCGCCGGAAGGCTGCTCCTATCGCATGGCGGTGGTCACGATGAAAAAGCAGTACCCGGGACATGCTAAGCGGGTCATGATGGGCGTATGGTCATTTTTGCGCCAGTTCATGTATACCAAGTTTGTTATTGTATGCGACGATGATGTGAATGCCCGGGACTGGAATGATGTCATCTGGGCCATTACCACCCGTATGGATCCTGCCCGCGACACCGTGATGGTGGAAAACACGCCGATTGATTATCTGGATTTTGCCTCGCCGGTATCTGGTCTGGGCTCCAAGATGGGTATGGATGCCACCAACAAAATGCCGGGGGAAACCGAGCGCGAGTGGGGTACCCCCATTGTGATGGATGATGCGGTCAAACAGCGCGTGGATGACATCTGGGATGAGCTTGGTATCATGGACTAGCCCATTCAACTACAGCGTAATTGTTAAAGAAGAGAGTACATGTCACAAATTCAATGTCAGGTTAGCAGCATCACGTCGCTAACCGAAGTGGTCTATAAAGTTATTCTTACCCCAACCCACCCGGTTGAGTTTCACGCTGGTCAGTACATTCTGGTGCACATGGGCGACAACGACAAACGTCCTTTTTCTATTGCCAACGCCGCGTATAACAACGAGGTGATTGAGCTGCACATCGGTGCTGACGAGAACAATGCGTATGCCACCGAAGTACTGGATCGCATGCGTAACAACGGTGAAATTGCCATTAGCGGTGGCCACGGCGAAGCTTTTTTGCAGTCTGACGGTAAGCCTATGGTGCTGATTGCCGGTGGTACCGGCTTTTCTTATACCTATTCTATTTTACAGCAAGCGCTGCACGATCATCCGGACACACCGGTTAACCTTTACTGGGGCGGCCGTAAGCTGGATGACCTGTATCTGCATGAAGCCCTGTCTGCGCTGGCTGACAAACATGCCAACTTTACTTTTTATCCGGTAGTGGAATTTGCCGAAGAAGGCTGGCAAGGTAAAACCGGCTGGGTTCATCAGGCTGTGCTGTCTGATTATGATGATCTGGCCGAAGTCCAGGTGTACATCGCAGGCCGGTTTGAGATGGCCAAGGTAGCGCGGGATGATTTTTTTGCCCGTAATCTGCCCCAAACCAGTTTATTTGGCGATGCCTACGCCTTTATATAAACCACGCTAAACCCAAACAGAGCGTGGTAACAAGAATAAGGAATACTGATGTTTACACGCTCTGCTGTTGCTTCCGCCCTTGTGGCTGGCTGCCTGTCTTTTTCTGCGATTGCCGATACGCCCAACCACGCCGGCACAGCCCCACTGTATGATATTGCCGGTGATATATCGGCAAAGCGCATTGAGCAGGATATAACCAGTCTGGTCAATTTTGGTACTCGCCACACGTTATCTGAAACCCAGTCCGATACCCGCGGAATTGGCGCTGCCCGACGCTGGATAAAGCAGGAGTTTGAAGCGATCTCTAAAAATTGCGGCGGCTGTCTGGAAGTCATGTTTGTGGGTGACACCATCAGCGGTGAAGAGCGTATTCCCGATGCCACCGAGGTGATTAGTGTGATTGCCATTCAGCGCGGCAGTACGGATCCCGACCGGTATGTACTGATGTCTGGCGATATTGACTCGCGGGTATCTGATGTCATGGATGCCACTTCTGATGCGCCCGGAGCCAATGATAATGCCTCCGGCGTAGCCGGTACACTGGAAGCAGCACGGGTGTTAAGTCAGTACCAATTCAACGGCTCTATTGTATATGCTGCTTTAGCCGGTGAAGAGCAAGGTCTGTTTGGGGGCAAAATTCTGGCTGCCAAAGCCCAAAAGGAAGGCTGGCGATTAAAAGCGGTACTGAACAACGACATGATAGGCAATATCGAAGGCATTAACGGGGTGATTAATAACACCACCGCCCGCCTGTTTGCCGAAGGCACCCGGGTCACAGAAACAGACAGTGAAGCCCGTACCCGCCGCTTTACCGGCGGAGAAGTCGATTCGCCTTCACGTAACCTGGCACGCTATATCGATAAGCTGGCTGACCAGTACATTGAAAATCTTGATACCATGGTGGTTTACCGGCTCGACCGGTTTGGTCGCGGCGGCCATCACCGGCCGTTTAATGATTTAGGTTATCCGGGCATCCGCATCATGGAGACCAACGAAAACTATCATCGCCAGCATCAGGATTTACGCACCGAAGAAGGCATTCAATATGGCGATACGCTGGAAGGGGTGAATTTTGACTATGCCGCCAAGCTGACCGCGTTAAATGCGGTGAGTCTGGCGTCCATGGCCTGGGCGCCGGCTCCGCCTGCCGGCGTCAGGATTGAAGGCGCGGTAGAGCCCTCTACCACTTTGCGCTGGAATGCTGCCGATGATAAACAGAACCCGCAGCTGGCGGGTTATAAGATTTACTGGCGCTATACCGATGCACCGCAGTGGCAGTTCAGCAAGTTTGTAGGCAAGGTTAGCCAGGCCACGCTGGAAAATGTGGTGATTGATAACTACTTCTTTGGCGTGGCCAGTGTGAGCAAAGACGGCTACGAAAGCCCGGTGGTATTTCCCGGCGCCGCAGGCAGTTTTGGCGAGTAAACTTGCCAACCTTACCGAAATTTAAAGGCTGCTCTGTGCAGCCTTTTTGCTTTTCTTACCGTAAAAAGGCTACACTCGAAGAATATCGGATTGATATATACATTCAGTTAACAAAGAAGGATAACTTGTTGCGAATTATTGTTTTGTGTTGCGCACTGTTGTTTTGCCTGCCCGCTGTTGCTCAGCTTAAACTGGGTGCCACAGCTCTGCCTACCCTGGTGGATGAAGACGATGAACCGGCCCGGATCAACGACATTGTGACCGAAGCTTTTCGCCGCATGGATAAAACCGTGTCGCTGGAAGTGATGCGATCTGCCTTTCTGGGCAGTGGTTTGCTCAGTAAACAGCTTGACGGTGACTTTGCCTATCTGGACCTGGACGAGAAAAAATCCGGTTTTGTCTACTCCCGGGCCTATCTGCCTCTTTACTTGTTTGCAGTCAGTAAACGCGAATCGGTCAAAGAAATCAGCTTACTGCCGCACCTGCAGGATAAGCGCATTGCCATTGAAAACCGCTTTGCTAACACCGACCGGGTGCGTTTGATTAAAGATGTAAAATGGGGACGTAATCCCACCACCTTTGATGCCTTTAGACAGCTGGCAGATAACCGTGCTTACTACCTGCTGACCAGCGGCCTGCTGGTTGATGAATTTAACCGCTTGCTGAAAGTGGAAAACGAAGAGCTGCTGCATTTATCTTCAGCGCCGGTTTTTAGTGCCGGATTTCACCTTCGGTTACGGGATGATGTGGCCGATGCCCGCGCCATTACGATGGAGTTTGGCAGTGTGGTTGATGATATGCAAAAGGATGGCACCTTTAACCAGCTGTTGGGCATTGCCTGGCTCACTAAAGACATTAACGGCGATGGGGTGGCTGATTATATCAGCAGTAAGGCTGTGCCCCGGGCTACTCTGGATGAAACCATGCTGGCAGCCGCTTATCCGCTGGATGATACCCAGCCCGGTACAGATTCGGTATTTGTGATTGACGCAAAGACCTTTACCAGCCGCGAAGAGGCGTTTGGTGCCCTTGACGGGGTGGATAATGTGCTGCGCATGAGCCTGCTGGACAAAGAAATCTACCAGCGGATTTTACGCCGCTGGTAATCATTTTATTCAGGTGGCGGCGCCGGTTACACTCAGGCGGGCCTTGTGAAAAAGGCCTTTAGCCATGTGCCCGACAGGCAGTACCAGCCCTTTGTGCACAATGAGAGTCAGCGTTAACACAACCGGCATCATCAAGAAAGTTTGCCAGCTGTTTAACGTGGTATAGCCGACCACGCCCATTCCCCAGCAAATCAGCGTCCACTGAACAATATACAGGGCGGTGACATGCCGACTGGCATACTGCAATATCTTATATACCTGGCTGTGTAAAATATGTGGCACCAGATAACGATGCAGCAAGTACAGCAGACATAAATTCAACCCGGTCAGATAAGCGATGCCACCAAAATTCAGATGAAAGAAATTGGCAAACTGGGTTTTTGGATCGTACCAGCAGGCCAGCAACCCGGCGATAAGCAGTAGCAGCCCCAGCGCTCCGCCTTTTTTAAACAGGCCATCAGCACTAAGCTGCTGTTCGGTGTAGCACCGTCCCAGATATTGACCAATGAGGATAGCGCTTATCCAGGGCATCACCGGAAAATACACCTGATAACTGGCTGAGAAAAACAGCTCGCTTAAGTAAGATAACGGCGATGGCAGCACAAAGCCGCGCATAAACTGTGAGGCTACCGCTATCAACAGGGCCAGCACCAGCAGACTGTGACGCCGCAACTGCAACATGTTCAGCCCGGCAATCAGCAGTAGCGACACACCGGCCAGCTGTAAAATGTCGCCGGTTAAAAACATAAACAACAGCTGTTCATGACTGAGCGGCGACTGCCAGCCGTAGGCCTGGATAAAGCTTTCTGGCATGGTGCCCAGGGCTATCGGCAGGATAAACTTCAGCGTATTCATAAAAAAGCCCAGTGCCAGAATAATCAGCCCCCGGGCCACCAGCGCCGCCGGGGTATTACGCCGGGATAACGCCAGCGATATCCCCATGGCCACCAGAAATGAAGCGGTTCCCTTGCCCAGCACATGGATGGTATGGCCAAACAATGTATTAGTCTGGGTGTCGATGGTGGCGTACATCCACAGGGTGTGGACACACACCATAATAAACACACTCAGCCCGCGGGCAAAGTCCAGCGTGTGTAAGCGATGTTGATGAGGTTGCATGGTCAGGTTCCTGTTTGTTGTCTGCGCCTGGCTTTCGGGCAGCCGGCGCAATATTGTTGTGAGGCCATCTCATAACGACAGCAGGTGAGCCTGGTCGCCTCAGGCTGTAACAGTGCCGATGGTGAACTGATTAAATCGCTGCCCCAGGGCTCAAGCATGGCAGCAAGCTGTCTCTCGATGGTTGCAGGCTCTGCCCAGCCCAGAGTCATCAGACGCCGGCAGGCCGCAGCCAGCTGATCGGCCAGTAACCGTAGCTGTTCTTTGACCGGCAGCCAGACCCCGGCACTCTGCAATGCCAGGTTGATACGCGCTTGCAGGGCAATCAGCGAAAGACTACCCACCGGTGCCGTGCCAGGCTGCCGACAATAGATATTGACGCCCCGGGCAAATCCCTGACTGATAGCAATAGGTACATCTACCGGCCAGACAGACGGATAAATCCCTGCGTGTTGCAGCACAGTCAGCCAACTACCCTGCCAACACAGCTGGGTAAAAATATGATGCCCCCAGAATCGCGCCGGTAATGACCCAAAATGTTGCTCAGCCGAGCGCTGCAGCTGACCGACTGCCGGCCCGGCCAGCATCCAGGCCGGCGAGGCTCTCACCGAAACGCCCATATACTGGTGTACGGTGTCGGCCAGCTCTGCCTGATTATCAGGCCACTGCATGACGGCGGGTAAACAAAGCCAGCGGATTATCCAGCTCACCGGCAAACATCAGGCTGCCGGCAGGATCGGCCAAATCCACCATTTGCTTACTGTTCCCCAGCTGCAGACGATTCAGGCAGGAATGAGCAAAGGTGTCAGCAAAGATATCCTGCTGCGCAAACTGCGCAGAAAGATCCGGGTGGGCTTGCTGGTACTCGGTAATGCAGCGGGCGAGCACTTCCCAGAAACCGGCCTCTGTAATGCGGTTTTCTCTCACTAACAGGGCCACCAGATAGCGGAAAATACAGTCAAAGACATCAGTAAAAATGCTCAGTAATTCTTTTTCCGGTGGCATAGAAATATGAATGCGGGACACCGCTTCCGGCACCTGCCGGGTACTGTTAAGCAGCGCCACTTCCTCACCGATGTCTTTCATAAACACCCGCACAGGGATGTGGTTTTTAAGCACCAGAATCAGGTTTTCACCATGCGGCATAAACACCAGCTTATGGGCGTATAAACAGTGCACAAGGGGAATACAGTAAGCATTGAAATAGTGCGCCAGCCATTGTTCGGCACTGAGCCCCGAGGCCTCAATCAGCTGAACGGCCAGACTGTTGCCCTGATAATCGGTATGCAGCAGCCCGGCCATAGTCATCAGCCGCTCATCACTGGCGATGAGCACTGAGGGATTTTCCCGCCACAGGCTGGCAAGCATCTTTTTGTATGGCGTATTACCCACTGCAGCGGTTTCATACAGCGGGTGGTAATAGCCCATGGCACTGTGCTCTTTAAGCAGGCGAAAACCATACTGCTGCAGGGTACTGTCATTACTGACCAGCTCACTGGCCCAGTCATTGATGGCCGGGGTAACTTCCATATAGCCGGCGGACAGGCCGCGCATAAAGCCCATGTTTTGAATGGACAGCGCCACCTTGACATAATGTTTGTGCGGATGGCTGATATTGTAAAAGGTGCGAATAGACTGCTGGGGCAGATAGTAATCATCCCCCTGCCCTAAAAATATTAAATGGCGGCTGGCGATTTCAGCGGCAAACAAATGCACCAGTTTGTTATGCCACTGCCAGGGATGAACTGGCATATAGTAATAGTTCTGCCAGTCAGACACCGCCGCCTGCAAGGTTGCGGTAAACTGATCGCGCAGTGACAGGTCCAGCTCACTTTGCATCAGCTCGTCAAAGCCGCTTTGTTGCTGCCCTTCGTTAAATGCCGCAACCTGTTTTGACACGGCTATCCACAATAGTTGCACCGGGCGGCCGGTTTCCGGGGCATACAAACGATAATCCGCAGGGGTAAATCCGATTCGCCCATTATTGGTAATAAACGCAGGGTGCCCCTCGGTCATGGCGCCTTCCAGCGTCTGAAAGTCGGCATCCACCAGTTCACGGGCACTGAGGTTGTGCCGGTCCCGTTTAAAACAGCTGCTCAGAAGCGTGCTTTGCAATTCTTCCAGATACACCGCCAGCGCCTCGCCCTGTAAGCCCAGCGCGTTAGAAAACGCGACAATAAAGGCGGCCGCATCGGCTGCACAGGGGGTGTTGTCAGCACCAAAGAAACACAGCGAGTCAGGCTGCACAGCCAGATGCTCCAGGGCCAGCCATGTGGCATTAAACGTGACGGTATAGTCAGGACTGCTCAGCGTGAAGGTGTCAGTACCAGTTTGTACCGGGCTGAGTAGCCGCTCGTGGGTAAACTCCGTAATGGCCTTAATAATAAGATCCCGATTGGCCGCGTCCCAGTGACGCGAGACCAGTGGCGCGGCGGCATCCTGCGGCTGCTGATTGAGCGCTGTGGCCGGGCACTGCGCTAGCCGTTCAAAAGCGCTCACCGCATGCTCAAAGTCGGCCTTTTCGCACATGCCCAGATACGCCTGCTTATCGCCCAGCCTAATCTGTTGGTGGTGCGTAAACCCAAGACGCTTGTTGAGCCGGTGAATTTTATGGTTACGAATATCCGGCTCAACAATAATACGGGCGTCAGGATTAGCATCAAAAATACCGGCCAGTACACAGCGCATCACCTGAAAACTGAAATGGCGTACCGGGCGGGTATTGGGACTGAGCAGAATATGCATACCCAGATCCTGCCCGGCCACCGGGTAGGTCTGGCCTACCGGATCGGTGGCAGGCTGGTATAGCTCAATCAGCGCAGCAGGCTGACCGTCAAGCTCCACCATACAGGCTTGTTTGTCCCGGGCGTGCGTGAATTGCTCATAAAATGCAATGAAGTCATGCTGGCTGTAGCCCTGCATTCCCCAGAACTGAGCATAGGATTGCGTAGCCCAGTGCCAAGTATCGGCGGCATCCTGCGCAGAAACCGGACGGATTTGCAGCTGTCCGAACGCAGGCAGAAAAAGGGTAAAGTCAGTCGTAAACATAGTCACCTCTATGGCGCGTGAAACGCATTGATGGGCTGGCCTGCACTGCGCTTTTTATACGCAGCCACCAGCAAAAGCAGCGCCAGCGTAAGCGCAAGCGCGCCACTGGCATAAAAAAACGGCGTGGCAGTGCTGTACTGAGACACCAGATGCCCGGCACCAAACGAAGCGGCAATCACGCCCAGGTTCTGAAACACATTGATCAGCGCAAAATCGGTGGCATACAGAGCTGGTTCGCTGTTGGCAAACATCATCACCTCGAGTAACACGATGACCTGAAACATCGCCACACCTAACAGCAACCGGCCAGTCACCACCACCCACACGTTATCGGCGCTTTGCAGCACCAGCGCCAGACTGGCCAGTCCCAGACAGGTTAAAAAAGTGGTTTGTCGCTGCCACTGATAAAACGGAATGCGGGCGCGGTAATGATTAAAGGTCAGCATCATGAGCGCCATGAGTGCCGGCAGGGCATACACCACCCCGGCAATTAGCGGGTTACTGCCTGGTGAAATGGTCAGCCAGTGGGAGGCAAAAAAAGGTCTGGCCAGAAACGAGCTGAAATACACGACCAGGGTCAGTACTCCGAACAGCCAGATAAACCCGGGGATCCGGGTACGCCGGATCACCGGTGGCAGTGATACCTGCTGCCAGCCGATGGCCAGGGTACGAATGAGATACAGACACAGCAGCACCTGCAATGCATCGCCGCCGGCGGACACTAAAAAGGCAAAGCGCGGTGACATTTCGGTAAACAGATACCCACCGATAAGCGCACCGCCAATAGCGCCAAAATGCATCAGTACAAAAAACAGGCTCACCACACCTAAGTGGCTATGCTGAGACTCCAGGCGCAGCACGTAGGGGTAAATCAGCAGATAACTGGCTTTAAATGCCAGCATCGCCAGTGAGAACAGCCAGAATAGTGACAGACTGGTTTCGTAATAGCACAGGATCCCCAGCCCGGCAGATATGACCTGAGTAACCAGCCAGATATGCAGCTCGCCGACCCGCCGGGCCAGTCTGGCCCACAGCGGAAAACACACCATAACGGTGACACAGCAGGCCGCAATGTACAGACCCACATGCTGCGGTGACGAAGTAGTAAACTCCAGCTCGAAGAACTGCGGATAGAACGGCAACAGCATGGTATCGCATACCGCTGAGATGAGGGTCAGGGCAATTAAACAGCTACGCAGGCTCATGCTGCATCCTCATCACGCTGCGGATTGCTGATGATCTCAACATCATCCAGGCCGAATGTCTGAAACGCAACTTGCTGTTCTACCGGATACACTTCGCGGCCGGCAATTTTGTTCAGAATCACGCTATTACGATAACAGGCCATTCCTAAATCCGGGGTCACAAAACCATGGGTATGAGCCTCAGCATTTTGAACAAATACCCTGCACTGGGCCCGGTCAATGGCATAGTCGCGGGAGACCGCGAAGCGCTGTTTAGCATCATAGTTAAGATGTGCTTTGAGCGGTTGTAAAAAGCCCGGCGCGGAATGAGCAAAGCCGGTGGCCAGAACCACATAATCTGCGTTTATCTGAAAATCCTGCTCCAGCTGCCAGTGGCGAAATGTCAGCGCCAGCGATGTCTGATTGCGCTGCACGGCAGTCAGACGGCTGTGGGTTTTCAGCGTGGTTCTGACCGGACCATCAAGGTTTTTCTGATACAAAAGATCAAATATCTGGTTAATCAGGTCGCCGTTGATTCCCTTATAAAGATTTTTCTGGTGCTGGTTCAGGCTGTCCCGCTTAGACGCCGGCAACTGATAAAAATAATCCACATATTCGGGTGATGTCATCTCCAGCGTCAGCTTGGTGTACTCCAGCGGAAAGTAGCGATCCGAGCCGGTCAGCCAGTAAAGATAAGGACTGTCATCATGCTGATTGTGCAGCAGATCATGATAAATTTCGGCAGCACTCTGCCCGCCGCCGATGATCGCCACACTGCTGGCGCTTTCAAGTTCAGCTTTGCGGCGCAGGTAATCGCCGGAATGGATAATGTTGGCTGACTTACCCCGGGCACATTCCGGTATATAAGGAACCGGGCCGGTGCCCAGAACCAGATGCCGGGCGTAAAATGTTTGCCGCTGGGCTTGTTCATACTCATGGTCACTGGCCACCTTTGTGTTCACCACATAGTAGTCATGCTGCTCATCATACGTCACCGATGTCACATTATGATTGAACCGCACTGAGTCCAGCGACTGGCTGACCCACTGACAGTACTGGTTGTATTCTTTACGCAGCAGAAAAAAACTTTCGCGAATATAAAACGAATACAGTTTTCCCTGTTGTTTGGCGTAATTTAAAAAGCTGTACGGGCTGGTCGGGTCGGCCATGGTGACCAAATCCGACATAAACGGGGTTTGCAGAGTCACATCATCTAGCATCATCCCGGGGTGCCAGTCGAATGAGGGGCGACGCTCTAAAAACAGCGCACTGACATCTTCTTGCGGCTCACTAAGCGCCGCCAGACTTAAATTAAACGGCCCTAATCCAATGCCAATAAAATCATAAACCTGACTCATTGCTTTTCCTCCGCCTGGCTGGCCAGATTGGCATCACCCAGCTCAATGATGCGCGACAAAATATGTTGCAGCGTATCAATGCGGGTTGCCGGATTTAGCAGGGTAAATTTCAGGTAATGGTTGCCGCGTAAGGTAGTGCGGGCAATCATGGCCTCTCCGGTAGTCAGAAAATGCTGGCGAATAGCCTGATTCACGGTGTTGAGGGTGGCATCGTCAATGCCCGCGGGGGCAAACCGGAAAACAATCGCTGACAACTCTGGCTCGTTGACTACCTCAAAAACCTCACTGGTTTTTAATACCAGGTAGCACTGCCTCGCCAGCGCAATAATTTTATCCATCCCCTGGCCCAGTGACGCAGCCCCCATGGTACGCAGTGTCATCCAGAGCTTCAGGGCATCAAACCGGCGGGTGGTTTGCAGACTTTTATCAACCAGGTTCGGGTATCCCTGCCCTTTTTCGGCCAGCGGATTCAGGTAATCCGAATGCAGGGTAATATGTTTAAAGAAAGTTCTGTCCTTTAGCATAAAGCCACTGCTGCTCACTGGCTGCATCAGGGATTTATGATAATCCAGGGTGACCGAGTCGGCGCTGGCAATGCCGGTGAGTTTGTGGCGGTGCTGGTCGCTTAACAGCAGTCCGCCGCCGTAGGCCGCATCCACATGTAACCAGCAACCAAACTGTTGGGCGAGCTGATGCGCGCCGGTGATATCATCAATACTGCCATAATCGGTGGTACCGGCAGTCACATTGATACAGATAGGGATAAGTCCCTGTTCGCTGGCCTCAGTCAGCGCCCGCGCCAGTGCGTGCACGTCCATTTTAAACTGTTCATCGACCGGGACCGGCACTACAGCATCAAAGCCGAGCCCCAACAGTGACGCGGCTTTTTGAATACTGAAGTGACTCATGGCAGAAGTAAAAATACGAAACCGGCGAGCGACAGCCGGCAAACCCTGATACCTGACATCATGCTCTGGCGCGTGCTTCGCCACCGCCTGCTCGCGAGCCACCAGCATTCCCATGAGGTTTGACTGGGTCCCCCCAGAGGTAAAAATACCATCGGCGTTGTCATCAAAACCGATTTGCTGACTGGTCCAGTCAATCAGCTTTTGTTCGATCAGCGTAGCTCCGCCACTTTGATCCCAAGTATCCACCGATGTATTGATACCACTTAAAATTTGCTCTGCCAGCACAGCCGGATAGGCCACCGGACAGTTAAGATGGGCCACATAGCCAGGATGGTGAAAGTACACAGCATTGTTGAGGTAAACAGATTCCACTTCGGCCAGGGCCGCTTCCAGATTGCCGGCCGGCTGCGCCAGATCAATCTGATTAACCTGACGAGCCAGCGCCTGCGGCGAAATACCGGAAAACGGTCGGGTCGCCTTACGCATGGCTTTATGCACCATGGTCAGGCTTTGCAGCGCCCCGACCTCATAGTCCATTAAATTGTCTGCGTTAAAAATAAAATCGTTAACTGATTTTGCCTGACCGGCCTGCTGGTCCGGGTATGAGTACACCGCAAGTGAAGAATGTTGCATAGCCATCCTATAGATTTGTGATCGGGTTCGATGTGAAAAATCGATCAATAATGCTATTGATAACCATTATCATTTGCAATACTAATTTTGAGTTGTTTCTTTTCCTGTCTTGTGGATTTGACAATAACTTATTGTTTATTAAGTGAATTTAATAATTTACCGCAGTTTGTTAAGAAAAAATAAATTCATCAAAATGAGTCACTTAGTTCACTTTCCCATCATTACTCTACGCCATGATGACAACAAGCAATTGATTTAGATCACGAACCTTTGTAAACTTTCAGTAATTTCTGAAACTTCAGCAGGTAATAACAATGACGATGTCTCCCATGGTGACTTCAGCAGTGATGCACTTTGGCGAAATGGGCAGCCGATGGGGATTTAACCGCACAGTGGGCCAGATTCTGGCGCTGATTGTGCTGCACGAAGCTCCCCTGTCAGCCCAGCAAATCGCTGATGCCCTGAGCATTTCGCGGGGCAATACCAGCATGGGCCTTAAAGAGCTGCAATCCTGGCAGTTAGTTAAACAACATCATGTACCAGGCGAACGAAAAGAGTTTTTTGTGCCGGCCGGTTCCATCTGGGTATTAGCCAACCGGGTATTTGAAGAACGTCGTAAGCGGGAGATTGATCCGACTATGTCATTGCTGCGGGACCTGATGCTGGATAAACCCGGCAGCGATGAAGACGCTAATGTTCAGCAACGGCTGAATGAAATTCATGATCTGCTCGAATCCGTGACCGCGTGGTCCCAGGAGCTACAGAATTTAGGGCCGGAGAAGCTCGACACGCTGATGAAACTGGGTTCAGGTGTAGGTCGCATCCTTGAACTTAAAGACAGACTTTTACCCGGTAAACACCAGGAAAAGTGAGGAGTTGATAATGGACGCTTTTATATTGTCCCGGCTGCAGTTTGCGCTAAACATCAGTTTTCACATTCTGTTTCCGACGATTACCATCGCGCTGGGCTGGTTTTTGTTTTACTTCAAAGTTCGCTCGAACCTGTCCGGACACCCTGTCTGGATGCGTATTTATCGCTTCTGGGTTCGGGTCTTTGCACTAACCTTCGCCCTGGGGGTAGTCAGCGGTGTGACCATGTCATTTCAGTTTGGTACCAACTGGCCCGGATTTATGGAAAAAGCCGGAAATGTGGCCGGCCCCCTGCTCGGCTATGAAGTACTGACCGCGTTTTTCCTGGAAGCCACATTTTTGGGCATTATGCTGTTTGGTAGCCGCCGTGTGCCGAACTGGCTGCATACTCTGTCGTCTCTGGTTGTCGCCATCGGCACCACCATCTCGGCATTCTGGATTTTGTCTTTGAACAGCTGGATGCATACACCGCAGGGCTATGAGGTTATTGACGGGGTAATTTATGCCAAAGACTGGTCACAAATTATCTTTAATCCTTCATTTCCCTATCGTCTGACGCATATGTTACTGGCTTCGGGCTTAACCGCCAGTTTCCTGATTGCCGGTTTATCGGCCTACCGGATCTTTCGCGGTGATGACAAAATCGCTCCAAAAATAGCGCTGAAAACGGCTACCTATACTGCCGCTGTCCTGATCCCGTTGCAGATTTTTGCCGGTGATATGCATGGCCTGAATACGCTGGAACATCAACCGCAGAAAATCGCTGCGATGGAAGGCGTGTGGCATACCGAAAAAGGCGCGCCGCTACTGCTATTTGCTATTCCGGATGAAGAAAATAAAACCAATCATTTTGAGATAGGTATTCCCCGTGGCGCGAGCCTGATTCTGACTCACGATATTGATGGTGAAATCAAAGGGCTGAATGAGTTTGAAGGCGAACATCCGCCGGTCGGTCCTGTATTTTATTCATTTCGCGTGATGGTGGGAATGGGCATGCTGATGCTTGCGGTGGCTTGGGCCGGCAGCTGGTATCTGTTCCGTAAAAATACCCTGCCACCGTGGCTGACTAAGGTATTTATGGGCATGAGTTTTAGTGGTTGGATTGCCACACTGGCCGGCTGGTATGTCACCGAGGTAGGTCGTCAGCCTTATCTTATCAGTGGTGTTATGCGCACTGAAGAAGCGGTAACCGGGCTGCCCCCGGCTAATATTGCGCTCACCCTGACGCTGTACGCGGGAATTTATGTGGTGCTGATGATTGCCTACATGAGCACCCTGACCCTGATGTGTCGAAGATCAGTGGAAATTGAAGAGATTTCCAGTGAAGAACGGGAACAGGCAAAAGCCGCCCGTGAGCAACGACTGGCCCAGGCTTAAGGAGTAACAGTGATGCCTTTTGAAAGTTTATCGATAGAAACCCTGGCTAATATTTACTTAGGTTTGCTGGGTCTGGCGGTTCTGCTGTATGCGGTGCTCGATGGTTATGATTTGGGGGTGGGCGTACTGCTGCCCCCGCGTAATGAGAGCTTCCGGGATGATATGGTGGCTTCTATAGGTCCTTACTGGGACGCCAATGAAACCTGGCTGGTACTGGCAGTAGGTTTGCTGCTGTTTGCTTTTCCCCAGGCACACAGTGCCATCTTACAAACCCTGTATCTGCCAGCCACATTCATGTTGTTAGGCCTGATTCTGCGCGGCGTGTCTTTTGACTTTCGGGCCAAGGTACCCCAGGTCAAAAAGCGTAAATGGGATTTTTGCTTTAAATATGGCTCGCTGCTGACCACTCTGACCCAGGGATATATGCTGGGCATCTGGGTGACCGGACTGCGCACTGATTTATACGCCCAGGGCTTTGCCTTACTGGCCGCATTCGGCGTGACTGCCGCCTATGCGTTTATCGGTGCTTGCTGGTTGATTCTTAAATCCGAAGGCGAGTTACAAAGCAAAGCCTTTCACTGGGCCAGGCGCTGTCTGATGGTGCTGTCCGGAGGGATTATGGCTGTCAGCCTGCTCAATCTGTCTTTGCATGAAAGTGTTCGCGAGTTATGGCTGAGCAGCCCGATGGGTTATGTGCTGATGGCGATACCGCTGGCCTGTTTTGGCCTGCTTAGCCTGTGTGGTCTGGTGCTTAACAAATTGCCCAAGGCCGGTGGTAAAGGTGAGTGGCTGCCCTTCGGTATTGCTCTGCTGGTGTTCTTGCTGTGCTTTACCGCGTTTGGCATCAGCTATTATCCGTTTGTGGTTCCCGGTAAGCTGACCATCATGGATGCAGTGGCTGATGCCAGCTCGCTGCGCTTTTTACTGGTCGGGGCGTCCGTGGTCGTGCCCTGCATTCTGGCGTATACGTTCATGGTTTATCGAATCTTTGCCGGTAAGGCAGAAAAGCTGAGTTATTACTAAGCCGGAGTAACTATCAGGGGCGGGATTTCCCGCCCCTTTTTGTGCTCAGAAAAACGCCTGTAGCCCGGTCTGGGCCCGGCCCATAATGAGACCATGTACATCATAGGTGCCCTCATAGGTATTAACGGTTTCTAAGTTCATCATATGGCGCATCACCTGATACTCCTCAGAAATACCGTTACCACCGTGCATGTCTCTGGCCATACGGGCAATGGTCAGAGCTTTACCGCAATTGTTGCGTTTAACCAGTGAGATCATGGTCGGGTCAAACTGCTTTGCGTCAATCAGCCGGCCAACCCGTAATGAAGCCTGTAAGCCCAGGGTTATCTCGGTTTGCATATCAGCCAGTTTGGTCTGAAACAACTGAGTCTGGGCCAGTGGCTTACCAAACTGGGTACGATCCAGCCCGTACTGTCGGGCCGCATGCCAGCAAAACTCGGCCGCTCCCATAGCGCCCCATGAAATGCCATACCGGGCCATATTCAGGCAGCTGAAAGGGCCTTTGAGTCCGCGCACGTCAGGAAACACATTCTCCTGAGGCACAAACACATCATCCATCACGATTTCCCCGGTAATCGAGGCTTTTAGTGACAACTTCCCGCTGATTTCTGGTGCAGAAAGTCCTGCCATACCTTTTTCCAGCACAAAGCCGCGTATTGCATTATCGTCAGCCTCGCTTTTTGCCCACACCACAAAAACATCGGCAATCGGTGAGTTGGTGATCCACATTTTACTGCCGGTTAGCCGGTAGCCTCCCGGTACGGCTTTGGCGCGGGTTTTCATGCTGGCAGGATCAGAGCCGGCATCCGGCTCGGTCAGTCCAAAACAGCCGATCCACTCACCACTAGCCAGCTTAGGCAGGTATTTTTGTTTTTGTGTCTCACTACCAAACTGATTTATCGGGTGCATGACCAGAGACGACTGCACACTCATGGCACTGCGATAGCCACTGTCGACCCGCTCCACTTCACGGGCAATCAGCCCGTAAGTCACATAATTAACCCCGGCACAACCATAACCCTCAATGGTGGAGCCCAGCAGCCCCATTTCACCAAACCGGCGCATAATATCAGGGTCAAACCGTGCTTCCCGGTTGGCCTGAATAATACCCGGCTGCAAAGTTTGCTGACAAAACTGGCGGGCTGATTCGCCGACCATGCGCTCTTCGTCAGATAATTGCTGATCCAGTAGTAATAAGTCGTCCCAGTTAGCAAGTGGCTGGCTGCTCATGCTGACTCCTGATCGTAAAATAAAGCTATGATGATTGGTATAACTGGCATCATAGCACAGGCGCCCGGAACACCTGAGCGCCGGCATTGACCCGGTTTGACCCAGCGCAACGACTTATTTACAGATGATTAAGCGGCATAGCAGTGGAGTACTTTATCTGCTCCATGGCAAAGCTGGATGTTACATCATTTAAGTCAATACCATTGACCAGTCGTTTGTAGAAATGGTCAAAACTGGCCATATCGCACACCAGTACTTTCAGCAGATAGTCATACTCGCCACTCATCCGGTAAAACTCGACCACCTCATCAAACGATGAGCAGTGCCGGGCGAATTTTTCCAGCCAGTTACCGTCATGCCTGGCGGCCTTTACCTGGACAAATACGGTCATGGTCAGCCCCAGACTCGCAGCACTTAGCAGCGCCACCCGCCGGGTAATAATGCCACTTTCCTGCAAGCGCTGAATACGGCGCCAGCACGGGGTGGATGTCAGCCCGACCTGCTCTGCAATATCGCTGACCGGACGCTCGCTGTTTTGCTGCAGCAAAGATAAAATTGCTTTATCTGTTTTATCTAAAGAAATATTTTTCATATTTAATTACTTTTGAAGAATATATTTCCATTTAAATACCATTTTATATAAAACAAAAGTAATTTTTGCTGCTACTGGCCTGCCACACTAAATGCATTGTTACCAACAGCCGGAAAAATGTCCCATGTTTGACCAGAATGACTTGCACGCCGTACGCGCCCCCAGAATTTATGATGACATTACCCAGACCATTGGCCACACGCCGTTGGTTCGCCTGAGCCGGATGCAGGCTGAGCTGGGCTGGTGCACAGCACCACTGGCAAAACTGGAATACTTTAATCCGGCAGGCTCGATTAAAGATCGCCCCGCCATGGCCATGATGCAGGCATTGCTGGCAAACCGGACTCATCCACAGATGGAGATTATCGAAGCTTCCAGCGGCAACAACGGCGTGGCTGTTGCCTGGCTAGGCACATTGTTTGATGTTCCGGTAACCATTGTGATCCCCGAACATATGTCGGTAGAGCGCCAGCATCTGATTCGTCATTACGGGGCCACTGTTATCACTACTCCCAAAGCACTGGGCACCAAGGGCGCTATCGATCATGCCGCTGAGCTGGTTAGTCAACGCCCGCATGCGGTATCCCTGAATCAGTTTTCCAATCAGGCCAATGTGTATGCCCACGCCCAGAGCACCGCTCAGGAAATCTGGCATGACACACAAGGTCAGGTTGATGTGATTGTGGCCGGGGTAGGCACCGGCGGTACGCTAACTGGTCTGGCCCAGGCCCTGCGCCAGTACAACCCGGCGCTTGAAGTCGTAGCGGTAGAGCCTGCCAGTTGTCCGGTACTCAGTGAAAACCGGGCCGGGGTACATAATATTCAGGGCTTAAGTTCCGGGCATGTGCCGGATATTCTGGATGTAGGCTGTATCAGCCAGATTCATACGGTAGCCGATGATGAAGCTATCTTATATGCCCGTCAGCTGGCGCGCATCGAAGGTATGGCGGTGGGTATTTCAGCTGGCGCCGCTTTGGCAGCAACCACCCGGCTGGCTTCACAGCATGCTTATGCCGGTAAGCAGATTGTCACCATTCTGGCGGACGGGGCTGAGCGTTATTTTTCAACAGATTTGTTCGACAAGCGTTAATTGATTACATCGCTGTCTGCCCACCAGGGGGCGGAAAAGTCCACCTGGCCGGGCGGAATTTCAAACCTGTAGGGCGGCTCAAAGCCACGCCAGAAAATGGCCTTGTAACGTTTGTCGTTAATCTGAAACTGTCCCTGTTGTTCGTAGGCTTTTAGCAGTTTCAGGTAAGCACTGACCGGAAATTGCGGATTACGCTGACTAAAGATCACCACGCCCTGATATTGCTCATACAGGGCTTTATCAATCTGCCAGTACCACACCTGCTCCTTGGCAATCTGCTGTAAATTCTTGCCGGCTTCAGTCTGCCCGGCAAACTGTTGTTTAAACCGATCAACCAGTGCCGGGGCCGCCGTGATCCCCTGCTCTTTAGCGTAGTCCTTTAATACCGCCTCAACAATCATCTCCGCCAGCCGGGTATGGCGCATCGTTGCCAGTGCCATATCTTTACTGACTCCCATACCACGGGCCATGTCAGTTAATGCTTTGGGTGAGGGAGTGAGCTGCTGCTCGGTAACCGGCTTATCGAACAAACGGGCCACAGGGGTCGCTGCCTGCGCAATAGCAGAAAAAATAGTAACGAATAGTAATATCGCAAAAGCGGGAATACGTAGCCTGAATCTCACCGGCAACTCCTGAACCTTATCCTGGTAACGGATATATTGAAGATAGGACCTGAGGTTGTTATAGCAATTCTGTGAAGCGGTGAAAAGGGAGCTGGGGGATTAGCGCAATAAAGAGGGTTATAAAAACTCTCTGGCAGAAATAAAAACGGCAACCAGAAGGTTGCCGTTTCGAATCTTACAGAGCTGATACGTTTGCAGCTTGCAGACCTTTCTGGCCTTGCTCAACTTCAAACTCAACACGCTGACCTTCGTTCAGCGTCTTGTAGCCTTCAGAAACGATTGCGCGGAAATGAACGAAAACGTCCTTATCGCCGCTATCCTGCGTCAGAAAACCATAACCTTTATCAGCGTTAAACCACTTAACAGTACCTGTAACTTTAGACATGTAGACCTCAAAAAATCTCTTAAAACTTCGCTTTCGCGTATTACTTTCGCCTTTAAACCTGACGGGTTATTTTTGGGTCTTACTTAACAATGAACAAACCACTAACAACAAATCACAGGTGTAACTTTGAGTATTTATACATCAACGCAGAATCAAAATAATCACGTCTTTTTAAAGACTTTTTTGCCCTAAGGCCTTGACCACTATAGCAGGTATTTTGAAAATTGATAGAAAAATACCAAGCTTGTAACGGATATAATAAAAACTTCACAATTCGCCGCCAGCTCAGGCCACGCCTACTTTACCTCGCGATGACCCTTACGCCAGGATTGTATCCAGCAGCCAACTCCGACCAGTGCACTGGTGGTAGGCAACGCCCAGTGAATATCATACCCAGGCAAAATGGCCGCCACGATAATAAAGGTGGCCCCAACAATGCCATAATGCGCTGCCTTGGTCGCATTAACCTGTAACTCCACCAGGCGTTGATGTTCTTTTTGTTGCTGATGCGGCAGGGCTTTAATCTGCTGCAGACTGTCGTGCAGCAAATCCGGCATATCCGGTAATTTTTCAGACCAGTAAGGCAGGTTTGCTTTGATTTTTGACATCATCGCGCCCACACCCACCTGCTCTTTCATCCAGTTTTCTAAAAATGGCTTGGCGGTTTTCCACAAATCCAGCTGTGGATACAGCTGGCGGCCCAGTCCTTCAATATACAGCAGTGTCTTTTGCAACAGCACCAGCTGTGGCTGCACCACCATATTAAAGCGCCGGGCGGTATTAAACAGCTGCAGCAGTACATTACCAAAGGATATCTCGGCCAGCGGCTTCTGGAAAATAGGCTCGCACACAGTGCGAATAGCCATTTCAAATTCATCAATGTTAGTGTCGGGCGGTACCCATCCCGAGTCCGCATGCAACTGCGCGACCTTGCGATAATCCCGGTTGAAAAAGGCGACAAAGTTTTCAGCCAGATACCGCTTATCGTCTTTATTAAGTGTACCCACAATACCAAAATCAATGGCGATGTATTTAGGCTGTGAAGGGTTTTCCGGCGACACAAAGATGTTACCCGGGTGCATGTCAGCATGAAAATAACTGTCCCGGAATACCTGGGTAAAAAAGACCTCCACGCCACGCTCGGCCAGTCTTTTCATGTTGGTATTCTGCGCCAGCAAGGCATCCACATTGGCCACAGGAATACCGTAAATGCGCTCCATCACCAGGACATTGGTGCGACAGTAATCACTGTAAATTTTGGGGATATACAGCGAATCTGAGCCTTCAAAATTATTCCGCAGCTGAATACCGTTGGCAGACTCGCGCAGTAAATCAAGTTCATCCACCAGCGTCTTCTGATACTCGGTCACCACCTCTACCGGTCGCAGGCGCTTACCATCGGGTAGCCATTTTTGCAGAACCTGAGCCAGCGTGAACATCAGCTCCATGTCCGCCTCGATGGTTTTACGCAAGTCCGGGCGCAGCACTTTGACCACCACATCCTGACCGGACTCTTTAAATTTTGCCGCATGGACCTGGGCAATCGAGGCCGAGGCCAGCGGTTCGGTATGAAATTCACTGAACAATTCGTTCAGGTCATTCAGCCCCAGCGCCTGCCGTATAATAGCCTGGGCCTTGTCGGAAGGAAACGGCGCAACCTTGTCCTGCAGGCGGGCCAGTTCATTGGCAATCGCCGGCGCCAGCAAATCTCGCCGGGTCGACATCATCTGGCCAAATTTGATAAACACCGGCCCCAGTGACTGTAAAGCCAGCGTGAGACGTTCGCCGGCAGACTTGTCTTTGTACCGGTTACGGATCCAGAACATGCTTTTACGCATAACTCTGACATACCAAGGCATCCAGCGATCTGGGATCAATTCATCCAGACCATGCTGCAACAACACCTTGTTGATATGATACAACCTGAAAATTCGCATAATAGGCGGGTGTTACTATTCTTCTTCTAGGCGTTTAAGACGGGCTTCAAAGCGCTGCACATCATCACGCAGGGTTGTGACCTGATCAGTAAAGTGCATCACGGCGAGCCGGTTAACCCCAACGGGCTTTTCTTCGGTCAGGGCATTGGCCAGCCCTTGCCGGGCACGTTCTGTCGCTTTACCGACACGCTCGGCCGTCTGGCGAAAATGACTGAACAGCTGGTGTGCGGCCACATCCCCGGTATAGCGGGATACCTGTTCTTCCACGTCAATATCCAGCTGCTGAAATAACCCGGCTACCTGCTGCGCAATAGACAGCTCACCATCCAGATGCAGTTTGTTTTGCCGGATAAGTAAAGTGAGCTGGCTGGTCTGGGTCAGTTGCGGCAGGGTATCTAAAGAGGTTTTGATACAGCAGCTGTGGCTGTCGAGCTGCGCCACAACCTGCTCGTGAGACTGATATTCAGCCAGCAAATCCAGGCGGTGTGAAAACATCATGGTGACCGCAAATGGCAGCTGGTCAACAAACACCGTAAAGCGTTTGCCGCTGAGCGCCTGCAACCGCGCTGCGCTGTCTTCATCCAGTGCCAGCAAACGATTGATGGCCGTTTCTGCTGTGGCCAGCAGCAAAGACGATGCCGGCATTAAAACTTATATCCGCGATGCAGCGCAACAATGCCGCCAGTCAGGTTGGTATAGGTACACTGCTCAAAACCAGCCTGTTCAAACATACCTTTGAGGGTTTCCTGATCCGGGTGCATCCGAATACTTTCTGCCAGATAACGATAGCTTTCCTCGTCATTGGCCACCAGCTGCCCCATTTTAGGCAGAATATGAAACGAGTACATATCGTAAATTTTTGACAGGTGCTCGGACGCCGGTTTGGAAAACTCCAGTACCAACAGCCGGCCACCGGGCTTTAACACCCGGTGAATAGAATTCAGGGCATTTTGTTTTTCGGTCACATTGCGCAGCCCAAATGCCATCGTCACCACATCAAAGCTGTTATCAGGAAACGGCAGCGCCTCGGCATCAGCCTGTACATAGTCAATATTGCTGACGAGCCCCTGATCGCGCAGTTTATCGCGCCCCACTTTAAGCATAGACAGGTTAATATCGGCCAGAGTGACTGAGCCCGTCGGCCCGACCATGCGGGAAAATTTGGCTGTCAGATCACCAGTGCCACCAGCAATATCCAGTACCTTGTGACCTGTGCGTACGCCGGAGCAGTCGATGGTATAGCGCTTCCATAAGCGATGAATGCCCATCGACATCAGATCGTTCATGACATCGTATTTGGCGGCCACAGAGTCAAACACATTAGCCACCAGTGAGGCTTTTTGTGTTTTATCCACCTGCTTGAAGCCAAAGTGGGTTTGTTCCGTTGTGGTGCTGTCTGTTGCAGTAACTGCCTCTGACGGTCCGTTGGTATCGCTCATACCGTTCCTGTCGACATAAAAAATGATGCTGGAAGTGTACCCAATAACGCTGCCAAGCAACAGTCATTTGCCGCCTAAATCAGCGCTTTTAATGGCTAATTAATAAAAAACCCCGGTCACTTTCGTCACCGGGGTTTACCTGCTAATTCACTCGTTTACGCTTATCTGCGATTGCTGCCCCAGCTGTAGGACAGGATCTGGCTTAGCTGCATCAGCGGCAATCCGCTTTCCTGCTGCCAGCTTTCAAACTGGGCATTCGCGGCCGCCAGGGTCTTTTTGGTGGCAATGCCCCCATCAATCACCTCGTGCTTACGCAGATAGTCTTCATTGTCCTGCGATAACAAAAAGGTATCGATACCCAGTGCCCGCAGCATGTATGGTCCGGTATTCCCCCCCAGCCGGGCACCATGACGTTTCAGTGCCTGCCACAGTTCGGTGATACGCTGTGCCTCAAACGAGGCAACATAGTGACCAAAGCTGCCGTGTTGCTGGCGAATATCTGCAATCATCAGGGCATTGTCGCGCACCGTCATCACTTTTTTATAGTTGCGGACGATGCGCTTATCAGTGGCTTTTTGTTCCAGCATCTCGTCAGGCATCAACAGCACTTTTTCCAGATCGAAGCCAAAAAACACCGTTTCAAAGTCCGGCCATTTCTGTTCAATCACCCGCCATACAAATCCCGACTGAAATACCTGTTTGGTCATAGCGGCCAGAAAACGGTCATCGGGAATCTTTTTTACCTGGGCGGGTGTTAGCGGCGTAGACAGCAGCGCTTTAAGCCCTGCCTCGCCACCTTTTCTTTCACACGCCCGCCGATAAATGGTGCTGAATGACTCAGCTCCCATCAGGCACGGATCCCGCTGTGACGCAGAAGCGCATCCACCTGCGGCTCACGGCCACGAAAGGCCACAAACAGATCCATAGGCTCGCGGCTGCCGCCCATTTCCAGTACGTTGTGCAGGAAAGCTTTGCCGGTTTCCCGGTTAAAAATCCCCTCTTCCTCAAACTTACTGAATGCATCAGATGACAAGACTTCTGCCCACTTGTAGCTGTAATAACCGGCTGCATAACCACCAGCAAAAATATGCCCGAAGCTGTGCTGGAAGCGGTTAAATTCTGGTGGCGTAATCACCGCCACTTCTTGACGAACTTCATTCAGAACCGCCTGAACATCGACGCTGGCGCCATCGCGCTGATGCAGCAGGAAGTCAAACAGGCTGAATTCCAGCTGACGCACCATCTGCATGGCAGACTGATAGTCGCGGGCCGCCAGCATGCGATCAAGCAGGTCATTGGGCAGTGGCTCTTCGGTTTCATAATGACCCGAGATAAAGCTCAGGGCTTCTTCTTCCCAACACCAGTTTTCCAGAAATTGACTGGGCAGCTCAACAGCATCCCACGGTACCCCGTTAATACCCGATACACCGGCTACCGACATTTTGGTCAGCATATGATGCAGGCCATGCCCAAACTCATGGAACAGGGTAACCACCTCATCATGGGTAAACAGCGCTGGTTTGCCATCTACCGGGCCGTTGAAGTTGCAGGTCAGGTAGGCTACCGGAAGTTGCAGCTCGCCGTCCGGCTTATGGCGTCTGACCCGGCACTCGTCCATCCAGGCACCACCACGCTTACTGGCGCGGGCATACAAGTCCAGATAAAAACTACCACGCAGGGCATCCGCTTCATCGGTAATAGTGAAGTAACGCACATCCTCATGCCACGTATCGACCCCGGGCTGCTCGAGAATTTTCAGACCATACAGACGATGCACCACTTCAAATAAACCGTGCAGGGCTTTTTCTTCAGGAAAATACGGACGCAGCATTTCATCTGAGATCGTGTATTTTTCCTGTTTCAGCTTTTCGCTGTAGTAAGGAATATCCCAGGCTTTCAGTTCACTGACCCCGTGGGCAGTGCTGGCGTAATCTCGCACATCCTGCAATTCCTGCTGAGCCTGTGGCACTGACTTTTCAGCTAGGTCGCGGATAAAGCCTACCACCTGTTCGGTAGAATTAGCCATTTTGGTTGCCAGCGAGCGTTCCGCATAGCTGTTAAAGCCCAGCAGCTGAGCGCCTTCTGTACGTAGGGCCAGAATTTCCTGAATAACCGGGGTGTTATCCCATTTACCCGCATTGGGCCCCTGATCCGACGCACGGGTTGTGTAGGCCCGGTACATCTCTTCGCGTAGTTCGCGGTTGTCAGCGTACAGCATCACCGGCAGGTAAGAAGGAATATCCAGGGTAAATAACCAGCCCTGCAAATCTTTGCCTGCGGCGGCCTGCTTAGCCGCTGCCAGCGCCGATTCTGGCATACCGCTAAGCTGCGCTTCGTCAGTGACATGCTTGCTCCACCCCATGGTGGCGTCCATCACATTGTTTGAAAAGGTAGAAGACAGCTCAGATAAACGGGCACTGATTTGTGCATATCGTTCTTTTTTGTCCTGCGGCAAAGCGACCCCGGATAAGGTGAAGTCGCGAATGGTATCTTCAATATATTTCTGACGCTGTTCATCCAGCGTGGCAAATTCATCACTGTCGCGCAGCGCGGTATAAGCTTTATACAGCCCTTCATGCTGCCCCACCCAGGTGCCGTATTCTGATAGCAGCGGCAAACAGCTGTCGTGGGCCTCACGTAACTCGTCACTACTGACCACAGAGTTCATGTGAGATACTGGCGACCACATCTTACCCAACCGATCGTCGGCTTCTTCAATATGGGCGACCACATTGGCATAGCTGTAGTCACCAGAAGCCACCACCTCATCGATGGTTGCTTTACAATGGGCGATTGCCTTTTCCAGCGCAGGTTTGATATCTGCTGGCTTAATCTGAGAAAAAACGGGTAAGCCGTCGACCAGCTCGATTGCAGGTTGTGTCATTGATATCTCACTCTTATTTTTAACTGTATGTCTTGAATGTAGGGCTGACATACCGCAAAAACAAGGCGTCAGCCTGTTTACTGTGTTTGCCAGCTTCGCTGTAATGGCTGCATCACCAGCTGCTGCCGGATTTTATCCCGCCCGGCAACCCGGCCGATACATTCACCGGCACCATAGCGAACGCCTCTCTGCCCCAGTTGCCGGGCCTGCGTAATGTCGGCAAGGTTGAGCGCGCTTACGCTGATATGATGTTCTACGCACCACGCCATAAACTGTTCAGTCTGGGGGTGGCGGGTGTGTCCGGTATCGGCAGTAAATAGCTCACTACGCAGACAAATCCCGGTCACACCCCGGGCCAGCAGCTGCCTGGCTATAGTCATATCAGGCTGCGACATCACTACCTGCAAACTCATTCCGGCACCGGTTATCAGCGCCAGGTTGTGTAGCCCCTGTGCGGTCAACCCCATCGCGGTGGCATCGTCGCATTCAAGCACCAGCATGTGTGGCGCAATGTGATATGAGCTCAGCATCGTGTGTAGGTTAAGTGCAAAACCAAATTGCTGTAACTGTGCACTGGCCACCGGCAGCACCAGACGCTGTATATCCGGACTAAAGCGAAGCAGGCGCTCGGCTTCTTTGAGCATATCTGCTATAGCCTGGTCGCTGTGCATCTGACAAACCTGCGCCAGTTCACTGAGCGAGACATAGCCTCCCGGAGCCGGCCATTTATGCAGCAACTGAAGGCTGCTGATAAGCCCGCTGGACAAATCAGCCTGCGGTATCACGCCAAAGCCGCTGAAATGATCTGTTTCTGTCACCCTGTCCGGCTCAGTCGCTTCGCGCAGCCGGGGTAACCAGACCGGAAAACCACCTACCACCTGGCTCAGCTGGCAGACCATGCCATCCAGAATATGGTCAGTTACCGCCAGCCCGTCGGTGCAGTGCAAACCGCACAGGTGATATACCTGCGCCAGTTGCTCACGATTTATATCGCTGTGACTGAGTAGGCGGCGCAGTTCGTTATCCAGCTGGCACAACAGTTCAGGTTTATACAGACCTATCTGTGCCCAGAATACCTGATGGCTATGCTCTGTCACCACGCAGTGCAGCCCGGTGACCCGGCTAATCACATTTTGCAGGGTGAAGCGGTCAAAGCCATGAATGATATGCGTGTCTGCATAACAGGCGATCAGTGTGTACTCATCAGTGTGTACAGATACAGTCGATATATCGTTGCAGGCCGGGCTGTTGCACAGCGTTACGTCGGGTAGGGAAACAGGCACTGCTGTAGCCTTGCCTGCTGCCAGCGCCATGGCCTGTGTAATCTGCGCAGTGAGCTGATCATTTTGCCAGGGCTTGGCAACAAACCGGTGAATAATTTGCTCGTTCAGCAATTCAATCACGGTGTCAAAGTCTTCCTCACCACTGAACATCAGGCCAATTACCGCCGGGAAATGCTGATGTACATGTCGAAGTAATGCGGCCCCGCTCATGCCCGGCATTTTATAATCGGCCAAAATTACTGATACCGGCTGACGTGCCATAATCTCAAGTGCTTGCTGAGCGCTGTGTGCCGATACAATATGAAAGTCGTAGTGACGCAGAATACGTTTTACCGACGCGACGATTGCCGCTTCATCATCTACTATCAGTAATGTGTTTGTTACCTGTTCTAAGGGTACGGATACTGCTGACATCATTATCTCCGGGCCAGATGGAACTCACTGCCTTTCTTAACCGTAGACCAGAGTCACAAATGTCACAAAGTATTTTATCTGCGTCATTGTCATATCTACTTTTTCTGCTATACCTGTAAGAGTTGTCTATTTAACAAGCAGTCAGTATAGCCCTATGAAAACATTGACCTCTGGTGAAATTGCCTCTTATTGCGATGTCAATTTACGCACTGTTATTCGCTGGATCGAAAGCGGAAAACTAAAAGGTTTTAAATTACCCGGCCGGGGGAATAACCGTGTGCTGGTTGATGATTTTATTGATTTTCTTGAACGCCATGACATGCCAGTGCCCAGTCAGCTGCAGGGTGACGCCAACCCTAAAGTCCTGATTGTTGACGATGAACTGCCGGTAGCAAAATCGATACAGCGGGTCGCCCGGCGCACAGGCTACGATACCCTGGTGGCCACCGGCGGCTTTCAGGCCGGGGTCATGCTCAGCCAGCACAACCCCACTCTGATGACCCTGGATTTGAGCATGCCCGGCATGGACGGTTACAGTGTCATTCAGTTTACCCGTGAGCAGGCAAGATACAAACGCCTGAAAATTCTTGTTATTTCCGCGCTGGATGATACCAGTCTGGAACGGGCCAGAGACCTGGGGGCGGATGCTACCCTGGGTAAGCCCTTTTCTAATCATGATCTGACCGAAGTGCTCGAACGGTTTATGACCCCATGACGGTGAAGAGGGACGGTTGCTGATGAGACTGAGTTTTCAATGGAAAGTCATTGTGGTGGTTGCCCTGATCCAGACTCTGGTACTGGCCGGTGGGCTGGCCATATTTGCCAGCTATCAGCAGGAATGGAGTAGCCGCCAGCTGACCCTTGAAGCCCGGCATATTGCCAGCACTTTTGCCCGTGATAACAGCCTGCAACTGATGCAAAAGAATATCAGCGAACTGGCCGAGCATGCCCAGGATTATATGTCGACGTTTGAGCTGGCTCAGTTCACTGTGCTGGACAATAAAGGCATGGCTCTGCTTAATCAGCAGGCCGCCAACATTGCTCCTGGCCAGCGGGAAGTACTCAATGTGCCCTACTCCACAGCGGATGGCATCGCCGGCAGTATCACCATCGGGCTGTCACGCGCAGCATTTGACAGCTATTTTGAACAGTTGATGGTACTGGCAATTGGTGCCGGGTTTGTACAGGTTTTCCTGGTGAGTCTGGCCACCCGCTATCTCAGTCATGTGATTAATCGTAAACTCACTATTTTGCGCGAAGGCGCCCGCGATATCCGTCAATCGGTGGAACAAAGAGTCCCTCCCAAAACCCGTATCCCGCTAACAGGCAAAGGCGAACTGGCGCAGCTGGCGCTGGCTTTTAACGAGCTCAGCGATGCCCTGCAAGCCACCTCAGACAGCCGTTATCAAGCCCAACTGGATTTAGAAGCGCTGAACAAGAACCTGGAAAGCGAAGTGATGAAGCGTACCAGTCTGCTGCAGCATAAAACCCGCTTGCTGGAAGCGGCTAATCGAGAGCTTAAGGAAACCCAGGCGCAATTGCTGCAGGCGGAAAAAATGGCATCTGTTGGTCAGCTTGCCGCAGGCGTGGCCCATGAAATAAATAACCCGGTGGGCTTTGTGGGCTCCAACATCTCAACGCTGGCCGACTATATCGCGGCATATCAACGTATCATCGGTCTGTTAAGTCAGGCGCTGGACAATGACGCGCCTACCCCGGCGCAATGGCAACAACTACAGCATATCTTTGATGAACTTGATATTGCCTTTATCAACGAAGATATAGGCCCGCTCATTGAAGAGTCCGGCGAAGGTCTGGAGCGAGTGGGTGAGATTGTCAGAGGCCTGAAACTATTCTCACGGGTCGACAGTGATGAGCGTCAGGCGGTGTCTGTCAACGATGTTATTCGTACTACGTTGAGCATGGTTAATAACCAGCTTAAATATATCTGCACGGTAGAACTGAAATTAAGCGATATCCCACCAGTGACCATCAATGTGGGCAAGATTACCCAGGTGCTGACCAACCTGTTTATCAATGCCGGTCAGGCCATCGAAGCCACCGAGAAGCAAGGCATGGTTACAATCACAACCGCCGTGGAAGAAGACATGCTCAGTATTCGGGTCACAGACACCGGACACGGCATCAAGCAGGAGCATCTGGATAAACTGTTTAATCCGTTTTTTACCACCAAACCTGAAGGTAAAGGAACCGGGCTGGGACTGTCTATCAGCTACACCATTATTGAAGAACATGGCGGCACCATTAGCGCCGAAAGCCAGGAAGGTAAGGGTAGCGAGTTTATCGTCAGACTGCCGCTTGTCACCAGCAATGAGAAAGAGACAGAAGACAGTCTTGCCTGAAGCTTACTCTGGCCCTGTTTTATTTAAAATTTCGGTCTACACTCTAATTAACCCTTGATAAGTAACTTCGTTCAGGAGAATCAATGAGTTCCCCAACACAAGCAGAAGCGAAAAAATACACCGTGTTGTTCGTGGACGACGAGCCGAATATTCTGCGTGCCATCAAGCGGGCACTGTTTAAAATGGATATCAATATGCTGCTGGCTGAAAGCGGCATGAAGGCACTGGAATTGCTTGAGACCAACACCGTCAATGTGGTGATTTCTGACATGAAAATGCCTCATATGTCAGGAGCTGAATTACTTGAACAGGTAGCCCAGAAGTACCCGAATACATTTCGGGTGGTGCTGACCGGCTTCGCCGATATTGACTCCACGATCAAAGCGGTTAACCAGGGTAAAATTCATCGTTATCTGCAAAAGCCCTGGGATAATCAGGAGCTTATCAATACCATTGAAGAGGGTCTGGAGCGGGTTAAGCTTAAAGACGAGAATGAACGCCTGCAACTGCTGACCCGGGCTCAGAATAAAAAGCTCAAAGATATTAATGCACTGCAGGAGCAGACCATTCAAAAGCGCACCAAGCAAATAAAAGCGGCGCTCAATCGGATAGAAAAAAATAACCATGCGCTGGAACAGGTACTGTTTAACGTAATCAGTATAAATCCGTCAATTAACGGTAAGTTTGCCATTGAGGTCAGTGAACTGGCGGGTTTGCTGGCGCATCAGGCCGGCTGTGATAAAGAAACCATTAAAGTGACCAAATACGCCGGGCTCATCTGTGAGCTTGGCTGTCTGGGGCTGGAGCCGGAAGAATTTAAACCTGCGTTTGCCAAACTTAACTATCAGCAGCAAAAAGCCTATTTATCGCAAACCCGCCAGGCTGCCCTGATTCTGGCACCGGCGGCTCACCTGCAACCGGTCTGCGATATTATTGAATACCAGTTTGAGCATTACAATGGGTCTGGGCTATACAACAAGGTGGCCAAAGAAATACCTGTTGGCGCTCGAATTCTGGCGGTAGCCAGAGATTACTGGCGGCTGGTTTCCGGACGACAGACTGGCATTGATATGACGCCCAGAGATGCCAAGCTGGAGCTTAAAAAGCACCGTAATACCCGCTATGACGCCGAAGTGCTGGATATTTTGCTGAACTCAGAAGAAGTCGGCCACCCTAAATATATTGAAAACTCATTTAACGCGAAACAGCTTAAAGAGGGCATGGTACTGGCGGCCAACCTGTATAATGAAAATCATCTGCTTATTTTACCCGAAGGCCACGTATTTACCGCCAGTACGATTGAAAAGCTGACCAAATTTGAAGAAGAAAAAGGTATACCATTCAGTATTTTGATAAAGCCTGAAGCACAAACCACAGAAGAGCCGGAGCCGTCAGTCTGAGCTAACGGCAGACGCCTCATGAGCTCGGGGCAGGCGAATTGTGAACGTGGTGCCTTTTCCTGCCTCACTGATCACCTCAATGGTGCCACCGTGACTGTGAATAATTCCCTGCGAAATAGACAAGCCCAGACCAGTCCCCTGCCCTTTGGGTTTGGTGGTAAAAAATGGCGTAAATACACGCTTGAGCGTGGCAGTTTCCATTCCTTTACCGGTATCGGTCAGGGTTATCACCAGCCAGTCGCGCTGCGCACTGGCTTCGTCATCCACCTGAATAGTCAGTTCACCACCACCGGGCATGGCATGCGAGGCATTCACCATCAGGTTTACGATAACCTGCTCAAGTTGCGTTGGGTCCCCTTCCAGTTGCGTATCCTCTGTCTGAATTTTGAGCTCGATATGATGGGTTTCGTCAAAGCGACTGCGGGTCAGATTCAGACAGCGCTGAATGACAGATTTCAGTTCCATCGGTTTAAAGTTGCCGTCGGCCCGGCGTGAGAATGCGTACAGATCGCTGATGATACCGCTGATACGGTCAATCCCTTTAAGATTGGTATCTACAATCTCTTCGCAGTCTTCAAGCAAAAACTCACAGTCATGTTCGTTAAACAGGGTTTGCATCTTTACGGCGCACTCAGGATGCTGGGCAGCCAGTTCCCTGACCTGGTCAAACAAAAACCGAAACGTGGTGGTATATGCCGTCATCGATTCCAGATTTGAGCGAATATAGCCAATAGGATTGTTAATTTCATGGGCGATACCGGCGGTTAGCTTACCCAGCTCAGACATTTTCTCAGCCTGAACCAGTTGCGCCATGGTTTCAGCCAGCCCCCGTGACATCTCTTCAATACGATTCTGGCACTGGGTAAACGCGGCGTGCTGGCGTAAATCATTGAGCCGCAGCTGAATCATCCGATGCCAGCGAGAAAATATTGCCGGCGACAAATTGGCATCTGGCTCCAGTTCAAATATCAGCCAGTTTTCAGGGTCAAACTTATCGGCTAGCCGAAACACCAGCAGACGGTTATCTTCAAGCAGACTGACTCCTTGCTCCTGACCCGGCGCAAGCACCTTCTGAATGCTGCGGCAGGCAGACGATAAGCCTTCATAGCCACTTTGCCAGCCACTGTTGCGCACATAGACACTGGTCATCTGATGGACCGTTAACGGGTTTTTCCAGTGCGGTGTACACGCCCCCCAGCGTGCCACACCGTTGTCGACCAACGTGGTAACCGTGGCGCTTAAAAAGGTCGCCACCGTGTCAGTTTCACACATGGTATCAATCAAGGTGTTGGTAATACGCAGTTCGGCCCGATTATCTATGTGAGTAAGTGGCATTTAGTTTTAATCCCGGTATGCATATAGTAAAAGTAATGCTTAAATGCCAAATGCACCAATAAATAGGTTATTTTTTTACCGGTATGCCGGTGTATTTCTCCAAACCTGACAGTGAGACATTATGAAAGAATTTGATTATATCTGTATTGGCGGCGGTAGTGGCGGTATTGCCTCAGCCAACCGTGCGGCCAAACATGGCAAAAAAGTCGCTATCATTGAAGGAAACCTGATTGGCGGGACCTGCGTCAATGTAGGTTGCGTACCTAAAAAAGCCATGTGGTTTGGGGCAAATGTGGCTGAAGCCATTAACCGCTATTCTGAAGATTACGGCTTTGATGTCACGCTGAACCAGTTTAACTGGCCGGTCATGGTAGCCAACCGCCGCGCTTATATTCAGCGTATTCATGCCTCTTACGACAAGGTGCTGGGCAATAACGATATTACGGTGATTCACGGGTATGCCAAATTTATTGACGACCACACGCTGGAAGTGAACGGAGAGCATATCAGTGCCCCGCATATCACGGTTGCCACCGGCGGGCGCCCCAACTTCCCGGATATTGAAGGAGCGCAGTATGGCATCGATTCAGATGGTTTCTTTGATTTGGAAGTACAACCGGAACGGGCTCTGGTCGTTGGCGCCGGTTACATTGCGGTAGAACTGGCCGGGGTACTGTGCAGCCTGGGCACCAAAACCGACCTGGTAATCCGACATCATGCGCCACTGCGTCATTTTGATCCGATTATTCACGAGACCCTGGTCGAGATTATTGAGCAGGAAGGCCCGACCCTGCATAAACAATCCGGTGTTCAGAAAGTAGAGAAACTGGATAGTGGCGCGCTTAATGTGACCCTGACCAGCGGCGAAGTGGTGGAAACCGACTGTCTGATCTGGGCTATCGGGCGCTCGCCTAACACCGACAATATCGGCCTGGAAAATACGTCAGTAAAAACCGACGACAAAGGCTATGTGCTGGTTGATAAATACCAGAACACCGATGCTGAAGGTGTATACGCCATTGGTGATATTACCGGAAATGCAGAACTTACGCCGGTAGCGATTAAAGCCGGCCGTCTGCTCAGTGAGCGTTTGTTTAACGGCCAGAAAGACGCTCATCTGGATTACTCTCTGATCCCCACTGTCGTGTTCAGCCACCCGGCGATTGGCACGATTGGCCTGACTGAACAAGAAGCTAAGGACAAATATGGCGAAGATGATATCAAGGTTTACGCCTCATCATTTTCTGCGATGTACACAGCGGTGACCCGTCATCGCCAGGCCACCAAAATGAAACTGGTTTGTCAGGGCAAGGACGAAAAAGTGGTGGGCCTGCATGGTATCGGACACGGTATGGATGAAATTCTGCAGGGTTTTGGTGTGGCAATGAAAATGGGCGCAACCAAAGCCGACTTCGATAGCTGCGTGGCGATTCACCCGACCAGCGCCGAAGAATTTGTGACGATGACCTAGATAGTGAATTAAATCGCTAAAGTGCGTGCCTGACCGGCACGCACTACAGGGCTGATTCACCAATCTGCTGGCTGCAACTGCCTTTATCTGTAAGCTCCTGCGTGTTTTTACTCCATCTTACTTTGCAAAAAGTGTTTACCAATTAACAGATATAAATTTACCAATATTCTGATACTCTCTATAATCATTAAATACAGTGAAATCCATTACTGACTCATGTTGCGACATTAGGGGAAAACAATGAAAAGGCGCAGACGTTTCTGGACGGTGGTAGACAAACTGGAAGCTCTCATCGATCAGGGTGTGTATCCGGTAGGAAGTCGCTTGCCGGCTGAAAGAGAGTTAGCCGAAGCCTACGGCGTGAGCCGGCCCACTATCCGGGAAGCCGTTATTGCTCTGGAAGTTCGTGAGCGCGTAGAGGTAAAAACCGGCTCCGGTGTCTTTGTTATCAATAACGGAAAGTCGGCTCTGCCTGCAAAGTCGATCAGTGCTTTTGAACTGACCCAGGCTCGCGCGCTGGTTGAAGCAGAAGCAGCCGCATTGTCGGCAGCAACCATTCAGGACGACGAACTAAAAGCCCTGGAACAAACGCTGGTAGATATGCAGTCAGCCGAAAAAGCGGATGAAGCCGATCAGCGCTTTCATGAAATCATCGCACAGTCGACCCGCAATAATGCCATGGTAATGACGATTCAGAATCTGTGGAATTTACGCCGTAACGAACCTCAGATAATAGCATCCTATAAAGATGTCTGCTCCCGCGGTGAAGAACAACGTTTACTTGAGCATACGGCGATTTACGAGGCCATTGCCAAGCATGATACTGCTGCGGCAAGAAAAGCGATGCACAATCACTTTAATCGTCTGATTAATGCTTTATTTGATGCCAGTGAAGCTAAAGCCCTGGAAGAGATCAAACGTAAAACAGATGAAACCCGGGGGTTGTACTCCATTTCTCATTTAACCCAGTAATCAATCTTTCAAGGGGCGTCTTACGCCCCCCGTAAAGCAAAAAGCGAGCTACTAGCTCGCTTTTTTATTGATTGATGATTAGAAGCGATAATTTACGCCGGCCAGAATTCGTCGGTCAGTCAGATCCTGGAAGCATAGCAGTGCGCCCTCGTTGATACAGGACTGCTCTGCATCAGACTGAGTAGCATTGATGACTTCCAGACCCACATTCAGCTGCTCATTAATGTCATAGTTAACACTCATATTCAGCTGACCACGGGCTTCCTGAACGATATCGAGGCCAAAGAAGTCATCGTCGCTGGAGCGAAATGCGTCTCGCCACGTATACCTGGCCCGTGCAGACAACCCATATTTTTCATAGAAAATCGTGATGTTATAGGCATTTTCGGAAAAGTTTCGCAAAATATTTCGCTGCGTAAGATTACTCAAATCGGCATCTACATACGGGTCCAGCTGATTAAAAATGTCCCGGCTTCCGCCGTCCACATTAAGAAAATCATCGCCTGACTCAAAGTCCTGAATGGTGTAGTTGGCAATTACACCAAAGCCTGATGCCCAGCCCAGCGTTTTTTCAAACATCGACAAGTCTGACTGAAACGCAAATTCAAATCCTGATTGCGTGGTTGAGCCTGTACCATTGAAAGTTGAACGAAACGGTACACAAATCCCATTGCCTTCGCCGGGCGCATTGACCCCATAGTCGGCAACCGGGTTAAAAACACCGCCATCTTCACAGGGATCCGTGGTATCCCGGTTGACCTGTCCATCGACAATATTTGCCGCTGGCTCCTGAGTAATCTGGGTAAACAGATTGGTACGGTCTTTGTGAAAATAGCCAACGCTGAGCACACTGGCCGGAGCAAAATACCATTCGACAGAGATATCAAAAGAGGTAACTTCTTCGGGTAATAAATCAGGATTTCCCCGCTCTACCGCATCGTTGGAGCTGCCCGGGAATGTGGTTGAAGTAGACAGGTTATCAAAGCTGGCGCGGTTAATATCTTTCCCCCAGCCAGAACGGACCAGAACATCATCATAGGGTTCTGCCACCACATTGATTCGGGGTAGCCAGTAATCATAGTCACCTGTTGTGGTCACCGATACAATATCGCCGTTCAGGCTGGCATTCCCTGTCGACTCAATCGTAGTATCTATATAGCGCACACCAAAATTACCGCGAAAAAAGCCATACTCAAAAGTGGCCTGGGCATACAGGGCATCAGTGGTTTCATCAATATCAAACAGAGACAACTGCTCAACATCAGGCGTTCCGATAAGGGGGATACTGTCTCCAGATGCTGCATTGGCAGCGGTAATCGCATTATTAAATGCAGATAGCACGGCATCAGAGTCGGTAAACGATAATTCCGGATTAACCAGTAAGAAATCGCGAATGTATAACTCACGATCATCTGCATCGTTAAAGTTTGTGGGGCCCGCCACCAGTACATCAGCAAACAGGTCGCCGGTCGGGCGGTTGGCATGTTCAGGATAATTTCGAAGACGGGTACTTTGTCCCTGATCCTGATTAAAGCTGCTGGTTTTATTATAGCGATAACCAATGTCAATTGCAGTGATGACATCCCAGTCAACATAATAGGTAAAGTCTACCCGAAACGCCGTTTCTTCATTTTTGGTGACATCTTGTCCAATGTTGACGTCGCGCAAGGCATAGTTAGCCGGATCAAGCAGTTCAGCCTGCGAGGGCGTATAGGCGCTACCTTCCAGTAACCCAAATGTCAGTGCACCACTGGTCAGGTCGAACGCTGTCGGTACCGCATTATCGACAGATTCCAGCTCATCGGGCTGAGCCGTACGCGGGTTGATAAAGTCGAGTGTCGTGGAAAAGTCTGGATTGGATGAATCTGCATCTGAATAGGAAATTTCAGAGCTGATTTTAAATGTCTCACCGTACCACTCTCCCCCGAAACGGGTGATCGTGCTTTCGGTAACCCGTGAGCCAGTATCAGTCGACAAACGCATATTTGCATCGCCTCTGGGGTTATTCGGATCGTAATCCATAACGCCCGCAGTGGCTGCCAGTACTGAGCCGAGGTTACGCACACCGTTTTGTGTATCAAGCGTACCCAGATTCACTGTTTCAAAGCTGGTAATATTGGCAAACTCGGCAGTTTCCGCTACCCCGGATAGCTGCACCCGGTAACTTTCCTGAGAGCGCTGCTGATCGTTATAAATGGTATCAAGCCAAAGTTTACTATTTTGTGTGGGTGCCCACTCAAAAGAGGCTGCTACGTTTTTTGTTTCATATTCAATATTGTCATAATCCTGATTTAAGAACTGCACACGCAGGTAAGGATCATCAACAACATGGGGGCCGGTATCATCAGGCAGCACCAAACCGTCCCGGTCTACACGCGGTAAAAACGCAGTCACATCCTGTTCAACATAACTGGCACTGAATACCGCACCAAACTTTCCAAAATCTGTCTCCCAGTTATCTCCAAAGGTACCTGATAAGCGTGGCATCACATCTTCATCTGCCGACAAGTCACTGTACTCACCCTGTAATCGGATGGCAGCAATTTGCTCACTTAGCTGTAATGGGCGAAGGGTTCGTAAGTTGATGGTACCACCCACCGAGCCTTCAATCGTTTTTGCTTCCGGTGCTTTGGTCACTTCAACAGCAGAAATCAGTGAGGCAGGAATATCTTCAAAACTGATCCCGCCACGGCCAGCCCCCGAGCCCACTGTAGATACCCCGTTTATTTCAACCCGGTTGGCGTCGGTTCCGCGAATTTGAACACCCGTGCCCACCCCGGCAGTCCGGTTTATTTGAATACCAGTCACATTTTCCAGTACCTCGGCCAGATTCTGATCAGGTAATTTACCAATATCTTCGGCCTGGATAATTTCGACCAGATTATCTGATGATCGCTTTTCGGCCAGGGCGGTAGTCAGCGATTCACGAATACCTGAAACTTCGATCACTTCTACATCCTGGGTATTTTGCGGTTCAGCTTCCTGAGCTGAAGTCTGAGCAGATAATCCTGCTGCGGTAGCAGAAAGAATGACCAGAGTAATTTTGGATAATTTGTGTGCCATTGCTGTGTCCTGTATGACCTGAAGAAATTTTGCAGTACCACTACATCCCAACAGGCACTTACAAATCATTTACCCAATATTTACAACCAATCCAGCAAAAGGTCAACAAAATGGTTAATTAATTTTCAAATTTAAATTAATATTGTTATTACCAATTACATCCTCCGAAGCCATTAAAAATGGCAAAATTAGATGCACTGGAAAGAGAACCAAAGGGAAACAACGGCTTAGTAAAAGCTTATTGTAAGAATATCTTAAGCATTGAATAAAATCATATGCTCATGAATTATCGCACCTTAATTGGTTGACCAAAATGACGAGATAACAACAAAGTGAGGGTAAAGGTGGGCGTGACTGAATAGTGCAAAGTCCATGAAAGTGAATAAGCAGCCCCCGATGTAAACCGGGGGAGATTCACTTTGTTACTGGTTTGCCAATTTGCAAGCCTGCGTAATGCCAGCCCAGTCCTCAGCTTCCACCATGACTTTGGGACTAATCCATGTTCCGCCAACAGCAAAAACATTGGGCAGGCTTAAAAAGTCCTGCTTATTATTCTGATTTACTCCGCCGGTAGGGCAGAATGTGACATCCTGAAATACCGAAGAAATTGCCGATAAAAAGGCTGTGCCTCCTGACAGTTGTGCCGGAAACAATTTTTGCTCGGTAAAACCGTATTCTCTGGCCAGTAGTATTTCGCCGGTATTTGATACACCGGGTAAGACAGGCACAGACACTTTGCTCAATGACTCAAGCAGTTGCGCGGATACCGCTGGAGTCACAATAAAATCGGATCCGGCTTCCAGTGCCTGGCTTAAGATATCGTCATTTAATACGGTTCCGGCGCCAACCATCAGCTCCGGCACTTGTGTTTTGATAGCGGTTAGCGCAGCCAGCGACGACGGTGTTCGTAATACTACTTCGACTAATTTGAGCCCGGCTTCTGCCATCGCTCTGGCAATATTAACGCCTTCCTCTGGCGAATTAGCCTGGATGATCGGGAGCAATGTCTGACTCGACATCAAAGATGAAAATGGGGTCATTGGTTTTCTCAATTTTGAACATTAAACAGCTGGATGAAAGCAGGCACTGTGCATGTGGGGTCGACACGCGCACAATGCCCACTTTTGGGTTACTAAGCATTTATTCGTTGAACTTCATTGCCTGACTGAATATCTGCAGAGGAATAATGGCTCCAGGATGCTGGATGACTGTGCCTGCTGCTCTGGCCCCTAGCTGAACCGCCTCTGCAACCGATTTATTATTCATTCTGGCGCCAAGATACACACCATTAAATGCATCGCCGGCAGAAGTGGTATCGACAACATGACTAACCGGACAAATGGTATGCGTCTGCATTTGATTATCCGACCAGGTCAGCACTGATTCTGGCCCGTTTTTAACGACCACTTCACTGATTTCGAATGTCTTACAAAAAGCAATGGCATTTTCAGCCGTATCAATACCATACAGTTCACTGAGATCCTCCACGCCAGGTAATGCTATATCAGCCACGGCAAATGCCTGATTGTACTGCTCGGCGGCGTAAGCAGGACTTCGCCACAAGCGGGCCCGATAGTTCGGGTCAAAGATAATTTTCACCCCGGCTTGCTGAAGTTGCTTAACCACACGCCAGAATTGTCGCCGGTCGCTTTCGTCAATGACAGCCAGTGAGATTCCGGAAAAAAACAGGCTGTCTCCGGGCTTGATAGTGGCCAGGGACGCTGCATTTAAAAATTGCATAATCTGCCGGGCGGCTGCGTCACTTCGCCAGTACACAAAGCTGCGCTCACCCTTATCGTCCAGCTCAATCAGGTACATACCAGGCACTTTCTCATCATGCCGGAACACCAGGTGGGTATCGAGTTCCTCCGAAGCAAATTGTTGGAGCATTTTATCACTGAGAGTATCATGCCCCACCGCTGTAATAAGGCCGGTATTCAGCGACATGAAAGCACGTTTAAGGTATACCGCAGAGTTGTAAACATCTCCGGCAAATGACTGCTCGAAGGTACTGTTATGGCTTCCTCTGAGCTCCACCATGCACTCACCTAAAAAATAAATTGCGCGCATTTTTTTGTTTTCCTGTGTTCTGAGTCAGTCATCAACGCTTTTTAAGCGGCGCAACATTGGGAATCAGTAACCAGACTGCCAGCATGGCGATAATGGCCAGCGATGCGCCGATAACAAATGCTGGTGTATAATTGCCACCCGCCGTTAGCCAGGGTACCAGTGAGGTTAAACCCACCGCGCCTAACTTGGCCGCCATGCCGGAAAAACCTGACAGCGTACCAACGGCTTTTTTACCTAACAGATCACTGGGCAGGGTTTGCACATTGCCAATCGCAGTTTGAAAACCGAACAGAATGACCGCCATAATCATAACGGCTATGTGTGGTTGTCCCGGATCTGCCATTGCCAGCAGTGCCGGTAGCATAATAAGGCAGCCAAGTGTGATAACCAGCTTACGGGTTTTGTTGATGCTCCAGCCGGCTTTGAGTCGATTCTGTGCCAGCAAGCCACCAAACCACGCACCAAACATCGCGCCTACATAAGGCACCCAGCCATAAATACCGATGGCTTTGACATCCATGCCATACACTTCGTTAAGATAAATGGGAATCCAGAAGACAAATAACCACCAGATAGGGTCAATAGCAGCCGAAGCGATGATGACGCCCCAGCTTTCTTTGCGGGTCAGCAATTCGCCAGTATCAGGGTTATATTCCTCATCGGTATTTTCTGTGCCATCCGCATTCTTACTGCGCTTCTGGCCAGTAAGAATATATTCTCGTTCTTCCTCGGTAATCCACGGATGCTCTCCCGGGGGAGCTTTTACAACGATAAGCCAGGGAATGAGCCACAGCAGGCCAAGTAAGCCCACCACCACGAATACCATTTGCCAGCTAAAGTAAATCGTCAGCATGGCAATCATCGGAATAGCCACGATCCCCCCAATCGCCGCCCCTGAGTTGAATAAGCCCTGCGCAAACGCTCTTTCTTTAACCGGGAACCATTCTGCATTGCCTTTGGCCGCACCCGGCCAGTTACCTGCTTCTGCGATACCAAGAATGGCTCTGAAAAAACTAAATGACAGCATACCCTGTGCAAAAGCATGTGCAGCCGTGGCCAAAGACCATACCCCGATAGACAGCACAAAACCGATTCGCGTGCCTACCCAGTCAAATATTTTGCCAAAAATAGCCTGACCAAACGCATAGGAAAAAACAAACACAATAGAGATATTGGCGTAAATCTGCTTTCGCTCCAGCGCGGTTTTATCCGGAAACAGGTCTTCCTGTATTGCCGGCCACAAGACGCTAAGCGCCTGACGGTCGATATAATTGATAATAGTAGCCAGCGCAATCAGCGCGATTACCCACCAGCGTAAACCCTGCAGTTTCATAGCTACTCCTTAAGAAAGTCTTCCCGGGGCGGGCTGAATGTATCGATCAGGATGCCACCGGTTGGGCAAACTGCACCGTGTTCTGCATACGGTGGAATCAGGCAGCTGTCACCCGCTTTGAGTACTTTCATTTCGCCATCAATACTGAAGTGAAACTCACCTTCCACCACAAACGTTACCTGGGAGTGACGGTGTTTATGGGTATAGCCTTCTGCGCCTTTGTCGAAGAATACTTTGACCGCCATTAACTCCTCGTTGTATCCCAGCATCTGACGTTTAAGTCCACCACCAAGATCTTCCACTTCAGTTTCATTACCAAATAAAAACAGTTCGCTTTGCTTGTTCATGATTTACTCCTGATGGTTACCGACCGCAAAAACCTCAAGGTGCTGACGCGCGGTATAAGATGAATGTTGAAGGGTGAAAGTGACTGGGACTGATGCCTGCTCGCTATTGATAGCAACAACAAAGTCCTGCCCGGCAAACGTCAGTGAAACCAACGTTAATGAATCTTTCTGCTCAATACTTAGCGCATTAAGCTGACTACTGGCATTCAGCGTATATTCTTCAGACGGGTTGTACTCACCGTGCGGCTCAAGCACCGATACAAACTGATGTTTGTTAGCCTGCGAAACCCTGCGTATAAAGCCACTTTCCTGACGCAGATTGTAATTCGGATCGCCTGCCCCCAACTGCGTAAACAGAAAGTTCTCATCGGCATTAGCCAGGCTGGTCTGCGTGTAAAAACGACCGTTATCATTTAGCCAGGACACTTTAGCCAGTCCTCGCTCTGGCATACCCTGACCGGTTAGCCAAAGATGCTGATAGCCATTTTTATCGCTCACGGTGTGTAAGGTTTGCGTACTGGCTTGCAGCTCAAAACTGGTTTCAATCAGTTGCCCTTTATAATGCAGTGGCAAGTCGAGCTGGTGTGGCTGGTCAGCATCGACGGAAAATATGTCCAGCAGCAGGGACTGATTCATTCCGGGCAGGTTAATCAGTGCCATGGTTCTGTCGAGGCTGACATCCTGATAAGCAGTATTAATAGACGCTCTTGCTATCGAACCTTTCTCGCTGGTCTCAAAAAAATGTAGTTTTGGTGCATTCGCATTACCGGTCTTAACATTGCCGTTAAAGTGACTGGCTTCGTCCACCACTACCGTATTATGGGCTACGGTTTGCTTGGCGTATGTTTCGTTTTCAGGTAAATACCGACCGCCGTATTTTGCTTCAACATTCAAAAAGCGGGCAGCACCGTAATCTGACACAATTTCTGCGCCTTTGTCATAAAACTGCCAGGTCAGTTTATCAAAATGGCCATGCCCAAGACCTTGTGAGGCTGGCTTAAATACCACTGCCTGCTCGATCTCTTGCTGCCCACGCATGACCACTAAAGCGCCTTGTGTTCCATCGCTGCCATCACCATAAGCCACAGACTTAAATTCATATGGTTCAGCCAGGCCCTTGTCCAGTGCGTTAGCCACCTTCAGTCCGTCACCGGATAAAATAATGCGGTCCTGTTGTTGGGCAATATCCAGCAGCCCGGGATCTTCTGTGAGTCCATAGGCCACAGTGACACCATGCACCAGTTCGATAGTGTCAATTCCCTTACTTTTTATCGCATCATTGAGTGGAAAAAAGAGCCCGTTATAACTGAGCTGTATCGTGGTATCGATAGCTTTCAGCAATACCCCGTCGCGATGCGCAAAAATATGACGCTCAGGGTCATTATTCTCAATGGCTTTAGCAAAAGTAACAAAAGGCAGCAGCGCAAAGCGCTGATAGTAAGGGCCTTCGTTATAATACCCCTGCGGCGAGAAAAGCTTATCCAATTGCTTTAGAAAGCCGCCTTTACCGGATTTGTCTAAATCTAACAGGGCTTTTTCTACCCATTCTGGCTCATCCATCACATAGCCAGCCATACCTACCCCTGCAGTGGCCCAGGTACCGTGGTTATGCACTTTATTAAAAGTTGACGGCTGACCTTCAGACAGAAACAAGGCAACGGGTTTAAGCAACTGACTTTCAATCATCCTGCGCTTATCTTCTGCCAGCGCATCATAAACCATGTCATAAGCCTGAATGGTATAAACCAGCCACATTGCTTCGTTCAGGCTCTGCCAGAAAAGCTTGCCCGGGTTCTGCGCGTTTTCCTTACGTTTGGGATGAACATTCAGCGTAGGATATAACTCGGCGTAGGCCACTAACATTGAGCCCACATAATCAGCGTATTTTTTGTCTTCACTTAGCTGATAAACCAGCCCGGCGTTATACATTTGCTGATAATTCTTTTTATGCCTTTCGTGGGTATAACCGCCACCACCATCTTTGGGCACCGGAACCGTTACCGGCATGGACATCGTTTTATCGACCTGCTGTTGCAACGCCTCAAAAGCATCGGTAAAGCGACCTGGCTGCGAAATAGCACTGCGCATATCCGCCACAGACTGACGGGTGATAACCAGATTCGGATGCTCGGCAAGGACCGGAAAAGACAACACACTACATACCACAGCCAGGGCTGGGAGCACGCGGGAAAAAGAGATTCTGGCCATAGTTATTTTCCTTTGCCTTTTACAATATTGTTATTTTGAATGGTGGCAGTATGGGAGCCGGTTACCCGAAGCTCTTCGACTGCTGGCTCGGGTGTGCGGGCAAATGTGTTCTTCGTAATCCGGGTTTCAGGTTCACCCACGGTATGCTCTACTTTGATTGGCGCACTATCTGTGAAGGTATTCGCGCTGATATCTGCCACCTGTACTCCATGCAAAAAAACAGATGCCTCAGTCTTGTTGCGCGAGCCGGTTCCCACTCCTGTCAGGGTATTTTCTGTTAGCGTAAAGTGAGGCCCGAAAGTACTTTCGTCAGTGCCTCCGCGACGCAGTTTCACCAGCGCGCCATCCACCTGACTGAATGTGTTACCGGTTACCGTGACATATTCTGCGTTGTAAATGCCCAGGTCCTCAATTTCTCTGTTAAGCACGAGGATATCACCGGTAATATCGTTAAATGTGTTGTCGGTCAGAATGATGTTATCTGCAAATGCGCCTTTGCCTGATGTGAATACATCAAACGAATGATTGATATTAATATCCTGAAACACACAGTTAAGTATCTCCAGGCGATAGTTACTCAGCATTCCCCACTTTTTTGTACGCACCACGCTATTGCCTGCTGAGTCAGGACTTTCCACCCCACTGATAGTCAGCCTCTGTAGTTTCAGGCTACCGCCGTCGTGAATTTCAAACAGCGCGGTGCGCTGAAATGACAGCTTAACGGTGTCAGCCGAGTCAGCTTTGATCGTGAGTACTTTATTAACGGTTAACAATTTAGGAATAATGTACTGACCCGCTTTGAGCACCAGTACATCACCGTCGTCGGCTTGCTCAATCGCTTTCACCAGGGCATCAGCACTGGCCTCAATACGGTGAATGCTGCCAGATTCAAATGGAATTTGAGCCGGTTTTTTGGGATACCAGCTAACCCCGGTTTCTGCTTTGCCCAGTTTGGTCAGTGACTGGCTTGCTCCTGCTTCCACCTTGTCTACAGGTTGCATCAGCCCGCTCGTATTACGTTGCAGTTTCACCTTTTGCTGGGTAAAACCCTGTTTCATTGTCTTATCTACCGGCTTATTGATGACGTTACCGGAAAAAGCAATGCCGCTGATATCGTCAAAAACCGTAAAGGGTTGTTGCTGGTCATTAATTATTAAATTGTTGCGCATCACACTGTTTACAGGCACTGCAGTACGTTCTGCATCACTACCCGCTGCCAGATGAATGTTATCCACATTTATCAGTGTGTTGTTTTCAATCAGCGCATTGTCTACCTGATGATATCGGTTGATGGGTGAGTCAGGTACACCATTCATAACCGTTAATCCGCTACCAAAACGATACCCGGTTAACCCCTCAAGATAATTATTTCTGATCACCTGGTTTTTATTGATAACCCGGATACCGCCGGTATGCTCCACGCCATTGCCCAGAAAAATATTGTTTTCAATCAGATTACCGTTGCCATGGCGCAACGTGAGTGTGCCCTGCGCTTCAAAAAATACATTATTACGCAATATGTTGTTGCCCGACTTCACAGAGATAATCTCTACTTCGCCGTTTGTTTTCTCAAAGTAATTAGACTCCACCAGAGTGTGTGAGTCTGTGAGTGAATAGTGACTAGTTCCAATGCGTAGTGTTTCAGCGCCATTGGATCCAAAGGTGGGGCGGTAGCCAAAATAATTGTGGTCGATACGGTGGTGGTTTTGCTGACTCTGCTTGCTGTCCAGACGAACCGCCACGGTGACTCCACGGTTTTGTTTTCCTGTCAGGTGATTGTGGTCGAAACGATTATGCTGACCATACAGCGCAACCCAGTAATCCGACTCCTGCTTATCGGGATTGTTGTAGCTGTCAATGACAGTTTCGGTAACACGGGAGTGAAAAGCCAGTTTGTCTTTAGCGGTACGAAAGGAAATGACCGCACTGCTGGGAGTATATCCGTTGGTAAACACCAGTCCTGATACTATCAGGTGCTCGCCGCTCAGGCTCAGGTTTGACTTCCCGATTAACCGGACTTGTCCTTTTTCTTCGGCGGTTAACGTAATCGGCCGGTCTGCGGTTCCCTGTCCTTTAAACTGAATTTCAAAATCGCTCCAGTCACCGTTTTTTAAAATAACAGTATCACCAGGCTTTAACTTACCGGCAATATCCAGATACGCTCGCTGGCTATCCACCCGGTACTCTGTGGCATGAATCGGCATACTTAAACATGCAATGCAAAGCACACAGATCGTCATTAGGTATTGGCGCATAAATCACTCTTTTCAGGCAATGAAAGTGACATGCAGAAAGCAATGAGTTGTTGTTATTTTGCTTTCTGCCACCGCATCACTTTTCCCTCTGCTTGTAGGGCACACAGGCTTGGGAAAACTCAGACTGACCGCCGGTTACATCATTGAACCACGGTCAGTCGCGTTAAACTTACTTGTTCAGTTTGACAAAGTAGTCGAAAATCTCCGGTACGTTACCTTCGCCCATACCAGCATCGAATGCTGCTTGCAGGTTGGCAGAAGAGCCCTGAGCAATCTTAGACTCAGTACCAAGATCACTGACCATTTGCAGAAAGTACCCCAGGTCTTTATTGGCATTTGCAATGGAGAAACCTAAGTCACTGACACCATCAACCGCATAGTTTTTGCAAAACTGCATAAACGGAGAGCTGGATGGACCGGTAGACATAATCTCGAACAGTTGCTGGCGATCAACACCGGCTTTTTCAGCTACGGCAAACGCCTGTGACATAGCACACACCGTGGTCATCCCCATAAAGTTGTTAATAAGCTTGGTAGTGTGACCAGCGCCAAGTGCGCCCAGATAAAATACATTTTCGCCCTGCTCATCCAGCACCGGTTTCACGCGCTCAAAGGTTGCTTTGTCGCCTGAGGCCATGATGTTCAGTTTGCCGTCTTTGGCGTGAGCAGGCGTACGCCCCAACGGTGCATCGATCATTCCCACGCCTTTGGCAGCCAGGTCCTGACCAATCTTTCGAGTAGATGCTGGTATTGAGGTACCAAAATCAATCACCACTGCGCCTTCTTTGAGTCCGGCTATCACGCCATCTTCTGCATACAGCACTTTCTCAACGATAGTGGATGTTGTCAGGCACAACATAATAATGTCTGCCGCCTCCGCCAGGGCTTTACCTGTTTCTGCGGCCTTTGCACCGCGTTCAGTACAAGCAGCAACCGCTTCTTGATTCAGATCCATTACAATCAGGTCGTAACCTTTATTTTGCAGATTTTCGACCATGTTTCCGCCCATAAGGCCCAGGCCTATAAATCCGATAGTAGGTTTTGACATTATCCTCTCCTAAAAGTAGCAAGGCGGTGCATCATATACACCCTAACCTGTCTGACATGCTGAAGTTCAGCCTGAAAGCACTATCAGTAAACTACTGAGACAGCCTTTCAGAACATAATCTGGTAAAACCGATCTGTCTTACAGAATGATAAAAATGACCAATCGGAATGGAGATTAAATTATAGACATAATACCAATCTGTCAACCAAAACACATGACAAATTATACTTACCATTCACTTATCATTTACACGGTAACGTACACCCTCGATGGCGTAGATATTTTATAACTTCATTATCAATAGCTTACAGTAGTGGCGAGCGGGTACAGTGACTGTAATGCAAATAATTTGTTGAGCGTCTGAGAGAGTCTCGCCACTTGAATATTGAACAGTACCGAATATTGGTAACAATAATTGGTAAAATCAATGATAAGAAAAGAGAGAGTAGTGTATTCCGCAAATCAGGAGATGAATTAGCGGTAGCTATTACGGTTTGAAAGCAATAGACGAAAAATTGTGTCCACAAAAAAGCCCACCAGTCGGTGGGCTTTTGCATAGGTTAACCAGCTAGCGGGTCGTCAGTCAGCTTTTTGCAACGTAACAAAGCTGTAGCCGTACTGATTTTTCTCGTCGGCTTCATGAGCATGGCGACTGACTTCCTGCCAGTGACCACTGGCTTCATAATCAGGAAAATAAGTGTCACCGCTGACCTGTGCATCAATAAACGTAAGATACAGGGTATCGGCCTGCGACAGCATCGCCTCATACACCTTGCCGCCACCAATGATCATCAGCTCGTCAGCACCATTGGCCATCGCTTCAGCAACCGCAATGGCAGTGTCCAGCGAGTCGACCACTGTCGCATCAGGCAGAAAATAATCTCGCTGACCGGTGACCACAATGTTGAGGCGACCCGGTAACGCTTTACCAATAGACTCATAAGTTTTACGGCCCATCACAACAGGTTTACCCAGCGTGGTTTGCTTAAAGTGCCGTAAGTCTGCGGGCAAATGCCAGGGCATACTGTTGTCTGCCCCAATCACCCGGTTGTTTGCCATCGCGGCAATCATACCTATTTTCATAACCACCTTAGTTTCGGACTTATCTGCGGTACTCTACTTCAACGTCGTAGTCGTCATCGTCCCAGTCGTCGTCATCCAGATCGTCATCCGCTTCTTCCATTGCCTTATCATGGTAAGTATTCCACTTAAAGCCAATCTCTTCATCCTGCTTCACTTCCTGTTCTTCAGGTGGTGGCAGAGACTCAATAAAGCTCATGATATCGGAGCACAGTGCATCGGTATTCAGCTTCTGGAAGGCGGACATCTGATAGACAGGGCCTTCCCATTCCAGCTTGGCAACAATCTCTTTGATCAGCTCGTCGGCTTCTTCTTCGAGCAACAAATCCACTTTGTTAAAAACCAACCAACGTGGCTTCTCGGCCAGTTTAGGACTGTATTTTTCCAGCTCTGCTGAGATCTTTTTCGCATTTTCAGCCGGATCGCTCTGATCCATCGGCAGCAGATCCACCACATGCAGTAGTACGCGACAACGCTCAAGATGCTTCAAAAACTGGATGCCCAGGCCGGCGCCTTCCGCGGCCCCTTCAATCAGACCCGGGATATCGGCAATCACAAAGCTGCGCTGAGAGTCCTGTCGAACAACGCCCAGGTTTGGTACCAGCGTGGTAAAGGGATAATCAGCCACTTTAGGTTTGGCTGCGGACACCGAACGGATGAAGGTCGATTTACCAGCATTAGGCATGCCCAGCAAGCCAACATCGGCCAGCAGCATCAGCTCCAGCTTCAGGCTACGGATCTCACCGGGTGTACCATTGGTCTTCTGGCGCGGCGCCCGGTTTACACTGCTTTTAAAGCGGGCATTGCCCAAACCGTGAAAGCCACCCTGGGCCACTTTCATTTTCTGGCCATGGCGGGTCAGATCGCCAAGCACTTCAGCAGTATCTACATCGGTTGCCCGGGTACCCACTGGCACCTTGATGGTCAGGTCGGCACCGGCGCGGCCAGTACAATCACTGCCCTGACCGTTTTTACCACGCTCAGCACGGTGAAAACGTTCAAACCGATAATCAATCAGGGTATTAAGGTTTTCGTCAGCTTCCAGATATACACTGCCGCCATCTCCACCGTCGCCGCCATCCGGGCCACCCCGTGGAACATATTTTTCACGTCGAAAGCCAATTACGCCGTTGCCGCCATCCCCGGCTTCAACACGAATTTCAGCTTCATCAACAAATTTCATTTCTTACTCCGGCATTCAACTGTTTGCACCGTGACGGGCAATGACAGCGTCCGTCAATATAGAGAAGCTAAGTTTACACTAATACCAGTCTGCATAGTAGTACACGCACCAGCGCGCCCTTGTTGTGCAGCAGGAATGGCAATCATCAGCATCACGGAATTTCCCTAAATGTCTGAGGTTTAGGGTTAATACAGCGAAAAGTTATTTATTACAAAAACAAAAAACCCCGCTTGCGCGGGGTTTTTTCATGCCTTGAAAGGCGTATTCGTGCGCGCTTATTCAGCAACGATGTTCACGAATTTACGGTTCTTAGGACCTTTTACGTCGAATTGGACCTTACCGTCTTTTAGTGCGAACAACGTGTGATCTTTACCGATACCGATGCCGTTACCAGCGTGGAAACGAGTACCACGTTGTCTAACAATGATGTTACCAGCAAGAACAGATTCGCCACCGAAACGTTTAACACCTAAGCGTTTACTTTCGGAGTCGCGACCGTTTTTAGTACTACCACCAGCCTTTTTGTGTGCCATGTGTTCGTGCTCCTATTAAGCGTTGATACCAGTGATTTTCACTTCTGTGAACCACTGACGATGACCCGCCTGACGACGAGAATGTTTACGACGACGGAACTTGACGATTGTTACTTTCTCGCCACGGCCGTGCTGTACAACTTCAGCAGTAATCTTACTACCTGCAACTAAAGGGGTACCGATCTTAACATCGTCACCATTGCTAACCATCAATACGTTATCGAATTCAACAGTCTCGCCTGGCGCGACTTCGATCTTCTCTAGACGAACGGTCTGGCCTTCAGCCACACGGTGCTGTTTACCGCCACTTTGGAAAACCGCGTACATATTCTACTCCGCTCTGCGTCTCTTTTAGACGCTTCAATTCAAAAAACAGGGCGCGAATTGTACGTGAAACATCCGCAAATCACAACCCCGAATTGCATAAAAAGTGACTCTTTTTTGCCGGGAGCGGGATCGCTTCACTAATCCGCTGGTTCAGGTTCACAAAAATACCATAAATGCCAACAAAGTGAACAAATATCTCCCTGAAAATTGGCAAATTTGGGGGACTTAGCCCCCTTCCTTTGCCCTGTCGCGATCCCATCAGATCGCAGGATCGCAACTCACGATCCCGGTACAAATCTTGTACAAACAGGGATCCCGGCGGCATCCGCCTCACCGGTGCGCAAAAACATCAATCTGTCTAATAAAGCATCGGTGTGAAAATAATTTACATGCTGACTGACAGCTTTTTGAGATAATCAGGTGGCAGTCGCGGGTGATTCCGGTACAATCGGCTGCAAACCCATTGTACCCTGTTTTATTTTTGCTGATGCATATGGACTTAGAGCAAATCCAAGAGCTTACCGCCGATGATATGCTGGCGGTAAATAAACTCATACAACAACAAGTCGACTCAGAAGTCAGTCTTATTAATCAGCTTGGTTTTTACATTGTAAACAGCGGCGGCAAACGCCTGCGCCCGCTGCTCAGTGTTCTGGCCTCTCGCGCGATGCAGATTGACAACAACGACCACCATACTCTGGCGGCAATCATTGAATTTATTCATACCGCCACGTTACTGCATGACGATGTGGTCGATGAGTCTACGCTGCGTCGTGGCCGGGAAACCGCCAATGCCATTTTTGGTAACCAGGCCAGCGTGCTGGTCGGCGATTTTCTGTATACCCGCTCTTTTCAGATGATGGTTAGCCTTAAGCGTATGCGCGTGATGGAAATTCTGTCTGAGGCTACCAATCAAATTGCTGAAGGTGAAGTGTTGCAGTTGATGAACTGCAACGACCCGGATACCAGCGAAGCACGTTATTTTGATGTGATTTATGGTAAAACCGCTCGCCTGTTTGAAGCGGCGACTCAGCTGGCTGCGGTGTTAACCGATAAAGATGCGGCACTGGAAACCGCCATGCAGGACTACGGTAAACATTTAGGCACGGCTTTTCAGCTGGCAGACGACATTCTTGACTATGCGGCTGATGCCGACGAGATGGGCAAGAATGTGGGTGACGACCTGGCCGAAGGTAAACCAACCCTGCCCTTGTTATACGCCATGTGGCATGCCCAGAGCGAACAGGACAGTACGCTGATTAAAGATGCGATTGAAAAAGCCAACGGCTTACCGCAGCTGGAACGTATTCAGGCGATCATGAGGCAAACCGGTGCGTTGGAATACACCCGTCAGTGTGCCAATAAAGAAGTGGATATGGCCATTAACAGTCTCTCGATTGTGCCTGACTCACCGTACAAAGATGCCTTGATTGCGCTGGCTCAGATGTCTGTAGAACGCACAAAGTAAGCGTAGTGGTTAATGAAAAAGCCGGTGCATGACAAAACGTCACGCACCGGCTTTTTTAGTTCAGCATATAACCTGTCATGCCTATCAAAAATCCCAGCACAGCCCCCAGCGGAGGCAGCCAGCTGTTATCCATTCGCACATTGGGCGCAATGTCCTGAAACACAGAATAAAGAATGCCGCCAGCGGCAAACAGCATAATGCCGCCAATCACAACCGGATAAGCCGCCAGCACAAAGTAACCAATGAGCGCCATCGCCGGCCCCAGCAGTGCCAGCAGCGCAAATCGGACGATCAGATAACGCGGCCTGGCTGCCCCGGCTTGCTGCATTTCCCTGTACGCATTAAATCCTTCAGGCAAATTTTGCACCCCAATCAGTATACCAATGAGCAATGTATTGCCTGACATGGCCGCCGCTGTGCCCAGAGCCAGCGATTCGGGAATGAAGTCAGCCAACATTGCTGCCAGCTGACTGGCCGGGGTGTGATGTGCTGCCAGGTAGCGATCCAACGCCATAAAACTCAATGCACCGGCCAGAAAGCAAGCTGCTCCGCTAGCAGCAGTGTGATGCGCTGTACCCTCAGGAACCAACACCAGCGCTACCGCTGAGATAAGCGCACCGGCTCCCAGCGCCATAACACCATGACGCAGTTCTTCTTCCAGCCAGCGCGGCTGTATATGATCATTTTTTGCCAGCAACGCGCCAGCTGGCATTGCCAGCCCGGCAAGCAAAGCAATGAGCAGTACATTGATTAAAGGTAAATCCATTCAGTGCCCTCCCTGGCACGTCAGACCTTACAGTCCCAGTTCCCGGGTCATATTTTCGTTGCGGTCACGGTGCACGATAATATTATCTTCAATGCGAATACCGCCATAAGGGCGATACAAATCCACCTTGTCCCAGTTGATATATCTGGACGCCTGCGTTGATTTCAGGTCAGCCAGTAAGCTGTCAATAAAATACAGGCCCGGTTCAATGGTAAACACCTGACGCGGTTCCACCATGCGGGTACAGCGCAAAAACGGATGATCTTCAGGTGGTGGTTTAGGCGTGCCTCTGTCATCATTAATCAGCCCGCCTACATCATGCACCTGCAGGCCAAGAAAGTGCCCAATACCATGCGGGAAAAAGGTCCGGGTGATCCCCTGCTCAACAATGTCCTGCGCAGGCAGGTTAACCAGACCCACATCATGCAGAATTTGCGCAATACCATCATGAGCCAGCACATGAACATCGGTGTAGCTAACATTCGGTTTCAGGGTTTCGCCCAGTGTCTGGGTCACCTTGTCAACCCGGGCGATAAGATCGGCAAAGCGGTCATCCTCGCGGCTGTAGGTGCGGGTGATATCAGCAGCATAACCATGATAGTTAGCCCCTGCATCAATCAAAAAAGAGCGGTTATGAGCCGGCGCTGTCGTGTCGCACTGCATGTAATGAAGAATGGACGCATGTTCGTTAAGCGCCACAATACTGGTGTACGGCACATCGTTGTCGCCCTGTCGGGCAGCCGCAGCGTACGCCAGATTGATATCAAACTCACTTTTACCGGCATGAAACGCCTCGGCCGCAGCGCGGTGTCCGGCTACCGCCAGCTTATTTGCCTCACGCATGCACGCCAGCTCATAATCGGTTTTGTAAGCACGCTGATAGTGCAGGTAATGCAACACCCGATCAGGGTTAACATTATCAAACCCCAATGCTTTTGCCACTTCAATGTATTCACCGATATAGCCAAACCGGACTTTGTCGTACGGCAGGTGTTTTTCCACCGCATCAGCTTGCTGCAGCAGAACAATATCAAATTCTTCGGCCCAGAAGTCAGCCGGTGCCGGAGGCACTTTATGCCAGAAATCGACCGGCCGGTAGAAGATCAGTTTAGGTTTATCTACTCCGTTAACCACCAACCAGCAGTTGGGGTTATCCACCACCGGTAGCCATGCCTTGAACTGTGGATTTACCTTAAACGGGTAGTGGTTATCATCAAGAAAGATCCGCTTACCCTGCCCTGAATGGATCACCAGCCCATCGAGCCCTTCACGCTGCAGCGCTTCCCGGGTTCGTGTCTGGAGCGTTTCGATGTGCGCTTTATAGTGAGTGTGCACTGTTGTCATAAATCCTCTTTTCTTTATCAGGGCTGGAAAACTACTGAATTTTCTACTTACGTAGTCAGAATTTGTAAAGCTCAACCAGCCTGTGTAAACAGTATCAAAGGCTTCTGGCTGACATTTTCAGGCGTTGAATAACAGCACTGATGTCAAAAAAACCTGAGTTTGTTATAGCTTAACACGCATCCTTGACTATATTTACTCCAAAGGGTGGCATCTACACACCCGATAAGCAGAAATACTAAGTCAGAGGTAATATATGCAGATTCAGACGGCCTGGGCGTCAGGCTCCGCCACTGAAAGTCTTGTTAGTCAGATCGCCCAACAACTAGCCTGCAAGAGCACGCCTTCTGCGCTGTTTGTCTTTTTTAATGTTAATCACCCTGCTGTGGCCTTACGTAACGCCCTGAAATCTCACTTCAATTGTCCGTTTATGCTGGCATCGTCCTGCCAGGGTGCATTCGGTAACGGATACGGCGAAGCTGACGCCAAGGCCGATATTGTGGTCATGGCGCTGTTTGATGAGGATGGGCATATTGGTATTGGCCACAGCCCTGTGGATGAGCAGGCAGTGGAACAGTCTGCTCGTCAGGCCACCTTAAACGCCCTGACAGCCAGCGACGTTCCTTATGAAAGCCCCGCATTAATCTGGTGTGCCATGCCTCCGGGTAATGAAGAAAGCCTGCTTAAAGGTATCGCGGCTGTCGTCGGCCCGCACATTCCGGTGTTTGGTGGCAGTGTGGCCGATAACTCGGTGTCGGGTGGCTGGTATTGCGGTGATAGCGACGACGGGGGCGCTAATACCATCACAGTAGCGGTCATGTACCCCAGCGGTACACTGGGGATGAGCTACAGCTCTGGCTATCACCCCACCGAGCACAGTTGCGTTGTGACCGAAGTGGCTAACCGCACGCTACTGCGGCTTGATGGTGACAGTGCTGCTGAGGTGTACAATCATCTTAGTGGTAATATTATCGAACCGTTTTTACAGGGCGGTGCTATTTTGTCATGCACCACACTGGCTCCGCTGGGCCGTGCGATTCCCTCACCAACAGGGACCTGCGAGTACCTGCTGAGTCATCCAGACAGTGTGACCTGTGAAGGCGGGCTTTCTCTGTTTTCCAGGGTCGGCATTAATACCGAACTGGTCATTATGCAGGGCAGTATCGACAGTCTGGTGCAGCGGGCAGAAAAAGTGATCAGTAATGCCATCAGCCTGTTGCCTGAAAACAGCACGCCGGCAGGCGTGTTACTGGTGTACTGCGCCGGCTGTATGTTTGCAGTGGATGAACAGATTCATCAGATGCAGAAACTGGTCAGTGCGCAATTTCCGCAGCTACCAGTGTGCGGCATGTACACCTTCGGGGAACAGGGGCGCTTTTTGGATGGCACCAACCGGCATGGCAATCTGATGATCTCAGCAGTGGCGTTTACCCAATGAAGGAACGTTACGAAAACCTGCTGGAGAACCTGAATCTGGTTTACCGCCTGAAAGAACAGGCGGAAGCAGCCCAGCATCAGTCTGAGCTTATGCTGCGGGGCGTGCGCTCGGTACTGGATGCTGAGTCCGCAGATGACCTGTACCGGCGTATGTTTCGTAACTTTCATAATCTTATCCCCTATGATATTTGCCTGATTCTGGAACAATCAGAGCCGGGCTATTTGCTATGTACCAGCGCCACCCTGGAACCGGTGGTGGGAGAACGCTGGCAAATTGGCGAAATGCTTAAAAAAGTCATTAATGGCGACACATTAGCGATGTTTAATGCCAGTGTGCATCCGGACTGGGCGTCCGTGCCACTGCCGGCCTCAGCCAATCTGAAAAGTATGCTGTTCAGCCCTTTCATCATCAAGGATGAACTGGCGGTGATTGTGTTTGCCCACACCGAGCTGGGGTTCTATACCCAGGAGCATGTACAAATCGCAAGACGCTACCGTGAATTCACCGAACAAACCTTGCTGAGCGTGAGTGCCCGATTGCTGGCGCTGGAATCTGAACAGCTGAAGCGGGATAAGGCCCGGGTCGAACAGTCTCTTATTGCATCAGAAAAGATGGCTTCTGTGGGCCTACTGGCTGCCGGTGTGGCCCATGAAATCAATAATCCGGTGGGCTTTGTCAGTTCCAATATTGAGTATCTGAAGCAGTCGCTACCGACCCTGAACGAATTTACCAGACACCTCAATGCCTTATTCAGGGCATCAGACGATGCCAGCAGGCTCAGCGCATTACATCAGTGCCAACAGTGGTACCGGGAACACGATGTAGACCAGTTACTGACTGATATCAGTGATATCTGCACTGAATCCGATGAAGGTTTACAGCGGGTGGCGGACATCACCACCAGCTTAAAAAGCTTTACCCGCACTGATCCCAAAGATAATGAAGCTTTTTGCGTTAATAAAACCATTACCGATACATTGCCTCTGGTGCGATCAGAGCTCAAGCACCATGTGGACATCTTACAGAATCTGACTGAGGTGCCGGTGGTACTGGGAAGCCCTCGAAAACTGGGGCAGGTGCTGATTAACTTACTGGTCAATGCAGGCCAGGCTATTGCCAGTCACGGGGCTATCACTATTACTACCGGGACTGAATGCGATGATGCCGGCCTGACGTGGATCACCATTTCGGTGGCTGATACCGGAAGCGGAATCAGCCCCAAAGTGCTGGACAATATCTTTCAGCCCTTTTTCACTACCAAGCCGGTCGGTTTGGGCACTGGTCTGGGGCTGTACATATCGCTAACTATTATGAAGACCATGGGCGGCGACATTAAAGTGACCAGCGTGGTAAATAAGGGCACCACATTCACCCTCTACCTGCCAGATGAAGACACCCGTCAGGCTCAGTCAGGCGCCAGCTGCAGTGACTGACCCTGGTCACTGATCCGCTGTGATGAGGGAATAGCACTGTCCGCCAGCTGCTGAAACAACTCGCTGGGGCCGCTGAGCTGATGCTCATAAATATATCGATATGCCATCACCGCCTTCACATAGTGCCGGGTTTCCTTATACGGAATATTTTCAATCCATACATCGGTAGGCTGGTCTGCATCTTCAGGCAGCCACTGCAAGACCTTACGCCAGCCCGCGTTATATGAGGCTGAAATCAGAACCGGATTGTCGCCCAGTTTATTGGCCAGATAACGCAGGTACTGCACGCCAAACTGCAGATTTTGTTCAGGCTCAAATAAGATGTCACGACTCAGTTTTTTCTGTGCCAGATAGCGGGCTGTGCCAGGCATCAGCTGCATTAGTCCGGCAGCACCGGCGGGCGATATCGCATCAGAACGAAATGTACTTTCTCGCCGGGCGATTGCCATGGCAAAAGCCGGTTTTACATTATAGGTTTCCCCCATCACAGAAAACTCACTGGCGTAAGCCAGCGGAAAGCGTTTTTCCACATCATCCATAAACCCGCTGCGGGCAAAACTCATGATGGATTGATCGTACCATCCCCACTGATTTGCCAGCAGTGCAGCATCCTTAATTTTGGCAGTATCAATATGGTTGATCAGATAATACCATTCACGACGGGCTTCAAAATTTCGCCCCATCTGCAAAAACTCAAAAGCCCGGCGCGCTGCCGGATGAGTAGCCACCTCATCCATCAGAGGCTGACTGAGCGGGGTTGGGGTATGTGCCAGATTTGGCGTCTTTCCAACTTTAGCACTAGCCATAAAGCCATAATAATGCCGCTGGCCGGCCAGCTGAGTATACAGCTCGTGGGCCTGTTTATGGTGGCCCAGCGCTTCCAGTGCCCGGGCCCGCCAGTAAATAAAATTGTCCTGCTGTTGTTGTTTTTCACTGGCCTGACTTATCAGGGTCAGCACCGGTTGCCATTGTTGATGGCGTAACAACAGCGCCAGATGCCAGCGTTTCACATCAGGCGCAGCATCGGGTACATCTGCCATCTGTAACCATTGCCGGGCATCAGGGGCATCATCGATGGCTTTGCTTAAAGCTATCGCACGCATCATGCTGACGGTATCACGCCGGGAAAATATCTTTTTGGGTTGCCAGTGCTGATAAGCCCGGGCTGCTTTGTCTGCATCACTCCAGGCCAAGCGCTCCAGCCCATAGCCCAGAATCGTACTTTCGTAAGTGTGCTTACGCAGCGGAAACTTACTGAAGTTCAGCACATAGGCAGGATCATTGCGCACCGACATCCATAAATCAGCCAGGTAGCGGGACGCGGGTGGCAGCTTGCTTTTCAGATACGGGACCAGCCGCGGATTACCTTTACTGGCAGCACGCTCGATCCGCCCCAGAATCATGTCCTCAGTCATCATGCCGGCTTTTTCCCACTGCCGGAAAATAGGGTCACACTCATCTGGTTGGGACTGTCCGCTTAACCAGATTGGCGCGACCTTTTCCAGCCAGTACTTTGGATTAGCAGCCTGTTCAAGCTGGTAACTGAGATACTGGCATGTCAGGGTTGCCCCCATGCCTTCACGGTAATTGGCCAGAAATGCAGATTTAGCATTCTTATCAGCCAGATACCGTAACCAGGCGCCACGCAGGCCATAGCTGACCGGCTGGCCGGCATAAGCAGATAAAAACTGTTCAATATCAGCGCGGTGAGCCAGATTCAGGTGACGATAAAGAATCTGACGCTCCAGATAGGGATATAAGGGGTAGTCCTGCAGCGCAGACAGGGCGCCATCTAACCCGGACAGTTTTCTGTCAGAGGTTTTGCGAATCTTTTTTTCGAGCGCTTCAAACGCATTCCGGATGTCTTGCTTGCCATCATCGGGTAAAACCTGAGCACCCACCGCCAGACTAAGCCAGCTGCTCACCAGAAGCGTTGTCCAGCCCAGAGTTCTGAACATCCATAAAACAGGGCGTTTATGCATTACTGCCATCCTAAAATTACTCATCACACCGGCCTGCAGCGTGCCGTCCTGCCGCTGTTAAAAACAGACTCGGTGTTATGAGTAAGTATAGACAAAGAAAATAGTCCGGCTGCCGACTTCCCGGTTATTTTTATGATGGTTTTTCATAAGCATAAAACTGGCCGGGTAAGCCTTTTCAAACAGCAGGTTGCTTACTGAATTATACTAGTCAGCCACATGATTTCGACCTTGAATTTGGCATTTACTGACACCATCTGTAAAAGAAATTAAAACGCTCGTTTGAATTTTTGTTGAATTTTGTCGCAGATTTGTCAAAAATCAACTCACCCTAACGCGTTAATGTAAGACAGTGGATTAATTTTCGGGTTCAACTGAAACATCATTCGCAACCCGGCCATTGCCGAAGGAGAAGAAAATGATATACGAAGGCAACAGTCTGGCGGTTACCCTGCTCGACGACGGTTTTGCTGAACTGGTATTTGATGCAAAAGGTTCAGTTAACAAGTTCGACCGCCAAACAGTAAAAGAACTGGACGAAGCCACCGCTGCGCTGAGCAGTCGCTCAGATGTTAAAGGACTATTAGTTCGTAGTGGCAAGCCTGTATTTATTGTCGGTGCTGATATCACAGAATTTACTGAGCTGTTCAGTGCACCAGAAGAACAGGTTCTGAGCTGGGTTGCAGAAACCTCTCAGGTATTCGACCGGTTTGAAGATCTGCCTTTCCCAACTATTGCTGCGGTAAACGGCTTTGCCCTGGGGGGCGGCTGTGAAATGGCGCTGGCTTGTGACATGCGGGTGGCTGACACTTCTGCTTCGTTAGGTTTACCGGAAGTGAAACTGGGTATCATGCCAGGTTTTGGCGGTACAGTCCGTCTGCCGCGCCTGATTGGGTCTGACAATGCGCTGGAGTGGATGACCACCGGCCGCGATCGAAAAGCAGACAAAGCGCTGAACGAAGGCGCGGTTGATGCGGTTGTCGCACCAGAAAAACTGCGCGATGCCGCACTGAGCATGCTGGCCGATGCCGCTGCTGAAAAATTTAACTGGCAGAGCCGCCGGGCGCAGAAAAAAGCGCCATTACAGCTAAGTAAAAATGAAGCAATGATGAGCTTCTCAACCGCTCAGGCAATGGTCGCCGCCCAGGCGGGTAAACATTATCCGGCTCCCCATCTGATGGTGGAAACCGTTAAGAAAGCAGCAAGTCTGGATCGTGCCGGTGCACTGAAGCTGGAAAACGAAGGTTTTGTAAAGCTGGCTAAAACCGATGCTGCGAAAGCACAGGTCGGTATTTTCCTGGCTGACCAGATGGTAAAAGGCAAAGGTAAGAAACAGGCAAAATCTTCTGCCAAGCAAATTAAACAAACCGCTGTGCTGGGCGCAGGTATTATGGGCGGCGGTATCGCTTACCAAAGTGCTGTAAAAGGTATGCCGGTGGTGATGAAAGACATCAACCAGGGTGCGCTTGATTTAGGCTTAAACGAAGCGGCAAAAATTCTGGGTAAAGGCATGCAGCGTGGCAAGATTGACGCGAGCAAAATGGCCAAAACCCTTAATGCCATTACGCCAACTCTGGAATACAGTGGCATCAAAGATGCGGACCTGGTAATTGAAGCGGTGGTTGAAAATCCAAAAGTCAAAGCAGCCGTGTTAAAAGAAACAGAACAAGCTGTTGCTGACGACGCCATCATTTGCTCGAACACGTCCACTATCTCCATTGACCAACTGGCCGAAAGTCTGGATAAACCGGAGCGTTTCTGTGGTATGCACTTTTTCAACCCGGTCCACAGAATGCCATTGGTTGAGATCATCCGGGGTAAGGCCACCACAGATGAAACCGTGAATGCAGTCGTGGCGGCCACTCTGGCGATGGGCAAAACACCGATTGTGGTTAACGATTGCCCGGGCTTCCTGGTTAACCGTGTACTGTTCCCGTACTTTGCCGGTTTCTCTAAACTGGTTCTTGATGGTGCAGATTTTGTGGCCGTGGACAAGGTTATGGAAAAAGACTTTGGCTGGCCTATGGGTCCTGCATATCTGCTGGATGTGGTTGGTATGGACACAGCTAATCATGCATCCAGTGTGATGGAAGCCGGTTTCCCTGAGCGTATGGCGAAACTGACCAACGATCCGGTGACCCTGATGTATAACGATGAGCGTTATGGTCAGAAAAACGGCAAAGGCTTCTACGAGTACGGTACCGATAAGCGTGGCAAACCTACCAAGCAAGCGGCGGATCGTGCCTATGAACTGATTAAAGCAGAAGTGGGTGACACCACATCGTTTGATAAAGAAGAAATCATCGCTCGCCTGATGATTCCAATGGCAAATGAAACTATTCGTTGTCTGGAAGAAGGCATCATCGGAAGTGCAGAAGAAGCGGATATGGCGCTGCTATATGGCATTGGCTTCCCTCCGTTCCGCGGCGGTGTGTTCCGTTATATTGAAACCATGGGGCTGGACAAGTTTGTTGAACTTGCCGACAAGTACGCTGATTTAGGTCCGTTATACCAGGTGACTGAAAATACGCGCAAGATGGCCGCTGAAGGCCAATCCTACTTCGCTTAACCCCAAGGAGAAATTTTATGAAAGATGTCGTAGTTATCGATTGTATTCGTACCCCCATGGGTCGCTCCAAGGGTGGTATTTTCAGAAATGTACGGGCAGAAACCTTATCTGCTCATCTTATGAGCAAGCTGCTAGAGCGCAATCCGGGCGTTAATCCGGCTGAGATTGAAGATATTATCTGGGGTTGTGTACAACAGACCAAAGAACAAGGCTTCAACATTGCCCGTAACGCCCAGTTACTGACCAAAATTCCGCGCAGCACAGGCGCGGTCACAGTTAACCGCTTATGTGGCTCGTCCATGCAGGCACTGCATGATGCATCTAAGAGCATCATGACAGGCAACGGTGATGTATTCATGATTGGCGGTGTAGAGCATATGGGCCACGTGCCAATGAACTACAACCTGGATTTCCACCCTGGGCTGGCAAAATACACGGCCAAAGCCTCTGGCAACATGGGAATGACGGCTGAATTGCTGGGCCGCCAAAACGGTATCACCCGTGAAATGCAGGATGCCTTTGGCGCCCGTTCTCACCAGCGTGCTGCCAAGGCGCATGAAGAAGGCCGCTGGGCTAATGAGATTGCACCTATCGAAGCCCATGACGCTGACGGCGTGCTGCGTATGATTGACTATGATGAAGTGATTCGTCCGGAAACCACGGTTGAAACACTCGGTGGTCTGCGTCCGGTTTTTGATCCAGTTAATGGTTCAGTTACCGCCGGCACTTCATCGGCCATCTCTGACGGTGCTTCTGCCATGTTACTGATGTCTGCTGATCGGGCCAAAGAACTGGGTCTTAAGCCGCGCGCTAAGATTCGTTCAATGGCAGTGGCTGGCTGTGACGCCGCCATTATGGGCTTTGGCCCTGTACCGGCTACGCAGAAAGCACTTAAACGTGCTGGCATGACTATGGATGACATTGAACTGGCTGAGTTTAACGAAGCGTTCGCTGCACAGGCGTTATCGTGTATTAAACAGCTGGGCTGGCTGGATACTTATGATGAAAAGGTCAACCTGAACGGTGGTGCCATTGCACTGGGTCACCCGCTGGGCTGCTCAGGTTCACGTATCAGCACCACCCTGCTTAACCTGATGGAAGCCAACGATAAGTCTGTTGGTCTGGCCACCATGTGTATTGGTTTAGGCCAGGGTATTGCTACCGTATTTGAACGAGTATAAACACCTGATTTTCGGCAGGTAGATTAAAAAGGGCCCTCGGGCCCTTTTTTATTATTTCATCTGTCGTCCCTGCACTAACAGCCCCCTAAGTACCCGTCGTCACTGCGCAAGTAGGAATCTCCTATTTTCCGTCTTCCCTGCGAAAGCAGGGATCTCCTTAACAGTCTGACTAATGCAAAAAGCCACTGAAAAAGGTTAGTCATGCTCCAAGGAGATCCCGGATATCGCTGCGCGATTCCGGGACGACGGAGTATTGCTGCATGCCCTTGGAACGACGACGCTTTCCGTCATCCCCGTGTAAACGGGGATCTCCTCAACAGTCTGGCTACACCAAAACAACCACTGGGTATGGGTAGTCATGTTCCAAGGAGATCCCGGATATCGCTGCGCGATTCCGGGACGACGGTGGGTGTATAAGCCGCATCGCCAATCATTGATCCAGGTTTAAGTGAGCACGAATACATCTTTTCTTCAATCGACCATCAAGGCCTGATGCTCAGACCGTGCTGACTGACACAGAAAAGTGCTGCTCTTCATCCCCTTAAGCTCAAGTGAGATGAATGAACAGATAAGCAATATCAAATCTCATCACGGATGATGAGATAAGGACAACAGGGACAGGGATGTCCCTTTTGGCCTGGTTGGTATTGCCTGTTCAGGCAACTCACTGTTTTGAGCGCCAGGGGAAGCGCGGGAGTCCAGAGGGGAATCGCCATTCCCCTCTGGTTGCTGCCGGTCAACACCGGCAAAAGGTGATACTTCTGGTAAATCAGAACCCCTTAACAAGGGCCGTCACGTTCCCAAGAAGATCCCGGATATCGCTGCGCGATTCCGGGACGACGGAGTATTGCTGCATGCCCCCGGGACGACAACGCTTTCCGTCATCCCCGTGTAAACGGGGATCTCCTGAACAGTCTGGCTATACCAAAACAACCACTGAACAAGGTTAGTCATGTTCCAAGGAGGTCCCGGATATCGCTGCGCGATTCCGGGACGACGGTGGACGTATAGCCAATCCCCCACTCATTGCTCCAGGTTTAAGTGCATCCGAATACATCATTTCTTCAATCAACCATCAAAACCTGATGCTTACACCGTGCTGACTGACACAGAAAAGTGCTGCTCTTCATCCCCTTTAGCTCAAGTGAGATGAATGAACAGATAAGCAATATCAAATCTCATCACGGATGATGAGATAAGGACAACAGGGACAGGGATGTCCCTTTTGGCCTGGTTGGTATTGCCTGTTCAGGCAACTCACTGTTTTGAGCGCCAGGGGAAGCGCGGGAGTCCAGAGGGGAATCGCCATTCCCCTCTGGTTGCTACCGGTCAACACCGGCAAAAGGTGATACTTCTGGTAAATCAGAACCCCTTAACAAGGGCCGTCACGTTCCCAAGAAGATCCCGGATATCGCTGCGCGATTCCGGGACGACGGTAGGTCGTGTAAGCCAATACCGCCCTCCTGCACTAGCAGAAATCTCAAAATACCGGTCATCCCTGCGAAAGCAGGGATCTCGTCAACAGGCAGGCTGAGGCAAAACAACTACTGAACAAGGTTAGCCATGTTCCTAAGGAGATCCCGGATATCGCTGCGCGATTCCGGGACGACGGTGGACGTATAGCCAATCCCCCACTCATTGCTCCAGGTTTAAGTGAATCCGAATACATTATTTCTTCAATCAACCATCAAAACCTGATGCTTACACCGTGCTGACTAACAAAGAAAAGTGCCGCTCTTCATCCCCTTTAGCTCAAGTGAGATGAATGAACAGATAAGCAATATCAAATCTCATCACGGATGATGAGATAAGGACAACAGGGACAGGGATGTCCCTTTTGGCCTGGTTGGTATTGCCTGTTCAGGCAACTCACTGTTTTGAGCGCCAGGGGAAGCGCGGGAGCCCAGAGGGGAATCGCCATTCCCCTCTGGTTGCTGCCGGTCAACACCAGCAAAAGGTGATACTTCTGGTAAATCAGAACCCCTTAACAAGGGCCGTCACGTTCCCAAGGAGATCCCGGATATCGCTACGCGATTCCGGGACGACGGTGGACGTATAGCTAATCCCCCACTCATTGCTCCAGGTTTAAGTGAATCCGAATACATCATTTCTTCAATCAACCATCAAGGCCTGATGCTTACACCGTGTTAACTAACAATGAAAAGTACCGCTTTTTATCCCCTTAAGCTCAAGTGAGTTGAATGAACAGATAAGCAATACCAAATCTCATCACGGATGATGAGATAAGGACAACAGGGACAGGGATGTCCCTTTTGGCCTGATTGGTATTGCCTGTTCAGGCAACTCGCTGTTTTGAGCGCCAGGGGAAGCGCGGGAGTCCAGAGGGGAATCGCCATTCCCCTCTGGTTGCTGCCGGTCAACACCGGCAAAAGGTGGTACTTCTGGTAAATCTGACCCCCTTTAACAAGGGCCGTCATTATCCTAAGGAGTTCTCAGGGTTGCACTGCGTGCCCCAACGTCAACGGCAACAGAAAAGATAAGCAGCTATAGACGCACAAAGCAGATTTGCTGGCTATTTTACCACCACCCTGCTACTTTGGGCCTTAATAAAAGTGGAGCAGTGACATGAAAATACTGACAGGGATAGTGATGCTTGTGGCAGGTTTGCAGGGCTGTACTATTGTCGGCTCAGTACTTGACAGCAAGCTTGGTATTGAGCGTAGTCGGGCGCAATCTGCCACTTTATCAGATGCGGGTGGCTACCTCGACTCTGCGTTGTTCAAAGAGCTGCAGGAGGAGTCATCCGGCGGATGCTCAACACTAAGTGGAACCGAGCAAACAGCGTGTTATCAGCAAGCCAGTACGCTAAGCGACAAAATAAAAAAGCACCGGCAGCAGCGCTGATACTCCCACTGCAAGACCACTGAAAAGATTTAACTAACTCAACTGTGTAGCATAATGAAAATAGCGTTTTTTTTGCTTCTCTTAACCCTGACCGGATGCGCCTCGTTACCTGCGATGCAGCCTCACTCCAACACCTCTCAACTGGTGTCTGCAGTCAAACAAGCCCCGCGTGGGGTTCCCGGCGAATTTACCTTACAGATTAAAGCCTCCACGCTGCGCCGGGATACTGTCTATCTGACTACCGATGCAAATCTGCACAGCCCCACTGCTATCACTCTTGTGGTAGCACCGGACGTCGCCACTGAGCTCACCCAACAGTTTGGTATGCCGCCGCAACAGTATCTGCTGGAAAAGTCTGTTCAGGTCCGTGGGGTAGCCAAGCGGCGCAAGGTCGCCATGGTAGAAAACGGGCAGCCAACCAATAAATATTATCAGCAAACCCAGATCCGAATTGCCACCCTACAACAGCTCACCGTGCTTTAAACGGTGAGCGTCAGCAAATTAATCTGCCGGTTATTCAGGGTATTAGTTAAACCTTGCTGATACAGTGCCACTGCCGCATCCAACCCGTTATAGTGAACTACATCTATCTGGGGCTGTATGTGTTTGATAAAGCTGTTCCAGGCTTGCGCGTATTGTAGGTTAAACTGCTCCCGGCCCCATTCTTCCATGCGCTTTTTAACCTGATGCGGGGCAAAAAACAGCTGGCCTTTGAGCTTACCATCCGGTTTGTTTTGTTGTGATTTTACATCAGTTGCGCCGATAAACAGCGTCTGCTGTAGTGCATCGCCAAGGTCATTCTGCAAATCAAGTAATAAGCGCTTGTTGCCGGCAAAATCCAGTATCCAGGTGCTTGTGCGCTCCAGGCAAGCCAGTTCGTCATACACCACAACCTTGTCGTAACAGCCCAGCGACTCTGTAAATGCTTTATTTGCCTGACTGGTCAGGCCGATAACCTGATAATCGCTGTGACGGCTGGCTTGATGCTGCTTTAGCAGAAATGCACAACCATAGGCGGTTTTGCTTGAAGCACTGGTCAGTACCACCTGCGACATCCGGCCTTCATCACCTACAAAATCATCAAGGACAAACGAAGTCATGAAAAGGGGGCGGTAATTTGCCAGCCAGGCTTCCATACCATCAACATGCGCCGGGTCGGTTTTGCACCGCAGATACTGATCGTAAACCGGTGAATTGCTCTGGCGCTGTGGATGGGCATCCATAAAACCAAATGTATTGGGTTTGTCGACCACGGCCGTCAGGTAACCGGCCATCGGGTAGTACCCGTAAAAACGCTCGCCTACCTGAACTTGCTCACAGTTTGACGCGACCACGCTGGCAAATCCCCACATCGGCACAATTCCCCACTGCTCATCCGCCGGGAAAAAGCCCCAGTATCCCATTTTCTGGCCCGTCAGGGCATAGCTGATGTTGTTAGCAGAAAAGCCCACCTGCTCCACCTGCAACACCACTTCATTTTCACTGAGTGTATTGAGTGATAACGGTTTTTCTTCAATTTTTGTCTGTGTGATATCCGCCTGATTAATCCATACCTGCCGGTTAATACGCTGGCTGTCTGACGATGCTGCTCTGGACATTGTGACCTCCTGACTAAGATAATGTCGGTCAAATAATGTCCAGACCACAGCGGCCCTGACCAATCATTCTTTTGAATAGCTGGCGATAAATGCGATCACTGGTTACTTTTTGATTAGTGGCAGTATTTATCTTACAGTAGAATTTTCATACGGATGGTGAGAGAAAATATGAATCTGCTTCAGTTACTCGGTTTACTGGTCGGCGTGTCAGTACTGCTGCCAATGTCGTTAATTGGCTTTTCTTCCCGGGTCAGCGGCTGGGCCAAAGCCGGCTGGGTTATGGTAACCATGCTGCTTTCATGGCTGGGTTTTGCCCTGTTTTTACTGATGACCGGCTACCGTCAGGCCAGCCATGACGATCACAAGCACTCATCATGAATATTGGTATTTATATTTACCCTGAGGCCGAGGTTCTGGACTTTGCCGGCCCGTTTGAAGTGTTCAGTACAGCCCGGCGGCTGGCCTGCCCTGACTGGCAGGTGTATCTGATAGCCCAACAGCTGATGTCGGTATCTGCCAGAGGCAATTTTCCGGTTGTACCTCATTTTGATATTCACTCTCATCCGGCACTTGATGTACTGATTGTGGCGGGTGGCGTACACACCGATGAAATGTATAACCCTGAGGTGCTGGCCTGGCTGAAAGCGCAAAACAATCAGGTGCCGTTAATGGCAGCGGTATGTACCGGCGTATTTATTCTGGCCAGCGCCGGCCTGCTGACCAACCAGCAGGTCACCACCCACTGGCAGGATACTGCTGAACTGGCCAGTTTATTTCCGGCCCTGCAGGTTAAACAGCATGTTCGCTGGATCACCGATGGTAAGGTTACTACCTCGGGAGGCATCTCGGCCGGTATTGATATGAGCCTGCAGCTGGTTTCTCATCTTACCAGTATTGAAACAGCACGACAGATCGCCCGACAGATGGAATACCAGTGGGTTGAGCAGGCTGATTAGCGCAATCACCATGAGCCTGTCTTATCCTGTTGTTTTGCTAACTTTTTGTGGTGTTACCACCAGCACTATCTACATTTCTGCTGCAACGTATTACGACTGATATCTTTGAACCGTCATATTCCATTAACCTAACCGTCAAAAAAAGTGACTCGTAGCGTCATCTTTGCCTCCCATACTCTGCCGCGTTTTCAAAATCACATAAAAAACCGGAACACACATATGACGCACATCAATAAACTCAACATGCTTACCGCTGCGGTTGCTGTAGCGCTGAGTCAGCAGGCGGTGGCCAGTACCGCGCCCGCCAGTGAACAAACCATTGAAGAAGTGACTGTGGTTGGGCGCAGTGTTTCTTATGCTAACAACGCGGTAAGTTCAGAAATGGTCCAGCAGCAAAGCGCTATGACCAGCGCGCTGTCAGTGATTGATAACCTGCCTGGCGTGATGATCAACGAAGGGGATACCTTTGGCTCTGATGACTGGTCTACTACCGTGTCAATTCGTGGTTTTCAGCTTAGTCTGGATGAGCAGCAAATTGGTATTACCATTGATGGTATTGCTAACGGCAACTCCAACTACGGCGGCGGCTCCAAAGCTAACCGGTATATTGATACAGAAAACCTGGGCACGGTGGAAGTGTCTCAGGGTACGGCCGATGTGGCCTCTCGTTCCAACGAGGCGCTGGGTGGTACGCTTAATTTCACCACCATGGATCCGGGTAGCGATGAGCGCCTGACATTCAGCATTACTCAGGGTGATTTTGAAGCACAGAAGTATTTTGTACGTTATGAAACCGGTGAAATTGCTCCGGAAACCTATGCCTGGATTAGCGCATCCACATCCAGTAACACAGACTGGATTCAAGAAGTGGCAGACAATGAGCACGATCATCTGGCGGCCAAGGTTATCAGTCGTATCGGCAAGCTGGATTTGACAGCATACGCCTCTTACGACGATGCTGTTGAAGCCAATTATCAGCGGGTCAGCCTGGAACAGTTTGAGCAGGATCCCACCTGGGACCGCCTGATTGGTCAGGTCACCGATGTGCCTTATATTAATCAGGTATATCGTAACGGCTGGCAAACACACCGCGAAAATACCTTTGCCTATTTACAGGGTGAGTACGCTCTGGACAATCTGGACCTGTCTGCCAATGTGTATTACCACCACAATGAGGGGAATGGCGATTGGGTGCCTCCGTATGTAGTGGATGTTAACGACGATGGCAGCAGCCCGAATACAGAGCTGCAATCTGGTACAACCTATTATGGGGGCGAAGCACTGGGGCGTCTGTACTATGTTGATGCCCAGGGCAACGCCCTGACACCCCAGGCCGGTTGTGAATCCAGCCTGACATTCCCTTACGGTGGCGCCGGCGCTGAGTATGACCCAGCCTGTTATGCCAACGGAGCAGTACCGGTCGCCTCTTATCGCCATACTCACTATGGTAAGGATCGGGTGGGCATTAATGCTGATTTTTCCTGGTACACCCAAATTGGTGAGTTCGACAATACCCTGCGAGGTGGTTTCTGGTACGAAGATTACGAGCGTGAGGAATACCGTGACTGGCATCGCCAGATTGAACCACGGGTATCGGCTAACTTCGACAATTCGCCTTACTGGGTGCAGTACAGCCGTGAATTTACGGTTGATACCACGATGTTCTATCTGGAAGATGAAATTGACCTGGGTATGGCGCGTCTGCGAGTGGGCGCCAAAAAATTCCTGGTCGATCTGGAAGCCCGGGATGTTTTTGGTGAGCGCGATACTGTTAGTGTTGATTCAGACTCTGACACGCTGTTAAGTGCCGGTATTGTGGTGCCGCTGTTTGAGAATCTGGAAGTCTTTGCCGGTTATGCAGAAAACTTCGCAGCCATTAAAGACACCGTGCTGGAACGGGATGCATCTGCTCTTGAAAGTGTTGAGCCGGAAACAGCCGACAATATTGATGTGGGCCTGCGCTACAGCTCAAGCTTGTTTTCGGCCAGTATCACCTACTACGACATTACCTTTGATAACCGCCTGACCTTTATTGCTCCGGACTCGCCTGACGGCATCGATTTTCTGATTGGTACCAGCGGTCAGTTCGTCAACGTGGGCGGTATTGAGTCTGATGGTATTGAAGCGTCGGCGACCTGGTATGTAAACAGCAACTGGAGTCTGTACGGCTCCTACACATACAACGATTCAACCTATACCGGTGACCTGGACAGCTTCCCGAATGGCAATACCGTATTTGGCTCAGCCGAAGACCTGTTTGTACTGAGCGCCAACTGGGCCAAAGACAACTACTTTGCCGGACTGTCAGGTAAGTATGTGGGCGAACGCTTTATGGACGCACTGAATACCCAGCGGGTTGATGCCTATACCGCTGTTGATTTTTATGCCGGTGTCGCCTTACAGGCTCCTTTTGACGGAGTACAGGATTTAGAACTGCGCCTGACCATCAACAACCTGACCGATGAAAGCTATATCGGCGGGATTGCCGGTCAGTCTGGCTGGATAGGCGCACCGCGCACTGCTGCTGCCAACCTGAAATTCTCATTCTAATCATCCTGCTTTGATGACAAAAAGCAGCCTCACGGCTGCTTTTTTTATAAGGTGAATCTTCGTGTTACGTGCTTATTTATTTATTTTGGGGCTGCTTACACTGCTGCCCCTGCCTGCCTTTAGCGCCAACAATCTGGTCATTGTTACCCTTGACGGGGTTCGCTGGCAGGAAGTGTTTCGCGGCATCGATGAAAGTCTGATTCAGCCGAACACCGTCAGTCAGCCCGACGCGCTGAAACAGGACTTCACTGGTGCCAGCACCAATGAAAAACGCCGCAAACTGATGCCATTTTTATGGCAAACCCTGCAAGCCAGCGGCACCATTATTGGTAATCAGGACAAAGGTTCGGTGATGCAGGTGACAAACCCCTGGTATTTTTCTTATCCGGGCTACAATGAGCTGATTACCGGTCAGGTTGATAATGCTATCGACAGTAACGATAAAGTGCCCAACCCTAATGTTAGTTTTTTAGAATGGCTTCAGCCGCAGCCAGGCTTTAACAAGCCATTTGGTGTGTTTGCCAGCTGGGATGTCTTTCCGGCTATTTTTAATCGCGACCGTTCGGGGTTGCATATCAATGCCGGCTTTGAGTCTGCCGCCGGCGATTCACCATCTATAGCACTGCTCAATACACTGCAACACCAAATTCCCAGCCCCTGGGATACGGTGCGTCTGGATGCGTTCACCCATCACTTTGCCATCAATCACATCAAAACCCACCAGCCCCGCGTCATGTACATCAGCCTGGGCGAAAGCGATGATTTTGCCCACGACGGTAATTATGCGCAGTACATACGGGCGATACATCGCGCGGATGCCCGGATTAGCGAGTTGTGGGACACCCTGCAGTCAATGGATGTCTATAAAAACAATACCGCGCTTATTATTACCACCGACCATGGCCGTGGCAGCACCCTGCAGGACTGGCAGCATCATAGCTCCCGTCAGGCGATTTTAAAAAAATATCCAGAGATGGCTGAGCAGGCGCCCGATGGCATTGTGGGCTCACAAAACATCTGGCTGGCAGCCGTGGGCGCGGATATCGCCGGCCACGGCGAGCTTAACAATACCGATACCACGTATACGCTGTCTCAGGTTGCTGCCACCGCGCTGAAGCTGCTGGGTAAGCAACCTGAGCAGTTTCGTGCCGATATACACCCGCCCATTGAAATATTACTGACTACCGGAGACAAACCATGAAGCCGATTATCTCTGCCGGTCTGGCACTACTGAGCAGTCTGCTCAGCGCTCAGGCTCTGGCGACTACACCGGATAAAATACTGTTTGGCTCCTGCAGTCATCAGGCCAAGCCAATGCCTATTTTACAGGCTATCAATAAAGAACAGGCCGATGTTTTTCTGTTTTTGGGTGACAACATCTATGGCGATACCCAGGACATGCACCTGTTGAAACAAAAGTATCAACAACTGGGGGCGCAGCCCGGCTTTAGTCAGCTAATGGGCAGGCACGAGGTCATGGCCATCTGGGACGACCATGATTTTGGCCAGAATGATGGTGGCGCCGAGTACCCGCAAAAAGAAGCGTCCCGACAGATCATGCTGGACTTTTTTAACACCCCGGCTGACTCTGCGCGCCGTCAGCGCCCCGATGGTATTTACACCAGCCGCCGGTTTGGTGAGGACGATAAGCGTATTGCGGTCATTATGCCGGATTTACGCTGGAACCGGCCGCCTATCAATGCTGTCAGTGAACAGGTCTACCAGCAGCAGCGTAAACCTGACCATCAGGGGCCTTATGCGGTGCATGACGACCCACAGGCCAGTATGCTGGGAGAGGCTCAGTGGCAATGGCTGGAAAGCGAGCTGAAAAAACCAGCCGAAATCAAAATTATTGCCTCGAGTTTGCAGGTGCTGCCCGAATTTACCGGCTGGGAAGCCTGGGCTAACTATCCTTACGATCGCCAGCGCCTGCTTAATTTTATCAACCAGCATCAGATAAGTGGCGTGATCATGATAAGTGGCGACACTCATTGGGGTGAAATATCCCGGGTAGATGACAATCTGCCCTATCCGCTGTGGGAAGTCACCAGCTCAGGACTGACCGAGGAGTGGAAACATGTCAGTCCGAACCAGCACCGGGTGGGTCAGGCTACCTACCAGGTAAATTATGGCTTTATTAACATTGACTGGGAATCACCGGACCCGGCCATTGTTATTGGCTTAAAGGATGTAAAAGGACAGCGCGTGACCCAGCAGCAGTTGCATCTAAGTGAGTTGCAGGCAAAGGAATAGATTTACTTTCACCGGCGGGATGTCCATCATCAACCCTATTATTGAAATAACAGGCCGCCGGTCATTTTGGCTTAATGAAAAAAATCACTATTTTTGTCGATGTTCAGAATGTGTATTACACCACCCGCAGCGCATTTAAAAAGCATTTTGACTACAACGCTTTCTGGGCACAGATAGCCGCTCAGGGCACCATCACTCAGGCTATTGCCTATGCCACTACCCGCGGCGATGAAAAACAAAAACAGTTTCAGAATATACTGCGCGGGATTGGATTTGAGGTAAAACTCAAACCCTTTATTCAGCGCTCCGACGGCTCGGCCAAAGGCGACTGGGATGTGGGAATTGCAGTAGACATGATGGAACTGGCTGCTGACTCAGATAAAATGATTCTGGTGTCAGGTGACGGGGATTTTGACATTCTGGTCAGCCGTATTCAGCACCGTTATCAGATTCCGGTTGAGGTTTACGGAGTCAGCGAGCTGTCTGCTGCATCCTTGCAACAGGCAGCCAGCCAGTTTACTGCTATCGATTCAACACTGCTGCTTTAGTTTGCTTTAAGCTCTGCTTCGGCGCTTGATAGCATGGCAAACTCTTCTTCTGCCGAACCGGCTACCAGATGCCGTCTGGCATAAAATGCGTAGTAAAGGCCACCCGCCAGAAACAATCCGCCTGTTAAGAAAAAGGCTTTGGGGTCAAAAGCATAAACACCAGTTAGCGCGATTAGCGATAGCACCAGTGCAATGGATGAGGTGACCATGCCACCGGGTGTTTTGTACGGACGGGCCATGTCCGGCTGCTTCACCCGCAGTAGAATATGACTTAGCGCCATGAGAGCATAAGAAATCGTGGCGCCCACCACTGCCATTGCCAGAATCAGGTCTCCTTCCCCGCTCAATGAAACCAGAAAACCAAAGATACCAGGCACCACCAGCGCCCGTACCGGCGATTTATTCTGATTGGTCAGTGACAGACTCTGCGGAAAGTAGCCCGCCCGCGACAAGGCAAACACCAGACGGCTGTAACCATAGATGATAGAGAAAAACGAGGCCACCAGCCCGGCCAGTCCCAGAATGTTTACCGAGGTTGCCAGGCCACCAAAACCACGGATGTTCAGTGCATCCACCAGCGGCACAGCGCTATTACCAATCACTTTGGCCCCCACCGCGCCTGCCAGTAAAACCACCACGGCCACCGCGGTGACCAGCAGAAACAGCATGGCGCCGATAATGCCTTTAGGGACATCACGTTCAGGATTTTTGGCTTCCTCGGCGGCCAGCGGCACACCTTCAACAGCCAGAAATAACCACATGGCAAACGGTAGCGCCGCCCATACCCCATACCAGCCAAATGGCAGAAAGCTGTCGGTATTACCGGCAGTCGCCGCAATATCAAACAGATTATCAGCATCAAATGCCGGCAATAGCGCGGCCCCGGTAGCCAGTATCGCGAGCACTGCCAGTGCACTTATCACCATCATGACTTTGAGCGCTTCCCCCACGCCTTTACAGTGAATCGCAATAAACACCGCATAAAAAGCCGCGTAGACAAGCGGCCCGTCTATGCCCAGCAATTCATTCACCGCTGCGCCGATAAAAATCACGATAGCGGCCGGCGCCAGCGCGTATTCAATCAGTACCGCCAGTCCGGTAAAAAAGCCACCGGCCGGGCCCATCGCCTGTCGGGCAAAGCTGTAACCACCCCCGGCGGCAGGAATGGATGAGGACATTTCGGCCAGTGACAGTACCAGGGTCAGATACATCACCGCCATGGCAATGGCTGCAATAACAAATCCGCCCCAGCCAGCCTGACCGATGCCAAAGTTCCAGCCGGCAAAGTCACCGGATATCACATAAGAGACGCCCAGTCCCGCCAGCATTAACCAGCCAGCGGAGCCCCGTTTTAGTTGCCGTTTGGCAAGATAGGTTGTTTGATCAGACATGTTTATTCCTGTGTGTTAGTTGGCGCTGCCACTAAAAAGCTGGAGCCTGACTGCTGGCCCAGCGTGGCGTTGTTATCAAGGGTGGATGAGCGATCTTTAAGGTTCACGCCGGTCAGTTGTCGGGTGCGCGCCTCACTCATCAGGTAAAAAGCTTTCTGACAGGCTTCGGGATAATTAAGCCCCTGCGGCCGTACATTGGAAATACAGTTGCGGGAGGACTCCCGGGCGCCTCGTCGGGCTTGCCAGGTCAGGTACATCCCCATACTGTCAGGTGAGGTCAGTCCGGGACGCTCCCCAATGAGTATCAGTACCAGTGACGCATTCAGGCACTCTGCCACATCATCGCCCACAGCCACACGCCCCTGGCTGACCACGGTCACCGGCGCCACCTGCCAGTGACGCTCATCATTGCCAAGTAAGCTCAGCAGCCCTTCAATGACCGGCTGAGCATGCCGGCTGACCGCTGTGGCAGACAGCCCGTCGGCCACTACAATCGCTAAATCAAACGGGGTATCTGTGGTGGCGCGGTAGTCACATAATGCCTGCCAGCTATTTTCGTTAAGCTGACGGCCTTTATCCGGACGCTGCAGATAGTCAAACCGGTCCTGGGCGCGACTACTCAGCGCCATCGCCTCACCGGCACAATGCTGGCTGATAAGCGCACTGTCTTTCAGATTACCCAGCAAAGCGGGGATATCCAAAGCACCATGCACCGCATCCATCGCCCGGGCATGGTCCAGCTGAAACGCCAGCATCTGTTTGGTCGGGATACTGGTGCCGGCCCGGCCCAGCGCAATCCTCGCCGAGGTAAATGCTTTTAATTCTTGCCAGGGATTAGGCTGGGTCACGTCATCCTGAGATGACAACACTGACTCTGGCTGTGCGTTATTTTTCATCAGACCTCCTGCCCCAGGCGTGTCAGTGAACGGGCCAGCGGTGACTGATTACTGTTACTCAGCCTGACCTCATCCACACTATCGAAAATCTGCATTTTGGTCAGCCACTGCTCGAACTCCGGCGCCGGCTTTAGTCCCAGCGCCTTACGTGCATACAGGGCATCGTGAAAAGAGGTGGTCTGGTAATTGAGCATGATGTCGTCAGAGCCGGGGATCCCCATGATAAATGAACAGCCAGCGGTGCCTAACAGGGTCAGCAGGTTATCCATATCATTCTGATCAGCATAGGCATGGTTGGTGTAACAGATGTCGCATCCCATCGGCAGGCCCAGTAGTTTGGCGCAAAAATGATCTTCCAGGCCGGCACGGATAATCTGTTTGCCGTCAAACAGGTATTCAGGACCGATAAAGCCCACCACGGTGTTTACCAGCAGCGGGTTAAACTTGCGCGCTACCGCATAAGCCCGCGCTTCGCAGGTTTGCTGGTCGATCCCGTGAAAAGCATCGGCCGATAATGCCGTGCCCTGCCCGGTTTCAAAGTACATGGCATTGTTGCCCACCGTGCCACGTTTAAGTGACTGGGCTGCATCATACGCTTCCTGCAGAATCGACAGGTTGACCCCGAAGGTGTCGTTGGTGCCCTGAGTGCCGCCAATAGACTGAAAAACCAGATCTACCGGCGCGCCCAGTTCAATGGCCTCAATGGTATTGGTGACGTGAGTCAGCACGCAGGACTGGGTCGGAATGTCATAATGATTGATGACATCATCCATCAGTTTGAGTAAGCGCACCGCCTGAGGCACATTGTCGGTGGCCGGATTAATGCCGATAACCGCATCGCCGTTGCCATACATCAGGCCATCAAAGATGGTCGCGGCAATGCCATTTTCAGAATCGGTCGGATGATTTGGCTGAAGCCGGGTGGATAGCCGGCCTGGCAGACCAATGGTATTACGAAACGCACTTTTAACATGGCACTTCTGGGCCACCAGAATCAGATCCTGGTTACGCATAATTTTGCTGACCGCCGCGGTCATCTCAGGAGTCAGTCCCGGACGGATGGCGGTAAGCACCTCAGGTGTTGCCGCATCTGACAATAACCAGTTTCGAAAATCGCCCACGGTTAAATGACTAATAGGGGCAAATGCCGCCTTATCATGGCTGTCGATAATCAGCCGGGTAATTTCATCACTTTCATAGGGAATGACCACTTCCTGTAAAAATGTGCTCAACGGCAAATCCGCCAGCGCCATTTGCGCCACAACCCGCTCCTGTGCGCTGCCGGCGGCAACACCAGCCAGTTGATCGCCGGAACGTTCAGGGGTGGCTTTGGCCATCAGGTCCGCCAGCGATGAAAACTGGTATGTTCTGGCACCCTGCCGGCATGTAAATCGTGCTGTCATAACTACTCTCAATGGTTTTTGTGCTGGTGCGCTGTTTGCAGCACCACAATCATCATGGGGTTGCCAGACACGTTCCACCGCAGTATCAACAATCGGCAGCCCCGGTTAAGCCAGTAAAATCAGGGTGTTGACCAACACCGCACAGACATAGGGCAAAACAGGTGCAACAGTCTGACGACCAATCAAGGTGCAACTCACCAACGTGGTGCACTGCTATTACGCAGGATGTGAATGAACAGGCGGGGCAGCTGCCACAGTGGCAGCAGGAGTACAATCAGCTCTCCGACGGGGCGTTTAGCGGCGCCATGACGCATATTGAGCTGGGCGCTTTTCACCTGTTTGAAGAACAGACCAGTCAGGCACTTCAACAATATTGCCGGGTTCCCGATGGGGCTATTTGGCTGGGATTCAGCGCCCGCCCCCAGCGGGTCAGCATTAACCAGCAGCAGGCCGATGCCAATACGATTATGGTGCGCCCCGGCGGCGTTGACTTTGAACTGGCAACCGACTGCCACAGCACATTATTCGGTGTGGTCATTGCACCGGCCACGCTGCCTGGTCAGGCTGAAACAGCGCCAGAGGATTTTGCCCAGACGCTGGTCAGCCCTCAGGCAGAGGCATTAAGACGCTATATGACGCTGCTGGTTGGCCAGTGTGAAAACCGCTGGCAAAGTAAAACGCATGAACAGTTACTGGTCAGCACACTCAGTCGTTTATTGCATGCCCCCGGTGACGCCATGCCCGGTCCGCACCAACGTCATCGCGCACTCACTGCACTTAACGATTATCTGGCGCAGGTTGATGATGAAGCCAGTATTACTGTTGCAGAACTGGCCGCCATCGCGGGTATCTCGCCGCGGGCACTGCACCGGATATGGTGCAACCACTATGGAGTCTCTGTGGCCCGCTTTTTACAGGCGCGCCGACTGAATCAGGTGCGCCGGGCCTTGCAGTCTAATGATACAAGGCGATGTATTGCCGATGTGGCATTTGACCACGGGTTTTATCACCTTAGCCAGTTCAGCAAACAATACCATCGTCTGTTTGGCGAGTTACCTTCCCGGACAACATCGGACCACGCTTACACAGGTATATAAAAACATAACTAAAAAGGACGCCGGTTCGCTATAGTAAAAGTACAAATTTTAGCCAATGTGTACTTATACGGATTTGCTGTTATCAGGAGAAGCCCCATGCCATATACTCAAGCAGAGCTTTTTATACTGGGCTGTATGTTACTGTTTATTGTTATTCCTCCGCTGTCTGTCATGCTCTCTGAGCGGGTGCATAATTTTCAGAAGATGTTCTGGACCCTGATTGTTTTATTTACCTCCTGGCCCGGCTTAGTGGTATTTTTTTATACCCATAAGCGTACCCACGGCTTCTCTATGCAACATTACGACTTCAGGTAATCCTAATAAACAGTTTTCAGCCTTGTGTGCTTACGCTACAGTGTGATTATAAATTAGTCACCCTGACACTAAAGGCAAGGCATGCAGGTTTATGGCGATTTACATTCAGGTAACTGTTACAAGGTGAAGCTGGTTATGAACCTGCTTAACATTGCTCATGCCTGGATTCATACTGATATTCTCAACGGCGATACACATACCACGTCCTTCAAACTGAAAAACCCCAACAGCAAGATTCCTTTGCTGGAGCTGGATGACGGTCGCTGTCTGAGCGAGTCCAATGCTATCATCAACTATCTGGCTGACGGCAGTCATCTTGTGCCGGATGACCCCTTTCTGCGCGCCCAGGTACAACAGTGGCAGTTTTTCGAACAGTACAGCCATGAGCCGTATATTGCTGTCGCCCGTTACATCAACAAGTATCTGAAGCTGCCGGCTGAGCGTGTGGCAGAATATCAGGCCAAGCAGGAAGGCGGGCATAAAGCCCTCGCGGTGATGGAGCAGCAACTAGCCGGCCAGCCCTTTATTGCCGGGGATAGCTTTACCACAGCAGATGTTTCACTATACGCCTACACCCATGTGGCTGACGAAGGCGGCTTTGAACTGGCCATTTATCCGGCCATTGAACAGTGGCTGGCGCGGGTAGCAGAGCAACCCGGCTTTATCACTATGCAGCAAACACTTAGCGGACATCAGGTGTAAGCAGGAGGGCATATGCAGCAGGTTACCGGTTTTGGAGGCTTTTTCTTTCGGGCAGATGATCCGGGCGCACTGGCCAGATGGTATGAAACGCATCTGGGAGTGAGTCTGGTACCGGATAATTACACTGATCCGGTCTGGACGCAGCAGGCAGGTCCGACAGTATTTGCGCCTTTCGCCCGGGACAGTGACTACTTTGGTAATGATAAAAAGCAGTGGATGCTGAATTTCAGGGTTGCTGACCTGGAAGCCATGATAGCCCAGCTCACCGCGGCGGGAATTACCGTGACACCAGACCCGCAAACCTACCCGAACGGCCGCTTTGCCCGCCTTTATGATCCTGAAGGCAACCCTATTGAACTATGGCAACCGGCCTGAGCACAGCATCACGGGAATTTTATTTATGCCACATCCATTTTCTTGTCAGTGTCAAAAACTTCAGGGCGTTGTGCTTGAGGGTGGCACCTGTAGCCGGGTACTGTGCTACTGCAAAGACTGTCAGGCATTTGCACGCTATTTACGCCGCCAAAGTGCAATGTTAAATGATCAGGGAGGCACCCATATTGTGCAGGTTGCCGCACACCGGGTGCGCTTTACCCGGGGCATGGAGCACCTGGCCGTGGTCAGGCTCAGCCCGCGGGGCCTGCTACGCTGGTATGCATCTTGTTGTAATACGCCAATAGGCAACACCCTGCCCAGCCACGCTCTGGCCTTTATTGGTCTGGTAGATAATCTTTTGACCACCCACCGTATTCCCAAAGATTTTCCCGGCCGGATGGCAGTTGTTCACACCCATTCTGCAAACGGCTCCCCCAAGCCGGTAGCCAAAGGGCTGCCGGGCAATATCTGGCGCTTTATCAAAATTGTTGCCACCGCCCGCTTAAGTGGCAAACATGCCACATCGGCGTTTTTTAATGAGCATGGCCAACCGGTTGTGACCCCGCATGTACTGACCAAAGAAGAGCGCACCGCGCTGGCCAGCGCACCGGCACCGGAGATCATTGATGATGAACAAGAACCCCGTCCCTGAAGGCCCGTCAAACCGGGCACAAAATAATATCAGCGACAGATAAGAGTCTGTACAGCGCACCGGAGTGAAAGTTTCTGCGCATCAGTGAGGTCTTTATCAGCAACCTGACTCACTAAGAATGACTATGCCCCCGGTTTTGCTGATCCGTTTGCTTATCGCCATCCCTTTACTCGCCCTGTGCCTGAGCCTGTTTCATGATATCTCCCGCACACTGCCGGTGGTGCTTAACTGGTATTATCTGGCCAATCTGCCCATGGGCCATTATGTCGCCGCAATAATATTACTGACAGGTGGCACCGCCATCCTTGTTGCGCACGCAATACCGCAACTGCACCATCCTGCCTGCTATGTATTAATTGTTATCGCTGTATTGCCATTACTGACCCTGCTGGGGTCTGAGCACTGGATGGAAAGCTTAGGCGGTTTTCCGGCCATTGGCTCCGGTCAGGGGATTATCAAATATTTTGCGTTGCTGAGTCTGGCCTTGACCTTGTTGTTACCCGCCGGCCGCTATCACAATATTCGCAACATGCTGAATTACCTACCGGTTGCGCTGGTTTTATTATGGATTGGCGGCATGAAATTTACTTTGCCCGAAGCACAGGGTATCGAGCCTCTGGTGGCCAGCTCCCCGCTGATGAGCTGGATGTATCTGTTGATGGATGTGCAGACCACGTCAAACGTGATTGGTATTTACGATTTACTGGCGCTGATTGTGCTGGGGACAGGGCTGTGTTTCCGTGCTCTTCTCATTCCCGGCTTGTTAATGTGCGCAGCAGTTTTTATCACTACCCAAACATTTTTAGTGTCATACCCCGGCGCACTGGACCAGGGCGTGTTATCGGGTACCGGCATGTTTATCATTAAGGATATCTGGTTTATTGCCAACCTGACGGTACTGTATTACCTCAATACGCCGGGGCATATTGAACAGGAAAATTGATTCGTTGTTTAAAGCTGTGCCACACTAGCGTTTTTACAATGCAGGGCCGGGCGACTATCCGGCTCTATAGCTGGCACCGGAATAATGCAACGACGCCCTCTTTCCTGTTTTTTGATTGTATGTAATGAAGCGGACCGAATAGAAACCTGCCTGCAAGGCCTGGCTGGTTGGGTTGACCAACTGATCATTCTGGACTCTGGCAGCACCGACGGCACGGTAGAACTATGCCGTAAATATACTGATGAAGTCTATCAGACAGACTGGCCCGGCTATGGCCCGCAGCGCAACCGTGCGCTGCAGAAATGCCGCCACGAGTGGGTGCTGAATCTGGATGCCGATGAGCTTGTCACACCGGCACTTCAGGCTGAAATTGAGCAGCTACTGGGTGAAGAAAATCTGACCGATAATTTTATTAAGATTCCCTGGCAGACCTATCTGTTTGGTAAGCCAATGCAACGCGGCCGGTATTCAACCCCGCAGGGCAAGCTGTTTTTACATACCGAAGGCGTACAGTTCAAAAACTCTCAGGTGCATGAAGTGCTGCAAATCCCTGAGCCTAAGGTGCGCACCCTGACCCAGCCGCTCAAGCATTTCAGTTGGCGAACCTACCAGCATTTGCAGGAAAAACACCTCAAGTATGCTTGCATCCTGGCCGAAGAAAAATTTGCCAGAGGCAAGCGTGGCTCGTTGCCTTACGCCGCCTTTCGCTTTATCACCGATTTTCTGCAGCAATATCTTATTCGTGGCGGCATTTTGGATGGCAAAGCCGGCTTTTTTATGGCGTTAGTGCTCGGCCAGTATGCCTTTCATAAATATGCTGCTCTGGCTGCACTGCAAATGCAGGACGAAGCCAAACAGCAGTGTGAACAGGATAAGGGTTCATCAGCCGACAGGAAGTCCGCATGAGTCACACACCAATCAGTGTTTTTCTGATCACGCTCAATGAGGCTGCCACACTGGATGACGTGCTCAGCGCAGTGAGTCAGTTTGATGAAATTATTGTGGTAGATTCAGGCTCAACCGATGATACGGTCGACATCGCCAGGCGTCATGGGGCCACCGTCATTCATCAGCCGTGGCTGGGCTTTGCCCGCCAAAAAGCTTTTGCGTTGCAAGCCTGTCGCAATAACTGGTGCTTTAACCTGGATGGTGACGAGGTAGTACCCGCTTCTCTGGCCGCAGAAATACAGCACATGGTTGATGCCGGTCACTGCGATGCGATCCGGGTTTATTTTGATGATGTGTTTATCGGACAGTCTTTGCACAGCGCTGCCCACAAGCGCTCTATTGTCAGAGTATTCAAACGTGACATGACCCACTACCCGCTGGATCGACTGGTTCACGAAAATGTCATTACCGCCGGTAAGGTGGCACATGCCAGCGGACTTATCAGGCATTACGGGTATGATGATGTGGCGACCTATATGGGCAAGCAAAACAGTTACTCATCGCTGGGGGCACAGGAAAAGTTTCAGCGTGGTAAGCAATATTCGCTGCTCAAACTGTTCACGGTATTCCCGTTGATGTTTTTTAAAGAATATATCCTCAGAAAACAGTTTTTGTCAGGCCCGTCGGGATTAATTCACGCCACGATTGATGCCATGTATGCCTTTTTAAAAGAAGCCAAATTATACGAACAGCATAAACGCAGGCCCAGAGACTAGCCACTAAACCGATCCAATTTCAGTCTAAAGTTCAGTTTCCCTGCGCTGCCTTTTGCTCTAACTTTCACTCTATACTCCGGGCCCAAAAGCGGGTCTGGTAGTTCAGGGGAATTTCAGGAGCGTGGCATGATGAACAAACCGAATCAGATGCTGTCAGGGGTACCCAAATATCTGTTGTGCTGGCCGGTTATTGTTTGTGCCGGTGTCTTTACGGCAGTTTCCGCTATGTATTTTCAATCTACCAGCTACTGGTGGCTGGCCATTGCCCCAGCCGCGTTGTCTTTTTTTATGCTGTGCCGAAGTATTCCTGACAGTGAAATTAAACCTGGCAGCCCGTGGACGCTTTTATTTATCGACAGTGGTCATCTGAATATTGAAGAGCATGTCATTGCTATTGAACAGATTAATACGGTTTTTCTGCATCGTCAGCAAGACCGTGCAGTATTGCAGTTGCCCTATAACAGCCGTAACGGAGTGATACCAGAAATACAGTTTTGTTCATTGTATTTTCCGGCTGTAGAAGCTTTTTTGCGTTTGCGTATTCCCAACGTCAGAGTTTGCATTCTGCCGTCAGCTTCCACAGCAGCAAAAACGCCTTAATTGTTAAATTTTTGTATTAAACCCTGTAATTATAAGCTGTTGATAATTATTCAGATTATTTTTAAAACATTGCCATTTTTAAAGGCTCTCAGCTGGGTGGCTTAGCGAAAGATGAACTTTTTACGACAAATCTATTACTGATAAGTAGGAATTAACGCGTAGATTGTATATAATTTGTTAAGCATTTTTGTGAAACAACAAGCGTATTAAGTTTTTATTTTTTAATACATGTTTGAATTTCCAAGAGGGGCAAGCGTATGTCTGTCTATCTTTGTGTAAGTGGTGCAATTTTTGGTTTTTATGTATTAGCAAACCTGTGGGCAATGAGTTCCAACCGGTTGAATCGCCCGGCCTACGTGCTGGCTGAAATGGATGGTGTGGTTGGCATCAGACACAACAGCCTATCCCGCCTGTTTGCCGGTTTTACCACCTTTGTTTCTAAGCAAAATATCAGTCGCATTCAGGTATCTCAGGAATGTCTGACATTGTTCACTGATGCAAATGACAGTGTTGAGATCTGGCTTTCAGATCGCTACCTGCGCTCCAATGCCAGTTATGCGCAATTACTTTTTCCCCGCGCAGAATTCGTAAACAAACCATTTTAATTGATAAAGGCGTTGCAGGACGCCTTTTTACTGTCTGCGCACCGCTTAATTTTACATCCTTAAAACACAATAAAAACACCTCCTTAAAATATCGTAAAGGTTCCTGACCACTGGTGGCTGTTGCACCAAAACGGACACGGGGACCCGACTGCGGTTATCAGTAACAAGCACGTATAATCCGCTGGTCTTTTAATCAGAATAAATTTCGGATTAATTTAATTATGCAAAAAGCCAGTCATGGATTTATTGAGGACCTGTTTGCACTTGTCAGTGCCGGGTTATTTGTCACATTCGGGGTATACCTGTTTCAGTCGCAAGACCTGATGGTCGGGGGCGCAGCAGGTCTGGCATTATTGGGCACCTATGCCTTTTCTGCTGACTTTGGTGCTTTGTTTTTTATTATTAATTTGCCTTTTTACGCTCTGGCATGGACCCAAATCAGTAAGCGCTTCACAATTAATACATTTGTTTCGGTTACTACGGTGTCGGTTCTGTCCGATCTCATCCCACGCTTTGTGGATATTTCCCATGCCGATCCGATTTTTTCTGCGGTCTTTGGCGGGTTATTGATAGGCGTGGGTATGCTTATTATGTTCAGACACAGCTCCAGCCTGGGCGGCCTCGGCATTCTGGCGTTTTACCTGCAATCCAGATACAGCGTGCGAGCCGGTACATTTCAGCTCAGTGTAGACACTGTGATTTTACTTAGCGCCCTGGCTTTTATTGACTGGCCACTGGTGATGATCAGTGTGCTGGCAGCCGTGTGTCTGAACATGGTGATTTCTCTAAACCACCGCCCGGAGCGTTATATCGCCAAGCCGCAAAGCAGCCATGTTGAGCCTGATATGACAGACGGCCAGGTGCAGCCCCAAAACTAGCAGGTTGACAGCCATCGCTGTGCAGAATCTGGCGAGGATACGCTGGGTGCAGCAGAACAAATAAAAAACCCGGCGCAAGCGCCGGGCAGGAATATGAGGATTACTTGGTTGCTTTTTTCGGAATGGGCTTCGAAAACACACCCCTATTAACACGATGACGAGAATAGGAAGTCCGCATAGAAAAACCTCTTGTTTGTTATTGACTGTATCCTTACAACAAAAAGGCATCCGAGTGTTGCGCAACACAGTCAATATAACGAGATAAAGAATGCTTTACCTTTATCCTTTAGGCTAAAGCGCAGTATCCAGTATCATCATAAGGACAAAGCCCCCCATCAACGTAAACGTTGCCAGGTTCTGATTCCCGTTGTTATGGGTCTCAGGGATAATCTCGTCACTGATGATAAACAACATGGCACCGGCAGCAAACGCCAATGCCCAGGGCATAAGAACAGCAGCACTGGATACGGCTGTTGCTCCTATTAACCCGCCTACCGGCTCAATCAGCCCGGAAGCAATCCCAATCAGCGCTGAACGTAGCGCGGTGTACCCTACTGAAAGTAAAGCCACTGCCACCGCCAGCCCCTCAGGAATATTCTGTAAACCAATACCAATGGCCAGGGTAACGCCGTTTTTCACTTCGCCACCGGCAAACCCCACCCCCACTGCCAGACCTTCCGGAAAATTATGCAGGGTAATGGCAATCACAAATAACCAGATGCGCCCCAGTTTGTACTTATTACTACCTTCCCGACGCGAATCAAAGTGCTGATGCGGCGCATACTGATGAATAGCGTATAACACAGCGGCTCCGAGCAGAGTCCCTGCCCCCACAGCCAGTGCCCCAATGAGCTCAGAGCCATAATCTCTACCGGCGTGCTCCAGTGCAGGTAGCAGTAAGGAAAAAAACGACGCTGCCAGCATAATCCCTGCCGCCAAACTCAACAGCCCGTCCTCCATCTTGCGCGAGAGTTGGCGAATGGTAAACACACCAAGACTCCCGACCGTGGTCCCAAAACTGGCACACAGACTGGCGAGAAATCCCATGTAAATTACATCACTGGCAGGCATGAAGAAACGGCTTAAGCATGATGTATTAGTACCAGACTAGAGGGTGACTGGTTCAGTGTGATTAAAGATATTTTACCACCCGTGGCACCCGTAAAGAGACCCGGGTCACCAGTTCATAGGACACGGTACCGGCGTATCGGGCAATCTCATCAACAGCCAGATTCTGCCCCCAAAGCTCTACTTTGTCACCAATTTTAACTTCAGGTAAATCAGTCACATCCACACTGAGCATATCCATCGATACACGCCCGGCTAATGGTGCTCGCTGCTGATTGACCAATACTGGTGTGCCACTGGGGCAGTGGCGGGGATAGCCGTCAGCATAACCAATACCGATAGTGGCGATGCGACTGGGTCGTGAGGCTGTCCATACCTGCCCGTACCCCACGCTCTGGCCAGCCGGAATATCGCGCAGGGCGATAACACTGGCGCGCAGCGTCATGGCCGGTGACAATGCCAGCCCGGTATCACGGTCGACCGGATTACATCCATACATAGCCAGCCCCAGCCGGTTCCACGCACTATGGGCGTCCTGCCAGGCTATAGTAGCGGGCGAATTGGCGATACTCAGTGGTAGCCCCGTACTGACCGCCAGCTGTTGAATTTTTTGAATCTGCTCACGAGTCAGCGGGTTATCCAGCTCATCAGCACAAGCCATGTGGGTGACCAGCACCATGCCCGGCCGGATCAGCGCCTGATATTGCTCCAGCAAACCGCTCACTTCATCAGGATGCACGCCTAACCGGTGCATACCGGTGTCCACTTTGAGCCATAATGCCGGAGGGTTATCCGAGGTATAGTCAGCTACCCACTCAAACTGCTGTGCATGGTGTAATACCAAAGTCAGCGCCTGCTCAGCGGCCACCAGGCAGTCTTTGGGCTGATGCGGCCCCTCAAGCACAATAATGGGCGCATCCACGCCTTCCTCGCGCAGCTTTATCGCTTCTTCGATAATGGCCACTGCAAATGCATCAGCCTGATCTCGCAGCATTCTGGCAATACTGGCAGCACCATGCCCGTAGGCATCCGCCTTCACCACCGCCATAGCTTTACTGTCAGGTGCCAGCTCACGTAGCGCCTTAAAATTGCGGATAATGGCATCGGCATGGATGATTGCCTGGGTTTGTCTACTCACTGGCGCTTGTCACTTACTTACTGCAGGTCCTGGTCTGAATCTTATCATGAATCAGGCTGCGGTCACCGGTCCTATACTTTAGTCGTCGATTATTCTAAGCTGACCAACGTGTTAGCTTAATCACGAACCTATGCTAAATTCATTTTCCTGGCCTGATATGCTGGTCATTGCCGCCTATGTATGTCTACTGGTGGTCAGTGGTCTGCTGCTCAATCGCAAAGAACAAAGCACCAGCGGCTTTTTTCTCGGCTCTCGACAGATGCCGGTCTGGGCGGTGGCGATCTCGGTACTGGCTACCTCGCAGTCTGCCGCCACCTTTTTGGGCGGTCCGGATCAGGGCTACCGGGGAGATTTAAGCTACCTGACCACCAATCTGGCTGCTTTTATTGCCGCTGGCGTGGTCGCTGCTGTGCTGTTACCCCGGTTTTACCAGCATCAGGTGTACACCGTTTACGAGCTACTGGCCCGGCGGTTTTCTGCGGCCAGTCAATATCAGGCCGCCCTGCTGTACCTGGGCGGCCGGGTCTTTGCCAGTGGCGCCCGGCTGTATATGGCAGCGCTGGCAGTGGCCATGCTGTTATTTGGTAACATCAGCCCATCCAGCGTCTTGATTGCCATCAGCATTATTACTCTGACGGGTCTGCTGTACACCCTGGCCGGCGGTATCCGTACAGTCATTTATACCGATGTTGTGCAGGCGGTGCTGTACATCGCAGCGGCGGTTGCCGTGATCATTACCCTGCTATACCAGATTGACGCTGACATAAGCACGATTATCACAGTGCTGCAAACCCCGGCAGACGGCGGGCCCGATAAGCTGACCTGGCTTAACACTGAGCCTGGTCTGGGTGCAGACAACACCTTTTCTCTGTGGTCCATCCTAACCGGGTTTGTGCTGCTGAATATTGCGGCATTCGGGCTTGATCAGGATATGACCCAGCGTCTGCTGACCTGCCAGAACAAACGTCAGGCAACCCGGGCCATGCTGCTGTCGGTGGTCATGGGGATTCCGGTGGTCGGATTATTTATCTGTGCAGGCATGCTGCTGTTCATTGTTTATCAGCGCCCGGACTTAACCGGATTGCCTTTGAGTGAGCTGGCTCACTCTTTTCAGGGCCAGACAGAAACCGTGTTTATGCACTATGTGTTAAATGCCTTGCCTGCAGGCGTAAAAGGACTGGTGGTCACCGGCATCATTGCCGCGGCGTTATCAACGCTCAATTCTGGCTTAAATGCCATGGCCAGTGTGCTGGTTCAGGATATTTTGCCCGGCCGTAACGATACCCACACAACCACCAGCCAGGGAGTTCGCGCCGGGCGCTGGGCTATGACCGGTATTGCGGTTGTGCTGGCCCTGATGGCCGCGCTGTGTTTTTACTGGCAGCAATATACCAGCACCCCGCTGTTACAGTTTGCGCTTGGCGTTATGGTGTTTTCCTACAGCGGTTTGCTGGGCGTCTATTTTGTGGCTGTTTTTACCCATCGTGGCAGCCAGCGCAGTGTCACTGCGGCCCTGCTCAGCGGTTTTGCTGTGCCCCTGTTATGCCAGCCTTACATTCAGCACTGGTGGCTGCCCGACACTGCTCATTTTGACCTGGCTTTTACCTGGCAACTGTTATGCGGTGCCACTGTCTCTTTTATGGTGTGCCTGTGTGGTACACCAACCTTTTGTAAGGAACATTATGAATCACCACGACCCCCTGCTTGAGCAGCTCAACCAGCTGATCTCAGAAGGCCGTAACCCGGACACCCTGCACATCGATACTGCCAGTACGCTGGACATTGTGACCGCCATCAATACCGAGGATCACAAGGTAGCACCGGCAGTAGCTGCCTGCCTGCCCGATATTGCCAGGGCGGTTGATTATATCGCTGATGCCCTGCAAAACGGGGGGCGACTGATTTATACCGGCGCCGGCACCAGTGGCCGGCTGGGCATTCTGGATGCAGTGGAGTGCCGGCCGACTTTTTCGGTGCCCGACACCCTGGTGGTGGGCGTGATTGCCGGGGGCAAAACCGCGATTGAGCATGCCGTTGAAGGCGCCGAAGACGATCACGGACAAGGCGCACTGGATCTGGCTGATATCAGGTTAAGCGCGCATGATGTGGTCGTTGGCCTGTCAGCGAGCGGCCGTACCCCGTATGTCACCGGCGCTTTGGCGTATGCCAGACAGACAGGCTGCAAAACCATTGGTGTGGCCTGCTCACCGAATACGCCGGTTTTGCAGGCCGCCGATGTTGCCATTTGTCCCCTCGTCGGACCCGAAGCCCTGACCGGTTCTACCCGCATGAAATCGGGCACCGCCCAAAAGCTGGTGCTTAATATGCTGTCTACCGCCACCATGATTAAACAGGGGAAAACCTATCAGAATCTGATGGTGGACGTGAATGCCACCAACCACAAACTCAAAGCCCGGGCCAGACGCATCGTGATGCAGGCCACCGATTGTGATGAGGCCACCGCAACTGATGCGCTACAACAGGCTGACCAGCAGGCTAAACTGGCTATTTTACTGGTGCTGACCGGACTTGATGTAGAGTCTGCCCGCACGCTGCTTAGTCAGCAAAACGGCTATTTACGGCATGCCCTCAAGGCTCATTGCTAATGCGTATTTTACTGTTTTTCAGTTACCTGCTATGCGCATCGGTTCAGGCTATTACCGTGGGCGCTGACCAGCCGGCAGCCTATCTGCCGCTGCTGGCTGACAAACAGGTCGCCGTGGTCGTTAATCAGACCTCCCGTACCCACCAGCAGCATCTGGTCGACAGTTTGCTGGCCGCGTCGGTCAATGTTACCCGGGTAATGGCACCGGAACATGGTTTTCGGGGTGAAAAAGGCGCCGGAGAGCAGGTTGAGGATGCCCGGGACGATAAAACCGGCCTGCCGATTGTGTCGTTGTACGGCGCTAACAAAAAACCTACCCCGCAAATGCTGGCAGACGTAGATGTGCTGGTATTTGATATTCAGGATGTAGGAACCCGTTTTTATACCTATATCAGTACCCTGCATTATGTGATGGAAGCTGCGGCCGAAAATCAGGTAGCCGTGGTGGTGCTTGACCGGCCAAACCCGAATGGCCGGTTTGTCGACGGCCCGGTTCGCCAGCCCGGGTTTACTTCTTTTGTGGGGCTGGACCCGATACCGGTGCTGCACGGCATGACGGTGGGCGAACTGGCCCGGATGATCAAAGGAGAAGGCTGGATACAGCACAGCAAGGCACTGGATTTAACCGTGATTCCGGTGCGTCATTATCAGCGCGACATGACCTGGTCACTGCCGGTGCCACCGAGTCCTAACCTGCCCAATGACACCGCCATCCGGCTGTATCCGTCGCTGTGCTTTTTTGAAGCTACCGCGGTCAGTATCGGGCGCGGTACTGATCTGCCTTTTCAGCTTATCGGCCATGATGCAGTTGCTCTGGGCACCCTGTCAGTCATACCGCGCTCACGCCCGCAGGCCCCCTCACCTAAATTACAGGATACCCCACTACAGGCCAGGGATTTACGCAGCAGCCCAATCGAAGGGCTGGATTTAAGCCTGCTGATAGATACGTATAAGCAGTTTAAGCAAGCCGGTGTCCCGTTTTTCACGCAGCCAGACTTTATGGACAAGCTGGCCGGCACCAACACTTTACGTCAAGCCATTGAGGCAGGGCACAGCGAGGCACAGATCAAAGCCTCCTGGGAGTCGCAGCTTAACGCGTTTAAAGCCCGGCGCGCACCGTATTTACTGTATGACTAAGCGTGTGTCACTGTGAATACCGGCACCAGCGGTTGCCTGCGCCGGCAAAATCTTCTTAAATAGGGACATATCAACACACAGGTAGTTTTATGACCTCAACAGTCAGTGCGGCGACCACCAGCCATTATGAAGCTTTTCATACCCAGCTTGAGGGCTTTTTGCGCCCAGAGCAGCGTATTGAAGATCTGTCCCGCCGAATTGCCTACAGCACTGATGCCAGCTTTTACAGCATGATCCCGCGCCTGGTGCTTAAACTGAATCATCATCACGAAGTACGCCGGGTTCTGGCCCTGGCCAACCGCTGGTCAGTGCCGGTAACCTTTCGGGCCGCCGGCACCAGTTTATCCGGCCAGGCAGTGACCGAGTCGGTGCTGATCCTGCTCTCCGATCACTGGCAGCAGGCTGAGATCCTTGATGACGGCAAGGCCATTAAACTCCAGCCGGGTCTTATCGGGGCCAGAGTCAATCAGCTACTGGCACCCTACCAGCGCAAAATTGGCCCGGATCCGGCGTCCATTAACACCTGCAAAATTGGAGGTATAGCGGCCAATAATGCGTCCGGCATGTGTTGCGGTGTTAAAAACAATAGCTACCACACCCTTAAGGACATGATGTTTCTGTTGGCTGACGGCACCTGTGTGGACACCCGCTCACGCCGCTCAGTGGGTCAGTTCAGACGCAAACATGAGGCCATGCTTAGTGCTCTGTCGGCCCTGCGCGATGAAGTACGTAACAATCCAGCGCTCAGCGAGCGCATCAGGCACCAGTTCAGGCTAAAAAACACCATGGGCTATGGTCTCAATGCCCTGCTGGATTACGACGACCCGTTGGATATTCTTACCCACCTGCTAATTGGCTCTGAAGGAACGCTGGGCTTTATTGCCGACATTACCTTAGCAACCATTGCCGTACCGCAGCACAAAGCCACCGGCCTGTACTTATTCAACAGCCCGGGCGAAGCCTGTGCCCTCATTCCGGTGTTACAGCAACATGGCGCAGAGGCTGTTGAGTTAATGGACAGCCGCGCCCTGCTCAGTGTAGCCGGCCTGCTCAGCCCGTTTGGTGAATTAACCATAGCAGCCGGTCAGGTGGCACTGTTAATAGAACTGAGCGCGCCTGATCAGGCTGGCCTGAATCAGGCACTTGAGGAGCTCACCCCGGCTCTGGACAGTGCCCGGCCTGTCTGCCCGTTTACCGGTGATATGCGCCAGGCAGTTCTGCTGTGGAACATTCGTAAAGGTCTGTTTCCGGCTGTCGGGGCGGTGCGTGAAACCGGCACCACTGTGATTATTGAAGATGTGGCTTTTGTGCCGGATGAGCTGGCCTGTGGTATTGCAGCGCTGGAGGCGTTGTTTGACCAATACGGGTATGACGAGGCCATCATTTTCGGGCATGCGCTGGATGGTAATCTGCATTTTGTGTTTACTCAGGCGTTTGACACTTCTGAACAGGTGCAGCGCTACGATGCCTTTATGCAGGATGTGGCAGCACTGGTCACGCAACAGTTTAATGGCACACTGAAAGCTGAACATGGTACCGGCCGGAATATGGCGCCGTTTATTGTTCATCAGTGGGGCGCAGATGGTCTGGCCATTATGCAGCAGATCAAACAGATTATTGACCCGGACAACATTCTTAATCCCGGGGTGATTATCAATCAGGATGACCAGGCACACATTCAGCACCTCAAACGGATGCCGGCGGTTGACCCGATTGTGGACAAATGTATTGAGTGCGGATTTTGCGAGCCGCAGTGCCCGTCACGCCAGCTTACTCTGACGCCGCGACAGCGTATCGCCCTGATGCGCAGGGCCGCAGCGCTGCCGGCCCATGAGCAGGCTGAAGTGACCGCTGATTTCAGTTATCTGGGTGAGAAAACCTGCGCGGCGACTGGCTTGTGTGCCACCAGCTGCCCGGTGGGTATCGATACCGGTGCATGGATTAAGTCCCTGCGCCATCAGCAGACCCCACTGGCCGCTCAGGCACTGGCCGACGACCTGGCTTCAGAGCATGCTCACTACCGTCGGTTACTCAATTTAGCCAGTAAGACAACCCGCTACCTGCCTGACAGCGCGGTGTCGGTAAGCAGTCGTTTGCTACGCAAAATGAATCACCAAATTCCGGTGTATTACAAACAAATTCCCGCCGGAGCCAGCACCACACCGCCGGTGTCCGCCTCGTTCGACGATAAAGTCGTGTACATTACCGGTTGTCCTAACCGCCTGTTTGACGCCCCATCTGGCCAAACACCATTACCCCAGGTAGTCACCCGGCTGCTTAATAAAGCTCGTACAGAAGTGATACTGGCCTCTGACAATCCACAGCTGTGCTGCGGCCAGAATTGGGAGTCCAAAGGAAATCAGCAGGCTGCACAGCAATATCAGCACGCCATGACAGCACGTTTGATGCAGCTGACCGAAAATGGTCGCTGGCCGGTTATTTTTGATACCAGCCCCTGTGCACTCAGTCTGCAGGCTCAGCCTGAGCTGAGCGTGTATGAGTTAAGTCAGTATCTGCTCGATTACGCCCTGCCCCGGTTATCGGTCACACCGACAGATGAGCCTGTCATGCTTCACCGGACCTGCAGTAGCCTGCATCTGGATGAGGGACTCGCACTGACCACGCTGGCTCATCAGCTAAGTCGCCGGGTGATTATTCCGCCCGACATTCAGTGCTGTGGTTTTGCCGGTGATAAAGGGCTACACCTGCCGGAGCTCAATGCCTCTGCGCTTGCCTCCTTAGCGTCACAGATTCCGGATGACTGCCAGCGCGGTTTTTCAAACAGCCGTACCTGTGAGATAGGCCTGAGCAAAGCCGGCGGCGTGCCTTACCAACACATTGTTTATCTGCTTGACGAAGTAAGCAAGCCCTTACCAACGGAAACCACATCATGACCGACTCGACCACCAGCGGCCTGATTTGTACCCTACTGCGGCGCCACGCTATTGCCACACTGGATAAGCCTCACCTGACATTTGCCGATATCGAACCGGTTATCAGGATGCTGTCCCGAACGCCGGCTGTGCGCGCTGTGGTGGTCGGGCATTCGTTTAACGGCACGCCAATTTATAGGTTGAGTATGGGCAATGGCCCTGTCACCTTGCTGGGCTGGACCCAAATGCACGGTGATGAGCCCACCGCCACAGCGGCTGTGCTGGACTGGCTGAGTATTGCCAGCCATCATGCCGACACCCTGTATCCGGCACAGTGGCAGGATAAAATCAGTGTTCATTTTCTGATCATGCTCAACCCGGATGGCGCAGCCAGTCGCCGCCGGGAAAACGCCCAGGGGCTGGATATCAACCGTGATGCCCGGGCCCTGCAAACGCCCGAAGGCGCTATTCTGAATCAGCAGGTCAAACAGCTCAAACCTGATCTTGCGCTGAACCTGCACGATCAGAATGCGTGGTACCGTGCCGGCAATCATTCCCGCCTGCCATCGACCATGGCGTTTCTGGCCCCGCCGTTTGATGCCGCCGAGACCGTGGACGATAAACGCCGGTTTGCCATGCAAATGGTGGCCACAATACATCATCAGCTGCGTCAGCACTTTCAGGTAGGCATGGCCCGGTATGTGGATAGCTACTCACCGCGCTGTTTTGGCGACACGATTGCCGCTGTTACACCCACCATACTGATTGAAAGTGGCGCTTGTCCGGGGGATCCTCATCGCCAGACCGCACGCTATATGAACGTGGTGGCGCTGCACTGCGCGCTCATCGGATTGTTACGACCTGATAACCTGCGACCTGATACAGAGTATTTTTTGCTGGAAGAAAATATCGAAGACGGCATGCATGATTTGATTTTGCGACATGTACGTCAGACTCAGGCTCAGACCGCCTTTTACAGCGATATTGGCATTAATAAGAACAAGCGTTCTGGTAAAGCGGAGATTGCCGGCATGGGCGATTTGGCCGACCAGGGGGCGTTTGAAGAGGTCAACTGCGACAATCTGACCATCATGGATGGCAAAGTATACCGGCTGACCGCTCCCTTTGTCTTAAATGACACCGGATACCGGCACTTATTAAAACAGGGCTACACCACCTTCTCAGGAAGTAAAGACTTACTGACGGTAGAGACCCGGTACCCGGTGGTATTTGTATGCCGAAACACCCGGACAGGGCAGCCCGCCAGCGGACACCGGCCAGCCTTATTGCTGGGCCGTGACCACGTGCCTGAACTGGCGGTACTGGATGCCTGTGTGGTGCATCTGTAGCGTAAAAGTCATCAGCGTACAGCCTGCATCGGTACAGTGACTGGTGACACGCCGGTGGCCGGCGCTTTGCCGGTCAGAATCCGGGTGAGCGCCAGAAATACCGCGGAAGGGACGCCGCTGGCCGTATCCGGATGGACATTATAGCCAAAGGTGGCCAGTGCAACATCGCTGATGGGGGCAAACTGCGTGACACTGTAAGGCGCCCGCAAGGCAGCAAAAACCGTCAGTGCACCGGCTTGCCGGGCCTGATTCATCTGGGAAAACAACCACTGCTGCTGGGCTGCCAGTGAAGCACGTGGCCCCGCCGGTTCCATGCCCCCCATTTCAGCAGCATAATGCTGGGGGCTGATATCTGCGCCAATCAGTACATCGGTTGGCCGCCAGTCCTGCCAGACTGGCGCGGATGGTATTTGCGCCGATGACACACAATCTATCTCCACCGGTATCTGCAAAGCCCCGATGGCATTATGCATCGCTTTGCAGCGCGCGGTATCGGGCATGACCACCCGCCAGCGGGTCTGACTGGATAATGGCAGATGGTGCTGCCCCTTGAACACCGTAACGGCCGCATTGGCCAGTTGTTGTTCAATCTTCGCGGCCTTCGCTGAAGGTAGCGCACTGACCGCTTCGGCAATGCGCGTGGCTAGTGGTTTATCCAGCAAGCTACCTGCATTAACCGTCTTTTTAAGCTGCTCAACACGGGCCACTGACTGCGCAAATGCGGCCTTTGACAACACGCCAGACTCAAGCTGCACCATGATCGCATGACGCAGGGTATTAAATGCCTCAATATCCTTGGGGGTGCGAATGACAAACGGCATCAGCGCAATATCAGCACCGGCTTTAAAAGTATTAATGATCGCTTCCTGCTCGGAAAAATAATTGGCGATACCAGCCATATCCAGGGCATCGGTCACAATCACGCCCTGATACTGCAATTCGCCACGCAGCACGCCGGTCAGGATCTTTTTTGATAAGGTTGCCGGCACCACGGTTGATGCCCCATCACGGGTTTTCAGGGTGGTATTATCCAGCGCCGGGTACTGAATATGCGCAGTCATGATCATCAGTGGCGGTGTATCGCTTTGAATGATGTGGCGAAATGGCAGCAAATCCTGGGCATACACCTGCTGCTTGTTATGCCTGACCACCGGCAACCCGGTGTGACTGTCTGTACGAGTATCACCGTGACCGGGAAAATGTTTGATAGCAGCAGCCACGCCCTGCTGCTGCATGCCTTTGACCATCACCTGGCCAAGCCGGGCAACCTGCTGCGCAGACTCGCCAAAGCTGCGCACATTAATCACCGGATTATCCGGGTTACTGTTCACATCCACCGAGGGCGCAAAATTAACATTAAATCCCAGCAGGCGGACGCTGAGTCCCAGCTGCTCTGCCACACTGGCGGCCAGTGTTGTGCCATATTTACCGGTTGATGCGCCAATGGCCATATTGCCCACAAAACGGGTCGCCATGGTGTCGGGAGTGCGCGCAACACGGCCGCCTTCCTGATCAATAGCCACCAGCAAAGGCGGTAAATTATGCCGGGCCATGATCTCCTGCATCTGATAAATCAGGGTCAACAGCTGCGCATGACTTTGCATATTTTCGCCAAACAGAATGACGCCGCCAATCTGACCGCTGATAAGCACCTCTTTGAGCGCATCGGGCAGCGTGGTGACCGGCTGACGACATGCTGAAGACGGCGTGCCATCATCGCAAAAATAACGAAAATCCAGCATCAGCTTTTGCCCCAGCAAGCGGCTGGCTGACACAGACGTACTATCGGCAGATGCACTCAACGTAAAACAACAAAGAAACAAACAGGTAGTGATAAGGCGAACAACGCGCATTTGACTGGCCATGCAAAGAATAAGACCGGGCTATCCTACTGAAGAGTCGGGTATTCAGGCAAATCAAATCCGCTAATTTACTCATGACAGCCACTATTTGTTTGGGTATGGTGATGTTCAGACAATAAAAGAACGGACAATGTCATTGTGTTACGCCGGCTTATGGCACTAATGCTGAGTATCGCCAGTCTGGCTGGGTGCAGTTCAGCCTACCAGCAAATCCCTTCTGACAATCACGGCCAGCGGGTCAAGTCTCTGGTACTACACTTCACCACGGTGGATTACGCAGAGAGTCTGCACGCGCTGACCGCGCCGGGCGGGCTAAGCGCTCATTATCTGGTGACCCGTAGCAACGATGACAGTGCACCGCACACCGATGCCACCGTGATTCAGCTGGTTGATGAATCGGATCGGGCCTGGCATGCCGGAGAGAGCTACTGGCAGCACCGCTCCCGGCTCAATGATCACTCCATTGGAATTGAGATTGTTTATTCTCCACATTGCCGAACACTGAATCAGCCTACCTACGATGAGCAGTTATGTCAGTTCCCGGACTATGATCCTGCCCAAATCAGCCAACTGATTAGCCTGATAAAAGACATTCTGGCCCGCCACCGGGATATCTCACCTACCGCAATTGTCGGACACTCAGATATTGCGTTTAACCGCAAGATGGACCCGGGCCCCCGCTTTCCCTGGCATCAGTTATATCAGGCCGGAATCGGCGCATGGTATAACCAGGACACCATGACGGCACTGTGGACGCGATTCAGGCAGTCGCCCCTGCCGCTTACACTGTTGCAGCAGGCCTTGTTTGATTATGGCTATCAGATAGCCATCACCGGACAGCCTGACGAGATAACCCGCAATGCGCTGGCGGCGTTTCAGATGCATTTTGTGCCCTGGCAGGTCAGCGCCAGCCCGGATGTAGCCACCGCTGCTGCGATCATGGCGTTATTAAAAAAATATATGCCGGAAAAATTTGCCTCTGTCATGCAGCGCTATGAGCAACATGCTACGGCACCGGTCGCTGCCAACACTTTACCGGCCGGGCTGCTGGATACCACAATCAGCCAGCCGGCCCATTTTGTGTTATCCCGCTGGCAGGCAGCAAATCAGCTGCAGCTAAAAGCCGGGCAAGACGCGAAAGTCAGTCTGCGACTAAACCAGCAAACCGTATTGTCACACGTCTTAAGCCCCGGCCAGACCGTTACCGTGCCACTGAGCCTGTCATCGCCTCTAGCCTTGTTATCGATTGATACCACATCGCCAGTACAGATATCGCTGCCATACAGCACTGTGACCCCGATTAAAAACGCTGACAGAGATAGCACCGGCGATTACCGGGATCCAGCGGTGATTCGCGGGCAGTATTACGGAGATGTCAACGCCGGTGTGCCGGCAGCGCTGCAAAATACGCTGGCCTTGTTACATGCTCTGAGTCGTGCCGATATGGATTTACAGACACCGGTTCAGCGCCTGCTGCCGTACTTTAAAGGCAATGGCCGCAGTAAATGCACCATCGCCGATCTACTGAGCCGGCATTGCAGTGGTTACGGGCGGCCCCCGCTTACGACCACAGAAGGTGCATCAGGCCGAGTTTCCCACACGCCGGCCATGTGGCAGCAGGTCGTGCCAGCTGACGTTTTAGCCGGTCAGAAGCCAGACATTGAAACAGCAAAGACCGGCGCTCAGGCTCCGGTGACCGCGTTACTGGGCCAGCTGGTGAGGGCTCTGACCGGACAATCACCTGCGGTGACGCTGGACACAGCCTATGGCAAGGTTGCGCCAACATTACCTGTGGTATTACAGACTCTGAGCAATCAGGGCGGCTACGGCGCAACGCTGCTTTACACTCCGGTGCTGGCCAGACAGCTAAGCCTGATTGCTCCAGTACCGCCAACAGTCAGTCAGCTGGCGGGGCCGGACAGCTTCTGGCTGGCCATTTCATCCGGAGGAGTGCTGGTAGATCCTGCCGCCGGACTGGCAACTTGGCTATCTGATGACAAACCTGATGACAAGCCCGATGATCTGTATCTACAAAAAATTTATCGTAACTAGTACTACCACCACCCCAAAGGGGTATCTTTGGACGGCTAAACTGAGTTAACCTAATTGTTTGCCCGCACCTGACCCGATCCCCCCTGCAAGCGCTTTGCGCACCAGCCGGGGCTGGCAGGCTACCCGTGTATCACAGAAATTAAGGTTTTAGGAAACAGTATGGACTGGGTGTCTATTATCCCCCCACTTGTTGCGATCTTCGTCGTATTCTGGAAAAAAGAAGTCATTATGGCCTTGCTTCTGGCCGTGCTTTGCGCCGAGGCGCTGATCCTCACTCAAGGCAGTAATGCATCGGCGATCATGGCCCCCATTACCTCAATGGAGCGGGTGATTGAAGTCGCCTCAAGCCCGGGTAACACCCGTATTTTGCTGTTTTCTGTGTTAGTCGGGGCCTTACTGGCGTATATCCGCGACTCTGGCGGCGTAACCGCAGCGGTAAACTGGCTGACCAACAAAGGCGTTGCCCGCAGTAAACGACAGGTGGGTAGCCTGACCATGCTGACCGGTATCGTGGTGTTTATTGAATCTAACCTCAGTGTCCTCACTTCCGGTATCTTTGCCCGCGGTCTGTTTGACCGGTTTAAAATGAGTCGGGCGCGACTGGCCTATATTATTGACAGTACCAGTGCTCCGGTCTGTATCCTGATTCTGCTCAATGGCTGGGGGGCATTTGTACTTAGCCTGCTGGATACCTATGATTTGCCGGGGACCTCGGTGAGTATTCTGTGGGGCACAGTGCCACTGAATTTTTATGCGCTTATCACGCTGGCTATTGTGATCTATACCATTGCCAAAGATAAGGTGCACGGACCGATGGCAAGAGAAGAACTGGAGCAGCAAAAGCAGGAAACCACCGTGGATACCGAACCTGCGACCAAAGCCCGCTTTATGATTTTACCCTTGCTGACCATGGTACTCAGTATGGTGGGTTTTATGCTGTGGACCGGTAACGGTGTGCTGGCCGAAGGTAGTGGCAGTAAATCGGTACTGTACGCCACGGTACTGGCTACCGCCGTAGCGTACCTGCTGTTAATCGGGCATCGCCGGTTTACGCATCATGAAGCCGTTAATATTGGCTTTAAAGGCATGGGTGAGTTGCTACCACTGGTGACCATTGTCCTGCTGTCCCTGACCCTGGGGACCAGCCTGAAGGTGCTGGGTACCGGTGAGTTTGTAGCCGGGATTGTTGGTGAATATCTGCCGGTAGTACTGATTGTGCCTATGCTGTTTCTGGCCGGGGGGGTTATGTCATTTACGACCGGCTCATCCTGGGGCACCTTTGCCATTCTAATTCCCATTGGGGTGCCGTTAATACAGTCACTGGGACTGCCCCCCTCGCTGGTGGTGGCAGCCATTCTTGGTGGCGGCATTTTTGGTGACCATTGTTCACCAATTTCCGATACCTCTGCGGTATCGTCCATCGCGGCTGGCTGTGATCTTCTGACTCACGTTCGCACTCAGCTTCCTTATGCGTTAGTCGCCGGAGGACTCACTCTGGCTGCCTATGTTGTCGCAAGTATTTTAATGATTGGATAACACTATGCGTAGATTGTTATGGATAAGTTTGGTGGTTGTAGCGATAACCGGGTGCTCAGGTACCGACTCCTCGCCGGCCCCGGAAGGTACCCCATCGCAGCAGGCGGTCGCCACGCCGGATAGCTTCAGCGCTGATGCTGCCATGGCGGTGTTACAGGAAGGCGGTAATGCGGTTGATGCTGCCATTACCACCCAGTTTGTGCTGGCTGTCACCCTGCCCGAAGCCGGTAACATAGGCGGTGGCGGGTTTATGACCCTGGTTTATGATGATGAAGCAGATTTTCTGGATTTTCGTGAAATGGCACCGGGTGCGGCCCACCGGGATATGTATCTGGATGACAATGGCGAAGTAAAAACCATGGACTCGCTGTTTGGTGTACGTGCCTCCGGCGTGCCGGGCTCGGTTGCCGGTATGTGGGCAGCGCACAAGAAATATGGCAGCCTGCCCTGGCGCCGGCTGGTGCAACCGGCCATTGATTTGGCCGAAAACGGGTTTGTAGTCCCCCCAAAACTGGGCAAAGCCATTGAAGAATATCAACAGCGCGTGAGTGAAAAAGGCCTTACCAATAACTTTGCCGACTACTTTGCCCAGGCCAAAGGCAATTCGCTTTTCAGGCAACCAGAGCTCGCCCGCACGCTGACCCGGATTCGTGATGAGGGCCGTAAAGGTTTCTATGCCGGTGAAACCGCCAGACTGATTACCCAGTATATGCAACAAAATGATGGTCTGATTACCTTAGAGGATCTGGCTAAATACCAAGCCATCTGGCGTAAACCGGTCACGATTGCATGGCAGGACTATACACTGATCACCGCACCACCACCCAGCTCAGGCGGGGTAGCCGTAGCTCAGTGGCTGGGTATGATGCAGGATGTGGGGGAGTCAAATGCGGTTCCTGAACATAACTCTGTGGCCTATATTCACCAAATGTCTGAGGTGGGCAAACGGGTGTTTGCCGACCGCGCCAAGTATCTGGGAGACCCGGATTTTATTGATGTACCGGTGGCTGAACTGATTGACGATGACTACATTGCCAGTCGCGCTGACCAGGTCAATATCGAGGCGATTTCCGATAGCGACAAGATCGGCCCGGGCTTGCACGAAAGTGAGCAAACCACGCATTTTTCAATTGTTGATAAGTGGGGTAATGCGGTGGCCATTACCACGACCCTGAACCTGAGCTTTGGTAATGGTGAGGTGGTCAAAGGCGCCGGCTTTTTACTCAATGACGAAATGGACGACTTCAGTGCCAAAGCCGGTGTTCCCAATTTCTTTGGTGCCGTTGGCGGCAAAGCCAACGAAATTCAGCCCTATAAGCGCATGTTATCGTCAATGACACCGACCGTGGTACTGGATAACGCCGGTGAAGTGGCGCTGGTGACCGGTTCTCCGGGTGGCACTACCATCATCTCATCCGTGACGCAGTCGGTGATGAATGCCCTGCTGTTTGACATGAGCGCAGAACAGGCCGCTAATGCTCCGCGTTTTCATCATCAGTTATGGCCCAAAGATACTATCCGGATGGCGCCGGGTATTGCCCAGAGTACGCAGGATTCGTTAAAAGCATTAGGCTATACCCTGCAACAGCGCCACTTTGGCGATGTACAGCTGATTAAACAGGGCAAAAATGGTCTGGAAGCAGCATCAGAGCATACCGGACGCGGCAAAAGCATTGTCACACCGGCTGTAATTCCGGCAGCCGGGTAATACCGGGATTAGACTGCCAGGCATGCCTGGCTGTGCCGGTTAGCGTACTAATGAGTGTAACGCCTCCGTTTACCGGGGGCGTTTTTGTGTTTTGCTACGCTTATAAAAAACGTTTCAGTAAACTCAGCTTCCAGCCAGAAAACGGCCCATAACGCGCTTTCACATCCAGCCAGAACTTTTTCACCATCACAGATTTAACATGACTGAGCCGGTCAAACCCGGCCTTACCATGATAGCTGCCCATACCACTGTGACCTACCCCACCAAAAGGCAGTTCGGGATTGGTCATAAACATCATAATATCGTTGATACACACACTACCGGCACTGATCGCATGAATAATTTTTTGCTCAACCCGGGTGTCGTTGGTAAACAGATACAACGCCAGTGGTTTAGGCCGACTGGTAATAAACGGTAAGCGGTCTGATAACTGGCAGGTCGTCAGCACCGGTAAAATCGGACCAAAGATTTCCTCACGCATCAGCGGACTATCCGGGTCCGGGTCCAGCACAATGGTCGGCGCCATCTTGCACTGCTGTTCATCCACCTGACCGCCACGAAACAGGGTGTGACCAGCCAGATAGCCCTGTAATCGTTGTAAATGCCGCGCATTGATGATTTTGCCATAGTCACTGTTTTGCAAAGGCTGCTTTCCGTACTGGGCTTTGAGTTCCCGTTTCAACGCTTTGAGCAAGGCTTCTTTCACTGATTCTTCGACAATAACATAATCAGGCGCAATACAGGTTTGCCCGGCATTCATCCACTTACCCCATACAATACGCCGGGCGGTTACATCAATATCAGCAGAGCGGTCCACCAGACACGGACTTTTCCCGCCCAGCTCCAGAGTTACCGGCGTCAGATGATCGCTGGCGGCGCGCATCACAATCCTGCCGACCTGCTCACCGCCGGTATAAAAAATATGATCCCAAGGCTGGGTCAGCAGATCGCTCGTCGCCTCTTTGCCGCCTTCGATCACAGTGATCGCTGAGTTGTCAAGATAGTTGGGGATAAGTTTTTTGATCAGTGCCGAAGTGGCGGGCGCAAGCTCGGATGGTTTAAGGAGTACACAATTGCCGGCAGCCAGTGCAGCAATGCACGGAGCCAGGGTTAGCTGCAACGGATAGTTCCATGCGCCAATCACCAGAATACAGCCTAAAGGCTCGGCTATCTGATAGCTTTTGCCCGGCTGAGCCAGCAGCGGCGTACTGACTTTGCGCGGTTTCATCCAGCGTTTCAGGTGCGCTCTGGTATGCTTGATGTCGCTGAGCAAAAAACCGATTTCAGCTAACCATGCTTCGGTCTTACACTTGCCAAGGTCCTCGTATAGCGCGGCCTGCAGCGCATCTGACTGCTCGTTTAACAAACGACTTAATGCATCAAGCTGACTAAGTCGCCATGCCGCTGAACGGGTTTTACCGGTTGCAAACGTTGTTTGCAGATGTTGGTGAGCCTGATGACCTGATAAGAAGTCGGATGCATCGTGAGCATCTATGGATGAGGAAGCTGCCTGCATGATGTGACACGTGTAAATAATCAATCAGGCAAGTATATCAGAGCTAATGCGCAGAGGAACTACAAAGGATTTTTATGGCTCAAAAACAACACAGCCTGCACGGGGCAGGCTATGGATAACTTTATGGATAAAGTGTGATCACGCGTCGTACGGATTACGCAAAACGATCGTTTCACTGCGATCCGGACCGGTCGAAATGATATCAATCGGAACACCTGTAATCGCTTCTAAACGGGCGATGTAGTCTTTGGCGGCTTGCGGCAGATCTTCAACCTGCTTCACACCAAATGTGGTTTCGCTCCAGCCTGGCATTTCTTCGTAAACCGGCTTCACCAGTTCGTAGCCATCGGCAGCCATTGGCGGCACATCTTTCACGTTACCGTCGGCATCTTCATACCCCACACAAATCTGCAGCGTATCCAGACCATCCAGTACGTCCAGTTTGGTCAGGCAGAAACCAGTCACCGAGTTGATTTGCACAGCACGCTTCATTGCTACTGCATCAAACCAGCCAGTACGACGCTGACGACCTGTAGTGGCACCAAATTCATGACCTTTTTCACCCAGATGCTGACCCACTTTACATGCCAGCTCAGTAGGGAAAGGACCCGAACCTACGCGAGTCGTGTAGGCTTTAACGATACCCAGTACATAATCCAGTTTCAGCGGACCAAAACCTGCACCGGTAGCTACGCCACCAACTGTCGTATTAGACGATGTCACATACGGATACGTACCGTGGTCGATATCCAGTAATGTGCCCTGTGCACCTTCAAACATGATTGGAACGCCGTCTTTATCGGCTTTATCCAGTACGTCGGTAACATCAACCACCATTGCTTTAAGGATGTCAGCAACAGCCATTGCCTGCTCGTACACGGTATCAAAGTCGACAGCGTCTTCTTTATAGTACTGAGTCAGGGTAAAGTTATGAACATCCAGCACTTCTTTCAGCTTCGCCTTGAAGTCTTCAGCGTTGAACAAATCGCCAACGCGCAGACCACGACGGGCGACTTTATCTTCGTAAGCCGGACCGATACCACGACCTGTTGTACCGATAGCACGATCGCCACGGGCTTTTTCCCGCGCTACATCCAGTGCCACGTGATAAGGCAGGATTAACGGACATGCCTCGCTGATTTTAAGACGATCTTTGACTGGTACGCCACGCGCTTCCAGCATACCAATTTCTTCCATCAGCGCTTCTGGGCTCAGCACCACACCGTTACCAATTATGCAGGTAACATTATCGCGTAATACACCGGATGGAATTAAGTGAAGAACGGTTTTTTCACCGTTGATAACCAGAGTGTGACCTGCGTTGTGTCCGCCCTGATAGCGAACCACGTATTTCGCGCGGTCTGTCAGAAGATCTACTACTTTACCTTTACCCTCGTCACCCCATTGGGTGCCAAGTACCACTACGTTCTTTGCCATGAATCGAATGTGAAAATAAATTAGGCGGGGATTCTACCAGAGATCTGAACAAATGATCATCCTATTTTTAGGCCAATTTCTGAACATCCCCGGATCTGTATGATCCAAAACACATTTCCGCTTTTACAGACCTCAGACACACCGGGCCAGCGCATTTAAATCCATGTCTTGCGCAGTATGATACAGTCCGAAACCAAACCGCAGACGATGACCCCGGTAGTCGGTTTGTATACCCGCTTCCTTGAGCTGCTGATGCAATCTGCCTGCGGTGACTTCATCAGGCAATGCAAAGGTAAGAAAATGCCCGCAGCGGGACACATCATTCACCAGCAGATTACGATGGTTAAGTAGTGGATGATGAAGCCCGCTCAGGCGGGCTAAAAATACCTGCTGCAACTGTTTGATGTAATTGTCGATAACCGGCACGGTCAGGCCCTCTTGCGCAAACAGTTCAAACACAGCGCGCATCCGGTAAAGAGCACAAAAATCCATGGTGGCTCCGGCAAACTGCATACCGTTATCCGCATAGCGGGTCTGACCGCTGCGTGCCTCGTGTAGCGCACCAAACTCAGCATACCAGCCGGTAAACCGGGGCCGATAATGCTGCCCGGGCGGTACGTGCATAAAGCACGCCCCTTCCCCGGCCTGTGCGTATTTGTATCCTCCGGCAATAAAAAACGCGCGGTGTTTGATGAGGCTTAAATCCACCGGTCTGGCCATAAAACTGTGGTATCCGTCAATCACCACCATCGCTTTGGGATCAGCGCTGTGTACGAGCGCATTCACATTATCGATTTGAAATCCGGAGTTGAACAATACCTGACTGAAAAACACCAAATCCCAGCACTGCTCAGACAATGCCGTCTGTAAACGCTCTTGCAAGGTATCAAATGGCTGGCTGCTGATCCGGGTCACTTTGACTATGCCGGCTTCCTCCAGTCGGGTGATTTGCCGGTTGAAGCTGTGAAATTCACTGTCGGTGGTCAGAATATGCCCGGTGGTATCGGTAGACAGACAGCTTAACAGGCGCATGACCAGCTCATGCGTGTTGGGGGCAAAAACGATTTGCCCGGGCAGGCCGGTATGTAACAGGTTGCTGATATGCTGTTGCAGAGTGGGAATCAAATCGCTGAAAAAAAAGGCCCATTTATCATCGGCCAGTCTGGCACTGTCGTCCCAGTAATCCAGCATGGCCTGGCGTGTCACATCAGGCCAGTAATAATGACTATGGCAGCTAAAATGCTGCACGCCGGGATTAGCAGTTAAAAATCGCTGATAATACTGTTGGTACACACAAGCCTCCTTTTGCAACAGCTGATGTAAGCACCCACTGTCGCAGACCGCTTAAGTTTTATCCAGTCAGATTACAAAAGGAAGTAGAAAGTTACAGACATCACCTGAATTTCTGCTATACCATAATGATATCAGGCTAGCAGGTAAGGATACGATGCGCTTTTTAAAAAGTGGTAATTTTACGTTGGATAAATCAGGCAATATTGTGGAGATCTTTGCCACAGGTGCCTGGGATCTGGCTACCACTGAAGCCATGATGGAAGAAGTACACTTTCTGACTCAGGACCTGGCCCATCAGCCCTGGGGGGTACTGATTGACTGTCGCCGCTGGGTACTGACCACACCGGAATGCCAGAACGCAATGGCAAAAGGGATCAGATATCAGATAGACCGGGGACTGAGCCGCACCGCTTATGTCATGGACTCAGGCATGGTTAAACGGGCTCAAATTGAACGGACCCATCCGGATTTTCGCCAGCACCAACAAGATCAGCGCTACCAGCGCGAATACTTCTACAGTTATTTTAAAGCCCTGAAATGGCTGGAAACCCAGGGTTTTACTCCCTGAAGCTAGCCAGCCGGCCCCGGTCGTATTAGTACAGTAAGCTGTAAACCTTGCGCCGATACAGTGATTTCAGCGGATCACCATCAGCCAGCGCATTAATCATATCCAGCATGATTTTTTTACCCTCTGAAAAGTTCAGGTCGGTTTGCAGAACTCCCAGCAGAAGTGCCAGCGCTTCATCTGGCTTGTGCGCCTGTTGTAACTGTACCGCCAAATCGATTTTCAGTTGCAGATCATCCGGGTTTGCCGCTACGTCTGCCTGAAGTTTTTTAAGCTCCGGCGACTCTGCAGCCTGCTCGGCCAGCTCCACCTTGCCCATCAGCGCCTGATAGCGGTTGTCCTGATCCACCAGTCGCACGGTCTCCAGTTCAGCCTTGGCCTGAGCCACTGAACCGGTTTCTACCAGACAGTCTATATACAGATATTTAGCATCCATATTGTCCGGGCTTAAATCCACTGCCTGCTTGGCAAAAGGGAACGCCCCCTGATAGTCGCCCTGCTCAATCAGCTGAGCAGCTTTTTGCAAGTCTTCATCACCGGGTTGTGGCAAGTATTTACCCAGCATTTCTCGGATTTGACCTTCGGTTTGCGCGCCGGCAAAACCATCTACAGGCTGTCCGTCTTTTACCACCATGACAGTGGGCAGACTGCGGATACCAAACTGCCCGGCAATTTCCTGCTGTTTGTCACAGTCCACCCGCGCCAGAATCATATCATTGGCGTATTCACCGGCAATCTTTTCCAGAATGGGCATTAAATCTTTACATGGCTCACACCAGTCAGCCCAGAAGTCAACAAGTATCAGCTTTTCCTGAGACTGTTGTAAAATCACCTGCTGGAAATTTTCCAGCGTGATATCAACAACATTACTTTGCGTCATCGCATCCATCATAATTCATTGCCTGTCATTGCTTGTTTGCTCATGATATGGGGCGCGGGAGGTAAAAAAACAAGCCAAAACGTGGCTTGCTTTCCCTGTCAGCCCCGCTTACAGTTTACATCTGATTAACAGTACAGGTGAAAGTCGATGTCTTCGCGCTTTACCAGCTTTGCCGCATTTTACCCTTACTATTTAAGTGAGCATGCTCAGGCCACCTGTCGACAGTTACACTTTGCCGGCTCGTCGCTGGTGCTGTTGATACTGGCAATGGCGCTGTTAAGTCAGCAGTCAGTCTGGCTGTTCACCGTACCGCTGGTTGGATATGGGTTTGCCTGGGTCGGGCATTTCTTTTTTGAAAAAAACCGCCCGGCAACATTTCGCTATCCCCTTTACAGTCTGATGGGCGACTGGGTGATGTTTAAAGATATTCTGTGTGGGCGGGTATCACTCAAAGGTCAGGCCTTTGATGCCCCTGGACCGGCGCCGAATAAGCACAAAAAAGCGGGCTAATGCCCGCTTTAGTCAATACGAATAGCTCATCAGATAACACCGCATGCGACGCGGGGACCACCGCCACCCAGTTTTTGTGGCGAGTCCGAATAATTGTCACCGCCTTCATGAACCATCAGCGCCCGCCCTTTAAGATCATCCATGTCCAGTCGAGGGGCCAGCACCGGTGTGGTCGCTTCTCCCTTATCGTTCACATACAGTAAGGGCAAGTCGCCCAGATGATTATGCTCAGCCCACGGATAGCCATGAGACTTGGTTTTTTCAGGGTCATAGTGGCTTCCTGCTGCTCCTGCCGGCACGGATTCACCTTTTTTCATGGCACTGTCGCAACTTGGGTTTTCATGCACATGAAAACCATGACCGCCCGGCTTCAGGCCTGTCAGTGACGGGGTGAGTACCAGTCCGTCATCAGTTTGCTCAACCTTAACCATACCGGCAGACTTACCGGACTGTACATGCGTCATCTTGATAGTTTTGACTTCCGGGGCAAACATCTCATCGTCAGCCAGTATCGGGGCGGATAAAACAGACAGGGCCAGTGGCAGGCCTGCAAGTAATTTATGCATTGGGTTGTCCTTAAACGGTCTGTATCAGTCAGCCTCAGGCGACTGATGTTGCTTTGCAGCAAAAAAATGAATACTACGCTATGGTTACCGTCACCAGGCCCTGGCAGGATCAGTTTGTCGAACAGATGCCTGTCATAAAAGGCAGAATAACAGCGCTTGTCGGTTCACTTGCAGGCACCAGTCACCAGCACTGCACAGTGCCGACCAGTCAGTAAACAAAAAAGCCCGATAGCAGAGCTAGCGGGCTTTCCGGAATGGGTTTACAGGATAAAAACCTGCGTTACCCTGTTATTTAGTTTGTGTTGCCCGAAGCATCCAGGCGGTTTTTTCGTGCACACGCATACGATCTGAAATCAGTGCCACAGAAGACTCATCATCTGCGTCCTGAGCCGTTTTGAGCGCTTCACGACAGGTTTTAACTACTTGCTCATGGCCATGAGTCAGTAGCCCCACCATCTCCATCGCTTCAGGTACGCCTTCCACCTCTTCAATGGCGCTTAATTCAGCCAGTGTCTTGTATGTGCCTGGTGCAACCACATCCAGCGTACGGATACGCTCAGCGATATCATCAACCGCTTCAGCAAGCTCGGTGTAATGCTCTTCAAACATCAGGTGCAGTTCACGAAAATGCGGACCGGTCACATTCCAGTGAAAATTGTGAGTTTGCAGATAAAGTGTATAGGAGTCTGCCAGCAGGCGCTTCAGACCCTCGGCGACTGCGTTACGATCATTTTCTGATATTCCGATATCAATCTTGCTCATCATTGACCTCTCATTCGTTTAAACGATTAATTTAGTCTATATAATTTACTTTTATTGATACTACTAAAACAACGTACTGGATTACTAATCGAAAAATTCTGTTGGTTTAATCGTGATGCTGATGATCACCTTGCATAGTATTACCGGCTTTGACAGCAAACGATACCGTCTGATTGATACTATCCGTAAAATAAAGCGTTAATGTCACCGTGTCGCCGGCTGTCAGTGTGGTTTTCAGGCCAGATAGCATGATGTGTTTGCCGCCAGGCGTAAACGCCAGGGTTTCATCGCCGGCCAGCTTCAGAGGTAAAGGTAAAGGCCGCATACTCATCAGGCCGTCTTTATCCAGTGTTTGATGCAGACCGGCTTTCGCGGCAATTTGTGGACTAACAGAAATACCGGTGAGTGTTATCGGTTGCCCGGTTTGATTATGCAGTGTCATGTAGCCTGCCGCTGATGTGGACATCGCAACAGGGGCCCGCAACCAGGCATCTTCTACAGTAATTTGTGCCAGTGCAAGAGATGAACAACATGCCAGCCATAACCCTGCCAGCGTTCGCGTAAATAAGGTCATACACGCCTTCCTATGGATATTTTTGTCCATAGTACTGCACACAGGTAAATTGGCAACAGGTGGAAAATATATAGAGAGGAAAGAAGAGAAATGGTGCCGACTGCCGGAATCGAACTGGCGACCTACTGATTACAAGTCAGTTGCTCTACCAACTGAGCTAAGTCGGCACACGCACTTCATCTTTTGAAGCCTGCCTGATGTCGCGTCTTGCTGCATCAAGCGGGGCGTATTTTAGTTTTTTATCACAGGTTGTCAAGCATATATTTTTCAACTGCGCAATAAACCCGCAACCTGATGAAATTTTAGCTTTTTAAAGCTTTTTAAGGCGTTCAGCTTCGTCTTTAAGGCAGGGAAATTTGCCTTCAGGCATAAACTCAGCCAGCTGGTTTAGTTTGCCCCCCAGCTCGGCGTAGGTGGCCGCCGTCAGATTAATATGTCCCATTTTGCGCTTCTTCCGCACAGCTTTGCCATACCAGTGCAAATGACACCCTTCAATACTCAGTAAATCTCTGGAAAAAGAGCTACAACCGATGACATTGACCATGGCTGCCGGACGATGGGCTTTGGTATCGCCTAATGGTAAGCCAACCACAGCGCGCAGATGGTTTTCAAACTGGCTGGTATCACTGCCGGTTAGTGTCCAGTGCCCGGAGTTATGCACGCGCGGTGCCAGCTCATTGACCAACAGGGTATCGCCACACTGAAACATTTCCACTGCCAGCACGCCAACATACTGCATGCCATTAGCCAGTGTGGTAAAAATCGCTTCAGCCTGTGCCTGCAAGGCGGTATCCACCGCATTGGCCGGTGCCACGGATACGTGCAGCTGGCCTTCGTGGTGGAGATTTTGTGCCAAAGGATAGACCCTGATATCACCAGCAGCACTGCGTACACCAATTAGCGACAGTTCCCGCTCGAACGACAGCATCTGCTCAACCACCAGCGGTACCTGCTGTAAGTCCAGCTCCTGCAGGGCTGCTTTTAATGCGGGCAGCTCCCCGGCGTCTTTTAATCGCCACTGGCCATAGCCGTCATAACCATCGCGACTGGCTTTGATGATCAACTTATCGCCCAGCGCGTCGATGCAGTCATCCAGCTGCTCCAGCGCGGTCACAATCCGGTGCGGACAGTTAGCTACCTTAAGCTGCTCCAGCAGCTGCTTTTCACGCACCCGGTCAGCCCCAACCAGAATAGCGTCCATGGAAGGCATCAGCTTACCGGTGTCGGCCGCCTGCTCAAGCAATCGCTCAGGCACATGCTCAAATTCCACTGTCAGCGCATCGGCTTCATCCAATGCATCTTTTAGGCTTTGATTGACCGGCAGCTTGCTGACGGGATGCACCACGGTGTCCGATTTCACGTCCACCGCCTGTACTTCAATCCCCAGTGGCACGCCCGCCAGATACATCATCTGCGCCAGCTGACCGTCCCCATATACCACTACTTTCATTGATCCAGCTCCAGCTTGCCGCTTTCCAGCACTTTTTCAGTTTGTTGCTGACGGAAGGCTTTCACCGCTTCGCGTACATTTTCATCCTGCAATGCTACCACCTGAGCAGCCAGCAGGCCCGCATTGGCAGCTCCAGCTTCACCAATCGCCAGCGTTCCCACTGCCACACCTTTTGGCATCTGCACAATCGATAACAAAGAATCCAGCCCGTTCAATGCTTTGGATTTAACCGGGCAGCCAAACACTGGCAGGTGAGTATGGGCGGCAATCATGCCTGGCAGATGTGCAGCACCGCCTGCACCGGCAATAATACAGCTGAAGCCCTTGTTAGCCGCCGTTTCTGCAAATTCAACCAGCAGATTTGGAGTACGGTGGGCAGAGACGACCTGCGCCTCAAATTCAACCCCAAAGTCTTTAAGCATCAGCGCGGCCTGTTGCATGGTCGGCCAGTCAGAAGTAGAGCCCATAACGATTGCGACTTTTGCCATCAAATGCTTCCTCGTGAGATGTAGATGTCGGAGAAACTGTCACCGGAAAATTAAAATCCGGTGCCGTTAAAGGCGCAAGATTGTAGCGTAAATTTAGGCGAAAACCTACACAATGCCAGCGGCAAAATTGAACCAAGCTCTGCGTTTTCATCTACAAAGCTCACTATATTACGGTTTTTTTCAATGGTATTTACCAAGAAGGTTTATGAATAGTTTGACGTTTAGACTGCTGGAAGTATTTCAGGAAGTGGTAGACAGCGGTTCAGTCACCGCCGCGTCAGCGTCGCTGTCGCTCTCACAGCCCACGGTTTCCCTGCAGTTAAAAAAGCTCACCAGTGTGGTGGGCCTGCCCCTGCTAGAACAGCTTAACGGAAAAACCCGGATGACCGAAGCTGGTCAGATTGTATACCGCTGTGCCCAGGAAATGATGGCTTCGCAAACCCGTATGCTCTCCCAAATCAAGTCACTGCAGGGGATGGAAAGCGGCTCTTTGCGCATTGCTGCGGTGACCACGGCCAAGTACGTGATACCACCTCTACTGGGGGCTTTTTGTAAGCAGCACCCGAATATCGACGTCAATTTTCATGTCGGTAACCGTGAGCAGATTCTGGAGCGTCTTAAAAATAACCGGGACGACTTATATATCTTCAGCCATCCCCCACAAGAAGAAGCCACGCAAGCCGAACCGTTTATGGGTAACGATCTGGTCGTTATTGCACCTTCGGATTATACCGGACCAGACCACTGCACCCTGCACGATTTGGCTGATCAGAAATTTTTACTGCGCGAGGCCGGCAGTGGCACCCGCAAAAGCGTGGATGAGTTTTGCCGCGAACATCACTTTAATTTTATCGACCCGATGATTGTTGAAAGCAACGAAGCTATCCGCTTGTCAGTGGCCTCGGGGCTAGGACTCGCTATTTTATCGGAGCATACACTGGCCCAAACCGCCCCCAACAGCGTAAAGAAACTGCATGTGGAAGGATTTCCGCTAAGCAATCAGTGGCATGTGGTAACCCGTAAAAACCGGCCGCTTAGTCTGGCCGCCCAGTCATTTAAAACGTCGGTATTACAGGAGAAATAATGAACCTGAAAGAGGACATTAAGGAAGAAGTCGAACATCTTAATGAAGTTGTAGACAACTTTTTACGACGAGAATCCTCAGCCGGCATCGTGCTGATGGTCGCTACCGCCCTGGCACTTATTGTGGCCAACTCGCCTATGTCCGGTCTGTATAATCAGCTGATTGACATTCCGGTAGTGATTGCTGCGGGTGACTGGGGCATAGAAAAACCCCTGCTATTGTGGATTAACGACGGCCTGATGGCGATATTCTTTTTCCATGTCGGACTGGAACTAAAACGGGAAGTGTGTGAGGGCGAGCTCTCAAACCCTAAAGAAATTGTCTTTCCTGCCGCTGGCGCCATCGGTGGTATGCTGTTTCCGGCCTTGATTTATGTCTGGGTAAACTGGGGTGACAGTCAGGCGTTATCCGGCTGGGCTATTCCGGCGGCTACCGACATTGCCTTTGCCCTGGGTATTCTGGCCCTGCTGGGCAGTCGGGTTCCCTCCAGCCTCAAAATCTTTCTGGTCACGCTGGCTATCATCGATGATATCGGTGCCATCTTAATTATTGCGTTTTTCTACACCAGCAATATTACCGAAACAGCCCTGATAGTGGCAGCTGGTTGTTTGGCTGTGCTCTGGTTCATGAACCGTCGCCATATTGTTGATCTGCCATCGTATATTCTGGTTGGGCTGGTGCTGTGGGTAGCCTTATTAAAATCTGGTGTGCATGCTACGCTGGCCGGTGTGATGCTGGCGGCATTTATTCCTATGCGCAGCAAAAGCGACCCTTCCTATTCACCGGTCACCAAACTTGAGCATGAACTTAACGCGTCGGTGAGCTTTGCTATTCTGCCCATTTTTGCGTTTGCCAATGCCGGCATTGATTTTGGTGCTATTAAGCCGGAAGGTATTTTTCATCCGGTCACCTTCGGTATTTTTCTGGGGCTGGTTGTTGGTAAGCAGTTGGGCGTATTCGCATTTTGCTGGCTGGTGGTGAAAATGAAACTGGCCACTCTGCCCAAGGACCTGAACTTCAAGCACATTTACGGTTGTTCACTGCTGTGCGGGGTAGGCTTCACTATGAGCCTGTTCATCGGTTCACTGGCCTTTGAAGACTCTGGCGTCAACCGTATGTTTGACGAACGGGTGGGTATTCTGGCCGGCTCGCTGGTCTCAGCTATCGCCGGCTACGTAGTGCTGTACCTGCTCGAGCGAAAGCCCGACCCGGCTAAGGCTGGCGAGGCTGACCAATAAATTTGCCCATCGCTGCAAACAGGTTTAACCGGTTTACCGGCTTGCTGACGTGGGCATTCATGCCGGCCTCATGACAAGCCGCAATGTCTTCTTTGTAGGCATTGGCGGTCAGGGCAATAATGGGGGTGTCTTTTACCGGCCCGGAAAGCCGCCGGATGGCCTGGGTGGCGGCAAAGCCATCAAGCACGGGCATCTGGCAATCCATTAAAATGATGTCAAATGCGCGTTTTTGAACAATCTGCAGTGCCTGCTGACCATCCTTGGCCCGCAGGCATTTCAGTCCGTAATGTTTGAGTAAATCAATCACAATTTGTGCGTTGATGTCGTTGTCTTCCACCACCAGTACCACCGCCCCTTTACGCACCTCAAACACGGGCTTTTCGTCACTAACCGGCTTTTCGGTAGCAGGCGCAAAGGGCAGTGAAATAATAAACCGACTCCCCCGCCCCGGTTCACTTTCCAGACGCAGGTCACCGCCCATCAAATCAACCAGTTTTTTGGTGATCGGTAAACCCAGCCCGGTTCCGCCGTAATGGCGCGTGGTAGAGGAGTCAGCCTGTTCGAACTGTTCAAAAATATGGGGCTGGCTTTGCGCTGAGATACCGATACCGGTATCAGCAACCATTAACGTAAGCCGTTCGTTATTGTAGTAGGCAGACACTGACACATCTCCCTGGTCGGTAAACTTAATGGCATTACTGAGCAGGTTGTTGAGTACCTGATTAAGCCGTCCCGGGTCGCCTTTGACGGAATCAGGCAAATCATCGCTGTGATGCAGGTAAAGTTTCAGGCCCTTTTGTTCCGCCCCCGGACGGTGCAGGCATGCCACTCCCTCAAGCAAGTCAGATAAACCAAACGGAATCTGCTCTATCTGCATTTTTCCGGCTTCTATTTTTGACCAGTCCAGAATGGAGTCAAGAATCATCGACAGATTACCGGCAGACTGAGCAATAATGTCTACCCGTCGATAGGTATCTTCAGGCAGGTCGCTGACCAGCAAATTTTCACAACTGCCAATGATGCCATTTAAGGGCGTGCGAATTTCATGGGACATATTCGCCAGAAACTGACTTTTAGCCTTATTGGCGTTGCGGGTTTGCTGTAATGCTTCTTCCAGTGACCGGGTTTTCTCATCAATCCGGTTTTCCAGCGTATGATTCAGCGTATCCAGCTGCTTAAACGCATTGAGTAGCCGGGTTTGCAGGGCGGTAAAAGCGCTGTCCAGTGCATATACCTCTTCCAGTTCAAGACGCCTGCCATCAGCCAGCTGTAATGTTTGACTGCGACTGGGATCAAAGCGGGAAAAGTGCTCTACCAGCGTTTGTAGCGGTGCCGCGAGGTGCCGGGCCAGCATATAACCGCACAGGAAACCAATGACACAAACGCCAAGCAGCATACTCAACGCCATAACCAGATATTCGCTGGTACTAAGATCAAACTTAGCCATGTCGTAGAACAGGCTGACCGTCCACTCCTGTGATTTAGCCGGGTAGATGTCACGCATCCACAACCGCTCCTGCATCTGCCACTGACCGGCGCAGGACTCCTCCAGACACGGGTTTATTGACGGCGTACTGAGCGGACTGAGGCCGAGCTGGCCGGAGGCATAAATCACCTGACCAATATTATCCTGAATCAGCATGGCAAATCCTTCCAGATTCTGCTGATCAAAACGGCGAAACGATGACAGTGACAAAGAACCTTCAGCAATACCGTCAAACCGTCCGTCAGACCGGGTGAGTGGCGCTGAAATCGCCACAATTGGGTCGGCCCCAAATCCCCGCCCTTCAAAAGCCTGCGATATAAAAGGCTGTCCGGTTTGTCTGACCTGCGAAAAATACTGGCGGCTTTGCACATTTATCATTCCCGCCTGGCGGGCTTTTTCCATTAGCGCCAGCGGATAAGCGTGGGTTATCTGGCCCTGGCTGTCGGTAACAAGAAAGGTCAGAAACTGCGGATGCTGATTGGCCAGAATGGTCAGAATATCAGCCTGACTATTGCCTAGCTGGGGTAACGATAACGTTTGTGCCGCCTGAATAACCGCCGCCTGATGGCTGAGCAAAAAGTCGTCCACTTCTTCGGCCAGTACCCGGGTACGCTGGGTCAGGTAACTATCAATGCTATTTTGCTGGGAAGTCTGAAACGCATGAACATAAAAGAAGTTTACCGCCATGTTGCCGGCAAAAAAGACCGCCGCGAACACATAAGTCAGCAGGTATTTAAACGGCAGCCGTGTGCGATGGTCACTGTGCCGGGTGGCAATCCAGACCAGATAGCCAAGATGCCCGGCTACCAGCGCTGCCATGCCAGACAGCCAGGTCGCGGTGGTGGCACTAAATACTGTGGCCAGCGGCGAGTCCATCACGGCGGCCTGATAGGCCAGTAACCCCGGCAAGGCGATACAGGACCAGGCAATGCCCCCGCTTTTTAAGGCATGCAGGTGGCTTTTACGATAACTGAACAGACCGGTAATTAACGGCTGCAACAACAGCAAAAAAACCGGAACCACATCGTTGAAGCGCCATAGCAAAGGCATGCCGGCTATCAGGGTAATTGCCAGCGTCCAGCGCAGCGGCAGGGAAAGCGCGGCAAATATCACCGGAATCATGCCAAACACCACAAGCCCTTCGGTTTTGACCGGCTCTGGCAAAAGGTTTAATGCAACGCTCAGGGCAGCGAGTGCTGCTGCTAAAATCCCTGACTTCAACGAAGAGTACCTGTAAAAAATAAATTATCATTAAAATATATTAGTTCTTTTTAAGGTAGTCTATTGTCATATTGGCTAATAACCGCACACCCAGCTTCATTCCCTTATCATCCACGTAGAACTCTGGCGTATGATGAGCCGGTGATGTTTCTTCAGGTACATCAAGGGGCTTACCGCCTACCCACAAAAATAATCCGGGAACCTGCTCCTGATAAAATGCAAAGTCCTCAGCACCTGTCACCGGCTTCGACAACAGCACGTTATCTTCACCAGCAGTCTGCTTAAGTACCGGTAACATCGCTGTCGTCAGGTCAGGGTCGTTGTAGGTAATCGGATAGCTGTAGTCCAGCGGAAGTGTCAGGGTGGCTTGTGCACCCATGCTATCAGCAATGCCCTTCACCTTTCGGGGCATGGCTTCATACATCAGGGCCCGGGCTTCTTTGTCCAGTGTGCGAATTGTGCCCACCAGCTCAACCTCGTTGGGAATGATATTAGAACGGTTACCACCGTGAATAGAACCGATAGAGACCACAGCAGCACTGTCTATAATTTTCAGCTCCCGGCTGACAATGGTCTGTAACGACATCACCATTTGCGCGGCGGTTACCACGGGGTCAACACTTTTCCATGGGTAGGCGCCATGGGCCTGCTTTCCTTTAATAACAATTTTAAACGGATCGACCGCCGCCATCGCCCCTTGCGGAGTATAACGGACTTTACCGATATCGGTGTTGGCGTTGATATGCAGTCCGAAAATGACATCCACATCCGGGTTTTTCAGCACGCCTTCTTTCACCATCACCTCTGCCCCGCCCTGCTCACCGGGAGGCGCACCTTCTTCTGCGGGCTGAAAGATAAACTTAATTTTCCCCCGTAATTCGCCTTTCATTTCGCTTAGCACCCGGGCTGCTCCCATCAGCATTGCCATATGGGTGTCATGGCCACAGGCGTGCATCACCGGGACGGTTTTACCGTTATACTCTGCGGTTTGTTCAGACTTCCAGCTCAATGTATTTTGCTCAGGCACAGGCAAGCCGTCCATATCTGCACGCAGGGCCACTACCGGACCGGGCTTACCGGTATCCAGCACAGCCACCACGCCTGTTTTCGCAACACCGGTGGTCACCTTCAAATCCAGGGTGTGCAGAAATTCGGTAATGTATTTTGCAGTATTAAATTCCCGGTTCGACAACTCCGGAAATTCATGAAAATGATGGCGCCACTTAATGACATCCGGCTCGACTTTATCAACCAGCGCATCGACATTCGATGCGGCATTAAGATAACTACTGGATAAGAGTAACGATAATCCCAAAACTGTTTTTTTCATGCTGATTCCCTGTGAGGTTTTCTTCACAGTAGCGCAATCAGTAAACAGTGGAAATAAAAAAACGCGCTTCAGAGAGCGCGTTTTTTAAAGCTATTAGCTGGTTAGCTTTTTTGACGTTTCATCGCATCAAAGAACTCGTCGTTGGTCTTGGTCATGGAAAGCTTATTGATTAAGAATTCCATGGCGTCAATTTCCGACATTTCATGCACAATCTTGCGCAGGATCCACATTTTCTGTAATTCATCCTGGCTAGTCAGCAATTCTTCACGACGGGTACCTGAACGATTAAAGTCGATAGCCGGGAATACCCGCTTTTCTGCAATCTTACGGTGCAGGTGCAGTTCCATGTTACCGGTACCTTTAAATTCTTCATAGATAACTTCATCCATTTTAGAACCGGTATCGATAAGGGCTGTGGCGATAATGGTCAGACTACCACCTTCTTCCACATTACGGGCAGCACCAAAGAAACGTTTTGGTTTATGCAGTGCGTTGGCATCCACACCACCAGTCAGTACTTTTCCTGATGACGGAATCACAGTGTTGTAGGCACGGGCCAGACGGGTGATAGAGTCCAGCAGGATAACCACGTCTTTCTTGTGCTCAACCAAACGCTTAGCTTTTTCAATCACCATTTCAGCAACCTGAACGTGGCGGCTGGCTGGTTCATCAAAGGTTGAAGCAACCACTTCACCCTGCACCAGACGGTGCATTTCAGTGACTTCTTCAGGACGCTCGTCAATCAGCAGTACCATCAGCTCGCAATCGGGCTGGTTGGCTGCGATAGACTGGGCAATGTTTTGCAGCAGTAATGTTTTACCTGCTTTAGGCGGCGCCACGATCAGACCACGCTGACCTTTACCAATTGGCGATGCCAAGTCTAAAACCCGTGCGGTAATATCTTCTGTTGAACCATTACCACGTTCCATCCGCAGGCGTGATTCAGCGTGCAGCGGCGTCAGGTTTTCAAACAGGATCTTAGTGCGTGAGTTTTCAGGCTTGTCGAAGTTTACTTCGCGAATTTTCAGCAACGCAAAATAGCGTTCGCTATCTTTAGGAGGTCTGATTTTTCCGGCGATGGTATCGCCTGTACGAAGGTTGAAACGTCGGATTTGGCTAGGAGAAACATAGATGTCATCTGGTCCTGCAAGATAGGATGAGTCAGCCGAGCGTAAGAACCCGAATCCATCCTGAAGTATTTCCAGAACCCCATCACCGAAAATATCTTCACCGCTTTTAGCGTGTGTTTTCAGGATGGAAAAAATGATGTCTTGCTTTCTGGCTCGCGCCATATTTTCCAGGCCCATTTCTTCGGCCAGGGCAACCAATTCGTTGATTGGTTTATTCTTTAATTCAGTTAAATTCATACTGGTGGGTCTTTGTGCTTGGACTTCGCTTACAGGGACTTTCGTCTCTATCTCGTTGTTTAGCTCGTTATAAAGAAAAGGTTATAGGCCCGGATATGGGCAAGCAGAACGCTGCTCAGATGAGAGCTAATTGAACGTTAGCACCATAACTTTATGACGTCCAGTTTTTTGCTTGTAAATGTAAAAAAACTTTATATTTTATACGAGCAGGACGTGATTAATTAAATACCGCTGTGATATACAGCCTGTTTTAATTTTTGGATGACTGTGGTGATAAAAAAAGGAAAAAAACCGGCATCTGTAAAAATGCCGGCATTTTGTTTTATTCCGAACTAAAAAAATTACAGATTTTCGTTCAGGAATTCGGTTAGTTGCGCTTTTGATAGTGCGCCCACTTTGGTCGCTGCAACATTACCGTTTTTGAACAGTAACAGAGTTGGGATGCCACGAATGCCATATTTAGGCGGCGTTTCGTTATTTTCGTCGACATTCAACTTTCCAACTGTTAACTTGCCTTCGTACTCGGAAGAAACCTCTTCCAGGATTGGCGCGATCATTTTACAAGGGCCGCACCACTCAGCCCAGAAGTCTACCAGTACAGGACCTTCAGCGTTGATAACGTCTGCTTCAAATTTGTCATCAGTTAACTGGATAATTTTGTCGCTCATTCTGTTCTCCATTGTTTGGTCTGTTGCTGATTTGTTCAGCCACACCATAAGTGTTATAAGAAACTGTCTTTTTTAATGCAAGCACCGATAAGCTATAAGCTATGCAAACAACTCATTTAACCGAAACGAATTTTTCCGATTTGCCGATCAATCCACAGGTTCTGTCGGCATTGAAAGCATCCAACTTTTCCCATTGTACCCCGATTCAGGCGCTGGCGTTACCGCCGTTGCTTGAGGGACTGGATATCGCTGGACAAGCACAAACCGGAACCGGCAAAACCATTGCTTTCCTGGTTGCCACTTTCCATTACTTGCTGTCTAACAGTCAAGACAATTCCACTGCACCAGCCGGGCCCAGAGCTATCATTATGGCTCCAACACGGGAACTGGCCGTGCAGATCTATAATGATGCTGAGCACCTCAGCAAACACACCGGATTATCACTTGGCTTGATATATGGGGGTGAGGGTTATGAAAGTCAACGCGAAACTTTGCAAGAAGGCGTTGATATCATTATTGGCACCACCGGCCGGATTCTGGATTACTACAAACAGCAGGTGTTCACCCTGAATAATATTCAGGTTGCTGTGCTTGATGAAGCTGATCGTATGTTCGATTTAGGCTTCATTAAAGATATCCGCTTTTTGTTTAAGCGTATGCCACCTGCCAGCGAACGTCTGAGTATGCTGTTTTCTGCCACCTTAAGTTACCGGGTACAGGAACTGGCGTATGAACACATGAACAACCCGACCCATGTTCAGGTTGAGCCGGAAACCAAAACTGCCAAGCGGGTTTCAGAAGAGCTGTTCTATCCGTCTGATGATGACAAAATGAAACTGTTACTCACACTGATGGAAGAAGAATGGCCGGAACGGGCGATTGTTTTTGCTAACACCAAACATGCCTGTGAAAAGGTCAGTGACTGGCTTGAAGCAGATAACCACCGGGTGGGACTGCTCAGCGGTGATGTACCGCAGAAAAAACGTATGAGCATTCTGGATGACTTTACCAAAGGCAGGGTCGATATTCTGGTGGCAACTGATGTTGCGGCCCGCGGTCTGCACGTGGATGAAGTTAGTCATGTTTTCAACTATGATTTACCTGATGACGCTGAAGATTACGTGCACCGGATTGGTCGGACTGGCCGCGCCGGTCGCAGTGGTCATGCGATCAGTTTTGCCTGTGAAAAGTATGCCCTGAACCTGCCTGCGATTGAGCAGTATATTGCGCATGCGATTCCAGTCACCGATTATGACAGAACTGCCCTGCTCGATGACGTAAGAGCACCGAAGCCACGTCAGCGCAAGCGCACGCCGAATGCCCGTAACTCTAATCGTCGCGGTCGCGGCCGGGGTAAGCCGTCAGGTAATTCAGCTAAGAAAAATTAATCGCCTATGCAGCCAGAAATCCAGCACGATTCCCTGGTTCACAGCGAGCACTACGCCGCTGTGGACTTAGGGTCAAATAGTTTTCATATGGTCGTTGTACACGTGGTAAACGGCAATGTTCAGATCATTGGAAAGGTCAAACAGAAAGTCCGTCTGGCCGCCGGTTTAAATGAAAACATGGAGCTGGACGACATCAGTATGGAGCGTGGCTGGCAATGCCTGCAAACCTTCGCCGAACGTTTGCAGGATATTCCGGCCTCCAACATTCGTGTTGTCGCCACCGCCACCCTTCGCCTGGCTACCAACGCCCAGGCCTTCATCAAAAAAGCCGAGACTATTTTGCGGCATAAACTGGATGTGATTAGCGGCGAAGAAGAAGCCCGCCAGATTTATCTGGGGGTGGCCTATACCTCTGCCAATCAGGGTAACTCACTGGTTATCGATATTGGTGGCGCCAGCACTGAAATCATTATTGGTAACGATATGCAACCTATCCACCTGAAAAGTCTGGATATGGGCTGTGTGACCTTTATGGAGCGCTACTTCAGGGGTGGTCAGCTGACCGCGGCGAATTTTGCCGAGGCTAAGCGTCAGGCTAATTTGTTGCTGGATGAAGTGGCAGACGCCTTTTTATGTTTTGACTGGCACAATTGCCTGGGGGCATCGGGTACGCCGCAGGCGATTACCGAAATTCTGGTTGCCCAGAATATCAGTGATGCCATCCGGCTGGATTACCTACACCAACTGCAGCAGCAATGCATTGAATGTGGCAGCGTAGATAAGCTGGACATTGAAGGGCTGGAAGAAAACCGCAAGGCTATTTTTGCCAGTGGTCTGGCGATACTGATTTGCTTATTTGAACGCTTGTCTATCAAGGAGATGAATATCTCTGGCGGCGCTCTGCGCGAAGGGCTGATTTACGGCATGTTAGATAATCTGCAGGAAAATGATCGCCGGGCGCAGACCCTGAATCAGGTCATGGCCCGCTATCACATTGAAAAGTCGCATGCTGATGCCGTGCGCGGACTGGCGCTGAACCTGTGTCATCAGCTGTGCGCGCAGGCGGCGATTTGTCACTTAGATACCGAAGCCGTGCTGGGCGCCGCAGCGACCTTGCATGAAATTGGCCTGCATATCGAATATAAAAAGCATCATCAGCACGGTGCCTATATTTTGTCGCACATTGATTTGCCCGGTTATACCCGTCTTCAGCGCGAGGCCATCCGGGATCTGGTGCTCTCGCACCGGTTAAAAGTCAATACTGCGGTATTTGATAACTACCATGATGATATTAAGCCCATGCTTAACGCCTTGCTGCGTATTCTGCGCATTGCCACGGTCTTGTGCCTGCGTCGTCAGAATAAGCATATTCCGACCGTAGAGCTGATAGTGGATGAGGACAACTGGACGATTAAGCTGCCGGATGGATGGCTGAGCAGCCACCCGCTCATCAATGCCGAACTGGCCAATGAAAGCTGGCTACAGCATCAGGCCGGCTGGCATTTGACCTGCCAGTAACACAATAAAAAACAGGGCCATGCGGCCCTGTTTTTTTATGCTTTATTACCCGTCTTTGAGCAAGCGTGCTGCATCGGGAGCAAAATAGGTCAGGATGCCATCTGCGCCCGCTCGTTTAAAGGCCAGCAGCGACTCCAGAATCACCGCATCACGATTTAACCAGCCATTGGCAAATGCTGCCTGATGCATAGCGTACTCGCCGCTAACCTGATAGGCAAAAGTAGGCACCTTTAATTCGGTTTTACAACGGCGCACGATGTCCAGATACGGCATTCCAGGCTTCACCATCACCATGTCGGCGCCCTCGTCAATATCCAGTGCAATCTCGTGTATCGCTTCATCACTGTTAGCCGGGTCCATCTGATAGGTTTTTTTATTCCCGCCTTTGATATTGCCGGCTGAGCCAACCGCGTCCCGGAACGGCCCGTAATAAGATGATGCATACTTGGCAGAATACGCCATGATGCAGGTATTTACATGGCCGGCTTTTTCCAGCGCCTGGCGAATCGCCCCAATCCGACCGTCCATCATATCTGACGGGGCCACCATATCGGCGCCCGCATCCGCATGTGACAGCGCCTGACGGGTCAGCACATCCACACTTTCATCATTCAGAACATAGCCGGATTTATTAATCAGACCGTCCTGTCCGTGGGAGGTAAACGGGTCCAGCGCCACATCGGTCATAATTATGACCTGCGGAAAGCGCGCTTTAATCTCACGTACCGCCTGCTGAATCAGGCCATCAGGATTGTAGGCCTCGCTGGCGCAATCAGTCTTCAGCTCCAGCGGCGTCACCGGAAACGGGGCAAATACATAGATGCCCAGAGCCAGTAACTGCTCGATTTCAGACAGCCATAAATCCACCGAGCGGCGGACAACGCCGGGCATAGAAGGCACCGGTTCCTGCTGGTTTTGTCCCGGCAGAATAAAAATCGGGTAAATCAGGTCGCGGGCTGAAAGCTGATGTTCGGCCACCAGTCCACGCAGGGCATCATGGGCTCGGATACGGCGCATGCGGCGCGCCGGAAAAGAAGAATGGGTCATGGTTTATCCTGTTATCATTTGAGCTTTTATCTGGTTTCGGCCGGCATGTTTTGCCTCATACAGCAAAGCATCAGCGGCGTTAAACAGCGCATCGGCCTGCGACTCATGTTCAATCACCCGGGTCGCTATACCGGCGCTAATAGTCATATTGAGCCGCAGGGTGTCTATCTCAACCTCATGGGAACAGATGTTCTGACGAATGGTCTCAATTACCTGCTGAGCGCCTTCCGGCTCGGTATTGGGCAGCAGAATCACAAACTCCTCACCACCAAAGCGGCAAATATCGTCAGCCGGTCGTTTGATGGTCGACTGTAAGATACGGGCAATATGTACAAGACAGGCATCGCCGACACTGTGCCCGTGGGTGTCGTTAATTTTTTTGAAGTGGTCCACATCCAGCACCGCCAGCGATAAGGGGGTTTGTTCCCGGCGGCTACGACGGCTTTCGGCCAGCAGTCGTTTATCAAAATGCCGGCGATTTCGCAGCCCTGTGAGCGGGTCGATGGTGTTCAGGTTTTCCAGTTCTTTGTTAGCCTCAGACAGCTCACGCAATGCTATTTCCAGCTCCAGTGTCCGCTCCTGTACTTCATATTCCAGCTCCTCCTGATGCTTTTGCTGCACATCAAACAATTCTGCCCGTGCTTTTAACATGGCACTTTCCTGCTCCAGCGCCTGAGCCTGCACTACCTGCATCTGTTCCCGGTTGTTGCTGTAGCTGATAGCCAGAATCAGTGCCAGTAAAGTGGTTTCTACACCAGCCCCGAGCATCAGCATATAGTTTGATGAAATCGGTGCGGTTATCAGCCCCAGATTATCCAGTGAGGCGGCAAAGGCACTGACCAGCAGGATAAACCAGGCAAAGGAGTAATACCTGGCAATGGCATCACCACGCAGGGCTATCCAGACACTGATGGATAAAGCCAGCATCACGGTGGCGCTCAGTAAGATCAGAAATACCTTGATAAGCAAGGCATAGGGCAAAATGAAGCTCAAGCCCATGCTTATTGCAAACACCGCTGCCAGCCCTTTGAGCAGCCGCGATGCTTTAACACTGTGAGTCCAGACCCGGAGTAACCGGTTGGCAAACAGCATGGCAAACATAATGGTGGAATTGGCAAAAATGGTTACCGCTTTGCTTTGTAACCAGACCCATTCTGGCCAGATATACGCATACCCTAACCCGTGCATGGTGCCAATGGTCATGGCCAGTGAAAAGACATACCCGGCGTACATAAAAAAGGTCAGGCTGCCGGTGGTAACAAACAAAAACAGATTACTGAGCCCCATTGCCAGCAACAATCCCAGAAACAAGCCCATCAGTAGATTATCGGTAGCGGTAAACGCGATGTAGTCGTTTTCTGTCCAGACCTGAACGGGTAATTTGATAGCGCCGCTGGTGGTCACCTTAAGTAGCACTTCAACCGGCTGATTTTGCTGCGGCAGCGCAAAGACCAGCGCCGGGACTTTAATGGCTCTGTCGGCAAACGCATTAAGATCGCCGCCATGATAATGGGCCAGACGCTGTGCTGACCCCTGACGATAAATAAATACCCGTACATCATCTAACAGCGGGTAACTGATATTCAGCAGCGGTCGCTCGCTATCCAGCACACTGGCATCTAAAGTAAAGCGAAACCAGTAGGTGTCAGGGTGCATCCCCATACTGACCGGCATCTGTGCCGGCTGCCAGTTAATCCCGCTACTGGCAAATGCATGTTCGGCGGTGAGCTGGCCGGGCTGGTCGATGTAATAATCGATCTGGGTCACCGGCTGGGCACTGTGTTTAAACGGGGCCAGTGCCTGGTAAAAAAATATCAGCAAACCGGCGATGATCAGACAGGTTAACAGCATCCAGCCATCGTATCGCCGTTGTGGATTTTGAGAAAATTGCACCTATACCTCGGCTAACAACCTGAACAGCGCGAGCGTATTAGCATAGCTTTGTTCACTGAGCTGCGCCAAATCACGCCCGGTCAGCTCCGCCACTTTTTCGGCAATGGCCGGAATATTCGCCGGTTCGTTATTGCGTTTTCTCGGGCGCAGGTTTTTCGGAAAAAGATAGGGCGCATCGGTTTCCAGAATCAGCCGATCCGCGGGTATCTGGCTAACAGCCTGCTGTAACGCTTCTCCCCGTTTGGGATCGCACACCCAGCCGGTGATGCCGATATACAGGTCAAACTCCAGGTACGCCTGCATCTGCTGCTGAGTCCCGGTAAAGCAATGGGCAATACCGCCCACCGGCGGGCACTGATTAAGACAGGTCAGTTGCTGCTGAAATGCATCTCGCTCATGCAGATATACCGGCATATTCAGACGTTTGGCAATGGCCAGCTGGGCATTAAAAACCTGGATCTGTACCGCAGGCTCAGAAAAGTTCCGGTTAAAATCCAGCCCGCATTCGCCAATGGCGACCACGCCGGGCTCGCCGGCCAGATGAGCCAGCCGGGTCAGGTCATCATCGCTGGCCAGACGGGCATTATGCGGATGTACCCCCAGCGTGTAGCACAACTGATCCGGATACTGTTGGTAAAGTTCCCGGGCGGCCTCCCACTCATCAGGGGCGGTGGTAATAAGGCAAATCCGGGTCACGCCCGCCTGCAGTGCGTTGTCCAGCACCAGGGGAATATCAAAGCGCCCATCAAGCAGATTCGCGCCGGCATCAAACCACTGCATCTACTGTTGTCGCTTAACTTTAATACGGCGGTTGCTGTCCTCAACCCCCAGATAAAACACGCCCATTGCACCGCGCTCAATGGTCGCGGTGTCGCCGACCCGGGGCCTGAAAAAGGCGCTATTGGTTTGCTTCCACACCATGCCGTTATCCAGTGTAAGAGTGAACTTGCCCCGCTTGTCTTTTTCCACTTTGCTGATACCGGCAGAGATTTCATCAAGCTGGTCCTGCTGGTTTTTCTGCAGTCCAAACTCCGCCGGCGTTTGCCGGTTGGGCGCAGGCTGGGTGGTTGCTGGCGGACTCACTTTAGCGACCTGTCGGGCCGTATCCGACACCAGCGGCGCAGACTGTTTGGCAGGTGCCGGCGTCTGGCGCATAGTCGCGGTTAGCTGGTCATAGCAGGCCAGTCGTTTATCATCTGCGTCAATTTGCCCGCAATGACGCAACTGGGCAGCTACAGACTGAGCGCTCGCGGCACTGGCTGGCGCCGCCAGGCCTGCGATCAAAAATGCCAGAGGCAGGATTATTTTTTTCATTGCTTTCCTCTGTGGGGTGGTTTGGGTTGTCATGATGGATTGTGCGTATCTGAAATACTGTTTTCCTGTTCATCGTCCTCGCGAACCCCCTTGCCAGCATAAATACCGCCCACAATGACCCCAATTTCAAACAGGATCCACATGGGCACTGCCAGCAGAGTCTGCGAAATCACATCCGGCGGGGTAAGCAACATGCCAATGACAAATGCCCCGACGATAACAAACGGGCGTTTGGCGCGCAGTGTTTTGGCATCGGTCACCCCGGTCCAGCACAACAGAATAATGGCAATGGGAATCTCAAACGACACGCCAAAGGCAAAAAACAGTTTAAGGACAAAGTCCAGATAGCTGGAGATATCGGTGCTGACTGTAACGCCACTAGGCGCCACATTGGTAAAGAATGCAAAGGCCAGCGGAAAGACCACAAAGTAGGCAAAAGCCATACCGGCATAAAACAGTAAGGTACTGGAGATAAGCAGCGGCACCACCAGCTTTTTCTCATTTTGATATAAGCCCGGTGCCACGAACGCCCATACCTGATACAGCACATAGGGAATGGCAATAAAAAATGACAATACGAGAGTCAGTTTAAACGGGGCGAAAAAAGGTGAAGCCACATCCGTTGCAATCATTGAGGCATTTTCGGGCAGCACATCCATCAGCGGACGGGCCAGATAATGGTAAAGATCTTCAGCAAAATACACCAGGCAGAGAAATACCACCAGCACGCTGAGTAAAGCACGTAAGATTCGGTTTCGCAGCTCAATAAGATGCGAAATCAGGTTGTTAGCGTCGGTCATTCGTCTTTCTTATAGGGTTCCTGCACAGACTTGGCAGCGTCTTTTAATTCATCCACACTTTTTTTTAAGTCAGGAGAGATGTCTTTAAGCCCCTGTTGCTCGGCTTTTTTCAGATTTTCGTGAAGCTCATGAACCCGTAACTGGTGTTCGACTTCCTGTTTGAATCCGGTGGCCGCGTTACGCACGCTGCGTACCGTGCTGATGGTAGAGCGAATAGCTCCGGGCAAACGCTCCGGGCCCAGCACCAGCAGCGCCAGTACGCCGATAACCAACAGTTCCCAAAAGCCGATATCAAACATCAGGATTTTTCTTTTACGTTGTTCTGCGTATCGGTTTGCGCAGACTCAGACTCGCTTTTATTTTCCATTTGCTGATTTTTTTCGAAATCAGCATCTTTTTTTTCTTCTTCCGATACTGCTTTCTTAAAGCCTTTGATGGCGCCACCTAGGTCACTGCCTATGCCTTTTAGTCGCTTTGTGCCAAATAATAACACCACAATGACAAGTACAATCAGTAACTGCCAGATACTAATACCGCCCATAAACTTCTCCTTTCAATAAGAATTACCAGTATGCCATTGCATGTCCAACCTTTCACCATGATATTTGAACTATAGTGAGATTAAGGCGGCACACTGTTTAACATCTTTAAACAATTCACCTGTTCTGTTTGACTTATGCTGCGTATCAACTGATTCTGAACTCAAGGGAAATGTAGTAAGGCACGGTATGGCATGTATTTTTTTGGCGGTGTGTCCGTTGCTGGCAATGCCTGCAACACCGCTACCGGTACCAGATAAACCCGCACCTGCCCTGCAGGTGCCGCACGCTGATGCGCCGGTTATCCATGACAGCTGGATGGATGAGTGGCAGGACAACCTGACCAGCTCAATGAATTATACCGTGCAGCAGGTAGATAACTTTTTTGCCCTGAAAGGGGCTGATCAGTACAACAAAGCAAGGGCGCAGGGACGCATCAGCCTGGGCTGGGAGCCCCGGTCCCGGGATATGAGTGAGTTTGATCTGCGCTTTAAAATCAGAGTGAAACTGCCGGCATTAGAAAATCGGGTAGACTTGCTGCTCAGCGATGACGAAAACTTTGATAATCAGGCTTCGATAAAAGCCGCTCGTCAGCCAATTCAGCGGCGCAGCGACAACACTACTATTGCTCTGGCCTACCGGGCCAGCGATGATGCCAAACTATCGTACCGGCTGGGAACCGGCCGGCGCGGCCAAATCTATGCTAAAACCCGATTTGAGGATATGGCCGCCTGGTCAAATCAGCTGGCCCTGTTTTACGATGCCGAAGCCTATTACTACAACCGCGATGAGTTCGGCGCTGAGTTGGGGGCTACCATTCAGTACATCAGTCGGCATGACCATGTTTTCAGGTTCAATAATCGCTATTTTTACCGGGACATGATGGAAGACTGGATCTGGCGTCATGAGGCCCAGTATCTGCACCCGATTGATGAACAGGCCGCCATGATTTACACCCTGTTTGTAGAAGGAGGCACCGAGCCGGAAAATCAGGTGGGCGAGGTGTATACCAGCGCCAAATGGCGCTCTAACCCGCTGCGGGAGTGGCTGTTTTTTGAGCTTGAACCCTTTGTGTTGTTTTTGCGGGACGAGGATTTCAAGCCCTCTTACGGAATGGCGATGCGGGTTGAAGTGTACTACGGCGGGTAGATGTTTTTGTGGCATACAAAGCATAAAAAACCCGCTGTATCATCGATAGCAGCGGGTTCTTATCAGCTGATAATGACGGACTGATGATTAAGGTCTCAGTGCCCGCTCACCGCGGGATAAGCCGCATACGCCGGTCCGTGAAGACTCAATAATTTCAGCACACTGGTTCATGGTACTGGAAAAAGCATCCAGTTTGTCCGAGGTGCCGGTCAGCTCAATGGTATAGTTACTGGCGGTCACATCCAGAATCCGGGCCCGGAAAATATCCGCATTACGCTTAACCTCGGCCCGCATCGATTCAGTACGAGTAGCCACCTTAACCAGCATCAGTTCACGCTCAACATGCGCGCCGTCGGTTAAATCAATGACTTTGAGCACGTCAATCAGCTTATTCACCTGCTTGGTAATCTGCTCAATAACCTTATCATCACCGTGAGTCGTGATAGTCAGGCGTGACAGGCTGGCATCATCGGTAGGCGCCACACATAATGAGTCCACATTGTAGCCACGCTGGGAAAACACCCCAACAATACGTGACAGCGCTCCAGGGGCGTTTTCCATTAGTACTGAGATAATTCTTTTCATCAGGTACGCTCCGTTTTACTCAGGCGCATGTCATCCATGGCACCAAATTTAATCTGCATGGGATATACGTGCTCATTCTGATCCACCGCTATATCCATGAATACCAGACGATCGGTGTAGCTGAAACACTTCTCCATCGCCGCGTCCAGGTCTTCCAGTTTGTCGACCCGGATGCCTACGTGACCGTAGGCTTCTGCCAATTTTACAAAATCCGGCATCGAGTCCATATAGGAATGAGAATGACGACCTTTGTAAATCATATCCTGCCACTGGCGTACCATGCCCAGTGCCCGGTTATTCAGCGAGATAATTTTGACCGGCAGATTGTACTGCAGGGCGGTCGATAACTCCTGAATATTCATCTGAATACTACCATCCCCGGTAACTACTACCGATACCGCATCAGGGTGAGCAAACTGTACGCCCATCGCCGCAGGCAGACCAAAGCCCATGGTGCCAAGACCACCGGAGTTAATCCACTGACGGGGCTTTTTGAACGGGTAATACAGGGCCGCAAACATCTGGTGCTGGCCAACATCAGAGCTGACATAGGCATCACCATGGGTGTGTTTGTACAGCGCTTCAATCACTTTTTGTGGCTTGATTACCTCTTCAGACTGCTCATAGTTCAGGCACTGACGGGTACGCCACTGATTGATTTGCTCCCACCATTCGCCCAACTTATCGCGCTGCGTAGCGGCCTGCACGTCTTTTAGCTGATCCAGAATCTGTTCTACAACGTGGTCAACCGACCCTACCACCGGAATATGTGCATTCACGGTTTTAGAAATCGACGCCGGGTCGATATCCACATGAATGATTTCGGCATGCGGACAGAATTTTTCCACGTTGTTAGTTACCCGGTCGTCGAACCGCGCACCCAGCGCTAAAATGCAGTCAGCATTATGCATGGTTTTGTTGGCTTCCAACGTACCGTGCATACCCAGCATGCCAACAAACTGATCATGCGTACCAGGAAAAGCGCCTAAGCCCATCAGGGTACAGGTGACCGGGGCAGCCAGCTTTTCAGCCAGCTCAATCACGCGGTTTGAGGCGCCGGCGGCAATTGCACCACCACCTACATAAAGTACCGGACGCTTTGCTTTGGCCAGGGATTTAACCGCTTTTTTCACCTGTCTGGGATGGCCTTTCTCAGTCGGACTGTAAGAGCGCATCGTCACATCCGTCGGAAAATGATACGGATGCGAGTCAGCCACATTCACCAGATCTTTGGGTAAATCCACGACCACCGGGCCCGGACGACCACTGTTGGCAATGTAATAGGCCTTAGCAATGGCTTCAGGAATATCCACTGCGCGCTTGACCAGAAAACTGTGTTTTACGATAGGCCGGGAACAGCCCACCATATCGGTTTCCTGAAACGCATCTTCACCAATGTGCATGGACGGCACCTGACCCGACAGAACCACCATCGGAATAGAGTCCATATATGCCGTCGCAATACCGGTAATGGTATTGGTTGCACCCGGACCAGAAGTCACCAGAACTGTGCCAGTTTTTCCTGTTGAGCGGGCGTAACCGTCGGCCATATGCGCGGCCGCCTGTTCGTGACGTACGAGGACATGTTTGACATCATCCTGCGCAAATAACGCATCGTAAATGTCAAGTACGGCACCACCTGGGTAACCGAACACATGTTCTACTCCTACATCTTTTAGCGCTTCCACCACCATGGCGGCGCCCGACATCATCTTCACAGTCGTGTCTCCTGTTAATCAGTTAGAAATCGAAAGCTTGTTTCCTACAGCCGGACTATATCGAAGGTGTTAGGAAGTTAAAACAGTAAATCGCAGAAAAGTGAGATGCATATCCCAATATATTAAAATATTAGGATATATCTTTCGTTTTAGGCTAAATTTCACGCAAAAAGCGGACAATTATTTACACTACATTAACAAACTATTCATCGTCGACTTCTATTTCCAGGCCGGTGTCGTCAACCGAGTCTGTTTCTTCATCGTCATCGTCGCTGGCGGCCACTTTTGCTGAACCATAAATACTGGCTGTTTTGGGCCGGTTAATCCGGTTTTGGTATTTTAGCCAGGCTTTCTCGGTGGCCGAATGTGGTTCACGCAGTCCCAGCGCTACATCAATATATCCGCGCTCTTCTGCTGTTTCGGGCGTCAGTTCGCCGTCAACCAGCGCAGCGATCAAACTACCATGACTGGTTAACAGTTTGCTTTCTGAAATCGAAAAATCACCGGAGCGTGAAAATCCGTACGGATAATGACGTTTGTCCACAAAAGGACGTTTTGAAAGAGATTCTCGCGTTAACAAAGCCATAATCAAACCCTTCTCATGAATGGTTGGACGGGCGTATAAGTATGCCCAGCGTGACTGTCAGCTGCCTGGCTCTCCGTGGTTGGCAACAAGCGTATATTTCGCAGTGTTCATTGGGGTTTTAGTGCAAATAATAACCAGCGTCAATGAAAAACTACGACAGGGGTTACTTTTTAATAATTTTGCTGATTTGCAAACCCGACCAGACGTGAAAATTGGTGGGTCGAACGAGACTGGTCACTAAACAAGCAGCTTAAGGAAGATATTAGAAAGGGTGGCGCCGCCGGTGATTTGCCCTCCCCTGACGACGCCGCGCAGATTGATTATATTGTTATTAACTGCGCTTTTTGGGCACCCAGGCCCAAATCATTTCACACAGTACAGGCTCAATATTCTGAGCATCGGTCACCTTGACCGGTACTGTAACCTCACCTTTGTCCTGATCTTGCATTAGCTGAATCTGTTCATCAGTGAGCCAGGCCACCGCCGTCATGTCGCCACTGGCACGCTTGACGTAGTTTAGTTTCATGGATTTGATTAATGGCAGTTTATCGCCGGGTAGATTGGTACCCACAATAAAGCCGGTTGCCGACTCAGCCAGTAGGGCCATCCCTGCCGCATGCACGCTGCCAATATGATTTTGCACTTTTTTGTAGTTTTTTTGCCGGAACGTCACAGATTTTAAATCAGTTTCCAGAATTTCCAGGCTCACTGTACGGGTCAGTTTGACCTTGAAACGAAACATTGCGGTAAGCAGACGCTTAGCCAACCAGTCAGGGTACTGATTAACCTTTTTTGCGTATTGCCGAAGAGGGTTTGCACTTGCCATGAGCTATTATCTTTATTATCTGGTAAGACCAGTAGAATAGGGGGAAGCCCGCCAAATTGCAACACCTTGGCTGAGCGCAGGATACAAATCGCGTACTTAATGTGCGTCAGTCAGGGCTGCGCCAGCAGCGCTTTCAACTCATTTAAGTGAGTCTCGTACCGTTGCCAGCGCCCCACTGATTTCTGGTTGATCGCTTCACGAACCTGCACTTTGCTGGCGGTAGAAACCGGCGCTGTATTGCGTTCCACGTGCAAACAGCGGGGTTGCCAGTCCAGCTGACAAAATGCCAGCAAATCGCGGCACTGCTGTTCAGGCTGGCGGACCAGTGCTTCATACGACTGAAGATAGACCTGATTCGGGTAACGCTGCTGGCGGTCAGTCACATGCCGGGCAAAACGCTGATATACCCGGCCGGTATCCAGCAGATCGTAGGCATAGGCATAATAAGGGCTGTTGATAGAAAATAGCTGACGGTAATTGCCAAGACAGGTGTCCAGCGGATCGCGCATCAGACACACAATCCTGGCCTGTGGAAATGCCCGCACAATCCAGTCTATGTAGAAAAAATTAAACGGCAGTTTGTCCACGACCCGGCTGGCTCCAGGCGTGGTGAGATACGCAGTACGCTCCATGTAGGCGTGTGCCAGAGCAGCGCTATCTAAGTGCTGTGCCTGTTGCAGTGTTGGCAGGTCGAGCACATAAGAAGACGTAGTCTGCGTCAGGCTTTTTACCGCTACCCCAAAATCCTGCAGCTCTCCGCCCGAGACCACCTGACTATGATGACTTAAAATCCGTTCCACCAGCGTGGTGCCGGAGCGCGGCATGCCCACCACAAATAATGGCTGGTGATTATTCTTATCCGTGGCTGGTAACGGATCATGGGTTACCGCTGTAGCAGGCATTGCCTCCAGGTAATCAAAGATAGCTTTGAAGGTGGTATCGGTATGGCGTAGCTGTGCTTTTTTTGCCGCTTTTGCTTTATTTAGCGCATCAAAGGCCTTATCAAACTCGCCAATTGCCTCGTATTCCTTGGCCAGAGCATGCCCTAAATGCAGCTGGGCATCAGGCTGGTTCGCCGCCGCAGTGCGCTGCTCTGTTAATGTAGGTATGCGTGCTTCACCTGGGCTGGCCGGGGCCAGATCAGATAAGGCAAAATGCGCCTGATAAAATTGCGGGGCCAGGATCAGTGCACGCTCAAAAGCCTCTCGGGCGGCAGTAAAGTCACCGGCAAACTTGGCCGACACGCCGTAGTTGTAATAATACTGTGGCTGCTGCTGTTCAACCGACAGCGCCTGTAAAAAATAGGCGCGGGCCTGCTCATGATCACCAACCCGGGACAGTGCCACGCCCATGGTATCAAGCTCCAGCGCACCATTAAGCTGGGTCGGCGTCACCTGAGAGGCAGCGCCCAAAGCTGCATTCATATTGCCCTGCAAAGCATAACACTTGGTCAGGTAGACGGCGGTTTTTACATCATCAGCCAGCGACCGGGCTTTATTGAGCAGCGTAATGGCTTTGCTGATTTGCAGCAGTTCAATATGCAGGATTCCCAGTAAGAAATACGCTCTGTGCGACTCACCATAGTGTTTTATTGCCCTGACCAGGGCAGTGTGTGCGGCAATAAAGTCCCGCTTGCCAATGGCGGCTACAGCCTGTTTAAACAGCTCTTCGCGCGTCACACTGCCCCCTTTATCTAGAAAAAGTAACGTAACCCTACACTGTACAGGGTCTGATCATCGTAGGTTTCTCCCAACAACTCCCACTGCCACTGCGGCGTGGGCCGGTATTCCATACCTGCGCCATAGCCAAATTCCCAGTCACCGCGCTCCATACTTCCCTGCGAAGTGGACAGCGTCGTGTCAGCTTTGCCATAGGTGGGCTGCACCATGACCGAGAATTTATCACTGAAATCTACCGACAAACGCAGACTGGCCCCTACATAGCTATCCAGCTCCAGCGTATATTGTTGCCCGGCCAGCTCAAAGTTGTTGTCACTGATACCGGTACCCAGCCGAAGCTGGGGCGTCAGATAAAAGCGGCTTTTACCAATATTGTACGTGTAACCCAGATTCAGCTCGGCCATTTTCAGGTTACGGTCAAAGCCGCCGGTATCATCGTCCAGCTGACCAATTGCCACGCCAACGCTCATTTGGGCCTGCGCGGATAAGGCCGTCAGCAAGCAGACGCTGCCGGCTAGCAATATAGCGTTTTTCATTGTTTTAATCCCTTATAAAAAGCGTCTGTAAGTTAGCGGTTTGGTTTATAAAGTGCAAACAAATAAGCCCGGCATGGCCGGGCTTATTAACGCTGACAGGCAATAAGAAGATTACAGCTCAAATTTATAGTTAAATGATACCCCAATCCGGCGCGGGCTCACGACAAAGTGACCGTAATTACGCAGTATGTCGGTGCCGTTAGGTAACATTTCTGCAAATGTCGGATCCCCCATATCGCCCCGGTCACGGCGCACTGAAGTATACGCATACTTGTCGAACAGGTTGTCGATATAGAAGGTGACGCTCCAGTCCTGATCAGAGATTTTGGCATTCAGGTTACTGATCGCATATCCGGGGATCGCTTCGCCATTCTGGCGCAGACCAACAGTTGAGAACACATCGCTTTGGGCAGTCAGGCCATAGCTGACATCCAGCATTTTGTCTTCCAGAATTTCCTGGCTGTAGGTCACGCCAAACGAGAACTGATGTTCGGCAGAGCCCGGCAGACGATCGCCATCTTTACCGTCATAGTAATCCTGTAATGCTGTGCCCTGCTCGTCAAACACGCCGAACAGATAGGGTGCATCCGCGGTCAGCTCTGCTTTGGTGTTCGCGTAGGTGGCGTACATGGTCAGCTCGTCGGTCACCAGAGCACGCAGTGACAGTTCTACCCCACGGGCGTTGGCACCATCGGCATTGGTGGTAATAGGCTGCTGACCATTCACGGTCGCGCCGCCCACCTGGGCATTATCCCAGTCAACGTTGAACAGCGCCGCATTCAGTTGCAGACGGTTTTTCAGATAACTGGTTTTTACACCCAGCTCGTAGTTTGTCGTGGTATCACCCAGGTACACCTGCTCACGAGGCAGGGCACACACAATCTGGTTATTAATCTGGTCGATATTGTCCGGACACGCGGCCACGGCGTTGGCACCGCCAATCCGAAAGCCTTCACTGACCGTGAAATAACCCATCGTATCGGCATCAAACTGATAGCTGGCGTTGAATTTGTACAGAGTACCGCTTTCCTCTGCGGTTTCCTGTCCATAATCAAGCTCGATAGAGTCTGAAGCACGGCCTTCATATAACGAGTAATACAGCGGCAGGTCGACCGCCGAACGGGCATCTACATCATACTTGTAGGAACGCAGACCCACGGTGACATCCAGTTTATCGGTCACTTCATAGGTCAGCTCACCAAAAAAGGCTGACTCTTTGGTATCGACCTTATCAACCGAATAGTATTCCAGGTTATCCGGACGCGGATTGCCCTCTACACCCCATACATTCAAAGCATACTGGTCAAAAAACGGCGTAAACTCCTGGCTGCTGTTATCCACTTCAGACTTGTTGTAGTAAAACCCTGCAATCCAGCTTAGCGGCCCCGGAGTCTGAGAAACCAGACGCAGCTCCTGGGTCAGGTTGGTTTCGCTTTCCACTTCTTCGGTGTAGGCCGAAAAAGCCGGGAATTCTTCATAGCTGTAGTCCAGACGAATCAGCAGGTCGGTCTGATCGCGCTGACCTTCCCCGTCAAACTCAGCATAGCCGGTTGCCGATACCAGTTCAGCAAAGCCCAGGTCGGCTTTCATTTCCAGACTCAACAGAGAGTCTTCTTTGTCATAGGGTTCTTCATAGCGATAGGCAGACTCATACGGCCCAATCACATCGTTCAGCGGGTTTTGCGCTGATAACGCATTGTGCTGGGTGATTGAGCGACCTTCCACATCCTGCTGTTGGACAAAATATGTCAAGGTACTGTCAAACCAGTCATTCGGCATCCAGCGCAGGGCAATCCTCGCTGTCAGGGTATCTTCGCCATTCGCATCTTCAACCCGGCGCAGATTTTCATCTACCGCAGCCGCATCACTGAAGTCCGGATCAGGCAACGACACACCGCCTTCGCGTACCACGTAGTTGTAGTCAATAAAGCCCGGGTTGGTAAAATAGTTAACCGATGCCCGCAGGCCCAGCTCACCATCAATCAGTGGCGTATTGAACACAACCCCGCCTTCCTGACCGGTTGAACTGCTTTCACTTAGCGAATAAATGTCACCAAAAATTTCACCGGACGTGAAATCCAGATCGACGGCTTTGGGCATATAGCGAATCGCGCCGCCCAGTGTGCCGGCTCCGTACAGCGTACCCTGCGGGCCAATCAGCACTTCTACCCGTTCAATGTCAATCAGACGCATATTGACGTAAAGCGGAATTTCGCCAAAGTAGGTGGCTACCGTACCGCCGTCCGAGCCCGGTCCGGCAGAGTTGGTATTCAAGCCGCGCACCACGATGGGCGAAGCCGAACGGCCTCCCTGATCAGTAATTGTCAGCCCCGGTACCCAGCGTGCTACATCGTTCAGATCTTCAATGTTCTGCTGCTCCATCACATCTGAGGTCAGTGCAGAAATATTCAGCGGCACTTCCTGCAGTGAACCTGAACGGCGGGTGGCGGTAACTTCTATTTTTTCGATTTCCTTATCAGCGATAGGGGCTGTTTGCGCCACTACGATAGCCGGTGAACAGGCAGCCAGTACCGCGCCTGCAATCAAAGATTTGGCAAACAACCGGTTTGCTGATGAATTCATGTGTGTCTCCAATACCATTTACTACTGGTTTTTTTGGTTTTCAATTTGTAAATAAGGCAAGAGCAGTTTTTATACCGTCTTTGTGACCAATTTTACTGTCTGTAAAAACAAAAAAACAGCATTTATTGAATACAGATTCATTTAAAACACAAAAATATTCAAAAAAGACTGGTATTTGTTATCGGCGCACAATCATAGGACTGGCAGCAGACCACGTAGACTAATGATTTCGTTATACTTATGTAGAACCCGTAAAATCAGGCCCCGCATTGGTGCTGTATTTTTCGGGTAACTATTCAAAGACGAGTTACTATTTAGTAAAAGTTCGCTGGTTGCAAAATGAACAACTTTTCAATTTTCTTATGTTAAAAAGATGATAATGGAAAAGTTAGATTAGACTTTTGAGCCTTTGACAAGAATTTTGTTAGCAACCTACCAAAAGGACATGGATATAGTCTTTAGCATTGCAAATACGGGTAATGGCGGCCAACTGACCAACGTCATTCATCCGCGGTATCTACAACCCACCGTCGTCCCGGAATCGCGCAGCGATATCCGGGATCTCCTCAGGCTAACTGACCAACGTCATTCATCCGCGGTATCTACAACCCACCGTCGTCCCGGAATCGCGCAGCGATATCCGGGATCTCCTCAGGCCAACTGACCAACGTCATTCATCCGCGGTATCTACAACCCACCGTCGTCCCGGAATCGCGCAGCGATATCCGGGATCTCCTCAGGCCAACTGACTAACGTCATTCATCCGTGGTATCTAGAGCCCACCGTCGTCCCGGAATCGCGCAGCGATATCCGGGATCTCCTCAGGCCAACTGACTAACGTCATTCATCCGCGGTATCTACAACCCAACCTTCGTCCCGCAATTGCGCAGCGATATCCGGGATCTCCTCAGGCCAACTGACCGACGTCATTCATCCGCGGTATCTACGACCCACCGTCGTCCCGCAATCGCGCAGCGATATCCGGGATCTCCTCAGGCCAACTGACTAACGTCATTCATCCGCGGTATCTACAACCCACCGTCGTCCCGGAATCGCGCAGCGATATCCGGGATCTCCTCAGGCCAACTGACTAACGTCATTCATCCGCGGTATCTACGACCCACCGTCGTCCCGGAATCGCGCAGCGATATCCGGGATCTCCTCAGGCCAACTGACCAACGTCATTCGTTGCAGTATCTGATGAGCCAGACTGTTCAGGAGGTTCCCGTTTCCACGGGAATGACCGCGGGTGAAATGAGCAAGCAGTGATCACTTCAGAAAATGCAATACTTTGCAGGCATGGTGTCGCGTTTAAAACTATAGGAAGTATTGATTTAACCGGATGGTTAGGAAGAAATTGGAGCGGGATACGTAGATTCGTAACTGGCAGCCACGCTGTCGCGACGTGTCGCGCTTAAAACTATAGGAAGTATTGATTTAACCGGATGGTTAAGAAGAAATTGGAGCGGGATACGTAGATTCGTAACTGGCAGCCAAGCTGTCGCGACGTGTCGCGTTTAAAACTATAGGAAGTATTGATTTAACCGGATGGTTAAGAAGAAATTGGAGCGGGATACGTAGATTCGTAACTGGCAGCCACGCTGTCGCGACGTGTCGCACTTAAAACTATAGGAAGTATGGATTTAACCGGATGGTTAGGAAGAAATTGGAGCGGGAAACGAGATTCGAACTCGCGACCCCAACCTTGGCAAGGTTGTGCTCTACCAGCTGAGCTATTCCCGCACACAAATTGTTGATGTTACCGGCCAGATTTCTTAAAAGTAAGAAATTGGAGCGGGAAACGAGATTCGAACTCGCGACCCCAACCTTGGCAAGGTTGTGCTCTACCAGCTGAGCTATTCCCGCGCTTTGGTAACATTACTTATCTTCGGAAGTTTGTCTTCCTCGAAAGTGGTGCGCATTTTACAAAATATTTTGCGATGCGCAACACCTAATTTGAAGTTTTTATGAAATTCGGGGTCGAATGCTTAAATACTGAACACTTTATCCCGGTAAAACTTCAATTCTTCAATAGATTCGCGGATATCATCCAGTGCCAGGTGTACGCCTTTCTTTTCAAATCCACTAAGAATTGCCGGTTTCCAGCGGCGGGTCAACTCTTTAATCGTACTGACATCAATACTGCGATAATGAAAATAAGCTTCCAGCTCTGGCATGTATTTCACCATAAAGCGGCGATCCTGACCGATGGTATTACCGCACAGTGGCGATTTGCCAGCATCAACATAGTCGGCCAGAAACGCCATGGTCTGTCGGGCCGCTTCGGCTTCGTCAATGGTGCTTTGGCGGCAACGGGCGGTTAATCCGCTCTCACCATGCACCCGGGTACACCATTCATCCATACCATCTAAAATACTATCTGGTTGATGCACCGCAATGACGGGGCCTTCGGCTAATACATTAAGCTGTGGGTCTGTCACAATAGTGGCAATTTCCAGTACTTTACAGGATTCCGGATCCAGTCCGGTCATCTCCATGTCGATCCATACCAGATTCAAATCATTTTTACTCATTCAGCGGTTCCTCGTATTCGGACATGGCGCATCAGCCATACAAACGGTATCATAACTACAGTATACGCTAACTTATCATGGAATCGTGGCGAAAAAACCCAAACTTACCCAACGTCAGAAGCGCCAGGTTGCGGCAAATCGCAAACGCCGCCTGGAACAAAAACAAACCACAGCTGTACCCTCCCAGGACCTGCAAAACCTGGTTGCCGGGCGGGTAATTGGCCGGTTTGGTAAGCATGCTGATGTCGAAAATAATGCCGGTGAAGTATCCCGTTGCCATATCCGCCGCACTGTTGGTTCGGTGGTATGTGGTGATAATGTGCTGTTTCATCCCGGTGATGACAATGACGACGGCGTTAGTGGCGTCATTGAAATTGTTCAGGACCGGCACTCTGTGCTTACCCGCCCGGATTTCTATGATGGTATTAAACCGATTGCTGCCAATATTGATCAGATCATCATTGTCAGCGCGGTGCTACCGGCGCTATCCACCAACATCATTGACCGTTACCTCATTGCCTGTGAAGACATTGGCATTAAGCCGGTCATTGTGCTCAATAAAATTGAATTGCTGGATGATGAAGCCCGCGCCAGCACCCTTGCCGAGCTCACCGTGTATGAGTCTTTGGGCTATCAGGTACATGTGACCAGCTGTAAAACACAGGAAGGGCTGGATGCACTGAATCAGTTGCTCGATGATAAGGTCAGTATCTTTGTGGGTCAGTCGGGCGTCGGTAAATCCAGTATTATCAACCGGGTACTGCCTGATGCGGAAGAGCTGGTAGGTGAAGTGTCAGATAACTCCGGGCTGGGCCAGCACACTACAACCGCAGCCAAGCTGCTGCATTTACCTGCCGGCGGCGATCTGATTGACTCGCCGGGAGTCCGCGAGTTTGGTCTGTGGCATTTGCCGGTGGAACGGGTGACCTGGGGCTTTGTCGAATTTCGTGATTACCTGGGTGGCTGTAAGTTCCGTGACTGCAAGCACCTCAATGATCCGGGCTGCATCATTACCAAGGCTGTGGAAAACGGTGATATCAGTGCAGCCCGCTTTGCCAGCTACCATAAAATTCTCACCTCAATGGAAGAAAACAAACCCAGTCATATTGGCCAGCCGTAAGCGGCGCTTTCTGGTCACTATACCGCCCGGCCTGGCGCCGGGTGTTGCCCCTTTATATCACTAAACAAGCTCTCATAACCGTTAGATCCTTTTTCTGCGCGCAGGATAGGGTACAATCCCGCTGTCTATTTAAAGGAGAAATGCTGTGCTGGACTGGTTTAAAGTTAACCTTCAATACATCTTACCGAAACACCTGATTTCGCTGCTTATCGGTAAGCTAGCCTCAGCCAGAGCTGGTGCGCTGACGACCGGGTTAATCAAACTGTTTGTGAAACAATATAAAGTGGATATGAGCGAAGCCATGTATCCACAGCCTGAGCATTACAAAACCTTCAACGAATTTTTCACCCGCCCGCTTAAAGAAGGCGCGCGTACGATTGTTGAAGATGCGCACACGCTGGCGCATCCGGTCGATGGCACCGTCAGTCAGTTTGGCGCTATTCACAACGACAGCATTTTTCAGGCAAAAGGTCATAACTATTCCCTGACCACCTTGTTAGGCGGTAAGCCAGAGTTGGCCAAGCCATTTAAAGGCGGCCAATTTGCCACCGTATATCTGGCCCCGCGGGATTATCACCGCATTCATATGCCGGTAGACGGTGTACTGACCGACATGATTTATGTGCCTGGTGAACTGTTTTCGGTGAACCCGTTAACTGCAGAAAATATCCCGGGTTTGTTTGCCCGCAACGAACGGGTTATCGCCCTGTTTGACACGCCGGTTGGCAAAATGGCAATGGTGCTGGTGGGTGCCACCATCGTGGCCAGTATTGAAACGGTATGGGCCGGCACGGTGACGCCACCGGCGGGTCAAAATGTGCAGCACTGGCAGTACGATACCGACAGTGAAGCTACCGTTCGACTGAACAAAGGCGATGAACTGGGCCGGTTTAAACTGGGCTCAACCATTGTGGCCTGCTTTGAACCTGATGCGATTGATTTTGCTGGTCTTTCTGCCGGCCAGGTGACCCGACTGGGTGAAGCATTTGCCCATGTCAGTGGTAAGGAATCAGCCGACCCAGCGCCTGAGGCGTAATGGATCCGGTTAAACGCAGTCTGATAACCCTGCATATTACGGTTGTGCTGCTTGGCGGCACAGCCCTGTTTTCGCAGATTATCCCTTTATCAGCAGCAGATATCACGCTGGGCCGTTCGTTGTTTGCCTGCCTGGCCCTGTTTATTTTTTTACGCCTGTCTAAAGAAAACTTTCGCTTAGATGCTCCCCGCGACTATGCCATTGCCACCGGGCTTGGCGCCCTCATGGCCCTGCACTGGGTAACCTATTTTGCCGCGATGCAATACGCCGGAGTGTCGGTGGGTATGATTGCGCTGTTCACCTTTCCGGTGATCACCGTGTTAATTGAACCCTTGTTTGAAAAAAGCCGGCTGGCCTGGCAGGACATGATCAGTGCCATTATTGTGTTTGTGGGCATTGCCCTGATTGTGCCGGAAAGCTCATTAAACAATGATGTGACTCTGGGCGTGATAACCGGCATATTCTCAGCGGTGCTGTATGCTATACGCAATCTGCTACACCGCCAGCATTTTTCCCATTATTCGGGGGCCAAGGCCATGGCCTGGCAGATTATGGTGGTCTGTGTATGCCTGATTCCGACGTTGTCCGGCAGTCTGACCGGCGCGAGCCAGACCAGCTGGTGGTTGCTGGCTATTCTGGGCACCTTGTTTACTGCCCTGCCCCATGCGCTGATTGCCGCAACTTTGGTACATTTAAAAGCAAAAACCTTTTCTTTAATTGCATGTATGCAACCCTTTTACGGGGTATTACTGGCCATTGTACTGCTAGGCGAAAAACCAGGCTGGAAAGCCCTGGTTGGCGGGGCGCTGGTCATCTCCGCTTCCGTTTACGAAACCGTTAATACACATAAACAGCAAAAGGCAGACAGCAAATGTGGGTAATTGCACATCGGGGAGCCAGCCAACAGGCTCCGGAAAATACATTATCAGCTTTTTCTCTGGCCCTGCAACAAGGCGCCCATGGCATCGAACTGGACACCTATCAGCTGGAAGACCAGCAGGTGGTCATTCATGATCGCTTTTTGCACCGTACAACCAATGGGCAGGGCAAGGTTACTGAGGCCAGTGTGGCTTATCTGCGCAGCCTGGATGCCGGCGACGGTAAACCGGTCCCTCTGTTATCTGAGGTGATGCAACTGCTGCCGGATAACATCATATGTAATGTTGAGATTAAACACCTGACTGATGCTAAAGCCTGGCTGGCCTCGTTGGATGCTGCCATGCAACACAGTGCGCTGCGTCCGGAAAATCTGATTGTCTCGTCGTTTAATCACACCTGGCTGCAGGACATCAAAGTACTGCGCCCTGATATACAAATTGGCGCACTGACGGCGTCTTATCCGGTTAACGGGGCTGATTTTGCCAGCCTGCTGGATGCCTATGCCATGCATATCGATATGGATATTGTGGATGAGGACATTGTCCGTCTTGCGCACCGCGAAGGTCTCAAGGTATTGGTGTATACCGTGGATGACCCACAGGACATGCATAAACTGAAAAGCTGGGGCGTAGACGGCATTTTTACTAATCTGCCAGAGCTGGCCTTACAGGAAGTCGGCGCTTAGCGCGGCGCCGTGGTGGCTGTCCTGGCTTCTTTTCGGGCATAGTCAGCCACAGGCACCGAAGGTTGCTGCATCAACTGACTGACCGGCGTGAGCGCCACGCCGTACTGACTCACCGAGCCCAGGGCCTGATTTAAAAACCGTATGGTTTGTGGATGCGGATGGGCAATACCGATGGCACTGCCGTGCTTACGGGCGAGTTTGATCAGCCTGTCCAGCTGACCCTGCATATACGACTCATCAAGCTGATTATCCAGAAATACATGCCGCCGGGCCACCGGCACTCCCGCCTGCAAGGCCGCCTGTTCAGCCACCGAACCAATGGTGGTGCGACTATCGATAAAAAATTTATCATGGGCTTTTAAGGTTCGCATCAGTGCCTGCATTGGCTGCCACTGCTCGGTCAGCCGGCTTCCCATATGATTATTCACGCCAATCGCAAACGGCAGGCTGAGCAATGCCTGCCGGGTGGTATCGCTAATCGCTTCAGGATACATGTCACTGGTCAGGGCTGCCGGACCCTGCGCACGGTCACTGTGCGCTTCCATGGGTAGGTGCAGCATGATATCGCGCCCCTGGGCATGCCCGGATAATGCCAGTTCGCTGGCCAGCGGGGTATTGGGTAGCACTGAAAATGTCACCTCAGGAGGCAGACTAAGCGCCAGCGCATCAGTATACCGGTAACCGATATCATCGATAATGATGGTGATAGTGCCACGGGGTGCCGGGTGTGGCAGGGAAACGGAGGCGGCCAGACCGGCCGGACTAAACCAGCCAGCAAATAAAATCAGTAGCAATGAGCGACCAACAACACGGCTCACATTGCCACCTGGCATTGGCCATAGCAATGGTAAAAACGAATTCCAGCGCACAAATCAATGTTCTTATAGTTGTGTATTTTTATCAGTCGCAAACGATGCGATGGCGCCAGGGCCAGACGATCACCTGCTCTGTATAAAAAGCATACCAGTGTTTGTGCGCAAAGCAATATTTAAAGCAGGCAGCCCCTGCTGGTGTTCTGGCCAGCCGGGCCTGGCGATTTACAAGTCCAGCCAGCTGGACGGATTGAGCGCTTTGCCTTTATGGCGAATTTCAAAGTACAGATTAGGTGAACTCTGTCCGCCGGACTGCCCGACCAGCGCAATTTTTTCGCCACGCTGCACTTTGTCACCGGGTTGCCTGAGCAGCGCCTGGTTGTGGCCGTATACGCTCATGTAGCCTTTACCGTGATCCACAATCGTTACCAGACCAAAGCCCTTGAGCCAGTTAGCATAAACCACCTGTCCATGGGAAATCGCGCTCACAGCACTGCCTTCCGAGGCTTCAAAAATGACCCCTTTCCAGCGCACCTCACCCTGTCGACGGGCACCGAATAAGCGGCGTAATCGCCCCTCTGCCGGCACCAGCAGTTTGCCTTTGAGCTTAGCCAGACCATCGAGCCGGGTTTTAGCCCGCTCGGCTGCCCGCCGCGCTTCTTCAATGGCGGCCACCAGCGCTTCCTCACTGGCCTGCAACTCCGTGACCTGGGCCTCGTCGGTGGCAATTTTCTGATTCAGCCGGGCCAGGGTCTGTTCCCGGTCCTGCTGCCGGGCAATCAGTTCTGTTCGCTGGTGCTGCTGCCGGCTAACCAGCTGGCTGAGCTCGGTAGCCTTGTCTTTTAGCTGGGCGTTGACCTGCTCCAGCCGGGCGACATTATCCTTAAATTTGGTGATTTCGCGCTGACGGGCCTGATTAACATATTTGTAGTAGGTAAGAATACGCTCAAACGATTTGGCTTCTTCCTGATAAAACACCATTTTGGCGTAATCATAGTTGCCTGCCATAAAGGCACTGCGCAGCTGACTGGCCAGCAAATCCTGCTGCGCCAGAATGGCTTTTTTTAAATCGTCCTGCTCGCTGAGCAGCGCCTGCTGACGGGCCTGATTGTCAGCCTGGGCCTGACGGGTATTTTCCAGCCGGCGGGCAGCTTCGCCGATCTCTTTTTCAGAGGTGGCTAAAATATTCTGCAGTTCCCGGGCATCTGCCTGATTGGCCTTGATGGTTGCCTGACGCTGTTTTAGCTGTTCACGCAATTCGGCCAGCCGGGCCTGCTGATCATCCTGAGCCTGCACACTGCTAAGCGGCCAGCCGGCGACCAAAACGCACAGGCACAACAGCCGGGCAACCAGGCGTTTTGGAGAGTTTGTCATGTTACTTGCTACCAAATAAGGAAATGCCCGTCATTTCAGCAGGTTTTGGCAGCCCCAGCAAGTGCAGTATGGTGGGCGCAATATCCGCCAGCTCGCCGCCATGTCGAACCGGCAGGTTCACGCCCCAGTGATAAAACGGCACCAAATTGGTAGTATGCGCCGGTTGCGGCGTGGTGCCATCAGCGGCCAGCATGGCTTCGGCATTACCATGATCAGCGGTGACCAGCAGCACATTACCGGTACGCTGACACACGGCCAGCAGCTCCCCAATGGCCTTATCCACCGCTTCACACGCCTGAATGACCGCATCTAGCTCACCGGTGTGCCCGACCATATCCGCATTAGCAAAATTGCAGACAATGACCTCATATTCACCGCTTTCGATGGCCGCAGACAACTGCTGGCTGACCTGCTCAATATGCATCTGCGGGCATTCAGCATAGTTGGTCACCTTGGGCGATGGCACCAGGGTACGGGTTTCACCGCTAAGCGGGGCTTCTGCGCCATTATTAAAAAAGAAGGTCACATGCGCATATTTTTCCGTCTCCGCAATCCGGTACTGACGGATACCGTGTGCTGAGAGCCACTGCCCTAATGTGTTGGGCACATCCTGAACATCAAAGGCCACCCTGGCCGGCACCTGCCCGCCGTATCGGGTCAGCGTAACCAGACTGCTTAGCGCCGGTCCGCCTGTAATATCAAAATGACAAAAGTCATGAGAATGTCCGACCTGACCATACCCCAGCGCCATGGCCAGCTGCCGGGCCCGATCCGCCCGGAAATTCAGCATCCATACAGCATCACCGTCGGTCATCGGTGCTGCCTCACCAATCCATGCAGGCGGCACAAATTCATCGGTCACGGCTTCGCGCCGGGCTGCCTCAATCGCCTGTTGCGCTGTAGCATAATGTCTTTGTGCATGTCCCCGTGCCATCAGCTGCCAGGCAGTCTCAGTGCGCGCCCAGTTATTGTCCCGATCAAGCGCCCAGAACCGGCCACACACCGAGGCAATCCGGCAGTCCGGATACGTTGCACAGGCTGTTTCGATAATGGCGAGCAGCGTACCGGCACTATCAGGTGCGCTGTCGCGCCCGTCAGTAATGACATGCAGGCGCATTACAGGTACCGACAACTGGTGACTTGCCGACAGCGCCGCTTCGATGTGCCGCAGTACCGCATGAACACCGGCATCTGATAACAAACAGACAATATGCAATACCGTGCCTTTTGTCAGAGCAGAGGTGGAGGCGACCAGCGCCGGGTTGGTTGCAAACTGCCCGGTATCAATCGCCTCATCAATACGGCTGATGCTTTGCTTAACACGACGCCCCGCGCCCATGGTGACATGGCCAATTTCTGAGTTACCGATCTGGCCGGCCGGAACCCCGACCGCCTCGCCGGATGCAGTCAGTTTGCTGGCTCCGGCACGGGCAGCCAGCGCATCCATTACCGGCGTGCGCGCCTGGTAAATTGCATTGCCCGGCGCAGGCGGGCCCAGTCCCCAGCCATCCGCGATGGCCAGTACCACGGTATCCGGTTTGTTCATCTTATGCCTCCTGCAGCAGGTATCAGCGGGTATGGATGCCGCTACAGTGTCATTGTTCTGCCATGCTTTCCAGTTAACATCGCTCATCGTGGACATTCATACGCGAAATTACGGCAACTCAACATAGATCCCACTGCAACGCTGGTTTCTGCGCTGATTTTCTATATACTTTGCTCTCATTTTATGGTCTGTAAGGTTTGAAGTAATGGATCAGTTGATCGAATTCGCAAGCAATCATGTCATTCTAGCGGGTATCTGGGTGGCCCTGCTGGCGGTACTGGTAGGTAGTTTTATCAGTGGCCTGACATCATCGGTTAAAGACATCAGCACCCACGAGCTGACACAGCTGGTGAATAAAAAAGATGCGGTAATTCTGGATACCCGTACTCAGAAAGAGTTTAAGTCCGGCCACATTCTTGGCGCTCGCCAGATTAAGCAGGAAGAGCTCAAAGCACGGGATTTCAAGAAACTTGAAAACCAGAAGAGCAAACCCATTATTGTTGTATGCGCAATGGGAAGCAGCGCACGAGCTATTGCTACTGCGATGCATAAAGCAGGCTTTAGCGATGTTAAAACGCTGAAAGGCGGTATGAATGCCTGGCAAAGTGCCGGCCTACCCGTCGCAAAATAAGGTTGGTTATGAGTAAAGTAGAAATCTACACCAAAGGGTACTGCCCTTTTTGTCATCGCGCTAAAGCGCTGCTGAATCAAAAAGGCGTGAGTTTTACCGAGTTTGAAATTGATGTTCAGCCAGAGCTGCGCGATGTCATGATTGAACGCGCCAACGGTGGTTATACGGTACCTCAGATTTTTATTGATGATCAGCACATCGGTGGATGTGATGACATGTATGCACTGGAAGCCCAGAAAAAACTTGATGCGCTGCTGGCAAATTAATACGCTGCAGGCTGATTAAAAACGATAACTAGGAAGTAACATGGCTGAAGAAAATCAAACAAACGCAGCAGCCGGCCAACAGGGTCAGGGTGCGCAGTTCAATATCCAGCGTATTTACACAAAGGATATTTCTTTTGAATCTCCCAATGCACCGGCAATTTTCACCAAAGAGTGGAAACCGGAAATTAAGCTGGATCTGGACACCAAAACAGCAAAAATCGAAGAAACGGTTTTTGAAGTGGTTTTATCAGTAACTGTTACGGCCTCTATGGGCGAAGAAACAGCGTTCCTGTGTGAAGTTCAGCAGGCCGGTATTTTTGCTATTGGCGAAATGCCAGATCAGAACAAAGCACACATGCTGGGTTCTTACTGCCCGAACGTACTGTTCCCGTATGCCCGCGAAACTATTTCTAACCTGGTCAACCGGGGAACTTTCCCGCCGCTGAACCTGGCGCCGGTAAACTTTGACGCCATTTTTGCCGCTTACATGCAAAAACGCGCACAACAGGAGCAGGACGGCCAGCCTCAACAACTGGACGCCTAAACCACCATTTATGCAAAGCACGGATTCTATTACCGTACTAGGGGCGGGGTCGTATGGCACCGCCCTTGCTTTTTGTCTGGCCCGTAACGGCAACCCTACCCTGCTGTGGGGGCGTGACACTGAGCATATGGCACAACTGGTCAGCGACCGTGAAAATCGTCGCTATCTGCCAGGTGCCACTTTTCCCGACAGTTTGCAGATAGTCCCAGACCTGGCCGCGGCAGTACAGGCCAGTCAAGACATTCTGGTCGTCGTCCCCAGTCATGCCTTTTCGGCCATGCTTAATGCACTCAAACCCTTATTGACACCGCAGCACCGAATTATTTGGGCAACCAAAGGGCTGGAACCCGGCACAGGTCGCTTGCTGCGTGAGGTGGCGGTGGACATTTTAGGTGACGATTATCCACTGGCGGTGCTGTCAGGCCCGACCTTTGCCAAAGAAATGGCCGCCGGACTTCCCACCGCCATTTCATTGTCGTCGCACAATCAGGCGCTGGTCGACAGCTTTGCCGGCAAACTGCATTGCAGCAAATCGTTTCGGGTATATAAAAATCCTGACTTTACCGGTGTGCAGCTGGGCGGCGCGGTTAAAAATGTTATTGCTATCGGGGCTGGTCTGGCCGACGGTCTGGGGTTTGGTGCCAATGCCCGTACTGCCCTGATTACCCGTGGCCTGGCCGAACTCACCCGTCTGGGTGTTAAGCTGGGGGCTCAGCCAGAAACCTTTATGGGGATGGCCGGGCTGGGCGATCTGGTGCTTACCTGCACGGATAATCAGTCCCGCAACCGCCGGTTTGGTCTGGCGCTGGGTGAAGGCAAAGGCATTGAGCAGGCGATTGACGAAATTGGCCAGGTAGTAGAAGGCTACCGTAATACCGAAGAAGTCCATACGCTGGCAGCCCGGGTGGGTGTAGAGATGCCTATCTGCGAGCAGATTTTTGCTGTGTTGTATGAAGGTAAAGCGCCCAAAGAAGCCGCGCTGGCCTTGCTGGCCCGGGATCTGAAAAGCGAGTCCTGATACCGGTATTAGTACCTTTGGATAAACCACAAAAAAGGCCCGCATAAGCGGGCCTTTTTTGTTTAAGTGCATCACAGGTTACGTTATGGCTGTTTGAGCGCCCGCCAGCCGGCCCAAAGCGCAAAACCTGCCAGCAGACTGTTAATGCCGATGGCGTTTACGCTAAATGCGCTGCTCTGCCACACCGCCATATGAGTCAATAGCAACACGACACAACTTATTGCGCTGATAAATTGCCAGCGCCGGGCGGTTAACGGCGCGATGAAAAGCGCAGCCACAATACTGATGCACAGCAATAACCAGAAGCTGGCCACCATTGAGGTGTCGGTGACAAACGAGCAGGCCGCCGATAATGCCAGTGCAGCGAGGGTTCCCCATACCATTGCGCCCCATACCCGCGACAGACGTAGCGGATTACCCTGCTTAGCCAGCCAGATATCCATCCCGGATACACACAATACCGTTAGCATAATGCCCAGAATAAAATACAGCAGTTTGACCGGCAGCCCGGCAAAATCGCCAAAGTGCAGACGATAGACAGAGTAAAGGATCTGTTTACCCCAGTGTCCGTCCTTGTAGCCAGCGGTGCCGATAAACTGACCGTTGACATCAAACCGGTAGTTCTCAGAGTAAATCATTTTGCCAGGCACCTGAGCATATAGCTCAATAAACTGCTGGGGAGTGCCTACATCGTGAACAGATAAAAAAATGGGCACTTCACCGGTTTGCATGGCGGCAAACTGGCGCATCGCCTCACCCACATCCGGCGTAGTTACCGGTTGCTCGAGATGCGGCTCTGGCGCGAAGACCCGGTCGGTGACCGCCTGCCGGTCGCCCTGGGTATCAATTTGCGCCACCAGTGTCAGCACAATCCCGGCCAGACCAAAATAGGTGCCGGTGATACCAATCATCAGGTGAAACGGTGAGGCCCAGATCCCAAGGCGGTTGTGAAAGTCGATTCGACCGGTCTGGCCGCTACCACCGCGGCGCAGCCGAAAGGCATCTTTTACCAGTCGTTTGTGGGCGAAAAACCCGGAGATCACCAGCATACAGATAACCGCACCCAGGGTGCTGACTGCAATCAGACCCCAGCTATGGGGCAGGTGCAGATAATAATGCAGCTGCACCAGCATTTTAGACCATGGAAAGTGTTCCTTTTCCAGCAGCTGCCCCTGTTCATCAGCAAAATACGCTTCGGTATCATTTTCCACTACAAAGCGGGGAATACCGGAGGTGGGAAAAACCATAAAATAATGTTCTGTTTCACCCGGCTCAGCGGCTACAAAGTGATTCAGCGCGGCATTGGCCGCATCCGGAGAGACCGTATCAAATTCGGGAATATCCGGCTGTTCCCAGCGTTCAAATTCCTGATTGAAAACTACCAGCGTGCCTGACAAGCACAGCAGATACAAAAACACACCTAAAAATACCCCGGCCCAGCTATGCGCATTGAGGGCCGGTTGACGGGAAAATAACGACATTCTAACTCACCACCAGCAATACACCGCCACACGCAGCAACGGCTGCTTGCTGCAACACACTTTTTAAACGGTTGGGACGGCCCAGCAACTGGTAGCTCAATACGCCCCACACCACCGGGGTCACCACCACTGTCAGGGCCAGTTGTCCGGCGTACTCAACCGGCAGCATACGACTGACAGACAGAGTAATCAGTACACTGAAGATAAGCTGTAATACCAGCACAGTGAAAGCCAGACCAATATGAGACAAGACTTTTTTGGGTGCAAAGGAGAGTGGCCGGGGCGCCACCGCAGGAGGCTTGTTCGGTTTGCTGCTGTGTTCTTTAGCAATGGCGAGCCACACCAGTAACCCCGGAACAAACAGCGCGTAGGTCAGCCCGTATTCCCAGCCAACCGCACCGGCACTGAATACCACGATACTGCCGGCAAGTAAGGCCAGGCTCAGCCATACCCAGACTCGGCTGGCTCGCCGCCAGCCCATGTAAACAGCCAGTACTGCCAGTGCATTGAGCACCAGGCCGGTCAGGGTTAACACCGCCACAACAATCTCCTTATTAAAATATGAATAAGTCAGGTTGTTGCACAGCACCATTTACCCACAACACACCCGGCGGTTACAGACTCACAACAGAGGTAACCGGTGGGCTACTTTATAAGCTTAACCATAAAGTGTAAATAGGAATGGTTATTATTTGCAGTTTTAATTAAGTAAACTAACGGGCTCCCTCGTACCCGAATTGCCGCCAGCTTTCATACACAAACACTGACACCGCGTTAGACAAATTCATGCTGCGGCTGTCGGGTAACATCGGAATTCGCACACGGTGCTCAGGAGGCAGCGACTGAATCAAATCATCCGGCAAGCCGCGGGTTTCCGGTCCGAATATCAGGGCATCGCCTTTTTGATACTGGATGTCGCTATGAAATGACTTGCCTTTGGTGGTGCAGGCCAGAATGCGCGAAGGTTTTGCTGTATCCAGATACGCGTGCAGATCAGGGTGACGCTGCACATGAGCAAACTCATGGTAATCCAGCCCGGCCCGCCGGACTTTTTTATCGTCCCAGTCAAAGCCCAGCGGCTCAATCAGATGAAGGGCAAAGCCACTGTTGGCGCAAAGACGGATGATATTGCCGGTATTAGGGGGAATTTCCGGCTGGTACAACACAATATCAATCATAAACAGATCCGATGATAATTTACATTGCCCCAAGCTTAGGGGCAAAGCAGTCCAGCGACAAGCGCTAATCGGCCAGCAAAAATGTCAGAATATCCAGCATAACCGGCTGCCGGTAGGCGTCTTTTTCAATCAGCAGTTCATGGCTGGCACCGTCGATGGTCATCATTTTGCACTGCCGGATTTGCCCGGCCACCCGCCGCTGGGCGCGGTTGTCCACCACCTTGTCATCGCCGGCGCTGTACAGACGAACCGGCATGGTCAGCTGCGCTGCCCGCTGTTCAATTTCAGCCATAGCAATGCGAGCGGCTTCCAGCCAGTGCGTGGTGACACCGCCCAGCTGAATGGCCGGAGAGGCTTCATACAGCTGACGAAAAATCTGGTAACGTACTTCACTGTGCGTCAGCTTATTCACCCCGAATGTAACCGGTTTGTAGTCGCCCTGGCCAAAAAAGTAATCCGCCACCATGCCCGCTTTAGCGGCTTTACGCTTACCCATCCACAACAGCAGATTGGCCAGCGGATCAGGCAGTGACGGACGAATGCCAAACATCGGCGAGCAGAACACAACCTTGCTGAACAGCGCCGGATTGTCCAGTGCCGCCAGAGCCCCAATTGCACTACCCATACTGTGACACAACAGCGATAAAGGCCCTTTGTGATGTGGTTTGACGATGTCATGGTAAAACGTCATCAGATCGGCAACATAATCGCTGAAGGATTCAACATAGCCGTGGTGCGGATTGTCGGTCATGCGTCCGGACAGCCCCTGCCCCCGGTGATCCAGAATAAATACCGCCAGCTGATGCCGGAAACAGTCGTAGATCACCTCTTTATACTTGAGTAATGACTCGATACGTCCGGAGCTTATCAGCACACTGCCTTTAGGATTATCAGGTACGCACCAGGCATAGCTGACCGGTACATCTTTACATCCTTTGAACACTCCGGTCCTGACCTGAGTTTTCCAGAATGGTTCGATAGTACGGGGGAGCGCATCGGCTAACTCAGCTTCATTAAACAGGGTTATGGTCATAAACTAACTTTTTAACGGCAGATGAAGGGTCACACGCAAGCCGCCTGAGGCAGAGTCCTGCGCGCGGATGCTGCCATGATGCGCGGTCACTGCAGCTTTTGCAATGGCCAGGCCCAGCCCTACACCGCCTGATTGCCGGTCACGGGCCAGTGATGCCCGGTAAAAAGGGGTAAAGATAGCGTCCTGTTCACTGCTGTCGAGCCCCGGGCCATTATCATCAATATGCATAATCAAGGTATGTTCCTGCACAATCACCGCCACTTCAATCGTATCTGTAGCGTATTTGATGGCATTACGAATCACATTTTCTATGCCGCTACCTAGTAAGGTCGGGTTTGCCAGCAACGTGCAAGATGGCAACGTTTGCCAGTGCAGTGCCTTATGATGGTTGCCTGCCTCAAAGCGGGCATCCTGCAGTATCGGCTCAAGCAGCGCAGCCACACTGACCGGCTCCATTTGGGGCCGGGACGCTTCAGCCCGGGTCAGCGCCAGCAGCTGATTTATCAGCTGCTCCATACGCTCTGCCTCGCGCTCTATCCGGTCCAGCGTTGGGGTATCAATATTTTGCTGATGCGCCAGACCCAGAGCCATTTGCAGTCGGGTCAGGGGGGAGCGCAGTTCATGGGAGATATCGCCCAGCAAACGCTGTTGTCCGCGCCATAATGTTTCAAGCTGGCCGGCCATCTGATTAAAATCTTTTGCCAGTTGCCCCAGCTCATCTTTGCGTTCACCGGTACTGGCCCGGGCCTGCCAGTCACCCGAAGCCAGTCGCTGACTGGCCTGCTGAATCTGATGAATCGGTTTTACCAGAGTGCGGGCAAACAAATAGGACAACAGCACACTGACCAAAAGACCAATACCCAACAACCATTTCAGCGGCTCTGCCGGGTCGTCCGGCCCCACCCGGTCGGTAATAAACAACGCATATTGCCGGTTGTTCCAGGTAAAAGGCTGCGGACCGGTAATAGCAAAATCGCGCTGACGCAGGGTGATGGCCGATTGCTGATCAGTCAGACGCAGTAACCGCTCAACGGTCACCCTGCGAGGCGGCGGACCGCCACCACGGACCAGCTGCCTGGACTGCTGCTCAATAGCCAGTAACCGAAATGGCTGTCTTCGCCCCATACGATCCAGCACGCTATCCAGCGCCAGGTCCGGTTCGGCAATCTGCTGCAAACGACTAGCCAGACGACTAAGCTGTTGTACCTGCCGCGGATGAGGCGTATCAATCTCCACCTCATCCTCGACCATCCGACTGATCGAGATAGCCACGACAGCGGTGAGCAATGTGGTAAGCCAGAACCATAAGAACAAGCGGCCGACCAGCCGGCGAGCCGGGTTTAACGTGGTCAGCAGTGTCATGAGGCAAGCATAAACAGATAGCCAGCGCCGCGAATGGTTTTGATTTTTTCCTCATCCCCTGCCGCTGCCAGCTTTTTGCGCAAATTACTGACATGCATATCAATACTACGATCGTACGCCTGTAATGGTTTGCCCAGCACCTTGTCAGAAATATCCTCCTTGGTAACCAGGCTCCCGGCGTTCACCAGCAATAGGTGCAAAATACCAAACTCGGTTCCCGTCAGGCTGAGCTGTTCACCGTGACAGGTCACTATCTGCCGGCTTACACTTAAGGTGACCTGATTATGCGATACATCCTGCTGCTGGCGCGCGCCACTGGTCAGTGCCTGACGCCGGAACAATGCCTTAATACGGGCCACCAGCTCACGGTGATTAAAGGGTTTGGGCAAATAGTCATCGGCGCCCAGCTCCAGGCCCAGAATGCGGTCATAATCATCACCGCGGGCGGTCAGCATCAGCACTGGTGTAATATGGGTCTGACGCAGGGCTTTGAGTACATCAAAGCCATCCATGCCGGGCATCATCACATCCAGTAAAATCAGATCAATGCTATTATCTGCGCGCGCTATCTCCAGCCCGCTGTTACCGTCGCTGGCTACCTTTACCTGATACCCGCTGTGCTGCAAATAGCTTTGCAGCATCTCGGTCAGTTCAGTGTCATCATCAATAATTAACAGTGACTGGGCCACCGGGGCAGTCTGGGTTAGCGTAGACAAGGCGCACTCCTACCAATAATTCATCGTTCCCCTAAGCTTACCTGAGTTTTTTGCAGATCAGAAAAAGCACAGACACGCCTTTACACAAGCTTTACACAATCACGACCCACATTTGCATTGACCCGGCGTAGACTTATCCACGTCAACAAAGAGGAGAGGTCCTTATGAAAAAGCAAATTATCGTTTCTGTTATTGGTGCCCTACTGGTCTCTGGTGCGGCTTTCGCAAAACCCGGTCATGATGGTCCGCGACATGGTCAGGAAAATCCTGTTCGCATGGTGATGAAAGATCTGAAGCGGCTTGAACTGACAGATACACAGCGCACTGAAGTACGCGCCATCATGGACAACCTGCGGGCAAATAATAAAGCCGCCCGTGAAGCACGCAAAGCGCAAAGCTCTGAGGCAAAACCGCAATTTTCCTCTGCAGAACAAGCCAGCGATGCAGCGGTAGCACGCTTTACTGACTCCCAGCCACAGCGTCTGGCGATAGCCCATGCCCGCCATGATATTTATCAGTTGCTAACCGACGCTCAGCGTCAGACTCTGCAGAAAAAACAGGAAAAACGCGCACAGCGTGACGAACATCCTCGTGATGAAAAGAATAAAGCTCATCTTCCCCGGGCATTCAAAAAGCTGGATCTGAGTGAAGAGCAATATACGGCAATGACGGACATTATGGAGAAGTCTAAAGCGCAACGCGATGCCATCATGGCGCAAAGCAAGACCTTGCGTCAGCAGGAACAATCGCTGATCCAGTCTGACAATTTTGATGAAGCGGCCTGGCTGGTGCTGTCTGAAAAAATGCAGTCAGTGATTGCTCAGGGCGCCGCAGCCCGCTTTGAAACTCACCAACAGGTGACTGCGCAGCTAACATCCGAGCAGCAGGCACAGCTTGATGAGCTGATGCAAGCGCGTATGGAGCGCAAAGAAAAACCGCGTGGCCATGGTCACCACGGCGAGTAATCTTCAAATTCAGCCGCCTGTTGGGCGGCTGTTGCTATTGATGTCTGGTCCGCTGTTTCAGTATTGCGGCCTGACCGCGCGATAGTCATCGGATAAAAAATGCGGAGAAGACACCAGTAAATCAGCAGTGGCCACGTTACACGCCACAGACACATTCCATACCGAGCACAATCGTAGCAAGGCTTTGACATCCGGATCGTGAGGTGCAGCGTTCATCGGGTCCCAGAAAAAGAACAGGGTATCAAGCTGCTCTTCAGCAATCAGGGCGCCGATTTGCTGGTCTCCACCCAGTGGCCCGCTTTTGAGTCGGGTGACCGGCAAGCCAGTATGCTGAACAATCAGACCGCCCGTAGTGCCGGTTGCCACAATATCGCATTGTTTCATGATATCCAGATGATTATTCACCCAGCTCAGCAATTCCTGTTTTTTATGGTCATGTGCCACCAGGGCAATTTTTTTTCTGCTCATGCTACCTTACTCCTGTATTAATTATCACCGCTGGTAAAGCTTTGAAAACCTGAGGTGCCAGCGCACCGGGCCCACCTTTATCATGCTCAGATAATCCTTGTTCCAAGACCCGCCTGTCAATGATGCGATTGCCCGAATGGAGATCGACCCGGGCAGACCAAATTCTGAACTGATCACATCCGATGAGATATTTATACGTTTTAATTGCATAAATATTCCATGTGTGTAAGATAGTCCACGGTATAAATTTCTTGCATCAGATCCTGACCGGCAAACCATGCTGCTGACAGGAATAAGCAAGAGGAGACAGGATATTCGCATGACACTAACAAACTGTATCTGTTGCACTATGGCAGATACCCTACAGTTTTGCTCTCCCCTGGCTGGCTACGCACAGCAAAGCAGACAGCGACGATCGCGATCTGCCTATTTGCACTTAAAGTAGCACACTTTTTACCTTTGTCCGTATGTAACGGGTATCGATAACAACCCAACGGGCTAAAGGTAAAAAGTGATTTTTTTCTCCTTTTTTCTTCTTTAGTTATTAATATGATGAACGTCTCAATTATTGGCGCCAGTGGCTATACCGGCGCACAGCTTGTTGCCCTGGTTAACGCACATCCGGACATGCAGTTGTCACGGACCTTTGTTTCAGCTGGCAGCGCGGATGCAAACAAACCAGTGTCGGCCCTGCATGGCACGCTGGCGCACTTATCTCATCTGACGCTTGAGCCGATGAGCGAAGCGGTACTGGATGCTCTGCCTGACACCATGGATTTAATTTTTCTGGCTACACCGCACGAAGCCAGTCACGATTGGATGCCCGCGCTTAGTAAAGGCAAGGCAAAGGTACTGGATTTGTCCGGTGCATTTCGTATTCAGGATACCAACGTGTTCAGCCAGTTTTATGGCTTTGAGCACACCGCTACCAAACAGCTAGACCAGGCAGTGTATGGTCTGGCCGAATGGTACGCCGACGAAATTGCGGCTGCCCGGTTGATTGCCGTACCCGGCTGCTATCCAACCGCCTCACTCACAGCCCTGAAGCCACTGGCTCAGGCCGGATTGTTAGACAGCGCCGTCAGGCCTGTGATTAATGCTGTCTCCGGGGTCAGTGGTGCTGGGCGTAAAGCCAGCCTGACCTCCAGCTTTTTTGAAGTCAGCCTGCAGGCTTATGGGGTACTGGGCCACAGACACACCCCCGAAATTGAAGCTTATCTGGGCACACCCGTTATATTTACGCCTCATTTAGGTAACTTCAAACGGGGCATACTGGCCACTGTGACGGTAAAAACAGCAGCCGGCACCACTCAAGCTCAGGTTGACGCCGCCTATACGCAAGCCTATGAAAACAAACCGCTGGTACGCTGCCGCGACAGCTTTCCCAAAGTGGATGATGTCGCTCACACACCCTTTGTGGATGTTCACTGGAAGCTGGACGAACACAGTGGTTATGCAGTGATTACTGCTGCTATTGACAATATCATGAAAGGGGCTGCCTCACAGGCCATCCAGTGCGCTAACCTGATGAGTGGTTTGCCGGTTGATAAAGGATTACTACCATGAGTACCCAACCCATTGTAATTAAAGTGGGCGGCGCCTTGCTTGAAGATACGCAAGCCGGTCTGGCGCTGCTACAGAATATCCGTCAGATCCAGCAAACCCGTCCGGTGGTGCTGGTTCATGGCGGTGGCCCATTGGTAGAAACACTGATGGCGAGCCTGGGGCTGACCAGCAAGAAAATTGATGGTTTGCGGGTCACCCCGGATGAACATATGCCGTATATCTCCGGCACGCTGGCCGGTAGCGCCAACAAAGCGTTGTGCGCGCTGGCGATTCAGGCCGGACTGACACCGGTCGGGTTGTCCTTACTGGACGGCAATATGGTGCAGTGTGATCCGCTGGCCGAAAAATACGGCGCGGTAGGCACCCCGCATGCGGCAGACAGTCAGTTACTGGACAGCCTGCTGGCCCAGTCATTTTTACCCATTATCAGTTCTATCGGCAGCAGCAATGACGGCCGCCTGCTGAATATTAATGCTGACCAGGCAGCGACCGTAGTCGCCCAGCTACTGGGCGCAGAATTGCTGCTTTTATCCAATGTTCCCGGTGTACTGGATGAACATAAGTCACTGTTATCTGAGCTGACGGCAACACAAATTTCGCAGCTGGTAGAACAACAAGTGATTACCGATGGCATGAAGGTGAAGACCGATGCTGCCCTGGCGGCAGCCACCACCCTGAATCGTGCTGTTACGATTGCCAACTGGGCGGCCCCGCTGGAAGCGATTCTGGCCAATACTACTGGCACCCGCATTACACATACGCCCGCGACGGACGGAGAATAGATTATGAAACAGGACTTACTCACTTTTGCCGACTGGACACCCGCTGCTATGCAGGATTTGCTGGAGCTGGCAGTGACAATCAAACAAGCCCCCGGCGCGTATAACAACGTACTGGCGGGTAAATCGGTAGCCGCATTTTTCGAAAAGCCGTCACTGCGTACGCGGGTCAGCTTTGATATTGGTATCAATAAGCTGGGTGGCCATATGGTGTATCTGGACAGTCAGTCCGGCAACCTGGTCGGGCGTGAAGATGCCAACGATATGGCGGCTAACCTGGCGTGCTGGGCAGATGCCATTGTCGCCCGGGTGTTTTCTCACGACACCCTGGTAGAGTTTGCCAAGGCCTCCAAAGTACCGGTCATCAATGCCCTGTGTGATAAGTATCACCCCTGCCAGGCCATGGCCGATTACCTGACTCTGCATGAAGCGTTTGGTCAGGTCAAAGGGCTTACTCTGGCATACGTGGGCGATGGCAATAATGTGACCCACTCTCTGCTGATAGCAGGGGCGCTGCTCGGCTGTAATCAGGTGGTGATCACACCAGCCGGTCACGAAGTGGACCCGGCCATTGTGGCCAAGGCACAAAGCATCGCCAAAGCGACTGGCGTTGATATTGTACAAAGTCATGAAGTGGCGGCCGCCAATGGCGCGGATGTCATTTATACCGATACCTGGTTGTCGATGGGAGATGATACTCCACTGGCCACCATTAAAGATAAATTCATGCCATATCAGGTAAATGAAGCAATGATGAGTAGCACGGGGGCAAAATATGTGATGCACTGCCAGCCTGCCCATCGCGACCTTGAAATTACCAGCTCTCTGATTGACAGTGACAGATCACTGTTGATGCAGGAAGCGGAAAACAGAATGCATGGTCAAAACGCAATTTTAACTCACCTACTTGGCGCGTAAGAGGATTTTTAAGCAATGAAAAAAGTAAATAAAGTTGTTCTGGCGTACTCCGGCGGACTAGATACCTCAGCCATCATTCCATGGCTGAAAGAAAACTATGGCTGTGAAGTTGTAGCGTTTGCGGCAGATGTTGGTCAGGGTGATGAAGAACTCGAAGGTTTGCATGAAAAAGCCATTGCATCAGGTGCCAGCGAATGCCACATCGTCGATCTGAAAGAAGAATTTGTGCGTGAGTATATCTACCCGACAGTAAAAACCGGGGCGGTATACGAAGGTGAATACCTGCTGGGTACCTCTATGGCACGTCCGGTTATTGCTAAAGCACAGGTCGAGGTAGCCCGTAAAGTTGGCGCGGATGCACTGAGCCACGGTTGTACCGGTAAAGGCAACGATCAGGTGCGCTTTGAAAGCACCTTTGCAGCGCTGGCTCCGGACCTTCATGTTGTAGCACCATGGCGTGAGTGGGATATGGTATCGCGTGAAGATCTGCTGGCCTATCTGGCAGAGCGCAACATCCCGACCACAGCCTCAGCCACTAAAATTTACAGCCGCGACGCCAATGCCTGGCACATTTCCCATGAAGGCGGTGAGCTGGAAGATCCATGGCAAGAGCCAACCAAACAGGTTTGGACCATGACGGTTGACCCGGAAGAAGCACCGGATACCGCTGAGCGTATCACCCTGTCTTTTCAAGAAGGTGAACTGACTCACGTCAATGACGAAGCTATGTCCCCCTATCAGGCACTGGTTAAACTAAACACGTTGGCAGGCGCCCATGGTGTAGGCCGTATCGATATCGTGGAAAACCGCCTGGTCGGGATGAAGTCTCGTGGTTGCTATGAAACCCCGGGAGGCACGGTACTGATGAAAGCATACAAAGCGCTGGAAACGATGGTGCTGGATAAAGCCGCCATAAAATACCGCGAACAGCTGGCACTGGAATTTTCTCATGTGATGTACGATGGCCGCTGGTTTACGGCACTCAACGATGCCCTGCTGGCAGGCGCAGAATCTTTTGCAAAAAAAGTGACCGGCGATATCGTTGTGAAACTGTACAAAGGTCAGGCGACTGTAGTTCAGCGTCGCTCACCGAACAGCCTGTACTCTGAAGACTTTGCGACATTCGGTGCCGATGATGTATATGACCAGAAGCATGCCGAAGGCTTTATTCGTCTGTTCAGTCTGTCGAGCCGGATTGCGGCACTGAAAAACCACGACAAATAAGGAGTTATCGCATGGCATTATGGGGAGGCAGGTTTTCTGCCGGTAGTAGCAGTATGTTCCGTCAGGTCAATGATTCACTGCCGTTTGACCAGGTCATGGCGGTACAGGATCTGCAAGGCTCTGTGGTCTGGTCACGCGCCCTGCACAAAGCCGGTGTGCTGAGCGCCGATGAGCAGGCGCAGCTGGAAAGCGCACTGAATGAACTGACCCGGCAGGCAGAAGCCGGTGAGCTGGACTTTGCTGCCAGCACAGAAGAAGACATTCACAGCTTTGTAGAAGCCGCGCTAATTGACAAGCTGGGCGATGTGGGCCGCAAATTGCACACCGGGCGTAGTCGTAATGATCAGGTGGCCACCGATTTTCGTTTGTGGGTGCGTGAACATATCGACTCACTCAGACAAGATCTGACCGCGCTGGTGCGGGCTTTGCTCAATACTGCCAATCGCCACCGTGATGCCGTGATTCCCGGTTACACGCATTTGCAACGTGCTCAGCCTATTTTGTTTGCCCACTGGTGCTTAGCGTATGTTGAGATGTTCAAGCGGGACCTGAGCCGGCTGGACGACTTACGTAAGCGCCTGAACCAGTGTCCGCTGGGAAGTGGTGCCCTGGCCGGCACAACCTACCCGGTTGACCGTCATGAAATTGCACAGCAACTGGGTTTTGACGGCCCCTGCCTGAATAGTCTTGATGCTGTCTCTGATCGTGATTTTGTGCTTGAACTACTATTTGGAGCCAGCACCAGCATGATGCATATCTCACGGATGGCCGAAGATTTAATCTTCTACAATTCCGGAGAAGCTGGCTTTTTACAGCTGGGCGATGAAGTGACCTCAGGCTCGTCACTCATGCCGCAAAAGAAAAATCCGGATGCCCTGGAGCTGATGCGGGGCAAATGTGGCCGGGTATTTGGTGCTTTGCAAGGCTTGCTGGTCACCATGAAAGGGCTGCCGCTGGCGTACAATAAGGACATGCAGGAAGATAAAGAAGGCGCGATAGATACGGTTAATCAGTGGCACTGCTGTTTGTGTATTGCCTCTGAAGTACTGGACTCGTTGTCGCTGAATGAGGATCGTTGTCGTGAAGCTGCTGCTCAGGGCTTTGCTAATGCCACAGAACTGGCTGATTATCTGGTAGGTAAAGGCATTCCGTTTAGAACCGGTCATGACATTGCCGGCCAGGTGGTGCTCAAAGCACTGCAGCAGGGCTGTGCCATTGAGGATCTTCCGCTAACCAGCCTGCAGGCAGTGTGTGACAAAATCGATGAAGATGTCTATCCGGTACTGCAACTGGAATATGGCGTTAATAAGCGCAACATTCTGGGCGGCACCAGTACTGAAACCGTCGTAAAGGCGTTGTATCAGGAACTGGAAGCGCTGGATAAGCAGGACTAATCACTATGGTGTTATACCATCAGGACGGCATAAAGCTGTTTCGCAGTTCACTGCCTTACATCAATGCACACCGGGGTAAAACCTTTGTACTGATGTTCGGCGGTGAGGCTATCGAAGATGCCAACTTCCCCAACATCATTCATGACATTGCTTTGCTGGCCAGCCTGGGCGTACGCCTGGTGCTGGTGCACGGTGCCCGTCCGCAAATCGATGAGCGGGTAGCCCTGCGCAATATCGAAAGCCGGTTTGCCGATGGTATTCGGGTGACGGACAAGCAAACTCTGGAGTGTGTCAAAGACGCTGCGGGGTCGGTGCGCTCCCAGATAGAAGCCTTGCTGACCATGGGGCTACCGAACTCGCCCATGCATGGCGCGCAGATTCGGGTGTGTACCGGTAATCTGGTGGTCGCCAAACCGATGGGCGTGCGTGGTGGTGTAGATTTTGAAAACACCGGCGTGGTGCGTCGCATTGATACCACCGGCATCAATGATCATCTTAACGATGGCTCCATAGTGCTATTGTCACCAATGGGCTATTCGTCCACCGGTGAGGTGTTTAACCTGTCCCATGAAGATGTGGCCACCCAGGCTGCAATCTCGCTTAAAGCAGACAAAATCATTGTGTTTTCCAATTACGAAGGCGTTCACCATAAAGACGGTAAACTCCTGCGTACCATTGAAAGACCACAGCTTGAAGCACTGATGCTCAATCAGGAGATCAGCACCGAAGATACGGTGCTCAGTGCCCTGACAACCAGTGTGGCAGCTGGTATTCCACGCGCCCACTGTATCAGTTATGAAAAAGACGGCGCGCTATTACAGGAACTGTTTACCCGTGACGGCACCGGCTCTTTGGTACTGGAACACCATTATGAGCAGATACGCAGTGCCACCATTGATGATGTGGGCGGTATTCTCAACCTGATTAAACCGCTGGAGGAAAGCGGCGCGCTGGTCAAGCGTTCCCGGGAACGACTGGAAAACGAAATCAATCAGTTTATCGTGATTGTGCGCGACGGCATGATCATCGCCTGTGCCGCCGTGTATCTGTATCCTGAAGATGGCTGCGCCGAGCTTGCCTGTGTGGCAACACACCCGGATTACCGGGGTAAAAACCGGGGCGAACGTATTCTGGAGGCTGTCCGCAATACGGCGCTGGATAACAACATTGATACTATCTTTGTACTGACCACGCTTACCGCCCACTGGTTTTTAGAACATGGCTTTTTACCTGCAGATATTTCTGCACTGCCGTCAGCCAAAAAAGAGCTGTATAATTATCAGCGCAACTCCAAAGTATTTACCCTTCAACTACGCTGAGCAAATCAGCGTAGCCCCCACCCTGTCAGAAACGGTATAATCCTGCTGTCTTCCCATTCTGGCAGGTAATTATGAGCAACAACACACGCCGTTTTATGCTTCTGGCAATCGTATCGACATTGATGTTTGCCGGCTGCAGCTATGTTAAACAACCTAATGATCGCAAGATGAAAAAGCTGGTAAACGGTATGCCCGAATATGAGGCAAACGAGTACTTTGGTAAACGTGATCTGCGATTTATTGTGGTCAGGGACGGTGAGCAAATCACCACGCCACAGCTTCCGGCCTGTCTGGTCGAAAAATTTGGTACCCGGGAACTGACAAACGAAGATTATACGCCGGGCACCTATGACTACGAGAAGTACGCGGCGCTGGCCCGACCGTATGCGAAATACTTTAATCAGACACTGGTCACCCTGATGGCTGATCGCGGCTGGGATAAATGCAACGGACAAGGCCCGGCTGACGACTGAACAGTCACCACTGTACTCCATGCTTCGGCGGCCTGTCTGTCCTGGTACAGGCCAGCGAACAGGCTGTCCGGATAACTCTTCTTCTTTTTTTCTCAAAGTACCATCACAGGCCCGAATCCTGCTTATAAACTCGTTTGTAAGGTAGCGACAGTCAAAAGTTGACTTGGCGCTAATACCGATCTTTTGATGTGATAAGCACGGTTTCCTAAAATTCGTAATATTTTTCGCAATTCGTCGCAAATTCTCCTGGGGAATGGAATTAAGCCCGGTACATAAGGTCTAGATTATGTTTGATAGCTTGATTCTACGCTTAATATAGCTTTAACTGGGGCTAAGATATTTTGAGGATACAATATGCAAGAACACGTCTGCGTGACTTGTGAAGACGGGTATACACTTTCAGCAACACTTTTCAGGCCAGAGTCAGCCCCGCGTGGGGCCATTCTCATCGCACCGGCTACCGGTATCAAACGTCAGTTCTACGCTAGCTTTGCCACTTTTCTGGCAGACTACGGGTATGCAGTACTGACCTTTGATAACCGGGGTATCGGTGATTCTTTAAACGAATCAATACGTCACTGCAAAGCGGATCTGGTGACATGGGGCAAACAGGATATGCCAGCAGCGCTGGACACCCTGATGTATCACTATCCCGACACCCAGTATTTTCTGGTTGGCCACAGTGCCGGCGGGCAGTTAATCGGGCTGATGCATAATGCCGACAAGCTCAGCGCTTTTATTAATTACGGCAGCTCTTCAGGCAGTCTGCGTAATATGCGCCCCCGCTACCGGCTTAAAGCTCACTTTTTCATGAATGTATTTATTCCAGTATCCAACGTGCTGCTGGGCCATACCCGCTCGAACTGGGTTGGCATGGGCGAGCCGCTGCCTAAGGGCGTGGCACGGCAGTGGCGACAATGGTGCAACGGCTCAGGTTACGTAAAAACCAGTTTTGGCAGCGAAGTCACAGAACATCAGTATGAAGACCTGGCTGCTCCGTCAAAGTGGATCATCGCTAGTGATGATGACATCGCCAATGAGCAGAATCTAAAAGAAATGATTGAGGTGTACGGCGCCAGTAAGTCCCGTTACTGCGTCTTATTTCCGGCAGCCTGCGGTCTGGACAACATCGGCCACATGCGCTTTTTCTCCCGTCAGTCACAACGTCTGTGGCCACTGGTGACCAACTTTTTCGATGAGTACGTGCCAGTCCCTGCCATGTAATTGATGCTGGCAGTAGAGGTACTTCCTGCCAGCCTGTTACACTGTGGTCTTTACTTTACCCGGGGCACACATGACTTATCTTTTTCTGGTAATGGCAATTGCTGCTGAAACCATAGCCACTCTGGCACTTAAAGCCTCTGAAGGGTTCACTCAGCCCCTTCCCTCTGTTGTTGTGGTCGTGGGATACTGCGCCGCGTTTTACAGCTTATCTATTGTGCTTAAAACCCTGCCACTGGGTATTACCTATGCGGTATGGGCTGGATTGGGTATTGTCTTTATTGTTGCCCTTGGCGCCATTTTTTATAAACAAATCCCGGATTTACCGGCTATTTTGGGAATGCTGCTGATCATTGCCGGCGTGGTAACCATTCAATTATTTTCAAAAACCGCCGGGCACTGAGGGGGCGCCCGACGATGTTTTGCTACAGTGCGTCACCAGCCGGTTTGCCAAACCGCGGCAGGCCGGTGGCAATGGAGATAATTCCGCATACAAAAATCAGCATCGGATACCAGCAATACGGGGTAATTTGTAGCGGTGAGATACCCGCAATGGCAGCCGCACTTAACAGCTGCGCACCATAGGGCACCAGCCCCTGAAACGCACAGGAAAAAATATCCAGCAGGCTGGCTAAACGGCGTGGATCCGCCTCATACTGCTCACCCAGCTCCCGGGCAATGGGGCCGGCGGTCACAATGGAAATGGTATTATTAGCTGTGGTCAGATCCAGAAAACCGACCAGCGAGGCAATACTGAATTCCGCACCCCGTTTGGTTTTGACCTTTTTGGTCAGCGCGCCAATCAGCCAGTGAATCCCGCCGTAGGCAGTCATCAGACCAACAATACCGCCGATAGTGATAGCGATCATCGCCAAATCCTGCATCCAGCCCATGCCGGTCTGAATGCTTTGAAACATTTCAAGGGTAGAAAACGAGCCGTTAAATAACCCTACCAGCGCAGCGCTGATAATCCCCAGCGCCAGCACCACAATCACGTTCAGTCCGGCCAGAGCACTGCCGATGATGATAAAAAACGGCAGCACATTCACCAGGCTTGTCTCACGCTCCTGGAGTGCATCAATGCTGTTTACATCAATACTCAGTAAAATAAGGGCGGTCACAATGGCGGCCGGTAGTACCACCAGCAAATTCGCTTTAAATTTATCAGTGAGTTTCACGCCCTGACTGCGGGTAGCCGCTATCGTGGTATCAGAGACAAAGGACAGGTTATCACCAAACATTGCACCACTGACCACCACACCGAGTGCCATGGGAATAGAAATCCCCAGACTTTCGGCAATACCGATTCCCACCGGAGACAGCGCGGTAATGGTGCCCATGGAGGTGCCCATCGCAAAGGAGATAAAACAGCAAATCAGAAACAAACTGGGCAGAATCAGATCTTCAGGAACCAGATTCAGCGCCATATTGACGGTGGCATCCCGTGCGCCAACATCAATGGTGAGTGAGTAAAAAGCCCCGGCCATCAGAAATATCATCACCAGCAGGATAATATTTTTATTACCGCCACCTTCACAGAAAATCTGGACTTTTTCACCAATCGTCAGGCGCTGGCCCTTGGGGTTTAAAAACAAGGCAAAGCCGGCTGCCAGCATGAAACCCACCAGAACGGGCATCGCTGTGATGTTATTGGTGAGCACCCCGGTCGATATAATCAGGGCAACAAAAACCAGTATGGGCGTGAGACCCCAGGGGTTAGGTGTGACAGACTTATCCACGAATTTTTCAGCCTTGCTTGGTTAAACACATAAACGCGGCAGACTAACGTATCGCCTGTGTGATGCAAGCAAAAGCTTAGGTTGTTTCACTCTGAATTATGCCATTGTGGCGGTCTGTAACACAGGCACTGCTGCCCGCCGATAAAAAAGCCGGTACATGACCGGCCCATGATGCGCGTACCGATGCCCTTGCGGCAGATATCGGCAATTAATCCAGTGCTTTGTCGATATCTTCGGCGCTGTGACGCTCTGCCAGTTGAGGGCCGTCACCAAAGAAACGGTTTACAATGATACCGCGCTTCACAGCCGGACGTTCGGCGATACGCTTGGCCCAGGCCAGCAAATAGGTATAGTCTTCAACCTGCAAGAATTCAGCGGCATCATACAACTTGCCCAGTACCAGGTTGCCATACCACGGCCAGATAGCCATATCAGCAATAGAGTACTCTTCGCCTGCCATGTAGGCATTATCCGCCAGGTGCTTATCCAGTACATCCAGCTGACGTTTGGTTTCCATGGTAAAGCGGTCTATGGGATACTGCATTTTGTACGGGGCATAGGCATAGAAATGACCAAATCCGCCGCCCAGGTACGGGCCGGAGCCTACCTGCCAGAACAACCAGTTTCTGCACTCAATGCGGGCCTGTGGGTCGCTGGGTAAAAACGCATCAAATTTTTCTGCCAGATGCTGTAATATCGAGCCGGATTCAAATAAACGCACCGGTTTATCACCGCTGTGGTCCATCAAAGCCGGAATCTTGGAATTGGGGTTAACCTCAACAAAGCCACTGGTGAACTGTTCGCCATCACCAATAGCCACCGGCCAGGCATCATAATCTGCTGCATCAATGCCGGCAGCCAGCAGCTCTTCAAACATGATGGTCACTTTCTGGCCATTCGGTGTCGCCATAGAATACAGCTGAAAATCATGCTCGCCCACGGGTAAGGTTTTTTGCTCACGTGCACCGGCGGTGGGCCGGTTAATCGCAGAGAACTTACTGCCATCTTCTTTTTCCCACTTCCACACTGCTGGCGGCGTATAGTCGTTATTACTCATTATCGCTCCTGTCGGGTTTTGAACTCTTGTTCAGTACATACGATTACTATCTATGAACGGTTGCGATAATTTCTGCCATAAACTGATGAAAAGTGGATTGAGTGAGATAAAAAAACGCAGGCGTGATGCCTGCGTTATAGGAAAGAAAAGGCGAGCCTTCCGTTGCCCGCAAACTGGGAGTTAATTCAGTACGACGGTTTCGGTCTGTTGTGCCTGAACAGTCACGTCCTGAATTACCTGAAACCTGATATCCTCATTGCTTTCTGGCTCATCCAGATAAGCTTCGCAGCTAAATGCCAGGGTGTAGTCACCTGCCGGCACAAAGCCTACATTAAACGTCAGCGCATCGGTGTCACTATTGTCGGTCACCGTTGCTACCGTAAAGGGTAAAACCTGGCCCTGTTGCGCATTATCTGCATCATCAGACAAATCGGCCGCTGTCAGCCCTGCCTGTTCATACAGATAAACAGCATTACCGGCGCGTGGAGCGACTTTTTCTGCACAGGCTCCATCGTCAAGCACTGCGGCATTGACGCTGCCTTCAATGACGCCAACATCGTCATTTTTTACCAACCGAACACCACGGGGTTTAAGAAAAACACCATTTTGCCCTTTTGGATCGACCAGACTTTTACGCAAATCAAATTCGATGGTGTAAGCCTCATCTGCACCCTGCAAAGCTTCGAAACCATCTAACTTCAGCTCGCCACTGGGAACTGAAATAGGAAATGTGCCTTCTTGCATCACGATGTAAGACTCATCCGTAATGGAAACCCTGACCTGACTATATTGCCCTGCCGGGATTTCTTCATCGGTAATAATGTTGGCAAACTGCTCGCCCTGCAGGGTCAGCAGATCAACACGGCGCGGGTCACCAGCGTTATCGGTCACATCAATATCAACCGTATCGCCATTACCCACCAATTCAACCTGGTCAAAAAACACAACAACTTCAGAGGCATTATCCACCGGCGCATCAGACACCGACAAAGTAAAGTTTGTTTTAAACTGTTCCTCGTCCTGCTGCTGATTTTGCTCCGGGCTGTCAGAGCCACCGCCACCGCATGCAACCAGCATGGTAGAGGCCAATACTGCACTGATCGTTGTCAGTGACCAGTCTCTTAAAGTCTTAGAATATTTTTTTTTCATCGTTTTTCCGGTATCTACTTACCACGGCACCGTCAAAGCGCATTTCCGTTCGCATTACATTCTGATGGGGGAAATAACCTTGCTCGGACCAACTGTATTCAAACTACATGCCAATATAGAAAAATCGCTATATTACAATAACTTGTTAAATTCCGCGGTCTCTTCAGTCTAAAAAGTGTGAGTAAATGTTGCAGAGCTGCAACACTTAACGTGCAACTTAAATAACTGAATTAGTGATATTTATTTTAATAAATACAAAGAATAGACAAACGGAACATCAGAAAAGCAACTGAACTTCCCTGACTGATAGAGGCGACTAACAAAATTCCCTCGGTATGCACGCCAGGGAAACCGACTGCGGGTGTACATGGTGAGCGATACCCCTCGCAACACAGGTTGTAGCTATTCGGATACAAGTACAAAAAACGCGGCAAAAGCCGCGCTTTTACTCTTCCGGCTATTTAGATACTGACCCGCTTATAAGGCCGGTATTCAGCTTTCCAGAAGTTTTTCTCAATGGCGTCGAGTAAGGCTTCATCGGTCATTTCTAACGCCAGTTCCTGCTCCATCGCCACCTTAGCCACTGCATAGGCAATATTACGGCTTAAATTGGCAATTTCAGTTAATGGCGGCAGCAAACCACCCTCACCGGTATTGGCCATGGGCGACGCACCGGCCAGTGCATTGCTGGCAGCCATCAGCATCTCATCGCTTATAAGACGGGCTTTGCTGGCAATGACACCCAACCCGATGCCCGGGAAGATATAACTGTTATTACACTGAGCAATCGGGTAGACCGCGCCTTTGTATTCAACCGGTTTGAACGGGCTGCCGGTGGCAATTACCACTTCGCCGTCTGTCCACTCAATCACTTGCTCAGGACGCGCTTCCACCTGCCGTGAAGGGTTACTCAGCGGGAAAATAATCGGCAGTTCACAGTTCTGCTTCATGGCCCGGATAACCTGCTCGGTAAACAGGCCTGGCTGGCCAGATACGCCAATCAGCACATCTGGCTGAGCACAGTGCATCACATCCAGTAATGAGGCGTATTCGCCGGAGAACGTCCAGTCAGCGATATCGGCCTGACTGGTTTGCAGGCGCTGCTGGAAGTCCCGCAAGTCTGCCATCCCCTCGGTCACCAACCCAAAGCGGTCAATCATAAACACCTGCTTGCGGGCCTGCTCGTCACTGAGTCCTTCCTGCACCATTTGCTGAATCAGCATCTCGGCAATCCCGCACCCGGCAGAGCCGGCGCCCACAAAGACCACATTCATGTCAGACAATTTACGGTCCTTCATCCGACAGGCAGCCAGAATAGTTCCTAATGTCACTGCCGCTGTTCCCTGAATATCATCGTTGAAGCAGCAAATCTGATCCCGGTAACGGTTAAGAATCGGCATGGCGTTGGGCTGGGCAAAATCCTCAAACTGGATCATCACTTCCGGCCAGCGACGTTTTACGGCTTTAATGAACATGTCGACAAATTCGTCATATTCCTGCTGGCCAATACGCGGATGGCGCGCGCCCATGTACATAGGATCGTTAAGCAGCTTTTCGTTGTTTGTACCTACATCCAGCATTACCGGCAGGGTGTAGGCAGGGCTAATACCACCACAGGCGGTATACAGGGATAATTTACCAATCGGAATTCCCATGCCGCCAATGCCCTGATCGCCCAGCCCCAGAATACGCTCACCGTCGGTCACCACGATAACTTTGACTTTTCGCTTAGTGGCATTACGTACAATATCATCCAGCTGATGACGCTCTTCCCAGGACACAAACAGCCCCCGGGAGCTGCGATAAATATCAGAAAACTGCTCGCAGGCGTCACCCACCGTCGGGGTATAGATGATCGGCATCATCTCTTCAATGTGCCGTTGTACCAGGTTATAAAACAGAGTTTCGTTGTTATCCTGAATAGCGCGCAGATAAATATGCTTATTCAGCGGTTCGTCAAACGACGAATACTGCATGTAAGCACGCTCGACCTGCTCTTCAATGGTTTCAAAACGCGGCGGCACCAGCCCGGTCAGATTAAATGACGCCCGCTCTCTGGCGGTAAAGGAGCTGCCTTTGTTCAGCAACGGGGTTTCCAGCAGGGATGGCCCGGAATGGGGGATATAAAGATAGCGGTTTTCGTCTTGTGACATTGCTCTTCCGAAAATGTAAGGTACAAAGGTTTTGAGCCTTGAGAGAAAATGGCCGGAAGTTAAAAGATCTCTTCCGGCTCCGGCGTATTCGCCTCATCTTCCTGCGCAGGATCAATCACGTCGTTGTCCAGCACATAAACTGTTGGTTCTGTGCCTTTTATGAAATACTCGAATAGTGTCGTATGGTCTGTCCTGCGGGTCAACTTACCACTGGTACGATCAATGCGGACACGCACAATATCATCCGGTACCTGAATAGGCGATTCAGGGGTATCGGCCAGTGCCTGCTGCATAAAATAGATCCAGGCTGGCTGCGCTGCATGCGAGCCACTTTCAGAGCCAATCATGGCATTACCAATCCAGTTGAACCGATCCGGGTTACGGTTAATCAGGTTCTGGTTACGAGTGGAGCGCCCCAGGTTCCGGTTCATATCGTCAAAGCCCACCCAGGCGGTGGTCACCAGTTCACCATTGAAGCCGGTAAACCAGGCATCTCGGGAGTCATTGGTAGTCCCGGTTTTACCCGACAAGTCATCGCGCTTAAGCAGGTTTTTGGCCCGCCAGCCGGTTCCCATCCAATACGTTTTATTACTCCAGCTGCCATTGGCCTGTACACCGGTATGCATCATATTGGCAATTAAAAACGCATTCTGTTCACTGATCACCCGTGGTGCCGGCCGTTTTACCTGCTGCTCAGCATCCTCACCGGCCGCCACATCGGTCCCCAGAATGGCAGCCAGCTGGGCTTCCTTATCATCCAGCTTACTGGTATTAGCCTGCTTGCGGTTGCAGGGATCACACGCCCAGACCGGCTCTGCCTGCCACAACACCTTACCGTATTCGTTTTCCACCCGATCAATAAAGTGAGGCTGAATCAGATAGCCGCCATTGGCAAACGAGGACATACCCCGGGCAACTTCCAGGGGCGTGTGCGAGCCTGAGCCCAGTGCCAGGGTTTCATCCCGTGGGATTTCGTCACGCTGAAAACCAAATCGCTCCAGATATTCGGCTGTTTTATATAGCCCCACACCACGCAACAAACGCACTGACACCACGTTTTTGGATTTACCCAGCGCCACCCGCATGCGAATCGGCCCGTCATATTCAGCCGGCGAGTTTTTTGGCCGCCAGGCGACCCCGGTCGCCGAGTTCCACTGGTTAATCGGCGCATCATTCATAATTGAGGCAACGGTGTAGCCGGCATCCAGCGCAGCAGAATAAATAAAAGGTTTGATGTTTGAACCGACCTGCCGTTTAGCCTGCGTGGCCCGGTTAAACTGAGACTGGTAATAACTATAACCGCCAATGACAGCCTGCGCCGCACCGTTGTGCGGATCCAGGGCTATCAAGGCCCCGGATACCTCAGGCAGCTGGGCAAATCGCCACTGCTCATCCTGCTGACGAATATAGATGACCGCACCGGCTGATGTGATATCACTGGCCTGCTTAGGATCCTCACCCTGCCGCGAGTCGGTAATATACGGGCGAGCCCAGTCCAGATTCGCCCAGTCGATGGTGTGTTGCTGACCATCTGCATCCAGCACATCAATACTTTGTTCGTGCACCTGTAACACCACCGCTGGCACCAGCGGACTGAGTCGTTGCACAGACTCCAGTGCCTTGAGTATTGCTTGTTCGCTCCAGTCCGCACGCTGAGCGCTGACCGGATCAGGCACATCGCTCAGGGGAGCGAGTTCCGTGTCTTCAGGTGCATTCCACAGATAGCCCAGCGGACCGCGATAACCATGGCGCTCATCGTAGTCGTGCAGATTTCTGACCACCGCCTGCTGGGCATCGGTCTGAATTTTTGAATTGGCTGTAGCATAGACTTCATAGCCACCGGTTTCGGCTTCTTCCTTGCCATACATCTCGACCATTTCTGAATAAATCAGGTCGGCCAGATAAGGCGCGTGAACTTCGATCTCCGCACCGTGTTTGCGGGCTGTGACCGGTGCTGCTACCGCTTCATCAAACTGGGCCCGGCTGATCAGCTCTTCATCGAGCATCCGCAGAAGCACCACACGACGGCGTTCTACCGAGCGCTCAGGGCCACTGATGGGATTAAGTGCTGACGGGGCTTTGGGCAACCCGGCAATGGTTGCGATCTGTGCCAGGGTCAGCTCTGACAGGGACTTGCCATAATACACCTGGGCAGCCGCGCCCACTCCGAATGAACGATGCCCCAGTTCAACCTTGTTGAGATACAGCTCCAGAATTTCCTGCTTGGACAGTTCCTGTTCCATATGCCAGGCAATAAAGATTTCTTTGATTTTACGGATGTAGGTTTTTTCGCGGGTCAGGAAGAAGCCCCGGGCCAGCTGCATGGTCAGCGTACTGGCTCCCTGACGCTTTTCACCGGTCAGTACCAGGCTCAGTACCGCCCGGCCCATACCGATGGGGTCAATACCATGATGCTCATAAAAGCGACTGTCTTCGGTGGCCAGTATGGCATCGATCATTTCTTGCGGAACATCCTCAAGTTTTACAGGAATCCGCCGTTTAACTCCATACTGGGAGATCAGTTTGCCGTCTTGCGTAAAAATACGCATGGGCGTTTGCAAACGAACATCCTTAAGGACAGTGACGCTGGGCAGGTCTGGTTTGATATAAAAATACAACCCGACCACGGCTGCGGTGCCAAGGATTGCGCCTAAAAAACAAAGTACTAGAAAGGTTTTGAATAACTTCACGAAGACTGATTACCGGGGCCTGGCTGCCTATTTGATTTACATTCTATACGTATGTGCTTTTATTAGAACCCTATCGCCAAAAAAACTGGCGTAAGATTCTAATTTAAAGACCGAAATTTGGATCACGGTTGAAACCAATGAAATCGTTGTTTAATAAAAAACTGCCGCCTATTGTGGGACTAGATATAGGTACCCGTCAAATTAAAGCGGTGTTGATAGAAAAAACAGGCGAAAGTTTCACACTGCAAGGATTTGCGTGCGAACCCATTAATAAAATCGCGTTTAACGAACGTGAAATCCGCGACTACGAAGCAGTCAGTCTGGCCTTAAAAAAAGTGCAGATAGCGCTTAAATCAAAAGTCAAAAGCGCCGCGATTGCGGTGGCTGGCTCGTCGGTAATCAGTAAAACCGTGCACATGGAGCCGGACCAGACAGACTATGAGCTGGAAGGTCAGATTGAAATTGAGGCAGACAGCCTGATTCCCTACCCGCTGGAAGAAGTCTATCTGGACTTTGAAGAGCTTGGACCCAGCGATACCCACCATGGCAAGGTTGATGTGCTGCTTTCAGCGGCGCATAAAGACCTCGTCGATGCCCGTATTACGCTTGTGCGTGAAGTACCACTGGAACCTAAAGTGGTCGATATTGAAGGCTACGCTCTGGCCAATGCGGTGGCCCATTTTTATCCTCCGGCGGCACAGGAACGGGTGTGCTGTGTGAATATCGGTGCGTCTCTGTTACAGGTATGTGTATGGGAACAGGGCAAGGTGATTTACACCAAAGAGCACAACTTTGGTATGCACAACCTGGTGCAGGATATCTCAGTGATTCAGATGATGGAGCTGGAAACTGCCGAACGCCGACTGATGTCCGGTACCCTGCCTGACAGCTTTATCAATGAAACCCTGCCCGTTTTTGCTGCCAATCTGGTTCAGCAGATTAACCGGGCACTGCAAATGTATGTCAGTACCACACATGCCGAGCGCCCGGCAAAAATTCTGCTGTGTGGCGGTGGTGCAAATCTAAGTGAACTGACCGATACCCTGGCCCAGGATTTAGGCATGATAATCGAAGTGTTCAATCCTTTTGCCAACATGACCATTGCCGAACATCTGGACAGTCAGCGACTGGCCGCCTTTTCACCACAGCTGGCCATTGCGGCCGGACTGGCAAGCCGGAGTTTCAGCGCGTGTCACATGTAAACCTGCTTCCCTGGCGTGAAGCACAGCGTCAGCAACAAAAAAGTAACTACCTGGCCTTATTAGGCCTTATTGCGTTAGTGGTCGGACTGATTTTCTGGCTGGTTGGGCAATTTATTGAACAGCAAATCAGTCACCAGAATTCCCGCAACAGCTACCTGCAACAGGAAATTGCTCAGCTGGATGCGCACATTGCGCAAATACAGAAAATTAAAGAGCGTAAAAACGCCATTGAGCAGCGAATGGCGCTTATTGGCCAGCTGCAAATCAGCCGTAATGTAGCTCCGAAAGTATTTGATGAGCTGGCTGGTATTGTGCCACCGGGCGTGGCGTTTACCACCATGAGCCGGGCCGGTAACCTCATCACCATTGAAGGCATCAGCGACTCCAATAATCGTCTGTCGGACTTTATGCGCAGACTGGAAGAATCTGCGGTGTTTTCTGCCGGTGATTTGTCCTCGATTGTCGCCAATACCACCCAGGCAGATGCGGTCAGCGGCTTTAAGCTTACTTTCAGAATCAGTCCTGATGTGGCCCCGGTGCCCGCGGATCTGACCTCAGCAAAAAAGGGGTAAGCGATGAAATTTGATGTAAGCAAGCTTAAAGAACTTAACGAACTGGACTTTGAACAGGTTGCGGTGTGGCCAAAGGAAGTCAAGATTGTCGTCGGCATCTTTATAGCTATTATGGTGGCCGGTCTGAGCTACTGGTTTATCGTCCAGCCTAAGCTGCCGGTCTGGGATGCAGCCGAGCGCAAGGAAGCCGAGCTGAAATTACAATTTGAGGCAAAATACCGCATCGCAGTAAACCTGGAAGCCTACCAGGAACAGCTGGCGCAACTGAAGCAGGACTTTTCCTCCATGCTGCGTTCACTGCCTACCAGTAACGAAACCCCGGGCCTGCTGGATGATATTACCTATGTGGGAACCTCTTCAGGACTGACGTTTAAACTGCTGAACTGGCAAAAAGAAATACCAAAAGAGTTCTACACCGAATTACCAATCGAAATAGAAGTCAGTGGCGGCTATCATAATTTTGGTCACTTTGTGTCTAAAGTGGCTGATTTGCCGCGTATTGTTACGCTGCACGACTTTGTGATTGAACAAACTGAAGAGCGTTTACACCTGAAATTACAGGCCAAAACCTATCGTACCGCGATGACCGATGTAGAGGAGTCAGCCAGTGACACCGAATAAAACACTGGGACTGCTTGCCATTGCCTCATTGTGCGCAGCCTGTTCACCACAAATGGATGACCTGACCGCATATACTGCCCGGGTCAAGCAAACCACTCAGGTACAGATAGATCCTTATCCGGAATTTAGCGTTCAGCCCGCTTTTCTGTATACCGGCGGTGACCTGCGCAGCCCATTTGCCCGGCCGGCAGACCGGCCTGAGCCTCTGGTGGCCAAGCGTCAGACTAACTGTCTGCAACCGGATTACAGCAGGGCTAAGGAAGCGCTGGAAAAATACGGGCTGGATGCCCTGACCCTGACCGGCAGTTTTAAAAGTCGCGGCACACATTATGTGCTGTTTAAAACGGCTGACGGCAATTTGTTAAAGGCCACTCACGGCAGCCGGGTGGGTTTGTTTTTTGGCACAGTTAAAGAGATTGGTCGTCAGACCGTTAAAATAGAACAATTGCTTCCCGATGGTGCGGGATGCTGGCAAAGGGAAGAAACCACGCTGACCCTCAACGGGACAGCCGGAGAGAATAATAATGTCTAAGCAAGATCTGACTTTACATGGAACACTATTTTTACGGCCACGCACATGGTTATGCCAGTCAATTGTTGCTTTATCACTGGCCAGCACTGCGGTACTGGCGCAGCAGGAGCCAGTGCTGCTGGACCCATACCAGCAAGCAGAGCAAGCCTTTAACAGTACGCTGACTGACATTGGCTTTACCCGCGCCAAATATAATGTCGGTGTGACCAAAGTCACGTTTAATACCCAGCCGCAAAGTCCGCTACTGGTTGAGGCACAGGGTCAGCTAACCATTACACTGCCGGGCGTTAAGCTGGGTGATGATCAGTTTGTACAGCTGGATGTGACTCAGTTTGGTACTGCGGTGACCAGTGTTGAAACTTTTCAGGATGATGATGCCTCGCGTATTGTCATTGACTATGAAGGCCGCGTGATGGCCCGCCACCGCCTGACCGAAGAGGGTCTGCGGGTTGAAATTGAGACCATGACCGAAGCCCAGCAGGAAGAGCTGGACAACCAGACTAAGTATGTTGGTAAACCCATCTCGCTGGATTTTCAGGATGTTCCGGTTCGTCAGGTGCTGCAAATTATTGCTCAGGTGAATGATTTCAATCTGGTGACTACCGACACCGTCACCGGAAACGTGACCATTCAGCTGGCCGGTGTACCCTGGGATCAGGCGCTGGAAATGATTCTGAAAATTAAAGGTCTGGATAAGCGTCTGGAAGGCAACATTCTGCTGGTTGCCCCGGCAGAAGAGCTGACTGCCCGCGAAACCCAGCAACTACAGTCTCAGCAGCAGGTCTCCGATCTGGCACCACTGGCCACAGCCAATATTACCGTTAACTATGCAAAAGCCGAACAAATGGCACTACTGCTTAAAACGCAGGAAGGCGGACTGCTCAGTGACCGTGGCTCGGTCAGTGTGGATGAGCGTACTAATACCCTGCTGATTCGCGATACTCAGGCATCTATTGATGAAGCCCGCAAAACCATCGAGCAACTGGATATTCCGGTTAAGCAAGTATTGATTGAGTCGCGCATGGTCACGGTGCGCGACAATGTAGGCGAAGAAATTGGCGTGCGCTGGGGAATAACCGACCGGGAAAGCGACCTTACCGTATCAGGCTCTGCCAATGCCGCAGACACCGCGGCCTCGGGGATTGTGCCGGATGTGGATAACCGGATGAACGTCAGTTTGCCGGTTTCCAGCCCGGCTGGGCGCATCGGTTTTCAGGTGGCCAGCCTGGTAGATGGCACGATTTTAGACCTGGAACTGTCAGCTTTAGAGTCTGAAAACAAAGGTGAAATTATCGCCAGCCCGCGAATTACCGTGGCCAATCAGCAGGAAGCCTATATTGAACAGGGTACCGAAATTCCTTATGTGCAGGCGACCTCATCAGGCGCGACCTCAGTAGAATTTAAAAAAGCGGTACTCAGTTTGAAGGTGACGCCCCACATTACCCCGGACAATCGCGTTATTCTGGATTTAGTGGTGACGCAGGATACCCGTGGCGAAACCGTTCAAACCTCCACTGGTCCGGCGGTGGCCATCGATACCCAGGAAATAAAAACTCAGGTTCTGGTGGAAAACGGTGAGACTGTGGTGCTGGGCGGTATTTTTCAGCAGCTCAATACCAATGATATTTCCAAGGTGCCTTTGTTTGGCGATTTGCCTCTGGTAGGCCGGTTATTTAAAAATACCAATACGGTGTATCAGAAACGGGAATTGCTGATTTTTGTTACGCCCAAGATTGTGACAGAATCGCTGTAAAGTTCCTTAACGTAACAAAAAGGGCATCTATCGATGCCCTTTTCTCGTTTTTAACGCCTGTTAACCTATTGATTTACATACTCAGCGATTAAAACGACAACAAAACTTGCATCGTCAGGGATGAAACTGAGATAATCCCGCTCTCGAAATTCAAGCGAGGTTCCAGGAGTTGTGCTTATAAAGCAAGTTTGTAGGCACGCATGAATGGGTGGGCTTAGAAAGCTGGCAATGCGCTACCCTTAACATTATGAAAGTTGTGATATAAGCAAATATGGCTGAAAAACGTAATATCTTTTTGGTTGGCCCAATGGGTGCAGGTAAAAGCACGATTGGCAGACACTTGGCAGACGAACTACACCTAGATTTTTTTGACTCAGATCAGGAAATCGAGCGCCGTACCGGTGCTGACATTACCTGGATTTTCGATCTGGAAGGTGAAGACGGTTTCCGCAAGCGCGAAGAAAGCGTTATCAATGATCTGACCGATAAACAGGGTATTGTGCTGGCCACCGGCGGCGGTTCTATCGTAACCAAAGCTGTTCGCAACCGTCTTTCTGCGCGTGGCATTGTGGTTTATCTGAAAACAACAATTGATAAACAGGTTGCCCGTACTCAGCGCGACAAGCGTCGCCCGCTGTTACAACAAGGCGGTGAACCCGAAGCAGTTCTGCGCGAACTGGCTGAAATGCGCAACCCACTGTACGAAGAAGTCGCTGATTACGTCATCGATACGGACGACCAGTCTGCTCGTGCTGTTGCAAACCAGATTATCAGTAAAATCGACCTGTTCTGATTTTAAAAAGGAGGTACGCTCATGTCGACGCTAACGGTGGATTTAAACGAGCGTAGCTATCCGATACATATAGAAGCCGGTCTGCTTAGTCAGACTGGCTTTTTTGTGCCCTACATAAAAGGGCCTCTGGCGGTTATTGTGACCAATAACACGCTGGCGCCACTGTACCTGCAGCAAGTGATTGCCGCCTGCGGCGACAAGCAGGTAGAAGTGATACAGATACCGGATGGTGAACAATATAAAAACCTTGAGCAGTATGAAGTCATTATGACCCGACTGCTGGAGATGAACGCAGCCCGCGACACTACGTTGATTGCACTGGGTGGCGGCGTTATTGGTGATCTGTGCGGCTATGTGGCGGCCACTTACCAGCGCGGCGTGCCGTTTATTCAGGTTCCGACAACACTGCTGGCTCAGGTAGACTCCTCGGTCGGGGGTAAAACTGCCGTCAATCACCCACTGGGTAAAAACATGATTGGCGCCTTTTACCAGCCCGTTCTGGTGGCTATCGATCTGGATACCCTGTCGACACTACCGGCACGGCAGTTTGGTGCTGGCATGGCTGAGGTCATCAAATACGGCATTATTTATGATGCTGCGTTTTTTGACTGGCTGGAAGCCAATACCGGGGCACTTCGTGCACTGGATACCGCTATTTTAAAGCAGACCATTTTGCGCTGTTGCGAAATCAAAGCCGAAGTGGTGGCGCAGGATGAGCGCGAAGGCGGTTTACGGGCTATTCTGAACCTGGGTCATACCTTTGGACATGCCATTGAAGCAGAACAAGGCTATGGTGTCTGGTTACACGGTGAAGCCGTAGCGGCCGGCATGGTCATGGCTTGTCAAACGGGCGAAGCGCTTGACTGGTTTACTGCACAGGATACCCAGCGGGTACAGACCCTACTGGAAGCCTTTAACCTGCCGGTGACCGGCCCGGACGACATGCCCTTTGATGCCTACATGACGCACATGCGCAGAGACAAAAAAGTGGAAGCGGGTAATATCCGTTTTGTACTTCCCCAGGGCATCGGTAAGGCCGTGGTGACCAAGGATGTCAGCGACGCAGTGTTACGTACTATACTGCGCTGATAGATTTGGCAGAAGACCACACTGGTCTTCTGCTGTCTGTTCAAGGGAACGCGCATGCACTCACAATTGCATGAACGATTAGAATATCTGGTTAACTTTTCTTCTCAGCTGATTTTTGTCAGCGGAGACTCTGTGGCCCAGCAACAAAAAACCCTTGAAGCCTTTGTCTTTCGTCAGCATGACGAAACCGAAATAGCCTACCTCACCGCCCAGCCGGGCATGACCACCAGTGATTATCGCCGCCAGCTCTGCCAGCAGCTACTCGGGCAACAGGTGGGAAGTTATGTGCGCCCGTTAACCGAACTGCTGGCTGATTTAAATAATCAGTCGGGCCCGGTGCTCATTACCCTGACTCAGGCAGAACACCTGCCCGATGAACTCTTGCAGGAACTGTGGGACCTGGTGCTGCAAAATCGCATGGCAGATAACCATCAGCATCTTAATGTGCTGCTGTTCGGCCAGACTCGCTGGGCCGAAAATGCCAAACAATGGCTGCCGGCTAAAAACTCTGACACGCCACTGTTAATCAGCAGTCAGTCGGTGATGGCAGAACAGGTGGGCAGTGATCTGGACCGTCTTATCAGTCAGCGCCGGGATGCTTTTCACGCGCATCTGGCTGCCCGTACCATGACAGATAGTGAATCAGCGTATGACGCAAAGAACTGGCTGGCTTCCGGCTGGTTCTGGGCCACCATCGCCATAATATTTATGTTGTCGTTCTCGGCGTTGGTCAGCTGGCAGTATGGCAGTGAAATCAGTGCACTTTTTTCCCCTATTGATGAACCGGCCGAGCCCGGTCCGCAACGCACTGCGCCCGCCCCCGGCTCAGCCTATCAGCAGCTGACACAGCCTGCCCGGGAGATCCCGCAGGTGTCTCCCGCCACGACCATCTCTCAGCCAGACACTTCCGCTGCCTCTGCCACACCCGATGCGCGGGTCACCAGCTGGAAAGAGGCTATCGGTTCAATGCATCAAAAAGCCGCCCCTGCCCCCACCACCGGTGATGAGCCCCGCGCCATTAATGATGACCAGGACAATGAGACCCGGGACACACCAGATGTAGCCTACCCTGAAATTAACTATCGGCAGGCCGTCAGTCTGATGGCGCAGGTTCGTCAGACTCCACCAGCATCATCCGGGCAGGCAGTAACGCAGCCAGCCATAGATAATACTAAAGTGCCAGACCCGGATAATACTGCGAGTAATCCTGAGCTGGCCGCTGACGATAATGCCATCGACAATCAGGAATTACTGACGCTGCTGCGTGCTGACGACTATGTGATTCAGCTGGCCGGGCTTAAAGATTATCCGCTTCTTAGCCAGTTTGTGACAGAGCACCAGCTTGACGATAAAATCTGGATTTATCAGACTCGGCGGTATGGGGGCGACTGGTTTGTGCTGCTGTTCAAACAGCCTTTTGCATCCATTTCTGATGCCCGTAACGCCATAGCCCTGCTGCCTGATTACCCGCGCAAGGACCAGGCTTTTGTGAAAACAGGGCAGCAGGTCATCAGCGAGCTTAATCAGACTCCGTAGCTACATCGCTTGCCAGCATCTTAATTAGCAGCAATCTACAACTTTAGTAGCAGTAAAGTTGATCAAACCCGACGATTTTGCAGTAGAAATATAAATTTTTATTTATAGAGTGTTAATCGGTATTGTGTTTTCATCCTGACAGCAAATAAGTCTGCGTCTGCGCAAACTGTTCATGTTCTGTCCGGCTAAAAGCCCGCCCTTGTCAGCCTATGCAAAAATATTCGCATCTCAGTACCCGGCCACGTAAAATTCAATACGCTATTTTGGCTTTACTGGCTGTGCTGGTGCTCGCCGGCTCTGGCTGGACCTTGCTGGTTGCACAGGAACCCAGCATGCCATCGGCTGGCTTTTTGGGTGCTTATGGTACAGCAGTATTTTTGCTTGAAATCATCTCTGCCATTTTGTTGTTTGCCCATTACCGGCAAACCGGTTTACTGACCTTCGCCGCGCTAAGCATGGCTTACCTGTGGGTGGCCATTCTGGCCCCGGTCCAGGTGTCATTACTGAGCGATAGTCTGAATTTATTTTCCCTGATTACTGCCTCCAACGGTGATGCCGCCTGGATGTGGATTGCGTGGCATATCGGTTTTCCTATTCTTGTGACAGCCGCCATGCTGGTAGATGGCAGTCATCCTATCCGGGCCAGGCACACATGGCGCTGGGCTATTGGTCTGTTCGGCGGTTTATTCGCGGTTGCCGGCTTTGTGATGGCGGCCACGTTACTGTCATGGTTTGAATTACCCAGCCTGATTTCACAGGGCCGGGATTTTTCAGACCAGCTGTCCCTGATTTACGGTCCGGCTGTGATGTTTACCTGCGCGCTGGCGCTGACTGTGGTGGTGGTAAAGGGCAAACTGGAAAATTCCATTTATTCGTGGCTTGCGCTGGCCATGCTGGCCGCGTTATGTGAAGCCGTTGTGGTTATTTATTCGGGCGCCCGCTTCAGCTATGGCTGGTATGCCGCCAGAGTGCTGAGTGTGGTCTCTTCTTCGGCGGTTGTAATTGCGCTGCTGATCGAAAACATTCATCTGCAACACAAGGTGGTGCGCCAGAACATGACCCTCAAAAGAATGGCCACTATGGATGAACTGTCGGGCCTGGCAAACCGGCGGGAACTCGACCAGCGTTTACGGGCCGAAGTTAAGCGGGCCATGCGTGAGCGTACATCTATCAGCCTGATTATGCTGGATGTTGACCACTTCAAAAAATTTAATGATAACCACGGCCATGTGACCGGCGATCTGTGCCTGAAACATGTGGCGTCCTGTTTACAGCGAAATATTCTGCGACATACTGATTTGGCTGCCCGCTATGGCGGCGAGGAATTTGCTATTTTACTGCCCAATACCGAAGAAGAAGATGCAGCAGATTTAGCCGAACATATACGTAAAACTATCGCTTTTTCGCCGATCTTACTTGAGGGTGATACCATGCTCTCGGTAACGGCCAGCTTTGGCGTGGCCTGTCTTATCCCCAATCGTCTGGAAGATGCATCAGAACTGCTGACTACCGCAGATGCTGCGCTATATGCGGCTAAAGGAGCCGGACGCAATTGTGTTCAGCGTCCGCCACAATCCTGGCATGCCGGTCGCGATAATCTGGAACAAACTATTTCCAGCAACACGCATTACCTACGGGAATCCCACCCGGCTGAGAAAAAAGCCTGATACAGCCTTGTCCACACGGTCAAAGTGCGGACAAATCATGCAGCTAGCAGCACAATATTGTCATCGCTTTACGTTTGCCGGTTGTCGCGATCACCGATGCCGGATACAATCACTCTACTGGGTAATGTGTTGGTCTGCTTGGTCTGACTTTTTCGCGCTACACTTCCAAATCACACCAGTTCCTGGGTAACTGGCAGCACGTAAACAGCGGTCTAGACTGCGTGTAGGTAATATTCAATCAGCATGATGCAAAAGAAAAACCGGGCCTTTTTGAAGTGGGCCGGGGGTAAGTACAGTCTGGTAGAGCACATAAATGCCCGGTTACCACAGGCCAATAAACTGATTGAGCCATTTGTGGGTGCCGGTTCGGTATTTTTAAATACCAGTTTTAAGCGTTATTTGCTTAACGATATCAACCCGGACCTGATCAACCTGTATAACCTGTTGAAGGCTCAGCCTGATGCAGTGATTCATGATACCCAGCGTTTTTTCACGCCTGAATATAACCGTGAAGCCATGTACTATGATCTTCGCGAAGAATTCAATCAAACCAGTGATCCCTACTATCGGGCCATTTTGTTTGTTTATCTGAACCGGCATGGTTATAACGGACTGTGCCGTTACAGTCTGGGGGGCCGGTTTAATGTGCCCTTTGGCCGGTATAAAAAACCGTATTTCCCGGCCGAGGAAATGATCGTTTTTGCCGAAAAAGCCCAGCGTGCTACCTTTACCTGTCTGCCATTTGAAAAAGTGTTTTCGCGGGCCCGCAAAGGCAACGTGATATATTGCGATCCGCCCTATGCGCCAATCAGTAAAACAGCAGCGTTTACCAGTTATGCCGCCCACAGTTTTGGGATAGATGCGCAGACCAGATTAGCCCGTCTGGCGGTAAGAACAAGTGCCAAACGTCACATTCCAGTCCTGATCTCCAATCATGATATTCCGGTCATCCGGGAGTTGTACCAGGGTGCTGATTTTACCAACCTGTCGGTCAAACGCTCGATCAGTCAAAAAGGGGCAACCCGTAAGCCCGTGCCCGAAGTGCTGGCCTATTTTGCGCCGCGCACCAGTCCTGTTAAACCAGATTTATCCGTAATAGCGGGTAATAAATAGCACCAGCATCGCCAGCGCAGCTACAAGCAACGCCACAAACAGTACACCGATGACCAGATAGGCCACCAGGTTACCCTGACTGAAATCCCGCTGATAATTTTGCTGACTCTGCACACCAAATGCACTGGCCAGAACACTCAGCACAATAGACAAAAAGCCGGGCTGTGATCCAGACAAAACAGGAGTAAAGCGCTTAGCGCGTGCCCTTCGGTGCGGCATTAAACTGACCATCATTATTACCACCGTACAGTAGTTCCAGAAGATCATAGAAGTGAAACTGGTAGGAAGGAGAATTGCCAACCACCCAGGCCTGCCAGCTAATTTCAGGCTTGGACTGACAGGACGCCAGTGACTGAACAGCAGGCAGCTGACCGGCCGGAGCTTCTGTTGCCGATTCGGCCAGCGACGGACAACCGGCTTCAGCTCCGGTAAACACCAGGGTTACCAGCAAATACATTCCGGCACTCACACCACTACCGAACAGCGCCCAGCGTTTAGCCGGCGCTTTGGAAGCAGCCATTCGCAATGTATGCTTTTTCAACACGTCGCGTAAGTGCATGGAAATATCACAGCCGTATAAAATTTAACCTTATTATAATACGAAAGTGTAAATCGGCAAGCTGAAAATCTATGTGTATGGCGGATCCGCAGATCATCGCGGCAGAAACAAAAAAGCCAGGCCGGGCCTGACTTTTTTTGATTCGGTTATCCGTACTTACAGCTGGATATCAATCCCGTAAGATACCACAAACTTAATTTCATCGTTGTCATACCCACCCATAGCCGCAGGCTCATCCGAGTCCATATCGGTGCCGGTGATAGCAAACGAGAAGCCATCTTTTGACAGTGAAACCGCCCAGTCATTGTAACTTTCGGTCAAACCGTTAAATGCTTCAGCAAAGTCACCCTGATGATGACCTACGTGCAGACCCAGCTCAGTGCCGCTCATAATTTCGGTGGCGTAATCCAGTGAAATGTACGAGGCTTTGCCAAAACCAAAATCCTGACCTTCTGCTTCATCGGCTTCGGTATGCGCCAGCAGGTATAATGTGGCACTGAACGCACCATAACCTACTGTTCCATAAATCTCAGCAAAATCAAATTCGGCTTCTGCATCATAGTTGTAATACAGGTAGCCGACATCATAGCTGATATCGCCAGATTCACCGGCAAAACCAAAATACAGATCATGTTCGTACGAGTACACATCATCGGCACCATACTGAACATTCGATGCCCAGGTCCCGGCATAAAAACCGCTGTCATGAGAATAATCAATACCACCCTGAACAGCTGGCTCATTGGTTGTCTGGGTCAGACCACGCCAGATATAGTTATTCGTCACACTCACATTAGCAGATAAGTCATCTGCAAAGGCAGGGCCGACTAACAGGCTGGATGTGGCAATTGCTAACGCCAGAGCAGACAGTTTTTTAACGTTTTTCATGTGTGTTTCTCCGTAGACTTATTTTGAATTCTCTGAACAGTTTTCTGTCTTATTATTGTTTTTCTGGTGGTGTTTTTTTTCGTATAACTGTTGGCCAGTTAACGCAAAACTGATGCCCATTGATAAAAACGGTTCAAATTTTACAAAAAAATCTATTAACTTACTGTTTAATAAGCATTAAGTAATTAGCGAGATACATTTCGCTCCCCTTAAAAACCATAGTCGAGATTTTCAGATTGCACCATTTTTGAGCAGTATCACGTTTCAGGTGCAGACTTATGCCGCATAATGGCACATTCACCAAAACCCTCTGACGTCAAGGGCGAACCGTCTTTTTAATCCGTCGGTCAGCCTGCCCTGCGTAGTAAAAATGCGGTATGCTGCCTCTTTATTGGCGATGTTGGGGCATCCCCAACACCCAGATAACGTCTGATGCTGTTCAGACCCGACACGCAGGATGGTTTTATGTCTGATTTTCTTATTGCTCCGTCTATCTTGTCTGCTGACTTTGCCCGGCTGGGAGAAGAAGTGGATAAAGTACTGGAAGCTGGCGCTGATATTGTACATTTTGATGTTATGGACAATCACTATGTGCCAAACCTGACCATTGGCCCCATGGTATGTGAAGCGCTGCGAAAACATGGCGTTACCGCACCAATTGATGTTCACCTGATGGTGAAGCCGGTCGATAGCATGATTGATATGTTTGCCCAGGCGGGGGCCAGTTATATCAGCTTTCACCCCGAGGCGTCTGAGCATGTTGACCGCTCGCTACAACTTATCATTGATGCCGGCTGCAAACCCGGTCTGGTATTTAATCCGGCCACGCCGCTGCATTACCTGGATCACGTAATGGATAAGCTGCATCATATTCTGATCATGTCGGTCAACCCGGGGTTTGGCGGACAGCAGTTTCTGCCCACAACCTATGATAAACTGCGTCAGGTCAAACAGCGGGTGGCACAAAGCGGAAGAAATATCCGCGTAGAAATTGACGGTGGCGTAAAAGTGGATAACATTCGCTCCGTTGCAGAAGCCGGCGCCGACATGTTTGTTGCGGGTTCGGCCATTTTCAATCAACCCGACTATAAAACGGTTATCGACCAGATGCGCGCCGAGCTGGCGCAGGTTAACGCATAATTATTTACGACTTTTCAGGATTTTTTTATGAGCAATAAACCAATTGTTTTAAGTGGCTGCCAACCTTCAGGCCAGCTAACCCTTGGCAATTATATGGGCGCATTAAAACAGTGGGTTTCCATGCAAACTGACTACGACTGCCTTTATATGCTGGTTGATCAGCATGCCATCACGGTCAGACAAGAACCTGAAAAACTGTATAACGCCTGTCTTGATGGTCTGGCGCTGTATTTAGCCTGCGGCATTGACCCGAAAAAAAGCACCTTGTTTGTGCAGTCGCATGTGCCCGAACATGCCCAGCTGTCCTGGGTGCTGAACTGTTATACCCAGATGGGTGAGCTAAACCGGATGACTCAGTTCAAGGACAAGTCAGCCAAAAACGAAAACAATATTAATGTGGGACTGTATGCCTATCCGGTTTTGCAGGCCGCCGACATTCTTTTGTATCAGGCAGACAAGGTGCCGGTGGGTGAAGATCAGAAGCAGCATCTGGAACTGACCCGTAACATTGCCACCCGAATGAATAACCTGTACGGCGATATGTTCACCCTGCCAGACCCGTATATTCCCGAATTTGGCGCTCGTATTATGAGCCTGCAGGAGCCGGATCGTAAGATGTCCAAGTCAGACACCAATCCGAAGAACTATATCGGTTTGCTGGAAGATCCGAAGAAAATCACCAAAAAAATCAAAAGTGCGGTTACCGACTCTGACGAGCAGGCCCGTATTTATTTTGATCCGGAAGAAAAAGCCGGAGTGTCTAACCTGCTGACCCTGCTGTCGCTGGCCACCAATAAATCGATTGATTCACTGGTGCCTGAATATGAAGACAAAATGTATGGCCACCTGAAAGGGGATGTGGCTGAGGCCGTCGTGGCCCTGATTGAACCGATTCAGGAAAAGTACAAAGCCCTGCGTGATGATCGAGCCTATCTGGATGAAGTGATGAAAAGCGGTGCGGAGAAAGCGTCAGCCAAAGCGGCTGTCACACTGGAAAAAGTGTACGAAACCATCGGTTTTATCAAAAAACCTTAAGTCAGAACGCCTGTGCTGCTGCTGATAGATAACTTCGACTCGTTCACCCACAATCTCGCCCGGTACTTTGTTGAACTGGGTGAAACCGTGGAGGTAGTGCGCAATAACGCATTAACCTTAGATGATATTGACAACATGGCACCTGACCGGGTGGTGATCTCCCCCGGCCCCTGCACCCCTAATGAGGCCGGCATCAGCCTGGCGGCCATTTCCCATGTGGCGGGGCGTATTCCGCTGCTGGGGGTTTGTCTTGGGCATCAGGCGATTGGTCAGGTATATGGCGGCACCGTGACCGGCGCCCGACAGATCCGTCATGGCAAGGTATCGGTGGTGCAGCACAATCATCAGGGACTGTTTACCGGTTTGCCTGAGCAGTTTAATGCTACCCGTTATCATTCTCTGGTCATTGCACCGCAAACCCTGCCGGCGCAGTTTCAGGTCGACGCCTGGTGCGAAGAGCCCGATGGTTACCGTGAAATCATGGCGATGTCACATCGTACACTGCCCATCTATGGAATTCAGTTTCATCCGGAGTCGCTGCTGACCGAACATGGCCACGCCATGCTTGCCCGCTTTACCCGCTGCACCTTGCCCCAGGTAGCGCTCATCTAAGGCTTAAAGATTTTATTTTTGTGCCGATATTATCTAATATATTTGGACAACTTCGGTATTAATATATGTCAGTAGCCTGCGCAGCTTCTATCGCGGCCGGACAAGGAAAGCACAGGTCTATGAATATCGCCGCGATGACCACCACCACCAGAATGTCACCTCCTTCTGTTGAAGAGCGTTTCGACAGCTTGCTGGTCTGTCCGGATTTGTTAGCTGGGCAAATGGGTAAACGCCGTCCCGGTGAAGTGGCCTTTGAAGAATCAGAACAAAACTTCAGTCGTCGCCGGCTGCTGGGCGTGGAAAAAGCCGCGATAGCCCAAAAGCGTCGCCAGGCCGAATCCGAAGCCTCGTTTATCGGCCGAATCAGCGAACAGTTACACAGCATGATTCTGCAGGATATCGAATCTTATACCGCCGATATTCCCCATCTGTATGCCAAAACCCTGGGACTCACCGACAATATTCCTGAGATGCTGGATGTTCTGTCGACCCGTGCTGCTTCGGTATCACGACTGGAACCAGTGGTTGCCAGTGCGCCCTGGCTGTTTGATGAACTTCTGCATATTGTTAACACCCCTAAATTCCGCCGGCGGGATTCACGGGGTAGAGTGATTCCGGTTGAGACCCTGCGTACAGCACTGAGCTTTCTGGGTATTGAAAACCTGCGCATGCTGCTACCGGCCTTTGTGCTAAAGCGTGCCATGCCGCAAATTACTGACCCCTTTCCACAGATAAAGATCAAAACCCAGCAGTTTGCCTATGGTGTGGCAGTCACCGCCCGAACCCTGGCCCCGATGTCAGACTGCCATCCTGCCAGTGCCTTTACCCTGGGGATATTGTCCACCCTGGGCCGCTGTGCGGTAACCCGTCAGTATTTTAAAACCTTTGAAACCCTGCACCGTCAGATGCTTGAAGAAGCAGAAAAGCAACGGCAGCCGGATGTTCATGAAGCACTGACTAAAATACGGCCTCAGGCAAACTATCTGATTGCATTGCAGGAAGAATTTGCCGATAAACTGACCGCCACTCTGTTTGATTTTATGGTCTTTCAGCGTCTGCCGGTGACCAACGCCATGGCCCAGTTGAGTCACCCGACCGCTCCTGTGACCGACCCGCTGGCCCGGCTGATTCAGCAGGCTCGGGTGTATACCCGGGTGCGCATGCTTCACCATACCCGGTGTATTGATAAAGACGAAGTCAGACAACAATTGCGGGGGCAGCATTTTGCCCGGGGCGCGCTGGATAAGCTCAAAACAGTCGACATTTTTTCCTTACCACTGACATTTGACACTGACCCACATTAAATTTTTATGGATAATCATGCAGCCTGATGGCGTTACAGGCCTGCCATTGCGGCGCATGATTGTTTATCTCAGCGGCAGCCGCTTACGTAATTAAGTTGTTAAACTGGTTGCTAAATAGTTATTCACTTTTCCTGCAAATTAAGCCAAAGGCCTTTAAAAATAAGGGCTTGAGCACTTCCACAACAAGACATTTACACCTATTAGTGGCATACTACTGCACCTATTCATTTTCTTATTGTGCCCGTTCAGGCCGGCTATTACCGCCTGCTGGGTGCCAAATTTAGAGGTAATGACCTATGAATGTAACTCGAGCAACGTTTGATGAAGTAATGGTTCCTAACTACAACCCGGCAGGAATGGTTCCTGTTCGTGGTGAAGGTTCTCGGGTCTGGGACCAGGACGGCGCTGAGTACATCGACTTTGCCGGCGGTATTGCTGTAAATGTGCTGGGTCATTGTCATCCTGAGCTGGTCGGTGCGCTGACTGAACAGGGCAACAAGCTGTGGCACTTAAGTAACGTATTTACCAATGAGCCGGCCCTGCGCCTGGCCAAAAAACTTAACGATGCCACGTTCTCTGAGCGGGTTTATTTTGCCAATTCAGGTGCAGAAGCCAACGAAGCAGCACTGAAGCTGGCCCGTCGTTTTGCCCTGGATAACTACGGCGAAGACAAAAACCAGATTATTGCCTTTAACAAAGGTTTCCACGGCCGGACTTTCTTCACCGTGACTGTGGGCGGTCAGGCAGCCTATTCGGATGGTTTTGGTCCAAAGCCAGGTGCGGTTGAGCACTGTGATTACAACGATTTGGCAGCGTTTGAACAACTGATTTCAGATAAAACCTGTGCAGTTATGATGGAGCCCCTGCAGGGTGAAGGCGGGATTATTTCGCCTGACCCGGACTTTGTAAAAGGTGTGCGTGAGCTGTGTGATAAGCACAACGCTCTGCTTATTTTTGATGAAGTACAGTCTGGTGTAGGCCGTACTGGTCAGCTTTATGCCTACATGGGTCTGGGCGTTACGCCAGACATTCTGACCACCGCAAAATCACTGGGCGGTGGTTTCCCGATTGGCGCCATGCTGACCACCGAAGCCATTGCAGCACATCTTAAGCCGGGCACCCACGGGAGTACCTATGGCGGTAACCCGCTGGCCTGCGCCATTGCAGAAAAAGCCCTGGATATTGTTAATACTCCTGAAGTGCTGGGCGGTGTAGAAGCCAAAGAAGCGCTGTATCGTGAACTGCTGGGCAAAATTAATGATAAATATAATGTTTTCAGTGAAATTCGCGGTAAAGGCATGCTGTTAGGTTGCGCACTTAACGAGCAATTTGCCGGCCGTGCCCGTGACTTCCTGGTTGCATCAGCAAATGAAAAACTGATGGTGCTGGTAGCCGGTGTCAACGTGGTGCGATTTGCTCCTTCACTGGTTATTCCGGACGAAGATATCAAAGAAGGTCTGGCACGCTTTGAGCGGGCTGTAGCAGCCGTTGTTAACGCATAAACTCACCGAAATTGAGTCAGCGAACATGAATATTATTCGCCCTATCAGGCACAGCGATTATCCGGCACTGCTGGAAATCGCTGAGGAGTCCGGCATTGGTTTTACCTCTTTGCCGGTCAACGAAGATCTGCTAAAGAACAAAATTGAGCGCGCTGAAGCCGGCTTTGCCGCTGCGGTCACCAAGCCAGGTAACGAAGGCTATTTATTTGTTATGGAAGATGCGACCACCGGTCAGGTGGTCGGTACTTCGGGTATTGAAGCGGCCGTGGGCATGGATGATGCTTTTTATCATTATCATCTTGGCAAGGTCGTGCATGCTTCCCGCGAGCTGGATATTCACAATACTGTGGATATTCTGACGTTCTGTAACGACTACACCGGGGTTACCGAAATTTGCACGCTGTTTTTACGCGAGCAGGCCCGCGGTGGCATCAACGGCCGGTTTTTATCTAAAGTCCGCTTCCTGTTTATGATGGAGCACCGCGAGCGCTTCTCTGAGACGATCATTGCTGAAATGCGTGGTGTGAGCGATGAAAACGGCCGTTCTCCGTTCTGGGAGTGGCTCGAAGACCATTTTTTCTCCATGGACTTTCCTACCGCTGATTACCTGACGGGTATTGGCAATAAGGTCTTTATTGCCGAGTTGATGCCTAAATATCCGATTTACGTCAACTTGCTCAGTAAAGAAGCCCAGGCGGTGATTGGTCAGGTTCATACCAAAACACGTCCGGCCTTGCAGCTGCTGCAGGAAGAAGGCTTCAGTAACCGCGGTTATGTGGATATTTTTGATGCCGGGCCAACCGTTGAGGCCAATCTGAGCCATATCCGTACAGCGCAGGCCAGTCGCAAACTACCAGTGACCATTGACGATCAAACGGCGGCCCGGGGTCGTAGTCACTACATGATTAATACATCGGTTAAAGACTTCCGGGCTGTGGCCACCGAAATGACAGTCAGTGAGGAACAGCAGGTTGCCGTGATTTCACGCCAGGCCGCTGCCGCCCTCAACATCTCCTCCGGGGACATGATCCGCTTTGCTCCCGTGAGTTTCAGAGACTAACGACAGGACACCATAATGCAAACAACACATTTTATTAACGGCAAATGGCTTGCCGGTGAAGGGCACGATATTGCGTCGGTCGATCCGGCCAAAAATGATGTTATCTGGGAAGGTAAATCCGCCTCAGCCAGCCAGATTGATGCGGCAATTAAAGCTGCCCGTGCGGCAGCGCCGGCATGGGCCCGACTGGGAGCCGAAGGTCGTCTGGCAATCATCAAAAAATTTGGTGAGCAGCTGGAACAGGCGAAGCCTGAACTGGCCAAAGTGATGGCTCGTGAGACCGGCAAACCAGAGTGGGAAACCGCCACAGAAGTGGCCGCCATGATGGGTAAAATTGGCATTTCTGAGCGCGCCTACAACGAGCGAACCGGTACGGTAGAAAATCCGATGCCAGTGGGTAAAGCCATGCTGCGTCACAAGCCACATGGTGTGGTTGCGGTGTTCGGCCCCTATAACTTCCCGGGGCACTTACCTAACGGACATATTGTTCCGGCTCTGCTGGCCGGTAACACGGTTATTTTCAAACCCAGCGATCTGACGCCCATGGTGGCGCAGGAAACGGTTAAGCTGTGGGAAAAAGCAGGCCTGCCAGCCGGCGTGCTTAATCTGGTACAGGGCGAAGTGGAAACCGGTAAAGCACTGGCTTCACATCAGGACATTGACGGTCTGTTTTTCACCGGTAGTTCACGTACCGGCAAGCTACTTCACGAGCAGTTTGCCGGTCATCCGGGCAAAATTCTGGCACTGGAAATGGGCGGCAACAACCCATTAATCGTAAAAGACGTGGCCGATACGGATGCCGCTGTTCACGACATTGTACAATCAGCCTATATCACATCAGGCCAGCGTTGTACCTGTGCCCGCCGACTGTTTGTGCCGGCTGGCGAACAGGGAGACGCTCTGATTGCACGGCTGATTGCAGTAACGAAAAATATCCGTGTAGACGACTATGATGCGGCTGAGCAGCCATTTATGGGCGCCATGATTTCAGCCCGCGCCGCCAAACTGATGGTAGAGGCGCAAAGCGAACTGGAACAACTGGGTGCACAGGTGCTGTTGCGCTTAGAACAGCCCGATGCCGATAAAGGCTTTGCCACGCCAGGCATTATTGATGTCACGGGTATTCTGGATACGATGCCGGATGAAGAGCACTTTGGTCCGCTGTTAAAAGTTATTCGTTATACCGACTTTGATGCGGCCATTGAAGAAGCCAATAACACCAGCTTTGGTCTGTCGGCCGGGCTGTTAAGTGATAATCAGGCTGACTGGGATCACTTCCTGGAACTTATCCGGGCGGGTATTGTGAACTGGAATCGTCCTATCACTGGAGCCAGCAGTGCTGCACCATTTGGTGGTGTGGGCGATAGCGGTAACCATCGCGCCAGTGCTTTTTATGCCGCAGATTACTGCGCCTACCCGGTAGCCTCTGTTGAACTGGAAAAAGTGACGCTGCCAGGCACTTTAAGCCCTGGCCTGTCGATGGAATAAGGACCCTGCTATGCATACCAATGTCGATACGTTATTTAGCAATATGTGGGACGACTACGTCAACATTACGCCGTCGGCCTACAAAATCCATGCGTTGTTGCTCGATAGTGAGAATGACGACCAGATTGTGAATGACCATGTGGCGTTTCGTACTTTTAACCTGCCAAAGGTGTCGCTGGATAAACTGGCAGCACATTTTCTGGCGCTGGGATACGAAGCTAAAGGCGATTATGACTTCTCGGCCAAAAAGCTAACAGCCAAGCATTTTGAGCATCCGGATGAAACCAAACCTAAGGTGTTCATCAGCGAATTGCGCGTGGAAGAAATGTCTGAAGAAGTTCAGGCCATTATTCACCGCATGGTGGATGAAATGGATGGCGATGTTGTTGAAGCCGATAATTTTCTGTATTCGGGCAAACACTGGTCAGTGACAAAAGCAGACTATGACCGTTTGCTGGAAGAGTCTGAATATGCAGCATGGCTGTCCGCCTGGGGTTTCCGTGCTAATCATTTTACTGTCAGTGTAAACTTCCTGAACAAAACGCAGGAGCTGGCGGATGTGAATGACATGCTTAAGTCAGCAGGTTTTACTTTAAATACATCAGGCGGTGAAATTAAAGGCGGTGAGGATGTATGCCTGGCCCAGTCATCGACCATGGCAGACCATGCATATGTACAGTTTGAAACCGAATCAAAGCTCATTCCAAGCTGCTTTTATGAGTTTGCACAGCGTTACAAGATGCCGGATGGCAAGTTGTATCAGGGCTTTGTTGCGGCCTCGGCCGATAAAATTTTTGAAAGCACCAACGCCAGATAAAATACGATAGTGTAAAAGCAACCGGTGAAGCGCCCTGCGCTCACCGGTTTTTTATTTGTATTTTAAAGACCGATAATAATGTTAAGTACCGGCTCTCCGGCATAGAGCCGCGTTAGGTAACCAGTATATTGCTCAGTAAATGCAGTCGATTGTGACAAATTAGCAAAGACCGTTTTCAGCTGCAAAAAGGCCAGACTGTCCTGTTCGGTTTGACCCGCATAGGTGTGTAATTCAGCCGCCATGTCATCAATAATAGTCAGAGCCTGTCCTGCCTGCGTGGTCTGTTTGTCGCTGTAATAACACCAGGCAGCAATGACCAGTGCAGGTAATGCAACAGCGCGACCGGCCTTCAGGTTATCCTGAATGGTGGGCAGTAAAAATACCGGGATCTTGGCTGAGTTTTGCGAACAGATGCGTTCCAGCGAGTCCTTAATATTCGGGTTACCAAATCGCTCCAGCAGGGTTGCAGCATATTCATCAATATCCACGCCTTCAACAACATCCAGCGTAGGTTTTACGTCGTCCAGCATAAACTGCTTAAGCGCCTGCCGTAGCACCGGTTCATCCATGCAGGCATCAATAGTGGGCATACCAGCCAGCGAGCCTAGCAAGCCCAGCACCGAGTGGCTGGCATTGAGCATCCTGAGTTTCAGCTTTTCGTAAGGTGCAACATCGGGCACCAGTTGTGCCCCGGCGGCTTCAAAATCAGGCCGTTCATTACAAAACGCATCTTCAATAACCCACTGGTGGAACGGCTCGCAGACCACCGGCCACTGATCCTCAACACCAGCGTGAGCCAGCTCGTCAATATCTGCCGCCACGGTGGCTGGCGTGATACGATCCACCATCGAGTTAGGAAATGCCACATGCTGTTCAATCCACTGAGCCAGTGACGGGTCTGACAGCGCGGCATAAGCCAGCAACATGGCTTTGAGCACATCACCATTATGCTGAATGTTATCGCATGACATCAGGGTAAATGGCGCACTACCGGCGTCCCGGCGCTGTTTGAGCGCGGCAATCAGATAACCAAAAACCAGTCTGGGCTGTTGTGGATTCGCCAGGTCGTGCTGCACATCCGGATTGTCTGCAACAAACTCGCCGGTATTCGCGTCTAGGTTATAGCCCCCTTCGGTAATGGTCAGGGAAACCAGTTTTACTGACGGGTCAGCCAGCTTACTGATCACCGCAGCCGGATTATCGATGGCCATCAGAAAGCCGCTCATGCAGCCGATAATTTGATGGCGTCGGGCATTGTCCGGATGCTTTTCTGTCAGAGCGAACAAATAATCCTGCTCAGTCAGAATTTGCTGCATTTTACGGTCACCTTCGCGTAATCCAACACCACAAATTCCCCACTGAAAAGCCGACTGTTCGCGCATCAGGGTGTCTATGTACATGGCCTGATGAGCACGGTGAAAGCCCCCTACTCCGATATGTATAATACCCGTGGTGATTTTCTCAACCGGGTATCCCGGCCCTGATACAGAAGCAGGTAGTGTGTTTAACGCCGCGCGGTTTAAGCGGAAGGCTGAAGAACTCAACATAAAAAACCTATTGTGCCGTCAAAGCTTTCTGGCGACGCATCGTCCAGTAAGCAGTTAAGAAATAAAGAACCGTGCAGCCAAAACTCGCATTAAAGAAAAAGTCGCGGTTTTGCTCATAAACATTCATTGATGGGCTGCCGGTAAAGGTATGCACAGCCAGTCCCACCGTCACCAGTAAGCTGACCACAGAGACCAGGCGCAGAACACGGCTCAGTCCACTGCGGTCTGTCTGCGTAGCTGGCAGGCCAGCCGCTTCCTGCTCCTGATGCGTTTGTACCCGTTGTTCAAATGCCGTCAGAGCCGCTTTTTCTTCGGTAAAGTCCTGTTTGGCACCACAGCGGGCGGCCAGTAAGGTGTAAACCACAATGGTGAAAAACCAGGTAGGAATAAACAGATAGAAAAACGACATGACATCGAACAAATTCAAACCAAATCCGAAAACCAGTCCCAGTCCCCAGCTGGCTACCGCCGGCGTGCTATGGGTCAGATTCCGGTAGTGCGCCCAGTAGCGGGTCAGGCCGATGCGAGGAAACAGCACATGTTCAGCAAATACAATGGCCCCCACCGGTACCACCAACAGGCCGGCATAGGTCAGCAGCGGCAGCAATTTGGTAAACACAAATGGGAAGCAGGCAATAAGCACCGTAACGATGCCCACCACCGCAGTGGTTTTCTGGCGGGATTTGTCACTGAAAATCGCTTGTGCCGCCAGGCCGGCCCGATACAGGTTTGCGTTGGCCGTCGTCCAGCCCGCCACAATAACAATCACCAGCCCGGATAATCCCAGTGCGTGATAAGCCACGTCACCCGGGTCCAGCTGACCAATTGATTTTTGCACCACTACAGCCGTACCCGCTCCCATAATGCCGGCAGAAATCCACGCGATATAGTGACCAAATAACATCCCGGCTGAAGTACACAGGCCATAGCGCTTACGCTTGGCAAAGCGCAGAATAGCCATGTCAATCAAGCCAAAGTGAGTGATGGTGTTAGCCGCCCACGAAAAGCCAATCACTTCCCACAGACCAATGCCCGGTTTGCCACTATCTGTCAGCCCGGTCCACACTGAAGTACTGCCAATTTGCATAAAGTCAGACCATCCGGAGACCACCGTCTGCCCGATCACCGAGTCTGCCAACACCGGCATCAGTACCAGTGGACCGCTGACAAACATGGTAAACAGCCAGGGCGCGCAGATACCGGAAAAATCAGACACCGCATTGAACCCGTACATGGCTACCAGCACAACAATCACGCCAACTGCCAACACCACCAGCACGAAAGCCAGGCTAGTGGGATACCAGTCCAGCTGCGCTGGTATATCCAGCGCAAAGCGCACCGCCGTTGCAGATACCGTAATCATCGCCGCCGATATCACAGTGAATATGATCACATTGGCCCAGTTATACAGCCGGGTCATTGAATCACCGGCAATACGCTGCAGATAAGTGTACAGGCTCATGCGGGTTTCCACCGCAATGGGAGTGGTAATCAGCGTCCAGCTTAAGACCGCCAGAATATTTCCCACCAGCAGTCCAATCAGAATATCTGTCATGGTCGCGCCCAGGGCGACAAAGGTCGCGCCGAACACAAACTCGGTTGCCGCCACGTGCTCGCCGGCATACAAGCCCAGAAAGTGCCGCCAGCCTTTTAATTTATGCTGCGCAACCGGCAACTGCTCTTCGCTGACGGCATTTAAGTCAACGGGGTAGGAATCTGACTTCATTATATCTCTCACCTTTGGGTACAGTTTGCTGCTGCGGGTCATTCAGCAGCCATTGAGAAAACGAGTTATGTTATTTACCAATTTGAGCATATGCTCACATAGTGATTTATTGCTCATTTCGACAAATAATTACATACCTCCTACCTCATGTAAACAAAATTAACACTATCAGCAGCAGGTAAGGTGGCGCGTCAGAATTTAAAGTATGCTGTGCAGCAATGGGTGTTTGGGTAATGTAAGGCAATACAAGAACCCTAAACATCTGGTTGTTAACAGATTTTAAACAGTGAGTGGCAGTCATCTGTTACATAAAGGTTAACCCCGTAAGCAACAAATGGGCATTTGCTCGAAATACGAATACTTGGTAGCTTTACTGTTTTCAGGCAGGAGTAACATGATGAATAGTAAACCTGTTCCCCAGCTGGTTATTTTTGATTGTGACGGGGTGCTTATTGACAGTGAAATTCTGTCTTTGCAGGCCTGGCAAGACGTGCTGGCACCCCATGGGCTGACTATCAGCCAGACCTATTTTGTTGAACGCTTTTTAGGTAAAAGTATGGCCAGTGTGGTGAATAGCCTGAAACAGGATTTTGACTTTGAACTGGATGACACTCTAAGCGATACGTTTCATCAGCGCCTGCAAACGATTTTTGAACATGAGCTTCGCCCCACACCGGGCATCACCGAAGTACTGGAAAAACTGACTGTGCCTTATTGCCTGGCCACCAGCAGCAGCCCGCAGCGTACCCGGCATGCTCTTGATACTACCGGGCTGGCGTCTTTTTTTACCAATAACCGGTTTACCCGTTATGATGTGACACGAGGCAAGCCCGCCCCGGATCTGTTTCTTCATGCAGCGCGCACCATGGGGGTTACGCCTGAGCATTGTCTGGTTATCGAAGACTCACCGGCAGGACTACAGGCTGCTGATGCTGCCGCGATGCATAAGCTGCGCTATCTGGGTGCCAGCCATCTGCCAGACTCGCTGGCCGCCCCCTCAGATCTGTTACACTGGCAACAGCTGCAAACCCGCTTTGCCGACATATTTTGATGACATTGTTATTGGTTAAGGACATGAAATGAGTACCGCTTCTATGGAACCGCACCGACTGGATGATGCTGCCCGGGCAGGCTGGTTATATTATGTGGCCGGCAAAACCCAGGATGATATAGCCCGGGCCATGAATATCTCGCGCCAGCGGGCCCAGCGTCTGGTGGCTCAGGCGGTGACCGAAGGGCTTATCAAGGTTCGTCTGGAACATCCGGTAGCCCGTTGCATGGAACTGGCTCAGGCCTTACAACAACGCTTTGGTTTATTGCACTGCGAAGTCGTACCGTCGATCAGTGATGATCCCAACAGTACTCTGGGATTGGGTCAGGCTGGCGCCCGGGCTATTGAAAAAGCCCTGCGCAGTAATGAGTCAAAAACCATTGCCTTTGGAACCGGCCGGGTATTGCGGGCATGTGCCGATGAGCTGATGCAGCTTGATTGTCCGCAGCACAATATTGTTTCGCTGGTGGGCAATATCTCCAGTCAGGGCACCGCCACCCGGTTCGACGTTGCAGTACGTATAGCAGAGCGAATCAACGGACAGCATTACCCCATGCCACTGCCGGTTATCACCGACTCTGCAAAGCAGCGTGAGGCCCTGCATGCTCTGCCTCATATCAAACGGATTCTGACCCTGGGACAGCAGGCTGACGCCACTTTCGTCGGCATTGGCAGTCTGGGGCTTAGCTCACCATTGCACAAAGACGGCTTTGCCAGCGAGGAGGATCTGACCGGGCTCAGTCAGGCTGGCGCGGTCGGTGAAATCATCAGCTGGATGTATAATGCTGACGGCACGTTAATTGATGGTCCGCTCGCAGCCTGTGTTACCAGTGCACCACTACACATAGCCCCGCCCAAACCGGTCACCGGCATTGCTGCGGGTGAAAACAAACTCACCGCCATGATGGGCGCCCTGCGGTCACGGTTAATCAATGGTCTCATTACCAATGAGTATACCGCTCAGCGTATTTTAGAAACGGCCTGAGCCGGTCATAAGATAGTGCCCGCTATGTTTTGCCAGAAACTGGTCATACGGCAGGGGTTTATCAAAAAAGAACCCCTGGAGCTGATCAACCTGGCTTTGTCTGAGTAAAGGCAGATACTCAGCCAGTTCAACGCCCTCAGCCACAATAAATAAATCCAGCGATTTAAGCATGGCCACTACCCCGTTAAACAGCGAAAGAGACTTTTCATCGCGATGAATATTGTGCAGCAGACTGCGGTCCAGCTTAACAATTTCAAATGAAAAATTACGCAGATAACTCAGCGCAGAAAAACCGGTACCAAAGTCATCCAGCACCAGCGTAAACCCGTGAGCTTTTAGCGCTTCCAGTGCACCCCGGGCGCGAATCTCGTCCTGCAAAAAAATACTCTCGGTAATTTCTATTTCCAGCATTGACGGCTCGATTCCGGCTTCACGGCACAAGGCCATAGCCCGGTCGGCAAAACCATGGCTCAATAGCTGATTACCGGAAATATTGATAGCCATAGGGACCGGTTGTGCTTCCACTTCCATCATCGACAAATAATCACAGGCGGCTTCCAGCGCCTGATAGCCAATCTGGCTGTCCAGACCATTTTCTTCTGCCAGTGGAATAAAAACTTCCGGTGATACCGTGCCATGCAGCGGCGAGCGCCACCGGCAGAGTAATTCTGCGCCAGTGAGTTTTCCGCTGATATCGTATTTTCCCTGCACATAAAACTCCAGCCCGTGACTGGTAATTGCGCGCTTCAGCTCTGCCAGCATACTCACCCTGGCCTGCATGCTTTCCAGCAGGCCAGGCTGGTAGCGATAAACCTGCCCTTTACCGGCCAGCTTGGCCTGATACATGGCTGCATCCGCGTTCTGTAGCAGATTTTCAATGCTGTCACCGTGACGGGGATACTCGGCAATGCCAATACTGGCCGACAAGCTCAGTTCGGTATTATCAATAGTAAGCTTATTGGCCTCGATATCGCTAATCAGCTTGTTGCAGGGCTCAACAAGAACCGTATGGCTGATTTCAGGGACCATGATGACAAATTCATCCCCACCCCAGCGAAACACTTCGCCAAAATCAGCAAAATTATGATTCATGGTGCCGGTCACCATTTTCAGGGCGGTATCGCCTGCTTCATGTCCTGCTGTGTCATTGATATTTTTAAACCCGTCCAGATCTATAAAAATCAGGCTGAAACACTCACAGTCACTGATAATCTGCGGCAGGGTATTGTGCAGGCCGGCGCGGTTTTTCAGTCCGGTCAGCTCATCATGCATAGCCTGCTGACGAAGCTTTTCTTCGTTATGCTTACGCTCACTGATGTCCTGCAACGTGGCAATGAGATAAGCCCCGCCCTGATGTTGCGCGTCAAATAACGACACCGATATTTCTACCGGGACCTGCTCGTCGACGGCGACGGTCAACGAGGTTTCAAACTTGAGCTGAAACTGGGAGTCAATATGCTCACGAATAAATGCCGACTCGACGAGGAATTTGTCCAGATTAGTACCCAGGCACTGCTGCTTAGTGATGATACCTACCATTGACACAAATGCCTGATTACACTCCGTAATTTTTAACTGACGGGTCAACACCAGCATCGGTTCCCGGGAGCTGGCAAAGGCCGATGCCATTAAGTGAAACGACTGTTCAGCCTTGCGTTCCCGGGTGATGTCTTTATTGGTCCCCACAATATGCAGGGCCATGCCCTCTTCATTGCGTTCCATCACCCGACCCCGTAAACGCATCCATAAATATTGCCGTCCGGCTTTAAACCTAAAAGACACTTCGAGCTTATCCTGGTCACCGTGTACCGCCAGCATCCAGTGAAACTCCAGGTTACCGATGTCGTCCGGATGAATGTGTGCCAACAACTGAATGGGTGAGCCCTGCCAGGCTTTTTCATGCTGGCTTTCCAGGGTAAACGAGCGCATGACATATTGATCATTGTGGGCATGCCACTCCCAGAACGATTCCTGAGACGCCCATAGGGACAACTGAAGTTTTTTCTCTGCGGCCTGGCTTTGTTGCAGCGCGTCATAAAGCGCGACACTTTTTTCAGTTAATAGTGACTCGGCCTGTTTACGAGCCTGCTTTTCTCTGGTCAGGCGCCGTTCAAGGAGGGTTTGAGGTGACGCATTTAAAACCGACTGCACAATTCAGCTCACTGTTAAACTATACTCATAGGTATGCGGATCACCGGTAGAAAACCGTTCCCGCGCCAGGCTGTCGCCAAAATGATCGGCTGCCGCATCCATTAGTCCTTCTGCCAGCGGATACAGATCACGCTTGGAAATGTACCGTAACCGCATGGCGTTTTCAGTGCGTGAGAGCACCTCAAATTTTGGCAGATCCGCATCCGGGTACAATTTTAATACCTGCACATGAATATCGTCGTCGAGCACTTCCAGTGCATCAAGCAGATTTTTGCGCCCGGCCATGACCTGACCATGCGCCTGCGCCAGCTGACCAAACAGATAATAGCCAAAGTCGTGCAGCAGCTCCTCGGCCGGCTTACCGGTTTTTTCAACCAGCACCCCCACCAGTTTCTGCATCTCTGAAAATGGATAATAACCTACAGAGGTAAAGGCCCCATCGTTCTGTAGCTCAGCAGCCACGATGACTTCATCAGCAAATTCAGGAGAGACTTTCTCCTCGAGCATGTCAATTAAAGAGGTAAAAACAATCCCCAGCATTGGCAATCCTTTATGATTTAACTGTTTTTAGTGTAGCCCAGCATGGCCGGGCTACAAGAAAAAAGGGTAATACCGAGGCGTTTTTATTGTTTTATGAGGGAGTTGAGTCAGGGTTTGGGACTGATCCCGACGACGGCTCTGATGCGATCACTTCCACATCATCCACTCGTTGCAGGCCCCGGGGCAACTTGTTACCACGCCGGCCACGATCGCCCTGATAATGTTCAAGGTCTGACGGCGATAAGGTCATATTGCGTTTGCCTGCGTGCACTTTAACGGAGGCGCCGGCAGGCACCACCCGCAGCACCGTCACAAATTCCTCCCGGTTTTTTGCTTTGGCTGACGGTATATTAATAATCTTGTTCCCTTTCCCTTTTGACAGGCTGGGCAGGTCTTTTAACGGAAAGACCAGCATACGTCCTTCATTGGATACTGCCATACACCAGTCAGTTTCCAGCGCTGTGACCGGGTCCGGTAACAACACTTTTGCTGCACTGGGCAGGCTTAAAAAGGCTTTACCTGCTTTATTTTTACTCATCATGTCAGCAAAGCTGCCTACAAACCCATAGCCGGCGTCCGATGCAATCAGGTATTTCTGTTCATCCTGACCCATTAGTACATGCGTAAACTGTTCCCCGCCCACCAGATTAAAGCGGCCAGTCAGTGGCTCGCCCTGACTACGGGCAGACGGTAACGCATGGGCATCGCAGGCAAAGGTACGGCCGGATGAGTCCATGAATACGACAGGCTGGTTACTGCGCCCGGTGGCACTGGACAGATAGCCATCACCGGCTTTATAACTTAAGCCCTGTACATCTACATCATGACCTTTGGCACAGCGCGCCCAGCCTTTTTCCGACAGCACCACGGTGACCGCTTCACTGGGAATAAGCTCTTTTTCAGACAGCGCACGGGCTTCCATTCGTTCAACCAGCGGCGAACGGCGATCATCACCGTACTTCTCTGCATCGGCCAGAATTTCTTTTTTAATCAGTGTTTTTAAACGACGATCTGAGCCCAGAAGCTGCTGCAGTTTGTCTCGCTCTGCTTCCAGTTCTGATTGCTCAGCTTTAATGTTCATCTCTTCCAGCTTGGCCAGATGACGCAGTTTCAGTTCTAAAATGGCCTCTGCCTGTTTATCTGATAAAGAAAAACGGTTCATCAGTTCCGGCTTCGGCTTATCATAGGTGCGAATAATCTCAATCACCTCATCGATATTCAAAAAGGCTATCAGCAAGCCTTCCAGAATATGCAGCCGGGCCAGAACCTTATCCAGCCGGTACTGTAAACGGCGAACGACGGTATCTTTACGATATACCAGCCACTCAGACAAAATAGTTTTGAGGTCTTTGACCTGCGGCCGGCCATCCAGACCAATCATATTCAGATTGACCCGGTAGTTTTTCTCCAGATCCGTGGTCGCAAATAAATGCTGCATCAACTGCTGCACATCCACCCGGTTAGAACGTGGAGTTATCACCAGGCGGGTTGGGTTTTCATGATCAGATTCATCGCGCAGATCACTGACCATCGGCAGCTTCTTAGCCTGCATCTGGGCCGCAATCTGTTCGAGTATTTTGGCCCCCGACGCCTGGTGCGGTAAGGCACTGATCACAATGTCGCCACTTTCGTCCGCATACTTTGCACGCATTTTGATGCTGCCACGACCGGTTTCATAGAGTTTCTGAATGTCGCTGCGCGGCGTGATAATTTCCGCCTCGGTGGGGTAATCCGGTCCCTGCACAATATTCAGAATATCACTAAGTTCCGCTTTACTGTTATCCAGTAAATGGGCGCAGGCATTAGCCAGTTCGCGCACATTATGAGGAGGAATATCCGTGGCCATCCCTACGGCAATCCCGCTGACACCATTGAGCAGAATATGCGGCAGACGCGCCGGTAACACTTTCGGTTCGTTTAGCGTGCCATCAAAGTTGGGCTGCCAGTCAACCGTGCCCTGCCCCAGCTCGCTGAGCAATACTTCAGAAAAACGTGACAAACGGGCTTCGGTATAACGCATGGCTGCGAACGACTTGGGATCATCCGGCGCCCCCCAGTTGCCCTGTCCATCCACCAGCGGATAGCGATATGAAAACGGCTGCGCCATCAGGACCATCGCTTCATAACAAGCCGAGTCACCGTGCGGATGAAACTTACCCAGCACATCACCCACGGTCCGGGCCGACTTTTTATATTTAGCGGTCGCACTCAGGCCCAGGTCAGACATGGCATAAATAATCCGCCGCTGAACCGGCTTCAGGCCATCAGCAATATGCGGCAGTGCACGGTCCATAATGACGTACATGGAATAATTTAAATAGGCATCTTCGGTGAACCGGCTTAGCGGAAGCTGTTCTATCCCGTCCTGGCTTATGGTGATCTGGTCGCTCATGACATTGTTCGTTTTTGTTGGATTACGACTGTAAGTTGCAGTCATTTTGCGGCAAACCCCTCAGCAACGCAATAACAGCACCGGTACGGTCTGCGGCGGGCCGGTTGATTTTGGTTAAAAAATTATTTTAACCAACGACTTATTTTGTAATGTAACGTATATTGGTGTTTTAATAGGCGGCTACTTCAAAGACAATGACCTTGTAAATCATGCGTGTAATCTCTCTGATATGGACATTATTGTTGCTCGTTTTACCGGCATTATGGTTACCGGCCAGCGCCCAAACAACAATTCAGCTGTTTGATGAGGATGCCGAAGTCGAATTGTCGGGTAATTTTGCCTTTTATGCGGAGCCTGATGGTCCGCTTACCATCAGTGATATACTCAATCGCCGCCGCGACTTTCAGTGGTATACCGAAGACAATCCCAATTTTGGTTTTCGTGAAAATGCCCTGTGGCTCACTAACAAAATCAGTAATGTCAGTAGCCTGCGCCGCTGGGTATTTACCATTAATTTCAGCCAGCTGGATAAGGTTGATTTTTATCTGGTGTCCAATGGCGAAGTGATTCTGCAAAGTCATCAGGGCAAGCTGCAGGCCGAACAAAGCTACCGCGTGCCTACCCTGCGCGCTGACCTGCCTATTGCCACGCCACTTGAACTGTATATCCGCGTACAAAGTCACTCATCCAGCCTGATTGTGCCACTGACTGTGTCGCCCGAACCTATGCACAGTAAAGCCGCGCAAATAGACAGCATCATGTGGGGCTTGTTTTATGGCGGGCTGATCATTCTGGCGGTATACAATCTGGTGCTATTTTTTGGTGTTCGCGAGCCCAGTCTTATTGCCTATGTAGGCTATATTATTGCCGTCATATTCTGGCAGTTTATGTGGGGCGGACATATTCAGATTTTCAGTGGCGAAACGCCCTCCTGGCTGGCCGGCCACACTGAACTTTTCTTTGTAGTCATTGGCATCAGCTCGGGTATTTTTACCCTGCTTTTTCTGGATTCTCGCCAACATGCGGCAGCGGCTCACCCGGTGGTATTGCTGTTACTGGTTTTACAAATGCTGACAGGCATATTGTGTCTGGTCGATATTCTGCCTCTGGTGTGGAAGCACAATCTGGTTTATTGCATTGGGATCGCGGCTATTTGCAGTTATATTTTTGCCGGCTTCGAGGCTTACTTTAATCAGTTCCAGCCCGCCCGCTACTTTATTTTTGCCTGGAGTATGCTGGCAGTTGGGGCGATCATCGGCATGCTGAGCCTGACCGGTTTATTGCCGTCCAATACGTTTACCACCTACTGTTTTCAGGTTGGGGTATTTCTGGAAGCGGCGCTGTTTTCGCTGGCGTTAATGGAAAAAAGTCGTAGTCAGCTGGAAGCAGAAGTGGACCAGGCCACCAACGACCTGCGCAATAATATGGAGCTGATAGAAGAGCAGAATGCGCGCCTGGATATTGCCCGCAAAGACGCCATCAAAGCCAGTAACATTAAGTCTCAGTTTCTGGCGAATATGAGCCATGAAATTCGCACCCCGTTAAATGCCATTCTTGGTTTTAGCCGGGAGCTAGGCAATGCCGCACTGCCCATGGACCAGAGCGAGCAGGTTCGGATTATCAATACCGCAGCCGACAACCTGCTGATTATCGTCAACGATGTGCTCGACTTTTCTAAAATTGAAGCCGGTAAGCTGCAAATCAATAATCAGCCGTTTTCGCCTAATGCACTGCTCGAAGAAATGGTCACCCTGATGGCCAAAAGCGCGCATTCTAAACGCATTGAGTTTGTGTTTGAGCTGGAACCTCTGCCAGAAAAACTGATTGGCGATCTGTTCAGAATTAAACAGGTGCTCAATAATCTGCTTAGTAACGCTCTGAAATTCACCTCGGTGGGCACCGTCACCCTGGGCGTCACCAACCGCGAGCTGAATCATGGCCTGCACGAAATTATCTTTACGGTGGCCGACACCGGTATTGGTATCAGTCGCCAGGACCGCAAAAAACTGTTCAGCGCCTTTTCGCAGATAGATGATGCATTGAATCGTCATTATCAGGGAACCGGACTGGGACTGGTCATTTGCCGGGAACTGGTGCGCCTGATGCGCGGTCAGATGAACCTGCGCAGTGAGCTGGGCCTGGGCAGTACTTTTACCATTAATCTGCGGGCTAACCGCATGAGTCCCAAGCTTAACATTGAGCCGGACAACGAATGGCAGGGTAAGCATATTGTGGTCTTTGACCCCATCCCGCAAACCCGCCGCGCTACGGTCCAGTTACTTAATCATTTAGGGGCGGTCACCACCAGTGTGGAAAGCTTGGACTACCTGCAAACCATTGAGTCTAATCCTGACTATCTGTTTGCCACTGTGCCGGTATCCAAGCTGGCCCAGCGGGACGCCATGCTCAGCGCCCTGATTCAGGTCCCCGCCCAAAAACGCATTTTGTGGTATTCCGGCTCTGAGCCGTTTAACCAGTATCCCAGCCTGAGCCAGCATTTTCATGATCAGATCCGCATGCCGGTGACCCTGTCCAAGATGGATGACCTGCTGCATCATAAAACCAGTCTGAGTAAAAATCCGATGCAGGGTAAGCTGGACGCCATGCCTAAAGCCCGCATTCTGGCCGTGGATGATATGGAGATGAACCTGAAGCTGCTGGCCACCTGGCTGGAAAACAGCCCGCTGGAACTGACCTTGTCAACCAGCGGCCAGGAAGCGGTAAATCTGTGTCAGGTTAACGAATACGACCTGATTCTGATGGATGTGCAGATGCCGGGGATGGACGGGCTCAAAGCCACCCGCGAAATCCGCAAAACTCCACTGAATCTGGGCACCCCGATTATTGCGGTGACCGCCCATGCCTTTAAAGAAGAACAGGAGCGCCTGCTGGCCTCAGGCATGGAAGACTATCTGCCCAAGCCCATTGAAATCTCTGCTCTGCTGGAAATTATCCGACGCTGGTGCCATAACCATTCAATGCCGGCAATTCCTGAGTCGACCCTGGACTGGGATTTGGCCATTAAGCGCACTAATCACAACGATGAAACCGCCAGAGAACTGCTGCGCGATTTTATTAAACTGCTGCCTGAATCAGTGGAGGTACTGACCCGTGCCTGGCACGAGCGGGACTTTGACACCCTTAAATTGGAAGTACACCGGCTGCACGGGGCGTGTTGCTATACTGGCGTGCCGCGCCTGCAAACTCTGGCAGATGAACTGGAAAGCGCGTTAAAGCAGGATCAAACCATGCTGATTGCTGAACTGATGCCAATGTTTATGGAAGAAATAGACGTGGTGCAGGAAAAAGGCATGGGACTGCTCGGCGACCATCAGATGCCCGGTATTAGTTAACCGGGCGGGTTTGCTGGCATTGTCGGATAAAGGTCACAAACTCTGCCGGTGAACGGTCCAGATCAGACGCCGAAATATACACATCATAGCCTAAACGTTCACGCAGCTGGGTCATCCGGTTGGCCAGCATCGCTTTGATACCGGTCAGCACCTCGCCATTTTCCAGCACATAGGCCTTGTCATCAAACATTTCATGATTGAAGCAGTTACCGCTGTCACAATTTTGCGGCAGGTTATGCAACAGCAGCGGGCGCTGCTCCATCAACAAGTGCGTCGCCAGACGGGGAGACACGGTTTTAAGAAAAGGCGCGTAGGCTTTCAGGCGCAGTCCCACCGCTTCTAATTCAACCTGATCAAGCCCTTGCTGGACCCGCGGGCAGTCGATACGCTGAACATTATCCCATTCAATGGTCCAGTTTCCGCGCCGGTGATGATACAGAATCTGACTGGGAGAAATTTCAATACTGTGGTCAGGCTCGCGCAGCTTGAACCAGCCCACCAGCATGGTCACCAGCGATGCGCTGGTTAAAAAGATGCCAGCCAGAAACAGCCATTGTGGCGCCAGTGTCAGCCACAAGACCGACAGCAACAGACCCGCGCCGCCAATGGCCAGCGTGGTAAAGCCATTGCGCTTGGAAATCGCTTTGACATAGATAGGCGCAGTATCACTCGAAGACATAAAAATAAACCACCAGCATAAGTATCGTCCAGACCACATACAGTCGCATCCGGCGGCACTTTTCGCACCCGGAGGACCACCACGAGGGTTTACTTTGTTTTGATCGGGTCACGTCCGCTCCCGCCTGTATGTTGTCAGTCCCAAAAGTGAACTTACAGTTTACACCAAAGGCACCGGGCCACCCTAGTATTACGCGACAAAAGCCGGCCAGTGGCTATTAAATTTGCGTAACCCGCGCTTGATGCACAATCTTCTACACCGCCGCGCTTTTTTGCTAAACTAGGCCGTCCTAATCAATCGTTGAGAGCACCATGTCAGAGTTTACCGGCAATCATATCCTTTCGGTTAACCAGTTCAATCGCGACGCCATCGAAAAAGTTTTCGAGGTTGCCACAACGATGCAGCCCTACGCCAGACGCCAAAAGCGCACCACGGTACTGGAGGGCGCTATCCTTGGAAACCTGTTTTTTGAACCCAGCACCCGGACCCGGGTAAGTTTTGGAACGGCATTTAACCTGCTTGGTGGCGAAGTCCGGGAAACCACCGGAATGTCCAGCTCTGCGCTGGCTAAGGGCGAATCGCTTTATGATACCGCCCGGGTGCTTAGCGGCTATTCTGACATTATTGCGATGCGCCATCCGGCCGCCGGGTCGGTGGCCGAATTTGCTGAAGGCAGCCGGGTACCGGTGATCAATGGCGGGGATGGCGCTAACGAACACCCGACTCAGGCTTTACTGGACTTGTTCACCATCAAGCGTGAAGTTGAGTATCAGGGCAAAGGTATTGATGGTCTGCATATCGCCATGATTGGAGATTTGCGCTATGGCCGGACGGTACATTCGTTGTCCCGCCTGTTGTGCCTGTACAAAAATGTTCACTTTACCCTGGTATCGCCCAACGAGCTGGCTATGCCGGAGCCGATTATCGCCGCGATTGATAATGCCGGTCACAAGCTGTCGATTACTGACCAGCTTGAAGGCACGCTGGATGCGGATATCTGTTATCAGACCCGGATCCAGGAAGAACGCTTCCCATCGCAGGATGAAGCAAACAAATACCGTGGCAAATTTCGCCTGAACCAGTCGATTTATACCCGCCACTTCCAGTCTAAAACCGTCATTATGCATCCGTTGCCCCGTGATTCACGGGCCGAAGCCAACGAACTGGATAATGATCTGAACCTGAACCCTAACTTAGCCATATTCAGACAGACAGATAATGGCGTGCTGGTACGCATGGCGTTATTTGCCCTGACGCTGGGCGTTGAAAATCTGCTCAGTCGCTATGAAAAAGATGTGGTTTGGTACAGCAATAAGAGTAGTGAGTAATATGCAAAAATCTGAAGAATTATTCGCCCGCGCCCAAAAAACGATTCCTGGTGGCGTCAACTCACCGGTGCGTGCATTTAAAGCCGTTGGCGGCACTCCGCGCTTTATCACCAAAGCCGATGGCCCGTATATGTGGGACGCTGACGGTAACCGCTACATCGACTATGTATTGTCATGGGGTCCGATGGTACTGGGCCATAACAATAACAAGATTCGTGAAGCCGTGGTACAAGCGGCGGCAGAAGGCTTAAGCTTTGGTGCGCCGACCGAGGCCGAAATTCACATGGCAGAAAAAATCAGTGAACTGGTGCCGTCAATGGAAATGGTGCGCATGGTGAACTCAGGCACAGAAGCCACCATGTCTGCCATTCGGATTGCCCGTGGCTACACCAACCGCAATAAAATTGTGAAATTTGAAGGCTGCTACCATGGCCATGCTGACTCACTGCTGGTCAAAGCAGGCTCTGGCGCCCTGACCATGGGCGTACCCAGCTCACCGGGCGTACCGGCTGAAGTGGCCCAGCACACCATCACTGTGGAATTTAATAACCTGGACAGCGTCAAAGAAGTGTTTGCCCGGGAAGGTGATGACATTGCCTGTATTATCGTTGAACCGGTCGCCGGTAACATGAACTGCATTCCTCCGGTAGATGGCTTTTTGCAAGGCCTGCGCGAGATTTGTGATGCCCACGGCAGCATTTTAATTTTTGATGAAGTCATGACCGGCTTCCGGGTTTCTAAAGGCGGGGCCCAGGAGCGCTATCAGGTTACCCCTGACATGACCTGTTTAGGTAAAGTGATTGGTGGCGGCATGCCGGTCGGCGCATTTGGCGGTAAGCGTGAGATTATTACGTATGTCTCTCCTACCGGTCCGGTTTATCAGGCCGGTACTTTGTCGGGTAATCCGGTGGCCATGGCAGCCGGTCTGGCGGCACTGAACCAGATAGCGGATGACGATATTTATCCGCAAATTTTTGCCAATACACAAAAGCTGGCAGATGGCATGCAGGCACTGGCAGACAAACACGGTATTCCACTGACGACCAATGTGGCCGGCAGCATGTTTGGGTTGTTTTTCACTGACGTGGATAAGGTCACCAACTACCAGCAAGCCACCAGTTGTAATACCGAACAGTTTAAAACATTTTATCATGGTATGCTGGAACAGGGCGTGTACCTTGCCCCGGCCTCATATGAAGCTGGCTTTGTGTCTTATGCGCATGATGACAGTATTATTGAAGCCACACTGGCAGCCGCCGATAAGGTGTTTGCTACACTGAAGTAAGTGGCATAACTCAGCGAGCAGGATGTGACAGAACTGGTATTGGTATTACTCTTTTTCGCCGTCAGCGTTAGTGTATACGGTGCTGTTGTCACCCTGCTTTATCTGCGTAGTCAGCGCCTGGTCAGTCAGACCAGAGCTGAACGCTTCAGTCACCATCAGGGGGTACTGGCCGATAACGATGAGGCCAAGGCCCGTATTTTCGCCCGGCGCGCCGATGAAGCGCTGGTCCTGACCAAAACCCTGCAAAAGTTTATTCCCCGCCAGTTTGTTGATCATTTTGCCAAGCACGGCACAGTGGAGTTGACCCTGGGACATGCTGATGAAGATGAAGTGGCCATTTTGTTCTGTGATATCCGCGGTTTTACCGGATTGTCAGAACGGATGGGACCACAGCAGCTGATGACCTTTCTCAATTCCTATTTTTTACGGATGAACGAACCGATTCACCAGAACCGGGGGTTTATCGACAAGTTTATTGGCGATGCCATCATGGCTTTGTTTGATCATCCCGGCGGTAGCGCCAAGGCCAAAGCCATTGATGCGGTGAGCGCCGCACTGGATTTACGTAAAGCCCTGACCCTTTATAATCAGCATCGTCAAAATAGTCATTATGACCCGATTGGAGTAGGTATCGGCATTCATTTCGGCCCGGTCATTCTGGGCACGGTCGGCTCTGAAGACAGAATGGACACCACGGTGATTGGCGATAGCGTGAATATTGCTGCCCGGCTGGAAAGCCTGACCCCGCTGTATAATGCCGACATCATTGTCAGTGCCACGGTACTGGAAACTATCGGAGCGGAATTTGGCCTGAAAACCCGCTTACTGGATTGGGTCAGAGTAAAAGGCCGGCGCGCGCCCATTGAGATTTATGAGGTGTTGAGCCATTTAAGTGAGCCTGAGCAACAACAAAAGTTTGCCCTGCAAACTCAGATTGCAGCCGGGCTGGCCTGCCGGATAAAGCAAGACTGGGATGGTGCCCTGGTGCATTTTTATAAAGCCCGGGAAATGTCGCCGGACGACTCTCTGGCCCTGCATCATATTCGCACAATTGAAGCGATTCGGTATCAGCCATTTCCGCCCAACTGGGATGGCGCCATCGCCACTGATGGCTCGCAATTTAACTGGCAGCCTGCTGACGAATAAACGTCAGGGCCGGGGCAAAGTAAGCGCCGCCGGTTTCCGCGCTGGTAAAATCCAGCCAGCGGTCGTAATCCCCTTCGGCATTTCCCACAATCTGGCTGTGCAGCATGGCTTTAAAAGGCTGAGCACTGGCCGCACAGCTGATAAAAAACAGGCCTTGAATCAGCAAGTCACCATAAGGCATTCCCTGCTTCAGTAAATCATGATGGCCATCGTCACTGCCCGGGGCACAGGCCCGCACACTGTGCGAAGAGTCTGATTGCTCCGGGCTGGGCTGATTGTATTCCCGGGTCACCCCCATGACCTGTTCCTGCTGACGCTCAGACAACGACTTCCAGCGTCGTAAATCATGGCGAAAACGCTGAACATGTATATAACTGCCCCCAGCAAAATCAGCGTCCTGCCGGGCGTCAATAATCGCCACCTGTCGACGCTTCATCCCCCGCGGGTTATCCTGAGCGTAAATAAAGCCGTTTAAGTCCCGGCCATCCAGATACCGGAACGCCTTGATTTGTTCTACCAGTTCCACATGCAGATGCAGCAGCTCCATGACTTCGCTGCCAATGGCATGACAAATATCCAGCCGGTCGGCCCGAATCTGGATAAATAAATCGGTGCCGGTATCCGGTGCACTGCGATCTTCACACTGCATGCGGGGGAAGGCGGTCAACTCGGTGGGAATCAGACCCTCGTAAAGTTCAGACCAGTAGCCGGCCCCAACAGCAATGACGCCGGTGACCATCGCCTCATAATGCTCATTCTCATACCAGTCAAAAATATCCAGCACCCGGGCGAGCTTGGCGCGCACAGCCTGACTGTCATCATCAATCACATTAAGCAGCAGATACTGCGCATGCAGATTCGATTCTGCACATATTCCTTTTTGCGGTTGTGTCATGCCAGCTAAAGTTCCTTATCCCCATGCGGCCCTGCACTGGTTACTATTTTTCCAGTGTGGCTAATACCCTGCGGCTTGTCCATCTTTTCGGCTTTCAGATGCTCCCATATATACCCCACGCTCAGCATCATGCATGATTGCCTGGTAGCCCCCATACACTCCCAGTTTCGGAGCCAGGGTATGACCCATCTCAAGAAGCTCACGGCGGGTTTGCGCCGAAAATCCGTTTTCCAGATGCACCTGACCTACGCCGCTCATCCGCTCACCGGTCGGACTTGATGAACCGCTGTGCAGGATGCGCGGGGCATCACCGGCCTCCTGCAGGTTCATACCAAAATCAATCAGATTGACCAGAATCTGTGCATGCATTTGTGGCTGAGTGGCCCCGCCCATCACGCCAAAGCTCAGCCAGGGCTTGCCATTGAGGGTAACAAACGCCGGAATAATCGTATGAAACGGGCGTTTTCCGGGAGCGTACTCGTTAAAATGGCCAGCCTGCATGGTAAACAGCTCGCCCCGGTTTTGCAGCACAAAGCCCAGTTCAGGCGGCGTCATGCCTGAGCCCATCCCGCGATAATTACTTTGAATCAGCGAAACCATGTTACCAGCGCTGTCAGCGACGGTCAGGTAGACGGTGTCACCTTCATACCGACCGGCATCAAGCCGGCTGGCCGGCGCGTCAGGCACAATGAGCGACATGCGCTGACGGGCGTATTTTTTTGAAATCAGCCAGTCTACCGGGATCTGATTAAAATCCGGGTCAGCGTAGTACTTGGCGCGATCCTCAAAGGCCAGCTTTTTAGCTTCCACAAAAGTATGGATGTAACGGGCAGAGTCGAATCCCATACCTTCTATGTCATAGTTTTCCAGGATATTAAGAATTTGCAGCGCGGCAATGCCCTGACCATTGGGCGGCAGTTCCCAGACATCATATCCGCGATAGTTGGTGGACACCGGCTCAACCCACTGTGAGGTGTGCTGCGCTAAATCTGCATAGGTTAAATAGCCGCCCTGCTCTTTCATGTAGGCAGCAATACGACGGGCGATATCGCCTTTATAAAACGCCTCAGCCCCGCCGGTTGCTATCTTTTCATAGGTATTGGCCAGATGCGGATTTTTGAAAATATCGCCTTTCTGAGGCACCTTGCCACCAGGCATAAAGGTGTCGGCAAAGCCATCATACTGGCCAATGCGCTGGGCGTTTTTCTGCCAGTAATAGGCAATGAGTTCACTGACCGGAAAGCCTTGTTTGGCATAGCGGATAGCGGGTGTAAGAATATCCTGTACTGGCAGCACACCAAATTTTTTGTGTAGTTCAAACCAGCCATCTACGGCGCCTGGCACAGAGACGGGTAGCGGACCAAAAGAGGGTATACGGGTCAGCCCCTGCTCAGCAAACACCGACTTTTTCAGCGACTGCGGCGAGCGGCCTGATGCATTAAGTCCATACAGCCGTTTGGTTTTGGCATCCCACACAATGGCAAACAGGTCTCCGCCAATACCGCTGCCGGTAGGCTCGACCAGTCCCAGCATCGCATTGGCAGCAATGGCCGCATCGACCGCACTGCCGCCCTGCTTCAATATATCCAGTGCCACCTGAGTGGCCAGGGGCTGACTGGTGGCAGCCATTCCCTGGGTGGCTATTACCTCTGAGCGACTTGCAAAGGGTGCCCCGGTGATCCGATCATAAGCCTGAGCGCCGATAGCCCATAGTAGTGCCAGACAGCACATCCATCTTTTCATTTTTTTCTTCCTGTGCGGGGTCATTAATATCCTGACATTGTCAGTATACGTCATTGCCTGCCCGGATAAACCCGCATTACCCGGTTGCCAGTTGAACGCGCAGCCTTGCACAACTAAAGTGCATCTGACGTGTGTTATTTTTGTTAACAGCAGGATGAGGGTACATTTTTTCTGGCACGATTTACGCAACCTCCTCAACCGTACTGAATCTGGTACGTAAAAATAGTGACCGCGGTAAACATGGTCCATGCTGGCTGACGCAGTACAAGGCCAGCAGGAATGGGAGATAGCTATGGATCCACAATTTAGTATTGTTACCATTGTAAAAGAACGCAGCAGGCAGCTGGCCAGTCTGGTACAAAGTCTGGAAAAAACCCGTCTTCGGCCACAGGAACTGATTGTTGTCTGGATGACATCCCCCTGCGATGAATCATTGATCAGCAGTGAGGCTTTTTCCGTCCAGCATCGTTTTTTAGCTAATGAATCTGTGCCTGTCCCCCGGGCCAGAAATAAAGGCATGGCCGCCTGCTCCACCGAACAAATCATTTATCTTGATGTCGACTGTTTGTGCCCGCCGGATTTATTTGAATCCGTGCTGACGGAGTTACACGATGGTCAGGTTGTGAGTACACAGGTACGCTTTTTACCCTCCCCGGCACAGACGCAGGATTATGCCACTGCCAGGCAGCATGCTGTGAGCGCACCGGACGCGGTTGAACTGTTACACAATCAACCCGTCGCCTGGTCTTATTTTCATACCTTGCTATTTGCCATCACCAAAGCGGATTTTATCCGCACCGGTGGGTTTGATGAGTCATATCATGGTGTGGGGGTAGGTGATATTGATTTTGCTGCCCGCTGTGATGAGCTTGGTTTTGCCCTGGTTATGCTCAAAAACGATGTGCTTCACCAGTTTTATCCCGGTGTTGAGCCGCCTGTGCAGCAGCTTTTTGATATTGTGAATAATGCAACCCGCTACAAACAGAAGTGGGGAGAGTATCCGCTTCAGGGCTGGTTACAACAGTTTGCCCAAAGCGGCCTGATTAATGACGATTATGAAACCGAAGGATTGCGGGTAAAACGCCTGCCGACTGACGAAGAAATACAGGCGCAAATGGCACCTGAGTAACTCATGAGCACCCGCGGGCATGCGCTGTGCTGCCCGTTTTTTATTTACCTTATCAGCACGCCTTTTCAGCACTTCCTTTAAACTGCTTTATCCTTTCTTTGTAAAACCACCTCGATGGTAACTGGGTTGTTACCCTGTGCCCGCCATTCAAGCGTTATCAGCGCACAGTGCTGTGGGTATCAGAATGAAAAAAGCCCCGTTTAAACGGGGCTTAAGCTTGGTGAGTTGAACGTTATTAGAATTGTTATGGTGTGTTCAATCAGGATTACTTACGGCCACTTGTGAAATCAGGATAGGCTTCCAGGCCACACTCACTCATATCCACGCCGTCGAACTCTTCTTCTTCGCTAACCCGGATACCCATGATGGCTTTAATCACCAACCAGGCCACCAGACTGGTCACAAAGACCCAGACAAAGATGGTGACAGCGCCAAGCAGCTGGCCGCTGAAAGTTGAGTCACTGTTGGTGACCGGCACCAGCAACAGACCCAGCAGACCAACCGTACCGTGTACAGAGATAGCACCCACCGGATCGTCAATTTTCATTTTGTCCAGCGCCACGATACTAAAGACCACCAGCAGGCCACCTAACGCACCAAACAGGGTTGCCTGTAATGCCGTAGGCGTTGACGGCTCAGCAGTAATGGCCACCAGACCAGCCAGCGCACCGTTGAGTGCCATGGTCAGATCCGCTTTACCAAACATGATACGCGCCAGTAACAGGGCAGCAATTGTACCGCCGGCAGCAGCAGCATTGGTATTCATAAAGACGACCGCCACCGAGTTTGCACTTTCCACCGTTGCGGTGGCCAGAACTGAACCACCGTTGAAACCAAACCAGCCCATCCACAGAATAAATGTACCCAGCGTGGCCAGTGGCAGGTTAGAACCCGGAATCGCATTGATTTTGCCATCGGCGGTGTATTTGCCTTTACGTGCACCCAGAATCAACACACCGGCCAGTGCAGCAGAGGCACCTGCCATGTGAACAATGCCTGAGCCGGCAAAGTCAGAAAAGCCCATATCACCCAATACGTACATGCCAAATACCGCATCACCGTTCCAGGTCCAGGCGCCTTCCATTGGATAGATGAAACCGGTCATCACCACGGCAAACAGCAGGAAGGCCCACAGTTTCATACGCTCAGCAACCGCACCAGATACGATGGACATAGCTGTGGCCACAAACACCACCTGGAAGAAGAAGTCAGCTGAAGGTGCATAGGTCGCCGGATCTTCTGCGATGCCCGTGGCACCATCTGCCACAATACCATCCAGGAAAATACCGCCACCGTACATGATGTCATAACCACAAATCATGTACATGGTGCAGGCTATCGCGAACAGCGCAACGTTTTTGGTCAGAATTTCAGTAGTGTTTTTAGCCCGAACCAGACCGGCTTCCAGCATCGCAAAACCCGCTGCCATCCACATGACCAACGCGCCACAAATCAAAAAGTAAAAGGTATCTAAGGCGTACCCTAATTCAAAAGTGATTTCCATTATGGTTTCTCCGCAATTTTTATTATTGGCTACAACGCATCGGCATCAGATTCGCCGGTACGAATCCGGACAGCTTGTTCCAGATCGTAGACGAATACTTTTCCGTCACCGATTTTGCCGGTTTTCGCGGCATTGACGATTGCTTCTACCAGGCGCTCCACCTGATCATCCATAACAGCAATTTCCAGTTTTACCTTGGGCAGAAAATCGACCTGATATTCTGCACCACGATAAAGTTCAGTATGTCCTTTCTGACGTCCGAAACCTTTCACTTCGGTGACGGTCAAACCATCAATACCGATCTCTGAAATGGCTTCACGAACATCATCCAGCTTAAATGGCTTGATGATAGCTGTGACTAGTTTCATGTGTTGCTCCAAATGGTAGTTGGTTATGTTTTGATGACCCGTTGCGAGCCTTTGATTGGCTAATTCAAAACATGAGCCACAAATGAATAGTCTTAAAAAACAAAAAGTTAACTTTTGGGCTGACTGTTTAATTAAAAAACAAAGCACCATTATGGTGCATTAAATAGTTTTTGCCTTTTTTTTGTGCGCCAGTACCAATAATGTGTTTGAACTGGTTCAGGTCACTGAGCAGGAAGCCCGAGATGACAATGTGGATGATTGATATCAGCACAGATATACGCCCTTCTGATGTCGGCGGTAAGCCGGTCGGCAATGCGCCTAAACACTTTTTGCGCCAGCATGCTATCTGGCTGTTTTCTTTATTGATTCACACTATCATTTTGATGCTTGTCAGCCTCAACCGGCCACCATCTGCCTCGATGGTAGCCCCCATAGTGCCGACACTGGCGGCGCATCTGTATCAGCCCCGCCTTGTCAGGCCGAAAGCAACACCACCAGCAAGCTCAATTGCACCGGATTTACCCACCCATGCACCAAGTGCGGCAAAATCAACAAAGGATACGACCAGTGTCACCAAGACTGCGTCGACAATATCGGCTCCGGTGACGACACCCGCCGAATCGCCGGACACTCCACCCACAACATCCTTAGCTGTACCGACTCACCCAGTCCCCCCTAAACCGGCAGACACCACGGGAAAACAGGCCTTGCGCCGGTTCATGGCACAGCATAATGCCACCGCGCTACAGGACTTAGCCGGACAGCAGGCAGGTGATTATCAACACAACAAAACATCACCTCGACTAATTGAAACCCGCACACTGAATGAGATACAGGCGCCCGCCACACCGCGTACTACCAAAGTGCGCTGTGATAATACCCTTAGCACGGCACTGGCAACGCTCAGTGGCATTGCAGGCGGTACGCTGGTCTGTTCGCAAAGAAAAACCAATCATGATGAATTTATCCAGCGCCAGCGCAATCCTGAACTCAGAGATTAATTTTTTGTTCCCTTTGCTGCCGGTTTCGTAGCAAACTGCATATAGATTACTGAACCAAAGGAAAGACTGTGGCCGCGGCCAATTTACTTGCTTTACTCGATGATATTGCCACCATGCTGGACGACATCTCCGTGATGTCCAAGGTAGCAGCCAAGAAAACAGCTGGGGTACTGGGTGACGACCTGGCGCTTAATGCCGATCAGGTGCAGGGCGTGCGCGCCGAACGGGAGTTGCCGGTTGTCTGGGCGGTGGCTAAAGGCTCACTGCTTAATAAGGTCATCCTGGTGCCGGCAGCACTGATTATCAGTGCATTGTTACCGGTACTTATTACCATTTTTCTGGTTATTGGCGGGCTTTATTTGTGTTATGAGGGCGCCGAAAAAGTGTTGCACCGTTTTCTTCCCCACGAAGAAACTCCTGACCGGGAAGAGCGGCTGGAAAAACTGAGTCAGCCGGATGTGGATTTAGTTGCGCTGGAAAAGGAAAAAATTAAAGGCGCCATTCGCACAGATTTTATTTTGTCCGCTGAAATTGTGGTTATCGCTCTGGGTACGGTGATTGAGTCAGATCTTTCCACTCAGATTGGGGTTCTGGTTGCGCTAAGCCTGGCAATCACTGTGGGCGTGTATGGTCTGGTAGCGGGCATCGTGAAGATGGATGATGTCGGACTGTATCTGCTGCGTAAATCATTAACCGGCCACTACAATGCTTTTCAGCGTTATACCGGACGGGCTTTGTTAATTGCCGCACCGGCACTGATGAAAGTGCTGGCTCTGGTCGGCACCATAGCCATGTTCCTGGTGGGCGGAGGCATACTGACTCACAATATTGACATGGTTCACCATCTGGTCGTTCCGGCCATTGAACTTGTAGCCAGTCCTGATACCACTTTATACGCGGTGGTGGCGATGCTCGCGGACGGCGTTGTAGGACTGATTGCCGGCAGTATAGTCGTACTGTGTGTCACGCTTATCAGCAAACTACGGGGTTGAATAACCAGATAGAGCGGCCCGGTAGCAGCCGCTTCAGGTTATCTGACATAAAGGTGGTCACATTGACCACCTTTTTTATTTTCTCACCAGATCTTAGTTTGTTTTTAATAAGCTGAATTTCACACATCGCATGATTTTAAAAAATAAACTTTAATTTCAGTATGTTATAAGTTTCACACCAGCTGGCACATCCCTCGCTTACAACCTTTGTATAACCACAAGCGACCAATGCTTTAATCACTATCAGCGATACGTTCATGCCGTACAGACGTTGCCGGTAAATATAAAGTCACACAAAGGGGTACACCATGATAAGTCACACTGCTGTATTTTTTGCTGCGATGGCACCGTTACTGGCCTTTACCGCCAGTGCACTGATACTGAGCAGTCTGCGCAAAGTGTTAAGCCGCGTCTGACCATATTCCATCCCTGTCTGGGCCTTTCTTTGTCACTCTGGCCTGCCCGGTCAGCGCTGTGCGCTGACCGGGATTTTTTTAGCCAAACCAGCGATCCCACCAGCTTTTTTCTTTTTTACCGTCCTGCTGCTTCACCGGTTCTCCCCGGCAATCTTTACGTGGTGGCGGCAACACATCCAGAATGGCCGGCACACTGAGCGAGTCCGGACACCCTGCCACCGTCACTTCACCGGTCTGGCGGTTAAAGTGGGCTATCCCCAGTCCGTTTGGAAAACGGCGCGATAACGATTTGGGACTTTGCTGCTTCTGATAATTGATAAATACCGGCAGTGCGCCGCTTGCGCCGGTCAGATTAGTATTGGCATTGTCATCATTGCCTACCCATACAGTCGACACATTATTGCGGTCAAAACCACTGAACCAGCTGTCGCGGTAATCATCGGTGGTACCGGTTTTGCCTGCCATATTAATATTGGGGAAATGACGAGACAGCCGTTGTGCCGTGCCTTCGCGGGTAACTTTATACAACCCATAGTTCAGCAGGTAAGTGGCAGCTTCATCTGCTCGCTGTGAATAGTACTCTGCATGTTTCCACAGCAGGTTATCCCGCGCTGATACCACCGCATCCACCGTGTGCAGCGGCACATACCGGCCATTATTGGAAATGGTCTGGTACATCTGGTTCATTTGCAGCGGGGTCATCGACATAGCGCCCAGGGTGAGTGCCGGTACCTTACGCACCGGAACATCACCGGCCAGACGATGAATGGTCTCAATCACCGACTCCAGTCCCACTTCCATGCCCAGATTCACCGTCGGCACATTTAACGACTCAACCAGACCATTGATCAGTGGCACCTGATCCTGAAACTGCTTGTCATAGTTTTTTGGCGACCACAGCTTGCCATCCTGACTTTTCAACGTGATGGGCTTGTCTTCTATCGGCGTGGCCAGATTGTACTGCGTCGGATCTTCAAGGGCGGTTAAGTACACCGCCGGCTTAATCAGTGACCCCACCTGACGGCGCGCATCCAGTGCCCGGTTAAATCCGTTGTAGCCCGACTCTCTGGCCCCCACAATGGCGCGGATTCCGCCACTGCTGATATCTGTCACAACCATCGCCCCTTCCAGTTTGGCGTCACGGTTTTTCTGTAACCCGTCCAGTGTCTGAGTCAGGGCGTCCTCGGCCCGTCGCTGAGCATAGATATCCAGGGTGGTGAACACCTTAACACCAGAGTCCCGCAAACTGGGATCGGCCAGAATCTCCTTGAGTTCCTGCCGGACCTTCTGCATATACGCCGGGTGCTTGCCGCTGGCCAGGCTGGCACCGCTGGCCAGTCCCAGTGGCATGTGCACATACTTTTCATACTGGGTACGGTTAATTTCATTGGCATCAAATAACAACCGCAGGATCAGGTTACGACGCTCCAGCACCCGCTCCGGATGGCGACGGGGATTATAGTAGGAAGGCCCTTTTATCATCGCCACCAGGGTGGCTATTTCCGGTACATTAAGTTCGTTGGCCGGCCGGTCAAAAAAGAAATAGCTGGCCAGTCCAAACCCGTGCACGGCCATATCGCCATCCTGGGCCAGAAAAACTTCATTCAGATAAGCCTGCAGAATTTCGGTTTTGCTATATCGGGCATCAATAATGATGGCCATCAGTGCTTCTTTGGCTTTGCGCACAATGGACTTTTCTCGTGACAGATACAGGTTTTTCACCAGCTGCTGGGTGAGTGTGCTGCCCCCCTGTACCGTCCGCCCGGCACGCAGGTTGGCAATCAGTGCCCGCACAATCGACAGCGGAGCAACGCCGTGGTGATCGTAAAAATCACGGTCTTCAACCAGGGTCAGGGTTTTAGGCAGCATGTCAGGAACATTGTCCAGCTGCACCAGCATGCGATCTTCGCGGGTGCTGCTAACCAGCCGGGTCACCAGCCAGGGCTCCAGCCGCACCGCGCCCACTTCCTGACCTGACGAACGGTCACTAATTTTGCTGATTCTCTCTCCCTGCCAGCGAATATCCAGGGTACGCTGGGGTTCGGCACCATCGGCAAACTGAAAAGCCCGGCGCACCACCGTCAGCTGGTTGCCGGTATAGGCATATTCACCACTACTTTTAGGGGCACTGACCTTGCGATAACCCAGCAGCCTAAGCTCTTCAAGCACCTCTTTGGGCGTAATTTCCAGCGTCCGTTCCAGCGTCAGCGGGCGGGCAAAAATTTGCGCAGGCACCTCCCATTTATTGCCACTGAAGGTGTGCTTGATTTGCGCATCCAGGTAAATCATATACCCGGCCAGTGCAATAACACCGACCAGCGCAAACTTAAGGAAAAAACGAATTACACCGCGCCGGTTTTTTTTTGCTTTTGGTTTCGCTTTGGTTTGTTTTTGAGCCACTTATCATGCCATGATGGAGGAACACTAGGGGGATTTTGCTGGTTTACACGCACAATTTCCAGTGTCGCAATCATCAGTCAGGTTCGGAGTGTCAGGCAGTCTCTCCAGGGGTGTAGTTAACCAACTGATCCAAGTGAATTTTATTCGTGAAGGATGCATCATGAAACTGTCTATCGACATTGACCTTACGCCTGCTGAAGCGCGGGAATTGTTTGGCTGGCCAGATTTAAGTGAGCTTCATCAGAAAACGCTGGCGACCTTCGCAGAACAGCTCAACGATGGTAATCAGGACGCCGCCATGGCGCTTCTTAAGCCCTATCTCCAGGGCAGTCAGCAGGCTTTCAGTCTGTATCAGAAAATGTTTGAAAATATGGCTGGCAAACAGGCCACCACCAAGGATTAAGGAGAAGCAGGTGCAAGAGCAGGATTATACTGAAGTTATGGGTATGCTTAATCAGTATGCCAACCAGTTTAATACCATGGTCCACGATATTTTACGTAAGCGTCGTACCAGTGATGATGTATCGGGGGCTTTTGACCCGCAAAAACTGTTTAGCCTGTTAAATGAAAATGTGGAAGTGGATAGCGCGCAGCTCATGCAGCATCACATGGCGTTTATGCAACAACAAACCACGTTATGGCAAAACGCCAGTAAAGCCATGCTGGGTGAAAAAGTCGAGCCGGTGATCCATGAAGATGCCGGTGATAAACGGTTTACCCATTCAGACTGGCAAGACAACCCGGTATTCAGTTATCTCAAACAGGCTTATCTCATCAACGCACAGATGATGCAGGGTATGATTGAGTCGATGCGTTTTAAAGACCCCAAAGCCGCTGAGCAGGTCAGGTTTTATACCCGACAGTATATTAATTCTGTCTCACCTACCAATTATTTGCTGTCTAACCCCGAAGTATGCGAGGAGCTCCTCAAAAGTAAAGGACAGAGCCTGGTTCAGGGTATCAAAAATTTTCTTGAAGACCTGGAACACAGTCCGCTTGAAGCATTTAAAATTACCCAGACCCAGCGCGACGCCTTTAAAGTGGGGGAGAATCTGGCCGTCACGCCAGGCAAGGTGGTGTTTCAGAACGAACTGATTCAGCTGATTCACTATACGCCCACCACCCCAAAACAATACGCGCGCCCTGTTCTGTTTGTACCGCCGTTTATCAATAAGTATTACATTCTTGATCTGAATGAGCGTAAATCCATGGTGAAAGGGTTACTGGATCAGGGCTTCAATGTATTTATGATTTCCTGGGTCAACCCGGATGCCAGTCTGGCCGAGCATGACTTTGTCAGTTATATGTTCAACGGGCCAATCGCTGCGCTTGATGTGGTTGAGCAGATCACCGGGCAGGACAAAATCAACATGACCGGTTTTTGTGTAGGCGGGACCCTGCTGGCCATGACAGCAGCCTACCTGCGCGCCAAGGGAGATGAACGAATCGGCTCGCTTACCTTACTGACCACCCTGCTGGATTTTACTGACCAGGGCGAGATCGGCAATTACCTGAGCGATGACAGCCTGCCTATTATGGAGCAACATGCTGATATCAAGGGAATTTACGACGGGCGTATTCTGGGACTGAGTTTTTCATTATTGCGGGAAAATAACCTTTTCTGGTCGTATTTCATCAACAATTATCTGAAAGGCAAAGATCCGGCGCCATTTGATATTCTGCACTGGAACAGCGACGCCACCAATATTACCGCAGCGTGTTTTAAACAGTATGTACGCAACACCTACTGGAAAAATAAACTGAAAGTACCCGGCGGCATGCGGATTGATGGGGTAGATATTGACCTGCGCAAGCTGGACATGCCGGTCTATTTTTTATCAACCATGGCCGACCACATTGTTCTGTGGCAGGGCGCGTATCGCGGGACTCAGATCCCTACAGGCGATGTACGCTTTATTCTGGCCGGTTCCGGGCACCTGGCCGGTGTTATCAATCCGCCTGATAAAGGCAAGTATCCCCACTGGCGCAATGATGCACTACCAGAAACCGCCGCCCAGTGGTTTGAGCAGGCCGAGCAGGTGGAAGGTTCGTGGTGGCCCGACTGGTACAAATGGATGACTGATCAGGACGCCACCCAGATCAAGTCTGTTACGCCCGGTGAACACAAGACGTATCCGGCACTTGAGGCCGCGCCAGGTAGCTATGTGCTGAAAACACTGTAACCCTGAAGAAAAACGGCGCGCTACCGTCAGGTAACACGCCGTTTTCAGACTTCTATAAAGCGCAGAGAACCGTCTCTGCCAGATCTAGCGTTAACTAGCTGTTTTCTTTTTGATTATCACGCGCAATATTCAGTACACGCTCACGCAGAGTTTCGTCTGTTTGCACCTGCTGTGCAATCGTCGTGTATTTTTCCACAGTCAGACCGGTTTTCTTAATCTGGTCAACCATTTCTGTCTGCGCTTGCTTTTGAATTTCCTGTGCTTCCTCAGGATCTTCTACTTTCTTGAACTGTGGATCGTATTTGGTCGCAACGTCGCTGACCGCTTCCATTGCCATGGTAAACTTCAGCAGGGTTGCATCATCATAGTTTGCGGCTTGCTGCACCTGAGCGTTGTCCTGTGCAGGCTGTGAAGACGCTTCCTGTGCGTTTGCAGTGAATGTTGCAAAACCAGCGATAACAGCACTTGCGGCAATTGTCTTAACAAATTTGTTCATACATTGACTCCAGGTCAGTTTTAAGTTGCCCATCGAAGGGCGCGCTCTGAGATCAAAGCTAATTCCGTACCAGAACATTATTGCCTTTGTAAATCATAAGCTTGCGTACACCGCTACACTAACATACCTGACAATGTACAAAAAAGTGTCTGTTTCTCTCACACCCCCCTGTATACATCAGGGCGTAAATAGCGTGCGTCGGGTAGCCTAATGTCGCTGCGCGCCTTGCTCTGCCGGTCATAACTGGGCTACTCTGGCAATACCGATGCTTCACACTGGCTAAATCATGATTACTATAAAAAAATATCCCAACCGCCGTTTGTACGACACCGCCCAAAGCCAATATGTGAACCTGGACTACATCAAGCAGCTTATCGAGCAGCGCGAGGAATTTACGGTAATAGATTCAAAGACTAAAGATGATATTACCAAAACTATTCTGTTGCAGATTATCAGCGAGTCCGAAACCAGTGACGGACAGTCTCTGCTCACTAATTCCCTGCTTAAACAGCTCATACGTTTTTATGACACCGATATGCAACTGTATGTCAGACAATACCTTGAGCAAAGCCTTCTGCAGTTTATTGAGCAACAGGACAAAATGCAGGGCGTGATGCAGAACATGATGGATAGCAATCCGTTTTCTATGTTCAGTAAAATGATGGAAAAGAATATGGATATGTGGAAGTCTTCCGGCGATCCGAAAAAGCCCAAAGAATAACCTCCCCCTCATTATGTTGCAGCGCAGCATTAAACGTGATTTGTTTAGACTTTAATGTTCTAAAAAGCCATGCTGCTTTGCAGCAAAACCCATTGACAATCGCCTTCGCCCTGTCTAGTATTTAATCAAATCTTGCTGCATCGCAGCATAATTAGTGTAAATGTAATTTGGTTAACAGGACTCGGGAGATTCGTATGTTCGGCACCTTTTCAGAGCAACTGAAAAACTCTACCAAACCGGTTCATACCCTGCTGGAACTGAACGCGAAAGCATTGGAAAGTTTGGCACAACAACAAACAGAGCTGTTCACTGGCCTATTGTCAGATGGCGTAAAATACATGGAAACCGTATCCGTTCAACCTGAACTGAAGACGATTCTGGCCGCCAACAGTGATTATGCGGCCTCTATGCGGGAGCGGCTGTCCAGCGCTTCAAAAGAAACCTACTCCACACTTAATGATGTGCGGGAGCAGGTGACTGAGGTGATGACCAGTAGTCTGGCTCATACAACCGAAGAAGTGCAGAAGCAGACGCAGGCTACTGCTGAAACAGTGCAAAAAGCAGCACAAACCACGCAGGAAAAAGCTCAGAGCACAGCCAAAGCCACGGCAAAAAACACTGAGCAAACTGCCCAAAAAGCTGCCGACACTGCAGTAGCAACAACGCAGAAAGCCACTGAAAAGGCTGCCGAGGCGACCCAAAAAACAGCGGATACAGCCAAAGACACGATTGAAAAAACGGCCGAGGCCAGCCAGAAAAACGCGGCTTCAGCCACCCCATCAGCCAGCTCTGGCTCGGCTGACAAGAAAACAGCATCAGGACGGTCTCGTCGCACCAGCAGTTCTGCGAAATCGACCGCATCGACGAAATCGTCCAGTTAACGTTCGCCACTAAACGGAGATACCACTATGTTTGAACAAATGAATGAACAACTACAATCTGCTATGAAACCAATGACTGACCTGGCTACACTGAACATGTCTACCATGCAAAGCCTGGCTGAAAAACAAAACGAACTGTATTCGTCTTTGTTGTCTGAAGGTATGTCTTATGTTGAGAAAGTATCACAGCAAAAAGACATGATGGCCATTGCCGAGACACAAAAGGCATATATGGAAACCGTTCAGGAAAAAATGACCGAAACGGCGAAAAGCTCGTATTCTATAATGAGTGAAGCGCAGCAGAAAGCGGGTGAGATGGTTAAAGGTATGAGTGAGGAAGCTACCTCTAAATTCCAGGCTGCTACTAAGAAGTAGTCCCCCATTTGCCGGAGCCAGTCTACGTGCTCCGGCTACCTCCAGGCCTCCCGCCTTCCAAGCGTACAACACGATATCGAACCCCCAGTCAGTAATTGTGGAGAAACGTGATGAATTATCAGGCTTATGATTTTTTAACCCGCAGTGCTCATGTTATGCATGAAGGATTTAGTTTGCTTAATTCCGTTGCGAGTAATCCATACAATCCTTATTCCCATACCTTGCCCGGTCGTATTACCCGCGCCTCGCTGGAAACTGCCATGCGACTGACCCAACGCTACGAAAAGCTGGGGTTCAACATTGATGAGATTAATATCGAAGGCAAGCATCATCGCGTTCGAGAAGAAGTGGCATTAAGTAAACCGTTTTGTGATTTGATTCACTTCAACCGGTTGGGCGTAAAAGACAACTACAAAGTGTTATTGGTTGCCCCGCTTTCCGGCCACTTTGCCACTCTGCTTAAAGGCACGGTTGAAGCCTTATTGCCGGATCATGAAATTTATGTGACTGACTGGGCCGACGCCAAGGAAGTCCCGCTCGAAGAAGGCCCATTTACCTTCGACTGTTATGTTGAATACCTGATGGAGTTTTTAGAGTATCTGGGCCCTAATACCCACATGATTGCGATTTGCCAGCCCACCGTACAGGCGCTGATCGCCACCGCGGTCCTGGCTGAGAAAAACAGCGATTGTGTGCCTGAGACCCTGACCCTGATGGCCGGCCCGCTGGATACCAGCAAAAATTCGACCCGGGTGAATGAGTTTGCTCAGCAGCATTCCATGGCTTGGTTTCGTAATGTTGCTATCATGAAAGTGCCCCATGGCTACCCGGGCGAAGGTCGTCAGGTTTATCCTGGCTTTATGCAACTGGGTGGGTTTATCAGTATGAACCAGCAGTCGCATATGAAGAAGTATGCTAATTTCTTTCAAAACCTGGTGTATGGCGAAGAAGAAGATGCAGATCGGTTCCGCGCTTTTTATGATGAATATATGGCGGTGCTGGATATTCCCGGCGAATTCTATCTGGAAACGATTGAGCGGGTATTTAAAAATAATGAACTGGCCAAAGGCGCCATTACCTTTAAGGGTAAGCCAGTTAATTTTGAAGCCATTAATAAGACACCACTGCTCACGGTAGAGGGTGCAGATGATGATATTTGCGGCCTGGGTCAAACCGAAGCGGCGCAGACTATCTGCAAAAGCATTCCTAAAAATAAACGTATGCATCACATTCAGCAGGGTGCTGGCCATTATGGCATTTTCAGCGGCTCTAAATTCCGCAAACACATCCGCCCTCTGATCACCGAATTTATTCACAAGTACGTGTAATATGACGTTGGCGCTGCTCTGCCACCAGGGAGTAGCGCTGATTGATGCGAAAAACAATTCGCCTAGGGAAGTCGCTTTGCGATAGCATGGAGACATCCCGTGTTGAGGTGAACTTATGAAGCGTTTCTTTTCTCTTTTTTCAGGCCTGACAGTGGCCTGCGCAACACTTGCGGCCCCTGCCGTATCCGCCACTGACGATTTTGCACAATGTAAAACCCGCCTTGCTGCCAAAGCCGTTTCTCAGGGCGTGGCAAAAGAGGTGGTCGACAATGCCTTTTCCACTATTACCTATGTCAACAGAGTCATTGAGCTGGATCGCAGTCAGCCGGAATTTGTCACCACGTTTCCGTCTTATTATAGTAAACGTGTGACCAACTGGCGGGTCAGCAAAGGCCGTCAGTTAATGCAGAAGCACTGGCCAATGCTAACCAGACTGCAACAGAAATACGGTATTCCACCGCATTATCTGGTGGCTTTCTGGGGACTTGAAACCAACTTTGGTGGCTACAAAGGTACTATGCCGGTACTCAGCTCGTTGGCGACCCTGGCCTGTGATGAGCGTCGCAGCACCTATTTCACCGGTGAACTGATGACAGCGCTGAAACTGGCAGAGCGGGAATATCTGAATCCTGCCAATATGGTCGGCTCGTGGGCCGGCGCCATGGGTCACACCCAGTTTATGCCCAGCGCCTATTACAAATACGCAGTCGATGGCGATGGCGATGGTCAGGCAAATCTGTGGGACAGCGAAGCCGACGCGCTCACCTCAGCGGCGAATTTTTTAAACAATCTGGGCTGGAATCAGGGCACCCGCTGGGGCCGTGAAGTGGTGTTGCCAGAAGGCTTTGATTATCGTGAGTCAGGCTACGGCAATCGTCGTTCAGTCATTGACTGGAAAGCCCTTGGCATTACTCAGGCCGATGGTAGCGCCCTGCCCGACAGCACATTGTCGGCGTATGTGGTAGTGCCGGCCGGCCATGAAGGTCCTGCTTTTCTGGCGTATCAGAATTTTCGCGTAATTATGCGCTGGAACAATTCAGAGTTTTACGCCATTGCGGTGGGTGAACTGGCGAATCAGATTGCCGGTAGCGACGGTTTGGTTGCCTCATTGCCAGATTTGCCGGCGTATACCCGAAACGACATTATGGCCTTACAGCAAAAGCTGAATGATGAAGGATATGATGTGGGTAAACCCGATGGCATTATGGGCCCTGCCACGCGCAGTGGAATTCGGGAATTTCAGCTGAAACACAATATGATTGCCGATGGCTTTCCGGCAATGGATGTGATGAAAAAAGCGGGTGTTAAACTAGCAGCAGGTAACAACTAATACACCTGCTACAGACATTAACGGTGGTTAGTACATGTGCTGACCGCCGTTCACCGAGATAGTCGAGCCGGTGATAAACTCTGCAGTGTCGTCGACTAAAAACAGTACCGTACGCGCAATATCATTGGTATTACCCAGGCGCCCAACCGGAATTTTAGCGACAATTTTTTCCAGTACTTCAGGTGGAACAGCGCGAACCATTTCTGTATCCACATAGCCCGGTGCAATAGCATTAACCGTGACACCTTTGGCTGCACCTTCCTGTGCCAGTGCTTTGGTAAATCCGTGAATACCGGATTTAGCCGCCGCATAGTTAACCTGACCATACTGACCTGCCTGGCCATTGATAGAGCCAACATTCACAATACGACCAAACTTACGCTCGCGCATCCCGTCAATAACCGCACGACAGGTGTTAAAACAAGAGCTCAGGTTAGTCTGAATAACCGCGTTCCACTGCTCAAAACTCATTCTGTGCATGGTGCCATCACGGGTGATACCGGCATTATTGACCAGCACATCAATGGGACCATAGTCCGCTTCAATATGCTCGATCGCATCCTTTGTTTTCTCAAAATCAGACACATCAAATTTCAGTGATGTAATGCCTGTTTTTTCGGTAAACGCTTTGGCGGCTTCATCATTACCGCCATAGTTCGCTATGACCTTATAGCCAGCATCGTTTAATGCTGTACAAATAGCTTCACCAATACCTCGGGTTCCACCAGTTACTAAAGCTACTCTACTCATTGAGCTACCCTCCATGTTTCTGATTGTGGTTTTTGTACAACAAAGCCAGTATAGACATGGATTGATCCATTTTAATAGACTAAAGTATTAAAAATTTGTCCTTTAATATTAGGTAGTTAGCATAGCTCTCGTAAATATAATGTTAATTACCAATGAAATCAGTCCATTGCCTTTTTGGTCTTAGTGGTTGGCATGGCAGTGGTCGGATCTTCCGGCCAATAGTGTTTTGGGTAACGTCCTTTCATCTCTTTTTTCACCTCGTGATAACTGCCCTGCCAGAACGCCGGAATATCGCGGGTCATCTGAACCGGACGCCCGGCCGGTGACAATAACGAAAAAACCACGGTAACCTGGTCTTCCGCCACGGTCAGTATGGTATTTTCGCCATACATCTCCTGCATTCTTACCGGCAGCACAACCTGCCCGTCGTTTTGATAATCCAGTTTATGCGACAGCCCGGAGGGTACCTTGATGCGTGGCGGCAAATATAAGTCCAGCGCATGTTGCTGTGACCAGGGCAATGAAGGATGTAACACTTTGGCCCAACGTATGGTCTGTACTTCCTCTAATGTTTTTAGCCCGGCCAGTAGCGGTATCAGCAGGTTGTCGTCAAAATGATTAAACAGATGCACCACATCCGGCCATGCCGGGGCTTCATCAAATGCCTGAGGCTGCGATAGATTGAGCAGGGCCGCCAGCGCCAGCCGGTTCAGCCACTGCCGGGTATCCGGTTCCAGTTTCAGTGAGCCAGCATCCTGCTGTCGCAGATAGGTCAGCCAGGCCCGGCCTATTTCCTTGCGGCTCATGCCACTGACCGGCTCTGAGCTGATGATGATATTGCCAAATCCGGAAACCTGGCGGGCCCGCATTTGTTTTTCTGTGGCCGAATAGTCCACCTGCTGTTGCTGATAAAATTTATCACCAAACCAGTGCTGCAACAGGCCCAGGCTCAGCGGCTGTGCTAGTCGGATTTTTATCTGTGAGCCGAGTTGCTGCGCCTGTAACACCGCAATCCATTCGTGCCGGGCCGCTCCACCGTTAAGCTCAGCACGTTTCCCGTTCACCATTTTCCACTGAGCGCCGTCCCGGGCAAAGGCAATATGGTCGGTATAGGCCTGTGCAATGGCCAGCCCCAGTCCCTCTTCCTGTAATGTTGCGGCCTGCGGTACATCGCTACCGGCCCCCAGCAGCGACAGATAACGCCGGGCCTGCCGGGTGATGCGCTGCCACTGAGCTCCGCCCATGGACGTGAGCGCCTCTTTTACCCAGGTCTGCTGCACAGTACCGGATTCTTCGGCCAGTGCTGCAATCACTGCCGCCTCACCAACAAACTGCGGCGCATTATCATGGATATGCATCAGCATATGAGCCAGCCGTGGATGGCAGGGAAATCCGCTCAGGCGCCGCCCGTATGGCGTCACAGACACCTTACCGTCATCCACCGACAATGCACCAATACGCTGTAGCAACTGTCGGGCAGACTGCTGCTGCGCCGGGCCCGGTACATCCAGCAGGGCCAGCTGATCCAGCCCGCTGCCCCAGCTCAGTGCTTCGAGCATCAGCCCGCTGATATCTTCACGCAAGATTTGCGGTGTACTGTGCCGGGCCAGTCGCTCATGCTGTTCTTTTGCCCATAACCGGATACAAATTCCCGGTCCCAGACGGCCGGCACGCCCCAAACGCTGGGTGGCAGATGCCTGCGAAATCATCTGGGTCGTCAGCTGGCTCAGGCCACTGCCGGGATGAAACTCCGCCTGATTTTCCTGACCACTGTCCACCACCGCTTCAATATTTTCAATGGTCAGTGAGGTCTCAGCGATGTTGGTCGCCAGAATCACTTTTTGCCGGCCCTGATCATCCGGCTGCAGCGCCTGCTGCTGGGCGGCTTTATCCACGGCCCCGAACAACTGATGCACAATCACCGGCTGACCCGATAAACGCGGCTCAAGCAGTTGGCCCACCTTGCGAATGGCACCAGCACCGGGCAAAAATACCAACACATCGCCGTCGACCTGCTGCAATACATCAAATGTGGCGTTTGCCACCACCTCGTGAAGCTTTTCGGCCTGTATCTGGCCGGTGTAACGGGTCTGTACATCAAACATCCGGCCGCTGGTCTGCAAGACTTCGGCCTCGGGTAGTAGCGTTCTCAGAGCGTCGGTATCCAGCGTGGCTGACATCACAATCAGGCGCAGATCCTCGCGTAGCCCCTGTTGCACCTCCAGCGCCAGAGCCAGGCCAAAATCACTGTGAATGCTGCGCTCATGAAATTCATCAAAGATAATGATGGCAGTGTCTGCCAGCTCCGGGTCCTGCTGAATACGCCGGGCCAGAATCCCTTCTGTGATCACCTCCAGCCGGGTATGCTGGCTGACTTTACTTTCTCCGCGAATCCGGTAGCCAACGGTCTGGCCGACAGACTCTTTGAGCTGACTGGCCAGAAATCCGGCCAGATTACGCACCACCACCCGGCGCGGCTGCATCAGCAGAATCTTTTTATCCGGAAATGCCTGTAACAACGCCAGTGGAAGCACCGTAGATTTACCGGCACCTGGCGGCGCACCAACGATCACATTGTGTTGGGTCAGGGCCTCACATAACGGAGAGATAATAGCCTGAGCCGGAAAATCCGCTGGTCTTTTTGACATAACTGCACCACTGTTTGTTGTAGATGGGAAATCGCAAGTTGCGCTATTTTACGTACCCGCAGTATAAATGCATAGTGAACCGGGTATTGCCACCCCATAAAACAGGAGCCTTAATCATGAATATGCGATGCTTTGTCGGGCTCGATTTACCCGTACAGACCAAACTGGCACTGGAAGACTGGCGACAACGGGCGCTGCCAGAGGTGATCACCCGTGATGCGCTGCCGATGCCAGCGGCTAAGATAAAGACCAAAGCCAGGGCAAATCAGCCGGCCAGACCGGTCGCGGTCCCCACCGCAAACCTGCACATCACTCTGGGCTTTTTAGGTCAGATTAATCATCGTCAGCATGAGGCCGTGATGACCACGCTCAGCAATGTACAGCAAGAACCCTTTGCACTGACGCTGGATTCCACCGGATTGTGGAACGGGCCCAAAATCTTGTTCTGCGCCCCTGAGACCCCACCCGCGCCGCTGATGGACCTGGCCAGGCAGGTCAGAAAAGCAGCCCGTTTGGCTGGCATTGAAATGGAAAGCCGTGAGTACCGCCCGCATGTCACGATGGTGAGAAAAGCCCCGGTCACATTGCCGCCACCGCTGTTTACTCCACAGATAGAGGCAACCTTCAATCAGTTTCACCTGTTTGAGTCAGTCTCCTCCCCTCAGGGAGTCAGCTACCCGATTCGGCACAGCTGGCCACTGATTCCTCATTTGAGTGTTCGCGAACGCCTAAAGCGTGGTTTGGCCTGATTTATCGCTCTTCGCCCTTTACTTACGGGCGTTGCACCGGTAAAAAGAGAAGCCTCACAGGAGTACACAAACCTTATGCAACAAACCTTCAGACTTGTTATCGACTGCCCTGATCAGATTGGCCTGGTTGCCCGTGTGTCACAGTTTCTTGCTGACCACAGCGCCACCATCGTCGAGGCAAATCATCATACCGACCTGCAAACCGGTCGCTTTTTCATGCGCCACGAAATTGGTGCTGATTCAATACAGCTGGATTACGACAGCTTCATCCGGGAATTTACCCCGCTGGCTAATGAGTTTCAGATGAACTGGAAGCTGACTGACTCCGGCCAGCAGCAGCGTGTAGCGCTACTGGGTAGCCTGGAATCACACTGTCTGATAGATCTGCTGCATCGCTGGCATACCGGCGAGCTGCACTGCGATATCCCGTGCATTATTTCTAATCACCCGCAAATGAAACAATTTGCCGACTGGTACAAGGTGCCATTTCACTGGGTTGATTTTAAAGGCCTGGGAAAAGAAGCCGCGTTTGCCCAAATTGAAACATTACTGGATGAGTACAAGATTGATCTGACCGTGCTGGCCAGATTCATGCAAATCATTCCTGATACCCTGTGTCGTAAGTTGGAAGGCCGCATGATCAATATTCATCATAGCTTTCTGCCATCATTTGCCGGCGCCCGGCCATATCAGCAGGCCTATGATCGCGGTGTTAAACTGATTGGTGCGACTTGTCACTATGTGACCAGTGATCTGGATGAAGGCCCGATCATTGAACAAAGCGTAAAGCGTATCAGTCACAGCGACAGTGCTCCGGATATGGTACGCAAAGGAAAAGATTGCGAAGTGACCGCGCTGGCCCACGGTGTGCGTTATCACCTGGAAGACCGGGTAATTATTCATCGCAATAAAACGGTGGTATTTGCCTGACGGCAAATCTGCAGATATACGCGGGGGAAACGCAGCCCCCGCTGTACTAAGCTGTGATTTCTATGCTTTACTTCTACACCGTGGCCGGGCGGGTACGCCGCTGTAAACGCGCCAGATAAAACGCATTAGTCAGGGCAAACAGGCTCTCGGTAGCCGCCACTCCCCAGCTGTGATTGACCAGGGCATACGAAGCAAAACACACCGACCCGGTGATCATACACAGCCGTAAGCCGGCTTCACGGCAATACAGCTCCCCAAACCGATATAAAATAAAGGTCATCACAGGCAGGATTTCCAGCCAGCTGGTTTTGCCAGTCTGAATATTGATATAGCCGATAAGCGATGTCATCAGCACAATAAACACGCCGGTCAGGCGCGGGTCCACCAGTTTATTGGTAATCAGCCGGTAGCTGGTACTCAGACCCGCCACACACATTACTAACACACCGGACCAGGCTTCCTGTAAAACCAGTGAGATAGAAATAGTAATACATAACCCCAGGTTTAAAAGGAGCACCTTGCGCTCAGTGTTTGACCAGAAAGACAGCACAGCTATCACTACCGGCAAACCATGCATAAACACATCAACTAGCATCTGCCTCTCCACTCAAATAAACATGCTCGTTCAAAAATCGCGCGGAGTGTAAACCCACGTCAGGCATGGGCTCAAGCAGTTTTTAGTTATTTTTTTGTGACATATTTTTGTTGCGATTAACGGTCAGATTTTTACGATTTATGACAGCCAGAATGGCCCTGATTTTGGTCGGCATATTTTACTTATGCTGGCGTTGCTCTAGTATGGCAAAAGTAAACAAAATGATAACGAACGACAGGAAGCACAGATGAAAAAATTTAACGTAACTCTGACCGCGGCAGCGGTGGTGTTCGGACTTAGTGCCTGCGCACCGCACAGCGAGACAACCAGCTCACCGGCGGCCAGTGTTGAGCAAGCCAGTTTTGACAATGCTCTGCTACAACAGTTTACCGGGCCGTATGGCGGCGTGCCGGCTTTTGACAAGATGCAACTTGCTGACCTTAAGCCGGCGCTGGAACAAGCCATGGCGCTGAATCTTAAAGAAATTGAGGCTATTGCGAGCAATCCGGCCGCGCCTACTTTTGAAAATACCATTGCTGCCATGGAACGTTCTGGCAGCGCTCTGGACCGGGTCTTCACTTACTATGGTATATGGAGCTCCAACAAATCGAGCCCGGAGTTTCGTGCCATTCAGGCCGAAATGTCACCTAAACTATCGGCTTTTTTCACCCGGATTACGCAAAACCGTCAGTTATTTGAGCGCATTAAGACGGTCTATGAAAGCGATGAGCTGGCTTCTCTTACCCCGGAACAACAACGTATAACCTGGCTTATCTACAATAACTTTGCACATAACGGCGCCACGCTGGATGGCGAGAAAAAACAGCGCTATGCCCAGATCAATCAGGAGCTGGCCAAACTGTATACCCAGTTTTCTACCAACGTGCTGGCCGACGAAGAAAATTATGTCACCTACATCGACAAATCCCAGTTAGGCGGACTGCCAGACGCCTTTATCAAGGCGTCAGCAGCCGCTGCCGAAGAACGTGGCCAGCCGGGCCAGTATGCTATTACCAATACCCGCTCATCCATGGACCCGTTTCTCACCTACTCCACCGACCGTGCGCTGCGCGAAAAAGTATGGCGTACCTATTACAACCGTGGTGACAACGGTGATGCCAGTGATAACAACGACATTATCAAACAGATTCTGATCCTGCGCGATGAGCGGGTTGAACTGCAGGGTTACGACAACTACGCGCAGTGGCGACTCGAAGACCGCATGGCAAAAAACCCGGATAACGCCATGGATTTGATGATGAAAGTGTGGCCGGCGGCCATTGCCCGGGTGGAAGAAGAAGTGGCTGATATGCAGGCCATTGCGGATAAAGACAATGCCGGTATTACCATTCAGCCGTGGGATTATCGCTTCTATGCTGAAAAAGTGCGTCAGGCCAAATACGACCTGGACTCCAATGAAGTAAAAGCCTATCTGCAACTGGATAAACTGCGTGAGGCCATGTTCTATGTAGCCGGTCGCTTATTCAACTTTGACTTCAGTCCGGTGGAAGCGGGCAAGGTACCGGTCTTCCATCCGGATGTAAAAGTGTGGGAAGTCACCGATAAAACCACCGGGGAGCACATTGGCTTGTGGTATCTGGACCCCTTCGCCCGTCAGGGTAAGCGCTCCGGCGCCTGGGCAACCACTTACCGTAGCTACACCACCTTTGATGGTAAAAAGACCGTGTTGTCGTCTAACAATTCTAACTTTGTCAAAGGCGCCAACGGCGAGCCAACTTTGCTGTCATGGGATGATGCAGAAACCTATTTCCACGAATTTGGTCATGCCCTGCACTTCTTATCCTCTGATGTAGCCTACCCCACCTCACACAGCGGCGTTCGCGACTACACTGAATTCCAGTCGCAGTTACTGGAGCGCTGGCTGACCACCGATGAGGTCATTGACAATTATCTGGTGCATTATAAAACCGGTGAGCCGATTCCATCTGAACTGGTGGCGAAAATCAAACGGGCGTCGACCTTTAACGAAGGCTTTAAGACTACCGAATATATGGCCTCAGCGATAATGGATCTGCTCTACCATACTACCGACCCGGACCAGATTGACCCGGACAGCTTTGAGCGTGAGCAGCTGGGCAGACTGGATATGCCTGAAGAAATCGTGATGCGTCATCGCAGTACTCAGTTTGGCCATGTCTTCTCTGGTGAGGGCTATGCCGCAGCCTACTATGGCTATATGTGGGCCGAAGTGCTGACCGCCGATGCCGCTGAAGCTTTTGAGCAGGCCCCGGGCGGTTATTATGATAAAGAACTGGCAGCTAAGCTGGTGCAGTACCTGTTCTCAGTACGCAACGCGATGGACCCGGCGCAAGCGTATCGCCAATTCCGAGGCCGTGACGCCAACGTTGAGGCCCTGATGCGCGACCGCGGCTTCCCGGTGCCGAAAAATAAACCACAGTAACACTGTTTTTAATTGCTTCACGCAGGCATGCTCATGCCTGCGTTTTATTCCCCTGTCATAAATTACATACTTATCCACGCTGCCGCCGCTGATATTTTCAGGGTATATTTGTCAGCCACACGGTTAGCGCTAAAACAATAAAAATAACCGCCGATAACCTGATTCCGGACCTGCCTGCTTCGGGAATATAAACGGATGTTTGTCGTCTTCTCGACACACCAGCTCAACATGATGCACACCTGCTTTTACGTCATGGTGCAATTGACACAGGGTTACAAAAATAATGAAATTCAGCGCGCTAAGTATCAAGCAAAAGCTTATTCTCATCTTACTGTTTGCAGTGCTCGCCTCAACCGCACTTATCAGTACCGTCAGTCAGTTTATCGCCCGGGATCTGCTGGCCGAGAACGTGGAACAGGGGCAGCTTCCCAGTCTGGTCAAACAATTAGGTAACCGGGTCGACAAAGAAGTCACCATGATGACCACCATGGCCCATGCCGTGGCGACCAACCCTGACATTCTGGAATGGTCAGCCGCTGGCGCCAGTAAAACCAAAGAGCCACAGATAGTTGCCTATATGGGTGAACTGGCACGCTTTAACGATCTGGCCGTGGTGTCGTTTGTCGATCGCAAAACCTACAATTACTGGAACCAGGACGGCTTTTTACGCACCCTGAAAAATGATCAGCTTGATGGCTGGTTTTTTGCCTATAAGGACAGTGGCGAAAATACCTCACTGAGTCTGTATAACGAGCCTGGCGTAGGTTACCGGTTATTTGCTAATTATCAGCAGCTTAACGGCCGGGGGATGTCCGGGGTGGCCAAATCGGTGGATGGACTGGTCAGTATTTTAAATGCCACCCGGATTGCCCGTACCGGCGATGTGTTTATGGTCGACAGCCAGGGCCGTGTTATTGCCCACAAAGATGCCAGTCTGGTGGGTCAGGTCAGCCTTAATGAGCTGACCGATGCCCGCATCAGCCGCACGCTGCTAGCCCAGAATGAATTTAATCTGGCGCGGTTGGAAGCCGACACTGGCACACGTCTTTATGCCAGCACCTATGTTGCCAGCGCCGGCTGGTATGTCATTGCTCAGGTGCCCGAGGCAGAATTGTTTCTTGCGCTCAACGAGGCCACCACCCAGACAGTGTTGTGGGCCGTCGGCATCGCCGCAATATTTGCCGTTCTGGGTGTGATTCTGGCCGGTACCATCACCCGTCCTATTGAGCAACTGGCCGATACCTTCCAGGCGCTGGGCAAAGGCAATGGCGATCTGACTACACGACTGGCCATTCCGGCGCAGCAGGAGATGCGCCGGCTGGTCAGTGGTTTTAACAATTTTATCAGCGCGCTGCATGACACCATGTCATCGGTCTCCGATACCAGTCAGCATCTGCGCAATTCAGCCGCTAATGTGGCCGGAAAGTCGCAGGAAACCGAGCATGCCAGTCAGATTCAACGCGACCGTACAATTCAGGTGGCAGCCGCGCTGACCGAATTGGGCAGTTCAGTGGCAGAAATAGCTCGTTCAGCGCAAACCGCTGCCGACAGCGCCAATACTTCGGCTAAAACCACGCAGCAGGGCCGTGAGTTAACCACCGAGGCGGTCGGCGCCATCAGTACGCTATCCACCCAGGTGACCAGTGTGGCCAATACCATAGAAGCGTTGGATGAGCACACCAGCGCCATCGGCGGTATTCTGGAAACTATTCGCAGCATTTCAGAACAAACCAACTTACTGGCTCTGAATGCGGCTATCGAAGCTGCCCGGGCCGGCGATCACGGACGGGGCTTTTCTGTGGTGGCGGATGAAGTGCGCACTCTGGCGCAGCGGGCCGCCAGTGCCACCGATGAGATTCAGCAGAAAATCGACAGCTTCAGAACCGACTCGCAGCAAGCAGTCTCGCAAATGCAGGCCAGCCGCGCCCAGACCGAGTCAGTGGTGGAAGCAGCCACGAATATTGATGTCTTGCTGGTACAGATAGCGGCCGATATAGAGCGTATCAATGATATGAACGCGCAGGTGGCCACCGCCACAGAACAGCAAAGCAGTGTGGTACACGAGATCAGTCAGAATATTAATGAAATCAGTGATACCAGCGAAGATAACCTGAATACAGCATCGCGCCTGGTGGATGTCAGCAGTGAACTGGACCAGCTGGCCAGCGAACTGGGTCAGCAGGTTGGCCGGTTTCGTTTGTAAACAGGTCAGCAGATGCCAGAGCGCAGGTTTTCGCGCTCTGGCAGGCGATTTAGCGGGAGATGGCCATTCTGGCCAGCTTGGCACTGTTAAGTGGTGACTTTTCCTGAGATACCCAGATTTCCTCTGGTCCATTTACACACACGCCTTCAACTTGTGCAAAATCCTCCAGCCTGGCCACACCGGTAAGCTGATAATCTTCAGAAATCGTCGCGACAAATGGCCGGAACAGGCCAATGGTACTGTTGTTATAACCGACTACCACAAACCGGTTGTTGTACGGGTCCCAGTCAGCACCGGTAATGATACCTGGTAGTCCGTCGATAAAAGTCACCGGCTCCAGCGCCTGATCTTCCTGATTCGGATCAACATGGTATACCCGCACTTTGCGACTGGCCCAGCTTTTGGAAAACAGAATCAGTTTGCGGTCGTGATACACCAGTGACTCAGCATCAAAGTCGTGGGCATAGGGTAGATTTATCGCCGGATCGTTATCTTTGTAGGTCAGTTTCAGGGTTTTAGCGATCTTGTAGGTAGCCTGAGATACCTTGCGTACCATGACATGGTCACGACGCCCATCGTTGTTACCCACATCCCCAATATAAAAATACTGATGGTCGGCGGTCACCGCTTCCCAGTCTTTATTTTTAAAGTCCAGCGGTTGCTCACCAATACTCTGCCCTTTACTGTTAATAGAAAACAGCACCGGGTCGTTACCCGAATCATTAATGGTCACAGCAATGCGCCCTGTGCACACCAGCCCGGAAGTTTCCTTCATCTTGTCGTTCAGCGTATGTTCTTCAACCAGCTTAATTGTCAGCGGCGGTTCGCCTGTTGCGCTGCACGCCGGTAACGCAGCCAGAATCCCGATCCATGCGCAGGCTAAAGCTCGCAAACTTAACCTTTTTTTTATTTTAATCATTGAAAAATTTTTGCCTACCATTAGTTAGCCAGACTATGTCCATTTACAGCCTGAGTTGTATGTACCACCAAGCTAGGTTAATACTAGGTTGTCCACACTCAGGTTCAGTACCGGACATACTATGTCATCCGTCTGCGTGCTTGCAAAGTACAAACAGATAACGAATAAAAAACTATCGTTCAGACACCGTGTTCTGTGACGACTTATTATAAGGGAACTGCTTTTGTCTGATCCGTTAATCAGCCTGGTTGCTGTAGGTCTGCTGTCTATTGCCTGTCAGTATCTGGCTTACAAGATTCGATTACCCGCTATTTTGCCCCTGTTGATTGTGGGCATTATTGTCGGACCGGTTATGGGCGTACTCAATGCCGATGATTTGTTTGGCGACTTACTGTTTCCGGTGGTGTCATTATCGGTCGCCATCATTTTATTTGAAGGCTCTCTGACCCTTAAATTCAGTGATATCCGCGGCCATGGCAACATGGTGCGAAATCTGTGCAGTATTGGGGTGGTGGTGACCTGGGCGGTAGCCACTGTGGCAGCCCACTATGCGCTGGATATTCCCTGGCAGCTGGCGTTTTTGTTTGGTGCCATCGTGACAGTGACCGGCCCAACCGTCATTGTGCCCATGATTCGCACCGTCAGACCACAAACCAATGTTGCCAATATTCTGCGCTGGGAAGGGATAATTATCGACCCGATTGGCGCCCTGCTGGCAGTACTGGTGTATGAATATATTGTGGCCTCCCAGGCCGAGGCTATCACCCACACCCTCATTACGTTTGGCAAAACCATTGGTATGGGCGTGTGCCTGGGTCTGGTCAGCGGCTATTTACTGGGTATCTGTTTACGTAAACAGTGGATTCCCCATTACCTGCAAAATACCGCAGTACTAACCCTGATTCTGGGGGTCTTTGCCGCCTCCAACTATGTGGCCCATGAGTCCGGGCTGCTGGCGGTCACCATTGTGGGTATGGTGCTGGCCAATATGAAAAATGTCGAGGTAGAAGACATCCTGGAGTTTAAGGAAACACTCAGTGTCTTGCTTATCTCCGGATTATTCATCCTGCTGGCCAGCCGGCTAAATCTAAGCTCAGTGACCGATCTGGGTTTCGGCGTACTGTGGATACTTCTGGCTATCATGTTTGTGGCACGTCCTCTGTCAGTGGCGTTTTCCTCTATCGGCACCGGTCTGAACTGGCGTGAGCTGGCACTTATTAGCTGGATTGCGCCCCGGGGTATTGTTGCCGCTGCGGTGTCAGCGCTATTTTCGCTGAAACTGGAAGAGATTGGCTATGAAGGCGCCGGTGTTATTGTACCAATAGTCTTTCTGGTCATTATCACAACGGTAGTGCTGCAAAGCCTGACCGCCAAGCCGGTGGCTCAGCTATTGCAAATGCGCGCGCCGCCGCCTAATGGGTTTTTAATTTTTGGTGGCAGCAAGTTCAACCGCTTGCTGGCCATTGAGATGCAGAATCAGAAAATTCCGGTGGTCATTGCCGATACCAACTGGGATGCCATTCGTGAAGCCCGGATGAAAGATATCCCCGTGTATTTTGGTAACCCGGCGTCTGACCATGCTGCCCGGCACATGGAGCTGGAGCGGATTGGCACTGTTCTCATCATGTCACCTTATAAACAGCTTAACCCATTAATTGCCTATCACTTTGAATACACCATGGGCAAAGACAAAGTATGGGGGCTGACCAATAACGAGCAGGCAACCCGCCCCAGCCACCAAGTGGGACAGCACTATGCCCAGCGCATGACGCTGTTTGATGAAGGTGTCACCTATGGCTATCTGGCGTCGTCTATCGCCCATGGAGCGACGATTAAAACCACCCGGATTACCGAAGAGTTCAGTTACGAAAAGTATCTGGAGACCTATGGTGGCCGGGTTACACCGCTGATTGCACTGGATAAAGCCAGTAAGCCTCATGTGATTCTGTATGGTAAGGAGATTACACCGGTGCCTGGATGGCGCCTGATTAGCCTGATAAGGCCGGAAGATGAGCCGGTCTGAACCGGTCAACCCATAAAAAACTATACCCTGCCGATATCGGCAGGGCATAGCCTCCCTGGAATAACGTGTAATTAAGCACCCTGCGACAGAGGGTATTATTATTGGTGTTTTACTATAATCACACTGTCGCTTTATATAGAGCAAGCACCAGACCAACTTGCAGAACACTTTAAAATCAGCAAGTTAGCATTTTTACCAGTAGATTCCCAAAATCGACTTCCTTGCTTTGGTGCAAAACACCAGTGCAGCCGCACCATGGCGGGGTTTACTTTTCCAGCAAGCCTTTGTTTCTTAACATTTTATTTACCATAGCCAATTACTTAGCCCGATGAATACCCAGCTTGATGCACGCCAGTGTCGCGGTCAGTGCGCCACGATTGGATTCCAGTACCGCCTTGCCACTTGCACCGGCCTGCCGGGCAGATTCCGGATGGCTAAGCCATTGTTTACAGCAGCTGGCAATCTCAGCGGCTGACGCAGTGATGGTGAGTGCGCCATGCGCTTTCAAATACTGGCAAATAACGGGGTTATTGAACGTATGCGGTCCCATCATAATAGGCACTGCAACAGCCGCAGGCTCCAGCGCATTATGCCCGCCACGTTGTGCAACAGACCCGCCGACAAAGGCAAAATCTGCTACCTGATAGGCATCATTCAGCTTACCCATTTCGTTAAGCAGCACCACCTGACAATCGGCAGGCACGCTGGTTGTATCGGCTGACCGGCACCAGGTAAATGCAGAGTCCTGTAACAGCCGGGCCACCTGCTCAAACCGCTCAGGATGTCTGGGAACCAGAATCAACAGGGTATCAGGATATTTGCGGTGGATATCTGCCAGTGCATCCAGCAACACCTGCTCTTCCGGATCATGGGTACTACCGCCAACCAGTACAGGGCGGGTACGGCTGGCCAGCTGCATAAAATCAGCCGCTGTGCTGATACTGGCAGCCTGGTCAAATTTGATATTATTGGTCAGGGTCAGGCGATCGGTGTGCATGCCCAGTTGCAGATAATTACGATAGTCACGCTCTCCTTGTGCACACACATGAGACAGCTTTTTTAGCATAGGAGAAAATAGCAAACTGACTTTGTTATAGCGTCTGGCTGAGCGGTCAGTCAGCCGGCCATTGATAACAAATGCCGGAATATGACGACGCCAGCAGGCATGAATCATATTTGGCCACAGTTCCACCTCGGTCACGACCACCGCTTTGGGTTTCACCCGGCGCAGCATGCAGGCCATGATAATGTGCAAATCATACGGCAGATAAAAATGATGAACGGCGTCACCAAAAATAGCCTTTACCCGGGCAGAGCCGGTAGCCGTGGTGGTGGTAATTGACACCGGTGTATCAGGCTCCTGTTGCATGATTTGCTTAATCAGCGCAGAAGCGGCCACCACCTCTCCCACTGAAACACAATGAAACAGATAGCCATGGGGTTGGGGACGTCGCATCAGACCCAGGCGCTCCAGCGGTCGGCGTCCGGGTGACTTGACCCGCCATGCACCACGCATCATCAAAATAATAAATGCCACTGGTGCAAGCAGTACCAGCAAAAAAGAATAAATCCAGCGAACGCTGTTCTCTGACAAGGTCGGGCGATACGGTTTGGTGTGCTTCACAGGTTCCCCATTTTCAGTCATCACCTGGCAAAAAAGTACAGGCTTGGTCGATAGGTATTGTAATGGCGTAACGCTGATCGTCCAGTGCTAATACTGGTCGGGATTATCTGACAGGCAATAAAAAAGCCGCTCCAAAGAGCGGCTTTCAATTTCGTGCAAAAGCTTGCGATTAAACGCCGGCTTTTTCTACAACGTTTACCAACATCCAAGTCTTAGACTTAGACAGTGGACGACATTCGCGAACTGTCACGATATCGCCTTGGTTGGCTACATTGCTTTCGTCGTGAGCGTGCAGCTTAGTAGAACGACGGATAAACTTCCCATAGATAGGGTGCTTAACATAGCGATCTACAACAACTGTGATGGTTTTATCCATCTTGTTGCTAACCACACGACCTTGTACTGTACGAATATTTTGCTCAGTCATTACGCATCAGCCTTTTGAGTCAGAATGGTTTTAACACGCGCGATGGTACGACGCACTTTTTTCAACTGGTCGGTTTTTTCAAGCTGACCGGTTGTGTGCTGCATACGCAGGTTGAACTGTTCGCGCAGCAGATTCAAAAGCTCTGCATTCAGCTCTTCTACGCTTTTTTCTTTCAGTTCAGTCGCTTTCATTACATCACCGTCCGAGTTACAAAGGTTGTTTTAAATGGCAGTTTAGCAGCTGCCAATTCAAACGCCTCGCGTGCAAGAGCTTCTGGAACACCTTCCATCTCGTACAATACACGGCCAGGTTGAATCTGGCATACCCAGTACTCAACGTTACCTTTACCTTTACCTTGACGAACTTCAAGAGGCTTTTCGGTAATTGGCTTGTCAGGGAAAACCCGAATCCAGATTTTACCTTGACGCTTAACGTGACGAGTCATAGCACGACGCGCGGCTTCGATTTGACGCGCAGTCATACGACCACGGCCAGTTGCTTTCAGGCCATATGTACCGAAGCTTACTTTGCTACCAGCAACAGCAAGACCACGGTTACGACCTTTATGCTGTTTACGAAATTTCGTACGCTTAGGTTGTAACATGATTAGCCCTCTCGCTTAGCGCTGCGGCCTTTCTTCTTAGGCTGTGCAGGAGCTGGCTCCTGGTTTGTAGGCAGACCGCCCAAAACTTCACCTTTGAAGATCCATACTTTAACGCCGATGATACCGTAGGTAGTAGACGCTTCAGACGTCGCATAATCGATGTCTGCACGGAAAGTGTGTAGTGGTACACGACCTTCACGATACCATTCTGTACGTGCAATCTCTGCACCGCCCAGACGGCCGCTAACTTCTACTTTGATACCTTTAGCACCAAGACGCATCGCGTTTTGTACCGCACGCTTCATGGCGCGACGGAACATAACACGGCGCTCAAGCTGGCTAGAGATGCTATCAGCAACTAACTGACCATCCAGCTCCGGCTTACGTACTTCCGCAATGTTGATCTGAGCAGGCACACCGGCCAGCTTAGATACATAGTTGCGCAGCTTTTCAACGTCTTCACCTTTCTTACCGATAACAACACCAGGACGAGCTGTGTGAATAGTCACACGGATGCTCTTCGCTGGACGTTCGATAACAATGCGTGAAAGTGAAGCGTTTTTCAGTTTCTTAGTCAGGTATTGACGTACCTGATGATCGTTATACAGGTTGTCTGCATAGTCTGCAGTATTAGCGTACCAGGTAGAAGTCCATGGTTTGCTGATACCCAGGCGTATACCTGTAGGATGTACCTTCTGTCCCATAATCTACTCCTAGTTATCCGCTACAACTACAGTGATGTGGCTGCTACGCTTAAAGATACGATCAGCACGGCCTTTGGCGCGTGGCTTAATACGTTTCATAGTAGGACCTTCGTCAACGAAGATCTTAGCTACGCGTAGCTCATCAATGTCAGCACCTTCGTTATGCTCTGCGTTAGCAATAGCAGACTCCAGTACTTTCTTAACCAGTGCAGCGCTTTTCTTCGGGCTGTACGTCAGAAGCTCAAGGGCTTTCTCAACGTGCATACCGCGAACTTGATCCGCAACCAAGCGTGCTTTTTGAGCCGACGTGCGGGCAAAACGGTGTTTAGCTAATGCTTCCATCTTCCTACCCCTTAACGTTTGCTTTTCTTATCCGCGACATGGCCGCGGTAAGTACGCGTTGGCGCAAATTCGCCCAACTTGTGGCCGACCATTTCGTCACTAATAATGACAGGTACATGTTGGCGACCGTTATGGACCGCAATGGTCAACCCAATCATATCTGGGATGATCATAGAACGACGAGACCAAGTTTTGATTGGTTTACGTTCGTTCTTTTCCACTGCAGCCTCTACCTTCTTCAGCAAGTGAAGGTCAATAAAAGGACCTTTCTTGAGAGAACGTGGCATGGTGAATCCTCGCTATTACTTGTTACGACGACGTACGATAAGCTTATCAGTACGCTTGTTGCTTCGGGTCTTCTTACCTTTAGTAGGAGTACCCCAAGGTGATACTGGGTGACGGCCGCCAGATGTACGTCCTTCACCACCACCGTGTGGGTGGTCAACCGGGTTCATGGCAACACCACGAACGGTAGGACGAACACCACGCCAGCGGGTTGCACCTGCTTTACCCAGTGAACGTAGCATATGCTCTGCATTACCAACTTCACCGATAGTGGCGCGGCAATCAGACAATACTTTACGCATTTCGCCAGAACGCAGACGAAGAGTAACGTAGTTACCTTCACGAGCCAGGATCTGAGCGTATGCACCAGCAGAACGTGCAATCTGTGCACCTTTGCCAGGCTTCATTTCGATAGCGTGTACAACGGTACCTACTGGCATGTTGCGCATAGGCATAGCATTACCAGCTTTGATTGGCGATTGTGTACCAGACTGTAGTTCGTAGCCTGCTTTAACGCCTTTAGGTGCCAGAATGTAACGACGCTCACCATCTGCATACAGTACCAGAGCAATGTTTGCAGAACGGTTAGGATCGTATTCCAAACGCTCAACTTTGGCTGGAATGCCATCTTTGTTGCGTTTGAAGTCAATCAGACGATAGTGATGCTTATGACCACCACCAACGTGACGTACAGTGATACGACCGTTGTTGTTACGACCGCCATTCTTGCTGTTCTTTTCCAGCAGAGGTGCGTAAGGCGCACCCTTGTGCAGGTCGTGGTTAATTACCTTAACAACGTGACGACGACCGGCAGAAGTTGGCTTAGCTTTCATTAATGGCATTTCTAATCCCCTTCTTACTCAGCGCCACCGACAAAGTCGATGTCCTGACCTTCTTTAAGCGATACGTACGCTTTTTTCCAGTCGCTGCGTTTGCCGAAAGACATACCGTGACGCTTAGTCTTACCTTTAACGTTCACAGTGCGAACACCTTCAACTTCAACTTCAAACAGCTTTTCAACAGCTGCTTTAACTTCAGCTTTAGTTGCGTCTTTCGCTACCTTAAATACAACTGTGTTGCCCGCTTCAGCAGCCATAGTAGACTTTTCTGAAACGTGAGGTGCTACTAGCACCTTCAGTAGACGTTCTTCATTCATGCTAACGCCTCCTCAAGTTGTTTAACTGCATCAGCAGTGATTAGCACTTTTTCAAATGCAATCAGGCTTACCGGATCAATACCAGCAACATCACGAACGTCAACTTTGTACAGGTTACGCGCTGCCAGGAATAGATTTTCTTCTACTTCTGAAGTCACGATCAGTACATCGTTTAACTCAAGTTCATTCAGTTTGCCAACCAGAGCTTTTGTCTTAGGTGTATCTACACCGAACTTCTCAACCACAACCAGACGGTCTTGGCGAATCAGTTCAGACAGGATGCTCTTGATCGCACCGCGGTACATCTTCTTGTTAACTTTTTGCTCGTGATCGCGAGGCTTAGCTGCGAAAGCACGACCACCGCCAACCCAGATAGGGCTACGGATTGTACCGGCACGTGCACGGCCAGTACCTTTTTGACGCCATGGCTTCTTACCGCCACCACGTACTTCAGCGCGAGTCTTCTGCGCTTTAGTACCCTGACGAGCACCTGCACCGTAAGCTACAACGACCTGGTGTACCAGGGCTTCGTTGAATTCACGTCCAAAGGTCGCTTCGGATACTTCAAGAGCGCTTTGCGCATCTTTCAATGTTAATTCCATCAGTTCACTCCCCAGACGTTACGCTTTAACAGCTGGCTTAACGATTACATCGCCGCCAGTTGCGCCAGGTACGGCACCTTTAACCAGGATCAGGTTGTTTTCTACGTCTACACGTACTACTTCCAAAGACTGAGTAGTCACTTGCTTGTTACCAAGCTGACCAGCCATTTTCTTGCCTTTGAATACTTTACCTGGTGATTGGTTTTGACCAATTGAACCAGGAGCACGGTGAGACAGAGAGTTACCGTGAGTCATACGCTGAGAACTGAAGTTCCAACGCTTGATTGCACCGGCAAAACCTTTACCTTTAGATGTACCTGTTACATCAATTTTCTTGGTGTCGTTGAAGATTTCAACAGTGATTTCACTGCCCACTTCGATTTCGGCACCTTCGTTGTCTTCCAGGCGGAATTCCACTAGAGAACGACCTGCTTCAACACCTGCTTTAGCAAAGTGACCTGCTTCAGCTTTGTTGACTCGGTTCGCTTTCTTGGTTCCAGCAGTAACCTGAAGAGCGCGATAACCGTCAGTTTCCTCAGAACGAACCTGAGTAACACGGTTTGGGGTCGCTTCGATAACAGTCACAGGGATAGACGTGCCATCTTCAGTGAAGATGCGAGTCATACCCACTTTACGACCGACTAGACCAATCGCCATTGTTATAACCCTCTCTTGTTAGCCCAGGCTGATTTGAACATCAACGCCGGCAGCCAAGTCCAAACGCATCAGAGCGTCAACTGTTTTGTCAGTTGGCTCAATGATGTCTACCAAACGCTTGTGAGTACGAATCTCATATTGGTCACGTGCGTCTTTATTCACGTGAGGAGATGTCAATACTGTATAGCGTTCTTTGCGAGTAGGCAGAGGAATTGGACCGCTGACCTGAGCACCAGTACGTTTCGCCGTTTCAACGATTTCAGCCGTAGACTGATCGATCAACTTGTGATCAAACGCTTTCAAACGAATACGAATTCTTTGATTTGGCATCGATTAAGCTCCAATCGAAAGAACAAAAAAATTCATCTTTTCTCTCCCTTTTTATTAATGGGAAGAAAAGATGCGCGTAAACCGGTGGTTCCAAATCGGAACCCTGTTCTTTTTCTAGCTCGCCGGCAACAGGTTTGAATCCAGCTGGATCTTGTCTATCACTTCGGCATCCACCCTAAAAGCAGTGTGGTTGCGGCTAAAATTTCATGCCCCCTTTGGGCAGTGGGCGCGAATTATACAGAGACGCTTGCTTTTTGCAAGGCTATTTGCTCTGTTTTTGATCAATTCTGACAAATTTATTTCGCGCGCTGGCTATCTTTGTCGGGCCAGCTATATTGTGCGCTGCATTATACAGCTTCTGATCTCAAGGTCTAGTAAAGTTGCTCACAGATTATTCATCAGTTGTGCACTTTTGCTGCTGCCTGACGCGCCCCTTTACCTTCGCCCGGAGATCTCTCTTTCAAGAAGAATGACTTACCTGAAAAGTGCTAGACTATTTTAAGACAGTCGCTGTACGATAGCTAACCAGCTGTCATTTTTCGCAGCTGTTATTTGCGTCCGCTGTCCACAGTGGTTCGCGCTCTTTGATGGACAGAAATACAAGACGTAAACCATGCCAGATATCAGCAGCCAACAACAAACTCTCGATAAAATTCATATGCTGCTGAGCAGCCATTCCAGTCTGCTCGGTGCTTACAGTGAGCTGGAACAAATTCTGTTAACCCTGTTTGATGCTGCCCGCATGAGTATTTTTCAGCGCCGGCGCCAGCATCAGGACCTGATTGCCCGCTTTAAAACCGGCAAGACCACCATGGAAATTAAGGTCCCGATTACGCCGATGTCGATTGCCGGCTACGTGGCACTGTCACAACAGCCCCTGATTATTGCTGACCCATATAATAAGCAGGACCTGCACAGTATTCATCCACGCCTGCGCTTTGCTGACAAATTTGATAAATCCAATGCGTTTAAGACAGCCAACATCCTGTGTGTACCGATTCTTAACGCCGGTGTACTGCTGGGCGTGATGCAGATTATTAATAAGCAGGGCGGTCCGTTTAGCCAGGCCGACCAGGAACTGGCAAACCGGGTAGCAGAGATTCTGGGCAATAAGTTTCGTTACGAACTGGGCGGCACCGCCAATCCGTTTGACTCATTAGTCCATCAGGGTCAGATACTGGAGAAGTCGCTTAATGAACTGCAACAGCAAACCCCTGATGCCCGCCAGCTGGTACAGCGTCTTATCAGTGAGCACAGAATTACCGAAGCCCAGATTGGAAACTCATTGTCGATTCACTATCAGGTGCCGTATATCCCCTACCTGCCTGATAAATTTCATCTGTTTCAAAGCGACAGTAAGCTCAATACCTCTTATTTGAAACGCAACTTTGTGGCGGTTATTGCTGATGTACAGGACAACCCTATTGTACTGATGGCTGAGCCTAACAACGCCACCTTGCTGATGGAAATCGAAAGCGCCATGGGCATCGATGTCTACGACATCGCGGTGGGTCTGCCTACTCAGATTCTGCAATATCTGGGGGAAGGCGGTGGTGGCGCCACACCGGGCGAGATGAGCGAGATTCTGGATGAAATAGGCAGTGCCAGTGAAGATAAAGAAGAGGTAATTGATGAGCTGTCTGACGATGCGCCGGCCGTGGTCAGGCTGGTTAGCCGAATTTTGCATGATGCCAAGCGCCTGAATGCCTCTGATATTCATGTGGACCCGGAAAAAAATGGTCCGACCCGGGTCCGGATGCGAATTGACGGTGTTTGCCGGGATATGAACCAAATCCCCAATTCCCACCATAGTGCGGTGATTGCCCGCATCAAAATTATGTCGAACCTGAATATTGCAGAAAAGCGAGTGCCCCAGGATGGCAAGCTGGCCTTCAAGACGGGCGGCCAGCTGGTAGAAGTGCGGGTAGCTACCATTCCTACTGTAGCCGGCGAAGGCGTGGTCATGCGGATACTGGCTTCAGGCGGCGCGATGCCTATTGATAAAATGAATCTTGCCGCGGCCAATATGGAGCGGCTGAAAAGCATGATCAAAAAGCCCCACGGGATTTTGCTGGTAGTGGGGCCGACCGGTTCAGGGAAAACCACCACCCTGCACGCTATTCTGGGTTATTTGAATACACCGGATAAGAAAATCTGGACCGCCGAAGATCCCGTGGAGATTACCCAGGCCGGCTTACAGCAAGTGCAGGTCAGCCCCAAAATCGGCTTTACCTTTGCCAATGCCCTGCGGGCGTTTTTGCGGGCCGACCCGGATATTATTCTGATTGGGGAAATGCGGGATAAGGAGACCGCGCATGCCGGGATTGAAGCCTCACTGACCGGTCACCTTGTATTGTCTACGCTACACACCAACTCAGCCCCTGAGACCATTACCCGTCTGCTTGACCTGGGGCTTGATCCGGTTAACTTTTCTGATGCCTGTGTGGGAATTCTGGCACAGCGACTTATCCGTACCCTATGCAGTAAGTGTAAAGAGGCGTATCCGGCGAGCGACAGCGACATGGCCTTTATTCACCGCCAGTACGGTGAACAGTATCTGGGTGAGCTGAATCTGGGACCGACACCAATGCTCTACCGCGCCCGCGGCTGTGAAGAATGCGGTGACACCGGCTATAAGGGCCGTACCGGCGTACACGAGCTACTGGGCATGACACCTGAGTTACGCTCGCTGGTTTATAAAGAAGGCAGCGTGTCTCAAATGAAGTCCCAGGCCATGACCGACGGTATGCGTACACTGGTTCAAGACGCGATATATAAAGCGGTGAAAGGTGATACTGACCTGACTCAGGTACAAATTATCAGCGGGACCGAATAAAAGTCGCCGACCTCCCCAGCCTTTGCCCGGCTCATTGAGCACGGCATTCTGGCCGGATTATCCCCGGCCGGAACCCGTCTTGCTCTGCCTGCCATGACACCCTCCCCGCCTTTTTTTCACTCCCACATTAGCAAAATAGAATATGTGGCACGAAAGGCGCTAAGCGAGCCTGTGAAACCTGATTTCACGCATTATCAACCCTTTTTGTGGGAATCATTACAGGTATGAAAAAAACAATTATCGCCACGCTATTCGCAACAACCGCATTATTGGCCAGCGCCGCACAGGCCGCCAGTATCGACCTGAGTAACTGGGTAGCAGAAGGTGACGGTAACTGGCAAATGCAGGACGGCCACGACTCCGTGCTGCAAACCATTAACGGACAACCAACGGTCTTTTTTAACAACCAGAATAGCCAGGGACAGGCGTTATCGGGCAACATCACGGTAACGTCTGCTGCCGACGATGACTATATTGGCTTTGTACTGGGTTACAACGCAGGTGATTTAAATAACACCAACGCTGATTACCTGCTGATCGACTGGAAACAGGCTGACCAAAGCTATAAATGGGGCAACGCCACCACCGGCCTCTCGGTATCCCGGGTTACGGGTTCACTGAATGCCTATGCCGCCTGGCCGCACGATGAAGCCCGCAATGTACAGGAACTGCAACGCAGTACAAATTTTGGTAGTACCGGCTGGGAAGACAATACCAGTTACAGCTTCGATTTAGTTTTCACCGACTCGCTGGTTCAGGTGTTTGTGAATGACAATCTGGAACTGAGTATCAATGGTACATTTGCTGACGGCTCATTTGGCTTCTACAACTTCAGTCAGCCTAATGTGCTGTACTCAGGTATCACCAAAGACACAGCAGAAGCATTTGCCAGTGTTCCGGCCCCTGCAACATTAGGTATCACCCTGATTGGCCTGTTTGGTCTGCTGGCTCGCCGGGTTAGTAAAAAATAGTTCCTGTATGCCGCCTGCCCGGGCGGCATTTTCTTGTTTTTTGAGATTTAATCACGATATCTTAGTCCCGTGTATGCCAATCACCGGTGGTTAAGTGTCCAGATATACTTCTGCGTTTTTGCTCTGTCTGCATGCTGCACTGATATGCGGCCTGATACCGGCTACCCAGTTTTCAGGCTCGCCGCATGCTGAGCGTATTACCACCACCCTGACCGCCAGCTCACATCGCCACCTGCTGGAAAAACCACAAGCACAGTCAGAACCCGACGCAGACGGATTTGATGCGCTGTCAGACCAACCTGCCACGTCCATCGCCGCTGTCTTTATCTGGCTTTATGACTCTCTTTTGGGTTCGCCCCGAACAGAAGCCTATACTGACTCTTTGTACCCTGACTTTCAGGAACGCGCTCCCCCTGCAGTAAACTCCTGACATTATCAGCCCTGCTCTGCGCTTATGTTTGGTACAAGATTGCCAAACTGGCAGAAAATCTGCTGATGGTGTGATGTTATACATCCTGATGACTACACGGCTGGTCACGGGTCACAATAAAAAAGAACTGTTCAGGAAGTAAAGATGTTCGCCGTAGATCATGAAATTCTGATTGCCGCATTACTGCTGTTTGTTGGCATATTATCCAGCAAGTTATCCCCGCGTCTGGGGCTACCGATGCTGGTGTTGTTTCTGGCTGTAGGGATGCTGGCCGGTGAGGCGGGTATTGGGGGGCTCGCCTTTGATGACACCCACACAGCTCATGCGCTGGGCACGCTGGCGCTAGCCGTTATCCTGTTTGATGGCGGATTACAGACCTCGGTTTCTGCCATAAAATCGGTGTGGAAGCCCGCCTCCCTGCTGGCCACCCTGGGTGTGGCTGCCACCGCCGGGATAACCGGTTTTGCCGCCGCGCATATTCTGGGCATTCCCCCGATGGTGGGACTGTTGCTGGGCGCTATCGTTGGCTCAACCGATGCCGCCGCGGTGTTTTCTATTTTACGTAATGCCGGCATTCACATCAGCCCGCGACTAAAATCCACGCTGGAAATAGAAAGCGCCTCCAACGACCCTATGGCGATTTTTCTGGTTGTGGGACTGCTGGAGCTTATTACCCAAAAAATGGAACCCGGTATGGCGCTGGCCGTGTTGTTTGTTAAACAAATGGGCATTGGCGCTGTGGTCGGGCTGAGCATCGGCTGGATTGCCATTAAGCTGATTAACCGCATCCGGCTGATTGCCGCCGGTCTGTACCCGGTGCTGGTTGCTGTGTGCGGCGCGCTGGCATTTGGTCTTGCCGCCACACTGGGAGGCAGCGGTTTTCTGGCAACCTTTATTGCCGGCGTCATCATCGGCAATAACCGGTTTGTGTTTCAGCATGCCACCTTTTTGTTCCTCGACGGACTGGCCTGGTTAAGTCAGATTGCTATGTTTGTCATGCTGGGCTTACTGGTAAACCCGCCCTCGTTACTGGAGGTATGGGGCGAAGGTCTGGTCATTGCTGCGATTCTGGTCTTTGTTGCCCGCCCGCTGGCGGTGTCTCCCCTGCTCGCCCTGACCGGCTTTTCTTGGCGTGAAACCGCACTGGTTTCATGGGTGGGTCTGCGCGGCTCAGTGCCGATTATTCTGGCGATTTTCCCTTTGCTGTTTGGCATAGATGAAGCCGGACTGGTGTTTAATGTGGTATTTTTTGTGGTCCTTATCTCAGCCACCTTGCAAGGTTCTACCCTACCGTGGGTAGCACATAAACTGGGTCTGACCCAAACTCCGCCACCCAGCCCGGCAACAACACTGGAAATTCCCTCGCTCGGCGATGTTGATGCTGACATTGTTGAGGTGAAACTGGGAGAAAAAAGCCGGGTGTGCGGCTTTACCCTGACGCAGGTGCCGCTTCCCAACGATATTGAGATTGCCATGATGGTGCGGGGCAAAAAAGTGATTCCGCCCAAACCGGACACGATTTTATGTGCCGGGGATCATTTATTTGTCACCCTGAAACCGCATCTGCGAACCTATCTGGACTCACTGTTCAGTACCGCAGAAGAACCGCTTATTGCGCATTTATCGGTGCATCCTGCCTGCATGAAAGCCAGTATCACGGTGGGCATGCTGGCCCGTTTTTACGGTTTACCGTTTAAAGAAGGTGATACCACCTCTCTTGCGCAGTTCATGCAGGACCACCTTGAAGACATCAGGCCACAGGCGCAATTGTCATTCAAAGGCGTAGTATTTACTGTAGAAAAAGCACACAACCAGCAAATTGATGTGGTGAGCTTTTTATCTAAAGAGGATATCTGAAACAAGCAGGGGCGTCGCAACGTCCCTGCTATGCATCAACGCGGGGAGAGGTGTCACTTCACCAGCTTGATCTTGCCAAACACAGAGGCATCAATATAACCGCGATTTTTATCACCGTTTACCGGCTCAATGTCATGCGACCCCATAAAGTGTTCACGGGTTTCGCTGCCATCGTTATCACAGTATGCCAGCATAAAACCGATGATCTTATCCGCTGATAAGGTGACCGGCTCGCCCGGCTGCGCCATGGTGAACGTATCCGGATAGAGCTTTACCGACACTTCCCACACGATTTTGTGCGGTGCGTCAGCCTGACGCGTCCATTTACTTTCAAGATGATCATTAAGTAGCACCACCTGCTTTCCATCATCCTTACTGCTAAAGTCTGCCACATTGCCATCCAGCGCAATATGATAGGCAAAGGCGTTGTAGCTGTGTAGGTGATCACCGCCAGATGCATCTTCATCCAGAAAAATCTCCAGACAATCGTCATCCCAGTAATTCACTTTAGGGTCCGGGTGGCTGTCTACCAGCACATCATCGACAATTTCCACCAGCAAATACAGACGCTCTTCATCCCAGGCCAGCTTGTAACGGCCAGCAAAATCAGCAGAGTCAGGTACACTGCCCACCATATGCTTATCCATTTGCTGCCAGCTGGCATCAGCCCACACAGCATCCTTGCTGTTACCATCAATCACCACAGGCTGTGATGAATAGACCGCCTGCTGCGTTGCCCAGGCTGGCGCAGCCAGTAGCATCAGGCCGGCAAGTGCTGCATTGGTTTTCTGCATAATGAATTCCTCGTTAGGGCCAGATCACCCGGCCGGACGTGTAGCGTAAATATTACAACAGGTGCATATAAATCACACCGACTGTCTATCCTGCTGTTATGTTAAAAATCCAGAGATAAGACTACCCTGACTATTAACTTTATGTAAACAAAAGTAATTGTAATCAGATTTTATGGTGGCTGACCGCGTTTAGCAAATGGCACTGAGTATGCATTCTTTTCAATATCCTGATTGTTATATTCTTCTCATCTTATTGAATTGAATGAATTTTAATCAGGCCAACTTACGTACACCCGGTATTTCCCCGTGTACAGTGTTAAAAATACTGACATGATGAGGCTTCAGCAGTTGCTGTCTGTTGATGAATGCTATGACGATTAATCAGTTCCCCGCACTTGCTAATGCTCTGATGAAAGAAACCGCTAAACCACAGGATTCAGCCTCTTCATTTTCCGGACGGGTAGCCGCCCCGCACAGCGCTACCGGTGAGCAGGATCCACCTCCTTTCCGGCCCGCCATGTACTTATCACAGGGCGCAGGTTATCGCGGTGCCGCCCAGCCTGACAGACGTAAAGGCGATCGCCGTCAGACTATGAGAGACCGCCGCAAGTCAGTGCGTACAGAACGTATGCGCCCCCGGCACACTTACAAGCCTGGCCTGGCGACTGTGTCATCTCAATCACAGCAGGGTTATGAGCACACCGACACAACACCTTATGCGGCAGCAGTACAGCATAGTCAGGTGTCACAAGCTCCGGTCGACGATGTTATTGATGTACTCAGAGAAGAATCCCTATATCTTCAAATTATGCTAATGCGTGACCGGTTTCAGCATGAGACCACTCATAAAAATGCTGTGTTTACACGCCTGGAAATGGTTCAGGCAACCCTGCAACGAGAACTGGAGCAGGAAGCGCGGCGTCTTAAACAGCACTGCGGCACAGCCGAGCGTTGTGGCAATCTGATTGATGAGCGTGGCTAATCAAGGCTGCTAATGTTATTGCCTGCATGGTGTGCAGGCGTTTCATATTCCAGCTGAAACTTTCTGGGTGTGGTGCCGGCATATTGTTTAAAGCATTTAGCGTAATAGGACGCTGTTCCGAAGCCAGCGCTTATTGCCACCTGGGTTACACGATTCCCTTGCAACAGAGCGTCGCAGGAACGGCATAATCGGTATTGCTTGAGTAAGTCAGTAAATCCAGCCCCAAAAACCTGTTTAAGTTTTCGGGAAAAGTTACGCTGACTCGTCGCCAGAGCATCGGCAACCTCAGCCATATTACAGCTTTCGTTATCATACTGTTGCTGCAACACCGCCATAAAACGCGCAAAAAATTCCGCCTGCTCGGCGCTTTTCACTTTTGCGTTTAAAATATCCTGAATAAACATGGCACGCAGTCTGCCAGGCATTTCAGCGCCCGATACCGCCAGCATGGCCTCACACTCAGCGCTAAATAACCGCGAATTAGCGGCGGTGTCGATTTGAGTAGTGGTATGTCCTGACTTGGCTGTGCGGGGTATCACCTGCACTTGCGGCATCATTTTTTTCAGCGCAGCGTGACTTGCCGGCTGACTGACCACAGCCACCGGCGTAATTAATTCAGCCAGCGCCTTTAAATGACACAGATTGTAGATTCTTACCAATCTGACGTGCGGATAATCAGACTGACAGGAAATGCCGCCCTCAACCAGCACTACCGGCTTGGCCGTATGGCAGGGTTGCGACTTATTCAGAACAGCCATTTTTTGAGGAACAGCTGTTTTTTGAGGAATAGAAGCCACGGGCAAATAAGGCGAGGGGTTGATATAAGTCATCCTCGGTCCCTGCCAGTGGCGCTGTAATTGCTTTATCAATATCATGAGTGCCAGCAGCACCAGACTAAATGCAAAGACAGCTTTGCCGCTGTTCGCAGTTGCCCAGTCAGGAGGCTCAACCGGCTTACCAGCGCTAACTTTGAGCATGACCCGGTTCTGCGTATCCACCATAAACACGCCCTTTACGGTATGCAGAATCATAATATGATTACCACTGTCCGACAGGTGGGTGACCGGAAGCGGCGCAAGCTGTTGCTGGTGCGCAATAAAAAGTTTCAGATCAGACGACAGAATAATATCGTTTTGATGATCCAGAGGCTGGAACACCATCACATCTTCAGGCTGTAGTTGCGCATGAAAGAACTGTATGTGCTGCCCGTGTATATCGATTCGGTGAATTCCCTGTGCATTAACCGTTCTGACTACGCCGTTGATCAATGAGATAAAATAGTTTGCCTGCCAGGCAGACGCCGAGGAGTGACTATTTGGCTGAGTGTCGGCATAAGCCAGTTTGCTACTCTGAACTATCACTACCGCAAAAATGAAAAGCTTCAGAATTAACATATTAGGGAATCCTTATCCTAATTAAATTAATTAATTGAAAACTTTATCCTACAATTTTTTATCTGGTTACATAGTAGACTTAAGTCTACTTTTCGGTCAGCCGGTCTGGCTCAGGTCGCTTTATCTACACCATCACAAACTGCATACCGGCGCGCTCAGCGGCTTGCTCATCATAAACAAAGTCGCCCACATACAAACATTTTTCCGGCGCAACGCCCCACTGCCGGGCAACCTGTAACAATGCTGTTGGGTCTGGCTTGGCCGGAGCGTCTTCTCGGGTTAACACCAGGGGCACCGGAATCTGGTTGTTGGCAATTTTGAGCTGCGAAGCCTGCCGGCAGTTACGGGTCACAATGGCCACGGGAAGCGCCCGGTCCATCGCCTGTTCTAAAATCTGTCTACCTGGCTCAAGCCAGGTCGCCTGTTGCGCATCGCACAGTTCCTGCGCCACAATGTAATCATGTGCATGCTGACGAGCCTGCGCATCAGGGAGTGTTTCAATAAAAGTCAGAATATCGGTGTCCGCCGGACACCCCAGATGCTTACGCATCGCACCAAAATCCAGTTCCGATTCCACCAGCGTTCCGTCAAGATCAAAAATAACGCCTTGAATACCCTGTAAATCTATCTGCATGCCTTACCTGCCCTAACAAAGAATTTTGGGAATATGTTTCCAGTTGGTCGTAAATTGCGGCGACAAAAACTGTCGTTTCATTGACCACTGCGGCTGGTTCCCCTTAGCGGCCAGCCCCAGTGTGTCAGCACCATAGCGGCTATTAATCGCATCCATGCAAGCCATCACATCAGGGCGCGAGTCCAGCTGGCTAAACAAGTCTGGTTGTACTGTTTTGGCACTGACAATGTCAATGGCACCGACGCCACATTTATGAAATTTAATACCTTGACGGTACAGTGCAGGGAGCTGGGCAGTGATGGCCCGGACAATCTCCCGGCTGTCGCTGACAGGCAGCGCAAATGTATGCAGCCGGGTAGCATGATAATGTCCTTCACTGGCAAAGGGATTTGCATGCGCAAAGCAGGTCAGGGTTTTCACCGCACTGTGCTGACGCCGCAGCTTTTCAGCCACCTGTTCACCGTGCCAGGCCAGAGCCTGGCGTAATTCTGCGGCTTCAGTCACTGGCCGGCCAAACGCCCGCGTTGAATAAATCTGCTTTTTGTCTGCACGTTGTGCATCCCACGATAAACAGGGTACACCGCGCAACTCCTGTACGGTACGCGCCACCTCAACATTAAAAGCGCGGCGTGCCTCGGCCACCGGCAATGCTGCCAGCTCGGCGGCAGAGTGAATCTGCATAGCCTGTAGCCGGGCACTGATACGCTTGCCAATACCCCACACATCCTGCACCGACATGCTGGTAAGTACGGTATTAATCACCTGTGGGTTTGCCAGTAGTGCCACTCCCGGCGACGATAAACGCCGCTTGGCAGCAAAAGAGGCCGCTTTGGCCAGTGTTGGGGTCAGCCCGATACCCACGCTGACCGGCAGCCGCAGTTCCTGATACACCGTATCTTTGATGGTGGCGGCCAGCGCCTTCCATCCCTGCGGTGGACACCAGCGGCCAAAATCCAGAAAACACTCGTCAATCGAATACACATGCTGTTGGGGCGCGAAACGCCCGATTATTTGCATCATTTTGGCTGACAAATCATCATACAGGGCATAGTTGGAAGATCGAATCACCGCCCCGTGACGCGCCAGTTGCTGGCTGGCTTTGTGATAAGGCCCGAATTTTTTGACCCCAATGGCCTTGGCTCGGTCACACAGGGCGCAGATACAACCATCGTTATTGGTCAGCACCACCACGGGCTTACGCCGCAATGCCGGGTCAAACACTTTTTCGGCTGAAGCATAAAAGCTATTAGCATCGACTAGCGCAAACATCGGGCAAGCTGCCTGACATAGCGGTGCATTCTGACAGAGCGCATCACAATGCCTTCTTCTTCAAACCAGTCACCCTCAGCCAACTGGTAAGGCTGTTGCCCGGACCCCGGAGACAATAGCGCGCTGGCTTTACGATCAAACAGCTTGCACACAAACGCACCATTGAGGTTGGCCACGACGACATCCAGCGGTGTGGGCATAGCTGCCCGGTCGACAATCAGCAGATCGCCGTCAAAAATTCCCACTCCTGTCATTGAGTCACCCTGAGCCTGGCCAATGAACGTGGCGGTTGGATGCTCTATCAGCAGTTCATCCAAATCCAGTCCCAGCTCTCGATACTGGGCAGCAGGCGACTCAAACCCGCTGATGCCTGCCTGTGCAAAAATAGGAATGACTTTTAACATTTTAATTATCACCGGTTGCAAATTATACTGTTTGTATATACAGTATTTTGTGTTGCACCACTAATGTCAAATTACAAATTCGGAGTGAATCATGGCCATTACTGTTCAATATGTAGTAACCCATAAAGGAGTCGAAAAACTCGTGACCACGGATAAAAAAGCCGCCGATCAGTACGATAAAATGCTGGACACTGCTGATAATCTGGCCGGATTTATCAGTGCTATGGGAATGCAGCTTAGTGAAGATCAGATGGAAGAGCTCTCTGTCATGCTGGCTAAAAACAAAGACAAAGTCAGCAAATTGCTAAAAGGTAGCGCACTGGATAATGTACTGGAAGAAGGCGGTGCTGAGGTCGTGAAACTACAGGCTTCTAGCTAGCCATTAACTAAGCGACACAAGATTGCCAACGGGTATACCGGATTGGTATAAAGAGGCATATATTTTTGCACAAAAAAGGTATTTCCTCTGTCTCAGTCTGATTCCTCCCCATCGCCGGTGGCGATAGATGTTAAGGGTCTTGAATTCTGGTATCCCAACGCCCCCTCTGCAGTACTGACCATTGACCGGCTCACCGTTGTCCGTGGAGAAAAGGTATTTTTACAAGGGGCGTCCGGGTCGGGTAAAAGCACCCTGCTGAATATACTGACCGGTACGTTACCGGTATCCCGGGGAGCAGTGACATTGCTGGACGTACCCTTTTCAACCATGACTGCCCGCCAGCGTGATACATTTCGGGCCCGGCATATCGGTGTGGTGTTTCAGCAGTTTAATCTGGTGGATTACCTGACGGTTCAGGAAAATATCGATGCAGCTGCCTTCTTTGCAGGCAAAACCGGCCCTGCTGTCAGTCAGCGTCTGGCCCGGATTATTGATGCCTTACAATTGCCACAAACCGTGCTGACTCGTCCGGCATCCCAGTTAAGTGTAGGGCAACAACAACGGGTGGCAATTGCCCGGGCCCTAATTAATCAGCCCGAACTGCTGATTGTGGATGAACCTACCTCTGCCCTTGATGCAGCAGCCCGGGATAAGTTCATGCAACTGTTGCTCAGCAGTGCTGCCAACAGCACGGTTGTGTTTGTCAGCCACGATGCCTCACTGGCCAGCTACTTTGAAACCCGGCTGTCGATGCAGGCACTAAACCGGACCATGCAGACTGGCGGAGACATCTCATGCTGACCAAAATTGCCCTGGCCAGTCTTAAAAGCCGCCGTACTACAGTATGTCTGACCCTGGTATCCATTGTTATCAGCGTAAGTCTGCTGATCAGCGTGGAATACATTCGCAGTCAGGTAAAACAAAGCTTTACCCGCACCGTCTCCGGCGTAGACCTGATTGTTGGCGCCCCGACCGGCGAGCTGAATCTGCTGCTGTATTCGGTATTCCAAATGGGGAATGCCACCAGCGGTATCAGCTGGCAACAACTACAGCGACTGGAAAGCAATCCGTTGGTAGACTGGGTGGCCCCGGTATCGCTGGGCGACAGCCATAAAGGATTCAGGGTCATTGGAACCGACAATCGTTACTTTGCTCATTATCAGTATGGCGACAAGCAGCCCCTGACACTGGCCCGTGGAACCCGTTTAACTAAAGTCCGGGCCGCAGTCATCGGCGCGCAGGTGGCCAGTGAGCTCAATTATGATATTGGCGATAGCATTGTGATTTCCCACGGTTTGGGGAATGTCAGCTTTCATCAGCATGACGGTCACCCTTTCACGGTGACCGGTATTTTGAAGAAAACCGGCACACCGGTCGATAAGGCCGTGCATGTCACCCTGACCGGGATTGAGCAGATTCACGCTCAGCCGGCAGGCCGGCGCTCTGTAATGCGTAAGCCCGAAGCGAGTAACGATGGCAGTGAGCACGCTCATCATCAGGCGCACGATGAAAACGAGCATGAGCATGAGCATGATACCGTAACAGACGCAGACAGAGCATCTCATCCTGATCAAATCACCGCTCTGTTTGTAGGTCTGACCAATCGCGCCGCCGCCTTACAGCTGCAGTACCAGCTTAATCAGCGTAATCCTGAGCCGGTGCTGGCTATTTTACCCGGTATGGCTCTGTCTCAGCTTTGGTCCCTGATGGGCAACATAGAAGCTTTGCTACTGGGGATTTCCGGCTTGATACTGATCGCCTCACTGACCGGGCTCATTACCATGATGCTGGCAGGAATGCAGGCCCGGCAGCCGGAGATATCCGTGTTTCGGGCGATGGGCGCCGGCCCGCTGACAATCTTGTGGCTGATTCAGGCCGAAGCGCTGCTGATAGCGCTGACCGGCTGTGGTCTGGCGGTGGCCCTGAATGCCATGGCGTTTCCATTGCTCAGTGACACGCTCAGCCAGCAATTTGGGTTGTTTTTAAGCGGCAGTGTATTTACCGGGCAAACTGGTGTCATTGTGCTGGCTGTACTGCTGGCCACCTGGCTATGCAGTTTTGTGCCTGCGATTGCCGCATATCGGCGAGCGCTTCAGGCAGGGCTAACTCAACGCTAATCCTGCCTGGCGCTGCACCATCTATTTAAAGCGGGCAATGACCGCGTTAACTTCACTCAGGGTGTCGCGCAGGGTTTGTGAGGCGGCCAGCGATGCATCGGAAGCACGCTGGGTGTCCTGGGCACTGTCGGCGATGCCAACGATCTGCTGGTTAATGTGCTCAGCCACGCTACTTTGCTCTTCCACCGCGGATGACATTTCCAGCGTCTGATCGGCAATCAGGCTGACCGCCTGGTTAATTTCAGATAGTGTATGCCGGGTATGCTCCACGATTTCAGTTCCACGGATAGCCGCCTGCATGCCCTCATCTGACACTTTCACCGCACGCTCAGAGCGCTCAGCCAGAATCTGGATGATATGATGAATTTTATCAGTGGACTCTCGGGTTTTGGAAGCCAGCGAACGGACTTCATCGGCCACTACCGCAAAGCCGCGCCCCTGTTCACCGGCCCGCGCAGCTTCAATGGCCGCGTTTAGCGCCAGCAAATTGGTTTGCTCAGCAATCGTAGAGATTATACTGGCAGCTTCGCCAATATCGGAGGTTGACTGTGCCAGCTCCTGTACCGTTTCAGATATTGAGGACACCGCATCTTTAAGCTGGCGGATAGCCTGTAGTGCCTCATCGGCCTTAATATTCCCGTCAGATACATTCTGTGACGCGGCCCGGGCACTGTTCGCATTCACATCCACCCGTTCAGACACCTCCTGAATAGCCTGACTCATCTCGGTAATCGCGGAGGCGATTTGCTGTGTCGCTTCGCTTTGCTTTGACACACTGTTACTGGTCACGGTGGCCTGACTGTGTGTCGTATCCGCCACTTTATCCAGTCCGCCGGCAGCATCTTTGATTCGGGTCAGTGCCGTGCGTGTGCGGGCCAGTTCACAGGTCAGCACCAGCTTGGCACGGGCAATCTGTGCAGGATCGTCAAAATAGGTCTGCGCTACAACATCATTAGAAAAACTCCCCGGACTAACCGCTATCAGACTTTGCCACTGCGCACGTTGTTGCCAGTTACTCAGGCCAGCAGTGACCAGCGTACCGGCTGCGGTAATTAGCGCCGGCAGTAAACCAGAAACCGCTGCAACGGCTACCGTAGCCAGCCCGCCGCCAACTAAAAACGGCATCTGAGCAGTCAGCGCCCAGCGCAGCCGCGCACTGACCGGTGCCGCGTTACCGCCGTGACGCAAGCGTTGGTAACAGGCCTCAGCGCGCTGAATTTCCTCGCTGCTAGCCGGTACCCTTACTGACTCATAGCCAACAACCTTTGAGTCTTCGAGCACCGGCGTAACAAAGGCCGAGACCCAGTAGTGATCGCCATCCTTACGCCGGTTTTTTACCAGCCCCATCCAGATACGACCGGCTTCCAGTGTTTGCCACATAGTTTTAAACACAGCCGGTGGCATGTCCGGGTGACGAACCAGATTATGATTTTTGCCAATCAGTTCGTCACGGTCAAAGCCGCTCACCTCGACAAACTGTGCATTGCAGTGGGTAATAACGCCTCGGCGGTCCGTCGCTGAAATCAGTCGGTAATGTGAGGGAAATTTATATTCTTGCTGGGTAACAGGCTGGTTATTACGCATTTCGTTGCAACCTTATCGTCCGTAAAAACTAATGAATTCTATAATACAAAAGTACTAGCCATCTAGATGTTTGGAAAAACCAGTGTGAAGTTACTTCCCCTGCCTGGCTGACTCTTAACGCTGATGTGCCCCTGGTGTTCTTCCATAATAGCCATGGCGACGCAAAGGCCTAATCCTACTCCGTCACCGGGCGCTCCGGTGGTATAAAAAGGTGTAAAAATTAAAGGTAAGGCTTCATCCTCAATACCTTTTCCATCATCAGCAATCACAATGGTGATGCTGGCCTTACGCGCCAGCCCGGTAATGGCAATTTCGCCCTGATTTCCCACCGCGGCAATGGCATTGGCCAGCATATTGGCAAACAACTTACGTAATTTTTCCTCGCACCCTTTGAGATAGAGCGGATTTTCAAATGGCTCAATACTGATATGCACCGCCTGCGGGAGCTTTAAAATAACTCCTTCCACCGCCTCTTCGAGTAATCTTGCCAGTGACACGGGCTGCTTATCTGTCAGCGTGGGATAAGCATAAGTACGCAGTGACTCAATCACCCGGCTGATGCGCCTGATACCCTGCGCCGAACTGTCGGTCAGCTCCGCGCCCATCTCTGCCATTTCTGTGAGCATATATTTCTGCTCTATGTCCTGTATCTGTATATGAGCACCGGGAAACTCGTCAGCCACCTGTTTGAGCTCAGTAAATGCACTGAGTACGTCATTAAAAAGCTGCTGGAAAATTTCCAGATTACTTTTAATAAAACCCACCGGATTGTTTACTTCATGGGCAATGCCGGCAGCCAGCTGGCTTAACAGCGACATGCGCTCACCCATATCGCCAATACTGGCATCCGGCACGTAGTGCAGATGCACCTCGTTTTTTTCAAGAAAATCGAGCAGATCCAGATAACTGTAACGCAAATCACTCAGTTCGCGGCGTAACGCCTGGTTGGCTAAATACGCCTCACGGGAATAGTGATTAAGCATGGTCTCAGCACTGAGCCGGGCAGAATGCTCCCGGCTCAGTTTTCGCTCCAGCGCCTGAATGCGATTTTTTAATGAGACTTCAGTGTCTGACACAGCCCATAGTTTCCTGTTGATGGGGAGACATCCCCGGTTACTATGAGCATAGAAGAAATGTGTGGAGTTGCCAGTTACTTACGCACCTAATCGGTCGAGCAGTTGCATAACTTCCTCGCTGGCGTTTTCCATTTCGCGTAAACGCTGCTGTACCAGTGCCTGATTTCCCTCACTGGCTGCAACCAGGGCTTCTTTACCGGCGGTGTGAACCTGGGCATGAGGACGATCAAGCCGGACAAAAGCATCTTTTTTCATCAGGTTACTGTCGCCGGGGTTACGGTACCACTGACCAAGCCGGCAGGCGGTATGATCAGCCAAATCACTGGCTCGCTGACTGGCTTTGCCGCACAGTACCGCATACACTTCACTTTTCCACACTACGTGATCCAGCTTTACAGTTTGCAAAAAGGTCTGCACCGACGCTTGTTCAATCGTACCTTTCATATTGCCGCAATGGGTGATCATCTGATCATAGCTGTTATTAAGCTCGTCAATCCCGCCGGCCAGATGGGTGTTGTTATCTTTTAATTCTGATACCGCACCCACCGCAGCCTTGGTTGACTGAATAATTCCCTGAACCAGCTCGGCCACTTCGCTGGCCGATTTATTTGTTTCATTGGCCAGCGCCCGGACCTCATCAGCCACCACGCTGAAACCCCGTCCGGCATCGCCGGCCCGGGCAGCCTCAATGGCCGCATTGAGCGCCAGCAGATTGGTCTGATCCGAAATGCTGGTGATCGTTGTTACAAATTTATTGATGCTGTCGGCCGTATCAGATAACCCGGCGATGCGCTCGCTCATCTGCCCCATACGCTCATTAAGCGCTTCCATATCATGACTGATCCCCTGCAGCGACTGGGCACTGTTACTGAACAGGGCATTAATGTCAGTCAGCGCACTGCTTTCAGCATTGATGGTTTGATAGGAATGCAACACCGTACTACGTATCCCCTCAACCTGCGCCAGCGAGTCCAGCATACAAAGTGTCAACTCACTGCCTGCGCCGGAAGATTGCGCTTCTTCAAGCGCATTCACCTTTAGCCGCTCCTGGTCCAGGGACAGCTCCAGAGCGTCAATTTTGGCCTGCATGGCGGCTTTATCCGCTTCCAGCCGGGCAATGTCGTGTTGCGTAGAATCTAGCCTTGATTTTAAGACAAGCATGCGAACCCTTTATTCTTTAAAAATTGGTGGAATTCTGACAGCTAAGTGCGGTGTAGGGTATTGGCCAAAAGTTCAACGCCCTGTGTTTGCCTTACCTGCCTAAGTGCACGTTATATCGGCACATTTTGCAGAAGGTTTAGGCAAAAACAGGCCATTGATTCAAATCGCCTGGCGGGTGTTCCCGGCCGGTGTTTCCAGCATGATGGTTCTGGCGACAGATAAATGTTCTGGCAGGCAATGCGTGGCAATAATTACCCGGCGGGTGGTCGCATAGGCATTGATAAGCGCAACCACGGCATTCACCGAGAAGCGATCCAGCCCTTCAAAAGGCTCATCCAGTAACACTGTCTGCGGCCGATGTAACAGGGCCCGGCCCAGCGCAATGCGCTTGCGCTCTCCTCCCGACAGCTCGCGTCCGCCTGCACCGAGCCATTCGTGCATGGTCAGGTAGCCCAGCCCCAGGCGGTGCAACAGCTCACTGATCTTAGCTTGATCTGTCGTCCTCCCTGCCGGGTTCAGGTTTTCCTGTAGCGTGGCCTGTAGCAGGCGGGCCTGCTGGTCAACATAATACCAGCCGGATAACAGCCCGGCTGGCAGCAGGCAACCCTCTGCTGTTTTGCTGCCCTGCCAGGACAGTTCACCGGCCAGCGCCTGTAACAAACTGGACTTACCGGCTCCGGAGGGCCCGGAGATGATCACGACGCCGGTAGCCGGCAACGTATCGGTCACCGGGGGGCACAGCCGCCCTTTGGCACTAAAACGGGTAAGCGTCACTGCCACAGGCTGAGTGCCTATCCCCGTTACCACAGGAACCGGCTCCACCTGTAAAGATTGCAGCGCGTGTCTGGCCTGAGAAAAGCGGGTCTGAAAAGTGGCCGCCGGGGAGGTTTTTCCCAGCCAGTCGGGCACCGCCAGCAACACCATCGGCACACAAATCGCCAGTGGGTTGGCCAGCACCGAGGTGTCAGCAAATCCAATCACCAGCGCCACCAGTACCAGCGCCAGCCCCTGCAGTAACCAGGTGCCCTGGCTTGCCAGAGTATGTAACCGGTCCTGTAACTGCCAGACGGGCTGCCTCGAGACCTGCTGATGCTGCGCGGATGTATACAGGTGCCACAGTGAGGCACTGCGAAAATAGCCGGTGCTGGCCGCCAGCCAGTCCTGCTCGGCGGTCACAAGACGGGCCGATAACACCAGGCTGCGCCAGACAAGATAGACGCTGAGTGTCAGCCAGCCCAGGCTCAGCACACCTATCGCGGCGCTACCGGGCAAGGCCACAGAGATGCTGACCAGCCACAAAACCGGTAACAGTAGCAGCGCATTAAGCAGGGGTGAGACACTGGCAATCCATACTGAAGCCAGCGTCTCGGTATGATTGGCCAGCGCATCGGCCAGTTGTGTGCTGTTATTTATCCGGCTGTCAGCCAGTTTCCGGAATAGTCGGTGGCGTAGTCTGGCAGTACGTTGTAACAGGTCATGATGCCCGGCCCACATGTGTGCATACCCAGAGCCGATTCGCAACAGCGCCAGCGCCCGGATCACCACCGCTGGCAGCATGTAGTTAAAGCTCACACTGGCCATGGCACAGGCGGCAATAAACCAGGCCGATACCACCAGAATAGCCAGTCCTGCCATGGCATGCAGCACACCCAGCAGCAGGGTTAGCCAGGGCGCTTTGCCTGCGTCAGCAAGTGGTGGTGTAAACCGTACCATCAGCGATGCTCCATTGTTGGTTGAACCAGCGTGCCGGGAGTGTTTTATGGGATACCCACAACACGGTTTTATTGTGGCACACCCGGTGCAGCAACTGGCTTATCGCGATATGTTGCTGTTCAGGTAAGTGGGCCGTAGGCTCATCAAGTAACCAGATATCAGCCTGACGCAGTAACAGACGGGCTATGGCCAGACGTTGTAATTCACCACCGGACAACTGGGCGAACTCGCCCAGTCGATAGTCCAGTGCGCCGTTTAATGCGCGTACCCGGGACGCCAGCTCAACCTGCTCCAACGCCTGCCATAACGCCTGGTCAGAATAATCCTGGCCCAGGCAAAGATTAGCCCGGATGGTTAGCGGTAATGTCACCGGCTGCTGACTTAACATCACCAGGCTGCCACGTAAACGGTGACTTGCCCTGCGCTGTCCGGCCAGTGCTTCGAGTAAGGCAGTTTTACCACAGCCCGACGGTCCGCTGATTTGAATCCAGCAATTAGGATGTACCGCCAGCCGTTCAGCACGTAGATGCGGTGTATGCAGCACAAAGTCAGATATCCGGTGATTATCCGCTGTTGTCGGCGTCTCCGCCTGTTCTGGCTTTACCAGCAGGCCGGAAAGCGCCTCGCGGGCTGACTCGGCCTGAGCTTTTTGATGATAAAAAGCGCCCATTTTTTTCATCTGGCTAAGCACGAGCGGCGCACACAATAAAATCCATAAACCGGAAAATAGCGTGACCGGCGGGCCAACCGAGACTTCTTCAAGCAAACTGAAACCGATAAATACGGCAATCAGGGCCACGGTCAGCGTGGCAAAAAAGTCCAGCACCGTATTGGATAAAAATGCCACCGACACCACTTTCATCGTGCGCTGGTTAAGTGCGCTACTGGCTTTTTCCAGCTGTTGCTGCTGATGCGCATGAGCCCGGGTGGCAGCCAGTAGCGGTAGCGCCTGTAACCGGTCGGTGAACAGACTGCCCAGACGATTAAGTGCCACAAGTTCTCGCTGATGCAGATAGGCGGCGCCCTTGCCCACAATAATCATAAACAGCGGCACCACCGGCAGGGTCAGCACCAGCATCAGCCCGATAAAATAATTCAGATAAAAAATCAGCCCCAGTGCAAACACCGGTACCCAGACTGCCAGACGCTGCTGTAGACAATAATCGCAGCGCCAGTCGGCCAGCGCGGGTACATGTTTTTGCCACAGGGTTTGCCAGTAATACACCGGGTGACGGCGCACCAGCGCTTGCTGCTGAGCAATCAGCTGACTGGCCAGACGCTGCTCCAGCAGACTACGCCATTGCCGGCGCAGCTGCGCGGTCAGCCGGATACTCAAGCCGTGTAAAAGCCAGTTTGCCACCAGCAAGCTCAGCAACGTCAAGAACAGCCAGCGCGGTGCTGGCCGCTCATCAATCAGCCAGCACTGCGCAATAGCGGCAAAGGCCCCGAAAGCTGCCATCATCAGTACATCCCGGATAATGCCTAACTCAACTATCCGTCTGTTGTCGGGCAATGTATCGGCACCCAGTTCAGTTTCAAGCCAGCGTTGCACAACATCCGCTCTCATTGTTTCAGGCCTCCGTATCCGGGCGGTCCATGTCTTCGGTCGACTCCAGCCACATCGCATTGATAATGCCAAATGCGCAGGCCAGCAACACGCCTAAAATCCAGGTGAAATACCACATAAAACCTCCTAATAAATGGCGTGGGATTGCGTCAAATCGCTGGCTTTAAGTCGTCCACGCATGACATAGAATCCATATGCGGTGTAACTCAGCACGATGGGAACAAAGACACAGGCTACGCCGAACATAATTTTTAAGGTCAGCAAGCTGGATGTGGCGTCCCACATCGTCAGGCTGGCATTAAGCATGGTGCTGCTGGGCATCAGAAACGGGAACATGGAGAAGCCCGCGGTCAGAATAATTCCGGTCAGCATCAGGCTACTGCTGACAAAGGCCCATCCCGCCCGGTTATGTCGGGAATACCACGCGCACAGCAGTCCACCGGCAATACCGATAAACGGCGCGGCCAGCATCCAGGGATGAGCAGCATAGTTATTCAGCCAGGCACCGCTTTGCGTGACCACGGTTTTATGCAGCGGATTGGACGTGGCCATCGTGTCAATGACCGAGGTCACTACATAACCATCAATTCCTGTAGCTACCCAGACGCCGGCTAGTACAAACAACGCCACGGTTACCAGCGACAATATCACCGATGTGGCGCGCGCCCGGGTATGTAAAAAACCGTCGGTTTTCATTTGCAGCCAGGCCGCGCCATGATTCAGAGTCATGGCCACCGACACCAGTCCGGTCAGCAGGGCAAAGGGAGTCAGTAACCCAAAGAAGCTGCCGGTATACGTGGCTTTTAAGGTGTCATCCAGCTCAAAAGGCACACCCAGCAATAAGTTGCCAAAGGCCACACCAAAAATCAGCGCTGGTATCAGGCCACCGGCAAACAGCGCCCAATCCCAGGCCTTTCGCCACTGCGTATTGGGTAACTTACTGCGATAATCAAACCCGATCGGGCGCATCCACAAGGCAATCAGAGTCAGTGCCAGCGCCAGGTAGAAGCCGGAAAAGGCAGTGGCATAGATCATTGGCCAGGCGGCAAAAATAGCGCCGCCGGCCGTAATAAACCAGACCTGGTTGCCGTCCCAGTGTGGCCCGATAGTATTTATCATAATGCGGCGCTCATCATCAGATTTGCCAATGATAGTGAGTAGTGCCCCCACCCCAAGGTCAAAGCCATCTGTTATGGCAAAGCCAATCAGCAGTACGCCCACTAGCGCCCACCAGATAACCCGTAACACTTCATAATCAATCATGCGTTGACTCCCTGCTTGGTCAGCCCGATGGTGGCATCCAGATCGGCTTCATCAGCCGGAGGCACGGGACCTTTGCGGGCGAATTTTTTCATCAGATAAAAAGCGACGATAAACATCACGGTATAAAAGGCGGTGTAGGCAACCAGTGTGATCACCACATCGCTTACCGCCAGATTAGACACAGACACGTGTACCGGCAGCACCTCGGCTATCGACCAGGGCTGACGACCAAATTCGGCCACAAACCAGCCGGCTTCACAGGCAACCCAGGGTAATGGCAACCCATACAGTGCCGCTTTCAGTAACCAGCGAGGCTGGGTAATTTGGTGTTTGGTGCTATACCAGAACGCTGAGGCAAACAGTACTAACATCAGTACGCCGCACAGCACCATCAAACGAAAACTCCAGAATAAAGGTGCTACCGGCGGAATGCTGTAATCCACGGCTTTGGCCAGAGCAGTGTCTGTGGGCGTGGTAATGTCGGTGGTATAAGGCTCAAGCAGCATGGCATAGCCCAAATCCTCTTTGTGCTGTTCAAACAGGGCTTGTTCTGTGGCACTGGCAGTGCCATTGCGCACCTTCTCCAGATTCTCATAAGCAATTACCCCGGACAGGATCCGTTCGCGATGCTGTGCTTTAAGATCCTTAATGCCCGTGACCTGCTCATCCAGAGACCGGGTCGCAATTAACCCCATCAGCCAGGGAATTTGCAGCGCATAGCGGGTTTGTTCCTGTTCATCATCCGGAATGCCAAACACCGTGAACGGGGCTGGCGCCGGGTGGGTATCATATTCGGCTTCAACCGCAGCCAGCTTTACCTGTTGTACCTCACCCAGTTCGTAACCGCTTTCGTCACCCAGCAAAATTACTGATAACACCGACGCCAGGCCAAAGGCTGAGGCAATGGCAAATGAGCGGCGGGCAAAAGCAATGTGTTTATGGTTAAGCAAGTAGTAGGCAGAAATCGCCAGTACAAACATGGCTCCGGTGGTATAGCCGGCCGACACTGTGTGCACAAACTTCACCTGCGCCACCGGATTGAAAATAACCTCAGCAAAGCTGGTCATCTCCATTCGCATGGACTGGAAATTAAACTCTGCACCCACCGGATATTGCATCCAGCCGTTGGCAATCAGAATCCACAACGCCGAAAAGTTAGAGCCCAGCGCCACCAGCCAGGTCGTCATTAAATGGCGGCCTCTGGACATTTTGTCCCAGCCAAAGAAGAACAGGCCGACGAAGGTGGACTCCAGAAAGAATGCCATCAGTCCTTCGATAGCCAGTGGCGCGCCAAAAATATCGCCCACGTAATGGGAATAGTAAGACCAGTTCATGCCAAACTGGAATTCCATGGTCAGGCCGGTGGCCACGCCAATGGCAAAATTAATCCCGAACAGCTTGCCCCAGAACTGGGTCATTTCTTTGTAGATCACCTTACCGGTCATCACATAGACCGACTCCATAATCGCCAGTAAGAAACTCAGACCCAGTGTCAGCGGAACAAAAATAAAGTGAAACATAGCAGTTAACGCAAACTGCCAGCGCGATAACTCAACCAGCGTATCGCTCATGGTGTGTCTCCTCAGTGCGTGAAGTATGGGCTGCCCGACAACAGGGCACCCTTGCTGCGAATTTCATCACACTGGGGAATGAACTAATTTGATCTACCGCAAATTAGCGATAGATAATTAAGGATAATGCTATTGATTAGAGGCTATGTGCAGCCATTGCCTGCCACAGCAGACGCAGTGCCAGCAGGGTCACCACTATTTTAAATGCCCGTATAAACCAGGCAGAAGATAACTGTCTGAGGAGCCGAAGTCCTATCCAGGTGCCAGCAGCACCGGTGACAATCATACTCAGTACCAGAGGAAGCCACTGCCAGAAAGCAAATCCAACCAGACTGAAAACCAATGCTTTTAAGGCATGCTGAAAGGTCATACAACTGGCAAAGGTGGCAGTGAGCTGAAGTTTGTCATAGCGATGACGTTGGGCAAAAGCAGCCACCAGTGGCCCGGTTGCCCCGACAAACATAGTTAAAACCGTGGTGAAAAAGCCGGCCAGAATATAACCGGGAGGGAGTGTACGGCGGGCTTTAGGTTTTGGCCCCCATACCATTATCAGAATAAAGACAGCCACCGTGCACTGAATAATATCCAGCGGCAGCTGTATGACTAAAAAGGAGGCCAGAACTGCCCCGGCGACAGCGCCAAGACTAAAATAACTGAACATAGGCCTGTCCAGATGCGAAAAGGTCAGCGCTGCCCGGTTAGCATTCGCCCCCAACTGTACCAATCCGTGCACCGGAATCAGAGCACTGACCGGCAGCACAGACGCCATCACCGCCAGTAACAAAACACCGCCACCGGCGCCGAGTGTAGCGGTCATCAGGGCGGTCAGCCCGGAAAGTACAATGAGCAGTAGCGCGCTTAACGGCGCAATGGTGCCACCTGCTGTCAGTAACTCAGATACCGACACGCTCGCATTCCTGGCGTCCCAGCCAGCCATCGACTGCAATGATGGCAGTATCACCCTTATCCCATAAAATATTATTATCTTCACCGTAACGGCTGCCACTGCCGGCCGGATTTAAAAAGAACATTTCGGTGGTGTCGAACACATAAACGGTTGCAGACGGAATTGGCGTATCATAAAAATGAGCTTTAAGCTTGGTGGCATAGCACTGATAGGTGGCCGAGGTACGCTGTTTAATCAGGTGGTTCTGCACTTCAAGATAGCTGATACGCCGTTTAGTTTTTTCTGCCACACACTGCGAAGGTGTCTGTTTATTGTTACAGGTATGCAGGGTTTCAATCCATTGTTGATGACGCTGACCGGCTCTGGCTGTAACATCTTCATCAATCCGCTGACGAACCCGATCCAGCTGCGCAAACCAGGGCGCCGTTGTTTGACTACACAGCCCATCATAAACAGGTTTACACGCAGACACCGCTGGCGCGCCTTCCGGCGCCCATTCAGGACGTGCGCCACAGGCCGCCAAAATAAGAACGCTACATACAATTAAACAAAATCGGCTAATCATCATCACTTAAAGCAGAATAAAAAGGCTTTTACCATACGCAAATCATGCCAAGATAGAAAGCTGTATAGAATTTATCCGTCATATTGCTGTTATACGGGCTCAGTACAATAATGTTCCACTATTATTTTGGTCCTCGCAGCAGCATTGTAGTAACGCCACGAAAGCTATACCCTGCCTCCATATTTTATTTTCAGGCCCATACTATGTCTTCTATTTGTGTACAGTCATTACTGCTACTGGTCAATGATACTGACGAAGCTATTGCCTATTTTGTCGACAAACTGGGGTTTGCCCTGCTGGCTAACGAAACCCGCCCGGATGGTGGTCGCTGGGTGCAGGTAGGCAGCGCCCACAAGCAGGGAGCAAAGCTAATTTTAAAACAGGCCAAAAACGGCGCCCAGCAGGCGCTGGTCGGTCAACAGGCCGCAGGTGGTGTATTGGGGATCTTCGAGGTCTCGGATTTTGACAGCACCTACCAGGCATGGCTGGCACAGGGCGTTACATTTTTAGAAGAGCCCCGCTACGAAAGCTACGGCTCTGTCGCTATTTTCAGTGACCTGTACGGCAATAAATGGGATCTCATCGGTCCGCCCCGCAGCGCTTAGGCATTGCGGGTCAGGGCAAATCGGTTAAGCAGTTTGTCCAGCCAGAATGCCATCAGCAGTAAAACCGTCAGCGCCACCACCACCGAGCTGAACCGGTACATGGCGCTATACAGCAAGTCTGAATTGGGCTGTAAATACTGGCCGAACAAAATGCCGGTGGTGGTCAGTGAACCAAAGCCCATTCCTGAGCCGGCGCGCTCTACCAGGTGCGCCCGGGCGGTGATGAGTACACACATAAACAGCGCAATCACCACCAGTGGCAGATACATAATGCTGTCGTACATCAGCACCTGTGTGCCAATTCCCAGCGCACAGCCAAACGCCACGCCTTTGGCCCGGTTAAAGGCGCTGGCCACCGTGCCCTGCAGGGTCATGGGGAACAGTACCAGTACGGTCGCTACCTGCGCTGACAACGAGTCTTTAAGATCCAGCACTTGAAAAGCGGCAAATGAGGCAGTGGCCAGAATCGCGCCCATCAGCATGCGATGATTGACCTGGGCGGTATTTAACGGCGGCGCTGCTGGCATCTGCACCGGCTCTTTGTCGGGGATCAGCCAGTACAACAGGGCGGCGCTGGCAATGGCACACAGTGCCCCTAAAAAGGTAGACATCACCAGGTCGGTCAGACTGGTACCGGTATAACTGGAAAAGTGCAGCATGACCGACAGTGACACCACGCCCATAGTCCACATCAAAAAGTTAGACGCCCTGGCCATAAACCGAAAGTGCAACGCAAATATAGCCATTACCGCCAGTGTCATGAGCACCGGAGAATGCGCAAAAAAGGTTTTCAGAACAAAAATTTCTACCACATTGATGGCCACACTGGCCAGAAACTGACAGGCAATGAGCATATTGAACATGGGCAACATACCCAGCAGCAAAATGGGAAATACCGTAAAGAACACCCCATAGGGCCAGTTCATGACCTTACATACTGTAAAGCCGATGCAGGCACCAAAGGCAATGCGCAGCAAGCGGCGGGCTTCCTGACCGGATAACTGGCCATGGGCCAGCTGTTCTGCCGATGGCTCCACCGGGGCAGGCCTGACGGGAACAAGTTTACGTAACATAATCACCTTTATACCGGGGGCGCAAAGCCCGTGCTTTACCGCCCCGATGCACAATCAGATTAATAAATATAATGCAGCAGACTGACCGCTTTCATTTGCAACCAGCCCAGCCAGTGCATAAAGCCATGTTTCTCAGACTCCAGCATAACGGTGGCTCTGGAACCGGTCACCAGATTAGCTGGCAGGCTCTGGTCACTGAGCTTCACATATACCCGGACCCGCTGTGCATCTCGCACCCAGCGGTCAGAGTCATCCGGGGTAGCCAGCTGGCCGTTAGCACTGATTTGCCCCTGCGACACGCCGTAGTCACGACTGACCAGCGACCCGGTAAATACCTGGCCGGGCATCGCATCAAACACCACCAGCGCTTCGGCCTGCTGGTCGATATGGGTCAGGCTTTTTTCCCTGAAATCCGCAGCAATACGTTCGTGCCCGGCTGTAACCAGCGATAGCAGCGACTGATTAGCCTGAGTCTGAATTCCTTTGTTTAACTGTAGGTTCGACACGATACCGTCTGCCGGCGCGCGAACTTTGGTGCGTGCCAGCGCCAGCTCAGCCAGACGCAACTGATTCTGTGCGATTTGCAAGCGCAGATTCTGCTGACCATCCTCGCCCAGTTTCACTTTCAAAGTACGTTTATTCTCGTTTGCCGCGGTCAGTTTTGCCGAGGCGGCATCCACTTTAGAGGCCATCTGATCCACTTCCTGATCACTGACCAGGTCTCGTCCGGCCAGTGATTTCAGCCGTTTATGTTCACGCTGCATCTCAGCCAGATTCACCTTCGCTTCGGTAATTGCAGCGTCTGCCTCCGCCAGCTGAGCACTTAATGTGTCGTTTTCCTGCTGCGCTTCTCGCAGGGCCAGGCGCGCTTTTTCCACTTCAAGTTCGTAGTCAGCCGGGTCAATGGTAAACAAAAGCTCGCCCTCACGAACATGCTGGTTATTTTGCACCGCCACCTGCGTGACCTCTCCGGACACCCGCGGTGCCACGGTAACTACCGGACGCTGCACCATCGAATGTGGTGTCATAGGGATCGACACATCGGCAAACATGATATAGCCAAATATCGCCAGAAAGAGCAGGCTCGCCCGTTTCATCCAGCGATTAAATAAAGCATCAGTTGTCATGGGTTCTCCGCAATTTGGTATTGGCATTATCCAGCACTTTTTCCAGTAACTGGCTAAACTGTTCACATTCCCTGTCGGTTAATCCTTCAAGCATTTCAGCTCTGCAATCGGCAGCGATAGCCTCCATGCGCTCCAGCATGGCCCGCCCCTGCTCGGTAAACCACAAGGTTTTCACCCGCGCATCCTCAGCGCAGGCTTTGCGCTGTACATAGCCACACTCCTGCAAACTGTTCACTGAGCGCTGTAAAGTAGGCTGTTCAATACCGATATTAGCCGCCAGTGCTTTTTGACTGCACCCCTCTCCTAACCGGTGCAGATGTAACATCGTCATCCAGCCGGACTGAGTCAGCCCCAGCTCTTTCATGGCATTGTCCACCACAATGCGCCAGCCATATGACGCACGGTTCAACAGCCAGCCAATCGTATTTTGCATAAACGTAGCCCGGTTAATTAGTTAGCAAGCTAAGTAAAATAGCATATACTTAGCTTGCTAAGCAATTTATCAGACTCGTGACGACGGGGGTTTGCGATTAACTACAGATATTATTCGGTGAAAAAAGCTGCCTGCAGAGCCACAGGCAGCATAAAACTAGAAGTGGTCTTGGTTACCCAGCTGTTCAGCAAACTGACCGACAGCGCCAACAACCTGCTGTGCACCCCGTTGAATTTCATCAATGACTTTACCGGCTTCACCGGCCAGCTCCATGCCCTGCTCGGCTTTGATTTTGCCTTCATTAACGCGGTTTACCGCATCGCGGGTCAGTGACTGGTTATTATTAACCACCGATACAATTTCTTCGGTGGCGGCAGTGGTGCGTGAAGCCAGTTGTCTGACTTCATCGGCCACCACGGCGAACCCGCGCCCCTGATCACCGGCCCGGGCTGCTTCAATGGCAGCATTCAGGGCCAGTAAGTTAGTTTGTTCGGCAATGCTGCTGATACTACTGATAATGGTAGCAATCTGCTGGGATTGCTCATCCAGCTCAGCGATACCTTTGGTCGCCTCAATCATCTTGTCAGATAACTCTGTCATCACCTGCACCATGCTGGTCATCACATCGTTTCCCTGCCGGGCTACCGCATCGGTCTGGGTGGACGTACTAAACGCAATTTCAGCGGCTTTAGAAATAGCCAGTTCACGCTCAACCTGCTCGGTAATGACGCTGGCAAATTTCACCACCTTGTAGAGCCGCCCGTAACCGTCATACACCGGATTATAGGAAGCCTCCAGCCATACGGTATTGCCCCGCGCATCGATACGCTCGAAACGGCCGGTCTTGAACTGGCCGTCTCGCAGTTGCTGCCAGAACTGCTCATATTCTGGCGATGATGCCTCTGCCGACGTACAGAACATGCGGTGATGCTTGCCCTGAATTTGCTCGAGCGTATAGCCCATGCCCGCCTGAAAAGGCTGATTAGCGGTAATAATGGTGCCATCGGGGTTAAATTCGATAACCGCAGTGGAGCGCTGTAAGGCGTCAACCAGATTTTCGTATTCACGGGACTGATTAATGGTGCGAGTCAGATCATTAGCATGCAGCGTAAAATAAAGCAGGTTACCGCTCAGGTCATTCACCGGCTGTAAAATGGCCCGTAGCCAGCCTTCGACGTTATCGGCTTTGGTCACCTGAAGCGCACCTGAAAAATGCTGCCGGTTATTCAAAGCCTGCGAGAGTTTATGATAATGCGCAGTATTCCGGGCCACCTGAGGTACTAAATCCAGAATATGGCGTCCCACCAGATCCGATACCCTGTAGCCCAGGTCCTGACAAAAATTGTCGTTGGCTTCAGCAATGCGGGCATCTTTATCCAGCGCACAAAACATCATTTCGGTATCCAGACTCTGACGAATCTGGGTCGCGGTATGCAACTCTTCCTTAAGCTGGGTGACATCCTTTTTTAACTGAGAATTAAAAAACATGGTGTATTTCCGGAACCTGAGTGTTCGCAATCAAGATTAAAACATATTCATATACTGTAAATTAGCAAGATGACATTTATAAGATAGACAATGGTCTATGCGCTGGTATGAAAGTTTGTACCATGCTGCGGGAAAATTATTCACATCGCTCCTGGTAACCATTCCCTCAGGCCTTCAATAGATCTGCACTAATTGATTTTAAAACAGAGAGTTATAAAAGGTACTCAGGGGTGGCACAAACCTCGCTTATTACTAATCAGGTAACAAAGGAAAATAAGTCTGGTGCGTCAGTTTATTTTCGATGTGTGTGGTTATCCTAGGTGATAGAACTTAACCTGTCCGTTTTGTTTGAAACCGATGCGCATCATGCTCATGCACGATGCGTAAACTGTCTTAATCAGGCAGTTAATCTCCCCTAAGGTCTCCCAAGGGCCTTACAATACCTCTGATTTTTCTCCCGCCTCTGGCGGGAGTTTTTTTATCTGGCCCACGGCCAGACTCCCGGACATGCTAGAATGCCGGATCTGACCTGAACGCTATTTCACAGCTAACTGATGATTTACGGACTTTTATTCTGCGCGCTGCTAGCCACCGCCATTGGCCAGAGTGTTTTTATCACCACGGTGCCGTCGCTGGGGCGCGAAGCCGGATTGAGTGAACTGGCGGTAGCAATACTCATGTCCAGCTCGGCACTGGTTTTTGCTGTGGGCACCAATATCTGGAGCCGGATTATCCGTCGCCGGGGCTTTAGAAACACGCTTTTGACCGGACTTGCCGGTTATACCCTGGGTACGCTGGCCTTCGCGCTGGTATGGTCGGCCGGGTTAGCCGGTTTACTCAGTAGCACAGCGTTATTGATCGCCCTGCTGACCACCCGCAGTCTGCAATCCTCTGTGATGTCAGCCACGCCGCCTGCCGCCGTAGGCTATGTCGTCGCCACCAGCACTCCCGAGACCCGGGCAGCGGCTATCAGTAAGGTCACCTCGGCGAATAATCTGGGCCAGATACTGGGCCCGCCATTTGCCGGAGCGCTGGTCGGTTTTGGGCTGCTCACACCCATGTACAGTGTACTCGGACTCACCATACTGGCCATGGCAATGGTGTGGTGGCGACTGCCCGAATATCAGCCAGCCTCGCCGCAGCCCCCTGCGGCCGGCCCCCCTGCCGACGTGGCGGTGCTAAAATCCAATACTGCCTGGCTGATTGGCGGATGCGCTATTGTCTTTGTGTGCATCGCCATGATGCAGCAGAGCCTGAGCTTTTTTATGATGGATGTACATCAGGCAAGTCCGGTTGAAGCCGCCCGGTTTACCGGGTTCGCCATGATGATAAGCGCCGTATTCTCGCTACTGGTGCAGTTTACTGTGGTACAACGGCGCTGGCTGTCTCCGCCAACGCTGATCTGGCTGGCCTTTGTGTGCCTGAGCATCGCGTACTGGATGCTGTACCTGCACCACAGTATGTCACTGCTGTATACCGCGATGGTATTTTTGGGTGTGGGGATGGGAATGGGTTATCCGGCGCTCGCCGCGGTGGCCACCACCCGCTGTGCACCAGAAAGGCAGACTCAGGTGACCGGCCTGCTGACCGCCACCCCGGCAATGGGCTATATTGTCGGGCCGCCACTGTCAGCGGTGCTGTATGCCCAGCAAATGAATTTGCCCTTTGCGCTGGCAGGCTGTCTGACCATATTGCTCGCGGGGATTATGTACTGGCAGCGCTAATGTCGCTGCCGGGCATACAGAAACGAAAAAAACCAGCGCTTGGTCAGCTTCATGTCAAACGCAATTTGTGGTCTGACGCCACTTTCAACCTCATGGGTAACTTTTTCATAGCTGTGTTGGCGGCGCTGGTACCGAGCCGGAGTGGCCAGATTATAGCGATACATAAAGCGCTCTTTTATGTCGCCCTGGCGGCTATCGTAGACCGGCATCGCCAAATTGCAGCGCCCGGCTTCGTCGGTATAGCGGATGGACTCAACATCCACGGTCTGAGCCAGCTCCAGTACTGCTTCACTTTTTTCAGTGGCCGAAGATATAGTCAGCTTATCCTGTCCGCTCTGCCGGCCGACTTCACAGGCCACCGCCGCAATCATGGCGAAAGTAGCCCGATTATCTTTGAAATTATCCTGCATAAAGGCATAGTCCGGCTGTTTACTGCAGGCATTGAGCAGCAATAGCGAAACAATACATAGAAAAAACTGGCGCATATTACAACACTGTTGACGAGTCCCTGTGGGGATATTGTGCCAAAGACCTGTACTGATTACCAATCCACCTTGCCAAGGAGAGGCCTCAATCAGAGTTAGTGTTCACATACGGTGTCAGGCAGACTTTCAAAGGCGACTGGTCGGGAGAAGTACCAGCCCTGAAAAAAGGTCACACCCAGTTTTTGCAGCGCTCGGTATTCATCCAGGGTTTCGACCCCTTCAGCCACCACTTCGCAGTTAAAACTACGGGCAAAAGCCAGTAGCCCGGTGACCAGGGCCTGGCGTTTCGGATCTTCGTGAATCTGCGCCGCCAGACTCAGATCCAGCTTAATCACATCCGGTTCGATTTCCAGTATATGTTTTAAGCTGGCAAAGCCAGCACCCACATCATCAATACAGATCTTGAAGCCCTGTTTAACCAGTGGCTCCAGGTGAGTACGAAATTGCTCATAATCTTTTATCCGGACATGTTCAGTCAGCTCAATTCTGACCTGCTGGCTGTTGACGTGTTGAAGCAGTTCGGGCAATAAACCACTTTCCATCATGCGCGGGCTGACATTAATCGAGGTGTTCAGTTTTACGCCACTGGCATTGGCCAGCGCCAGGCATTCCACCACCCGGTTAATAATAGCACTTTCAATTTCCAGCCCCAGACCACATTCATCTGCATCGCTTATCCATTCATTTGGCGGACGGTAAGGCTCTGTATTAAATCGTGCCAGCACCTCGTAATATTCGTAGGAATGACTTTCCTTACCAAAGATCGGCTGAAATACCACCTCAATTTTTTTATCATCAATCACCGACTGCACTTGTTTGGTCAGCATGTCTATCCGGTGGCGCTGCACACAGCGCTTAGCCAGAATTTTACCGATGTAGGCGGCAATAGTACTTAAAAATTCGATGTCCCGCTCGCTGACATCACCTTGTGGCTGATTATCAAAACAACACAGCGTGCCGTAGATTTCGCCGTCCCCCATCACGATAGGTACACCCACATAAGCCCCGATAGACAGCGCTCTGGTCACAGCCATTTCACCGGTCACCGGATGTTGCTGACAGTCGGCAATAACATTGGGCAGTTTCCCGCCAACAATTTTGAAGCAGTATGACTCGTCAAGCGGGTTGGCATCGCCGGCTTTCAGATCGCACCAGCTTGCATGTGCGCTTTTATCAACCAGTTCGACCACCCGCTCGGTACCGGTGAACCGTGAGGTAAACGCAACCTGCATGCCCAGGTAACGACGCACCGCACCCAGCAGCATTGAAAATTCTGCCAGTTCCGGAAGCTCCTGCACCGCGCGTTCAACAGAAAAATGGTCGTTATCATGTAAAGTCATAAAAACTGCTCTGTATGTGGCCTGACCCGTCAGGCTGACACTTTTATTATAATAGCACTGAATCAACAACACGCCGGTCCGGCTGGTCCTGTGGCAGTAATCTGATCCGTTTATCATTAAGTCTAATAGTGCCCTTTTTCCCAATTTTTTTAGGTATTTCATTCCATACTTTTTATTAACACTTATGCAGCAATACCACGTATTTAGCGCTATTGTTTACTTACTGATTCCGATAGCTCTATTGATTTCAGTAACCATGTGTATTCCAATTCATTGACCGGAGTTTTTGCTCCGGTTTTTTTTTGTTCGAACAAATCGCTTAATTGTGCTTGTTTTGTCCTAAAACATTCACTTTATTTGAAAATAATTCTCATTAATATTTGTCCTCTGTATTTAACCGGTTGTTGAGGATGTATGCCAGCTCCAGCTAAAAAACCCAGATTACTGACCGTTTCCAGTATCCGTCGTCTTACCCCTTCCATGCAGCGCATTGTACTTACAGGTGATGAGCTTAAGGACTTTCCAGAGGTTGCGCCCGGCGCCTATGTCAAACTGATGTTTGATTTTGACAACCAGCCTGCCACTGTTGCGCCACAAAGCCTGAACGACGTGCAGTTGCGCACCTATACCGTTCGTCATTTCGAGCGAGCTTCGCTGACACTGACGCTGGATATGGCACTGCATGGCCATAGCAGTGAGTCGGGTCCGGCATCACACTGGGCAGAACATGCCCAGCCGGGTGATCAGATTCTGGTTGGCGGCCCGGGTACAACAAAAGGCATTACTGAACCAGATAGCTATATTGTGATGGCCGGAGATATTACTGCTCTGCCTGCCATTGCCAGCCATCTTGAAGCATTGCCGGACAGTGCCAGCGGTCAGGTGGTGATCAGTATTCCGCATGTTAAAGACCAGCAAACACTGGCTAAGCCCGCCGGTATTGATATCATCTGGCATGCTGAAACTGATACTGTGTCGACTCTCAGCGACACTGTGGGTCAGATTTCACTACCCGACAGCCCTGTCTGTGCGTGGGCTGCATGCGAATTTTCTGATATGAGGCAACTGCGTAAATTATTTCGTCAGCAATGGAACTTAGCGCACGAGTCTATTTATATCAGTAGTTACTGGCGCCAGGGTCGCAGTGAAGATCAGCATAAAGTGGATAAGCGAAACGACCAGCAGGCATGGGAAGAAGCGCAAAACATTAACCCCGAGTAACAATTGGCCGAAGTGGTTCGATTCTCGCATAGTCAGAATATCATTCATTCTGACAGGCAGCGCAAAAGTGACCACATGGCAACAAATTAAACGCCTTTTTTCTCAGGATGTGAGCAGTGAGACTGCTCACAGCGTCAGTCTGACGGTACAGAAAATTTCTCAGGCCGGCGAACATATTCGCCGGATTACCCTGGGTGGTGCCGCCATACGTAAGCTGCCTGCGCTGCATTCCGGTAGTCATATTCAGTTACTGTTTGATAAACAGGGTAACCCCGTCACTAACACGGTCACATGTCAGGACGATGTGATAGAGCGGCCGTTTACAGTGCGCTTTTGCGATCCGCAAATGCTGCTGCTGACCATTGATATTGTTACCTGGCCGGGCCGCTCTTACGGCCCTGCCCGACGTTGGGCGCAAACTGTTCAGCTGGGTGAGAGCATTCATATCAAAGGACCCTGGCCTGGCCCCCGGCTGGCAGCCGAAGCCGACGAGGTGCTGCTGGCCGGAGAAGCGGATGCCATTCCGGCTATTGCTCATCACCTGGAAACCCTGAATCCGGCCAGCTACGGCACGGTTATTCTGCATTGTCCGGGAATGAGTGAAAATATTGTTTTCAGTAAGCCGCCTAATGTGCAGATTATCTGGGTTAATCAACCTGATTCCAGTTTGCTGGCGGCATTACAGCAGCACGCACCAGCTGGCGGCAGTCCGGCTATCTGGCTGGGCGCCCGACCCGATGACATGGCGACCCTGAAAGCGTGGATTGCCCAGACCTATTTGTCTGCTGCCCACTACATCCAGCTAACCGCGTACACCGGCGATGAAGACCCGGTGGGCTCGTTGTCGGCATAAACCCGAACACACGACTATAAGGACATTGTGTAAACCTTTATGATTTTGACTATTCGTCCCGAACAGCCTGAAGATATCTCAGAGATTCGCGAAATTGTAAAAAGCGCATTTCGAGAGGCACCACACACCAGCACTAAAGAGCATTTTCTGGTCGACTTGCTACGTGAGAAAGGTGACCTTCATTTATCCCGTGTGGCCGAGCAGGACGGCTGTATGGTGGGCCACATTGCGGTGAGTAGTGTTAAACTGTCGTGCGGCGCAAAAAACTGGTTTGGAATTGGTCCGGTTTCTGTGGTGCCCGATTTTCAGGGTCAGGGTGGCGGGTCAAAACTGATTGCAAGTACGCTTTCCCAGTTGCGTGATGCCGGGGCGGCAGGCTGCGTTCTGGTAGGTGATCCGGCGTATTACACGCGGTTTGGCTTTCGTCATGTCAGCGCACTAACGTATGCGGGTATTCCTGAAGGGTATTTTCTGGCGTTATCGTTTAATAATCGCTATCCCAGTGGCTCTGTAACCTATCCGGATGCATTTTCTCACTGATTGAATCAGCGCAAATAACACAGTTTGGATGGGGCAAGTCCTTTGCTCCGGGATTTTCATTATAGAGTGATAATCACTGTAAAGTGATGATAGGGTTGAGGTTACTGGTTACCTGACGACAGCTTGTGGCTCATTGTGCTCCGCCTGATGAGACGCCATGAAAGGCAGATTACCCAGCGGTTTGTCACCGTAGTTACTGTGCAGATAGTCGCTGATGTAGGAAATTCCCGCCAGATTGGTACAGGTTGTTTTAGGTACGGTATCCAGATGCGGATTCTGCCGGGTGAACCAGTCCAGCATCAGGTCAGTATCCCCATCTGACAATGCATAAAGTAAATGATACATACGAATAAATGCGACCTGCACTTCGCTCTCATCAGAGTTTACATCAAACCCCACCAGTGAGGTGGTGTCCAGTGCCTGTTCGCTGATTCCCAGTATCTGAGCGGCTTCACGGCGTGTCAGCCCCAGTTCCTGATATGCCCAGGTAAACGCCTTCATTACTACAGCAGGCGGATTGTTTGCCATTGTCATGACCAAATCTCCTTCTGATTTTTGCAAAATTGCAAAATTTATGTTGCAGAAAGTGTTCCACAATTTCATGAAACACTTTTGCAACCTGCGGGAAGCCCTCCCGCAGCGTCATTATGCTGCCAGTAATTTTGACAGTTCAGCGAAGGTAGGCTGTTGTTGAATATCCAAAGGCAGGCGCAAAATCCGGGCAATATCACTGACGCTGATCACTCCACGGATTTCATGGCTCTCGCGGTCGGTTACCAAACAATGATGATGACCATTGTTTTTCAGGGTTTCTACCACGTCACCCACTTTGGCACGACTTAGCTGCTCGTAATCAAAACTATGCAGGGTGGTTTTAGGTTGCATGAAGTCGCGGGCCGACAGCTCTTCTCTGCTTCGACCCTCAGAGACTTTTTGCATAATGTGCTGGGCACTTAAATCGGTCAGAGTAACAATGCCGACAAACTGCTCGTTTTTATCCAGCACCAGTTTCATTTTAACATGTGACTGTTTCATCAGACGTTCCAGCTCCACTGCCGGTGTATCGTCATCAATCACAATCGGCTCACGTACTGCGAAGTCTGTCATGACTTCCAGTGCCGGAGAATGCAGGGTGACGGCCAGTTGAGCCTGAGGCCAGGCCAGTTTGTCTACTTGTTCGGTTTTATATAGAGGAAGCGAGTGCATAATAGCATCTCCTTAAATTTTGTTTGTCGTTATGACGCCAGGCGCCACGGGTAAGATCAGGCAAACAAAGCAAAAGGAGGAGCGCGGATTTGTGGACCAGCCTGATACCGGACGGGCAAACAGGCAATAGAGACAAAGGCTGGTTCGCTGACAGTGTGCAGCCCGGTTACCGACAGGGTCGCAGCCACCGTGTTTCCGTCAAGGTCGCTGTCACCCAACGTGTCTGTGGCAACATCCCCGACAGAAGCAATCTGAACCAGGGTCATCCGCTTGTCATGAGCGTCAGCCGCGACCTGCCCGGTCACCTGTGACGGCGATAGCATGATCAGACTAAACAGTAATATCCACTTGCTCATATCAAGACTTAATTGATGACTACAGTAGTAGTATATGGACGTTGCACTAAATTCAATCACCCGCTAGTCGTCGTTTTTCGATAACTTGGCGATAAAACCAGCACAACTCTGCTCAAATCCTGTTCAGCGGATAAATTATTTCTTCAGTCAGGCAACATTTGCTAGAGTGCTGGCACGTAAATCTTGCCAGGTAAAATCATGAACAAAACCCTGCTCGGCACTATACTGGTTACCGCTATGCTGGTAACTGGCTGCACCACAACAACATCCGTCCCGCCGGTGGTTGTCAGTGATACTGACGTCACCAGTTTTTCCGATATCAGCACACATATCGGTCAGCTGAATGCCCGTTACGGCGCCGACAAAGTGCTGATTGTGACTGATATCGATAACACATTGCTGACCAGCACCAGCGATCTGGGCAGTGATATCTGGTATCAGTGGCAGGCCGGCAAGCTGTCTGTCAAGCCGCACCCTGATCAGCAGGTGAATTGTCTGTATGCTGATGCCATCGGACTTTTATACGAGTTGGCGCCACAACAGCTGATTGAACCGGGCACACCACAATGGCTGGCTCGCTGGCAGCAACAGGGCAATCATGTTGTTGCACTGACCGCCCGCTCGCCATCTACCCGCGCCGCTACCGAGCGCGAACTGGCCCGGGCCGGTATGGATTTCACTAAAACCCCGTTAACCACCGCCGACAATACACAACTGATGATAAACGGTGCGGATGCCCGGCCGTACACCTACCTGAACGGTATCATGATGACCTCGGGGCAACATAAAGGGCATATGCTACAAACACTGCTGGATAAAGCCGGACAGACCTTTCAGGCCATTGTGTTTATTGATGACAGTGACAAAAATGTCAGTCACATGACCGAGGCTTATGAATTACAGGGAGATACCAGTTTAACCGCATTTCATTACACCCTGGTAGAAGAACGCAGAATCGCGCGGTTTGGCGCGGTGTTAACCCCGCAGCAGGCCGATACCATGGCCAGTCAGTGGCAGGCACTCAACCGGACTTTGAATGACATCTACCCGGCGCGGGATAAACAAGGGACCTGTCTGACCCCTCAATAACACTGCACCTCAATAACACTACGTGACACCGGCATCAGGAATGCGGCACACCCCTGATGCCACTAGCGATGACTCAGTGCAGTTTGAACTTAGGCCCGACAATATTGCTGACCTTGCGACTAAACAGGGTCAGAATACCTTTGAACCAGCCGTGCACCGCAAACTGATGATTGTTGTACAGTGACACATAGACCAGCTTAGCCAGCCGGCCCTCCACAAACATGCTGCCGTTGGATAATGCGCCCATCAGGCTACCAACGGTACTGTATTTGCTCAGATGCACCAGCGAGCCGTAATCTTTATAGGTGTAGGGCTCCAGTTTTTTCCCTTCAAACAGGGCTTTAATATTGTTTGCTGCGGTACTGGCCATTTGGTGGGCAGACTGTGCCCGCGGTGGCACCCAGGAGCCGTCTTTTTGCTGAAAACCGCAGCTGTCACCAATCACAAAAATATCGTTATCCACGGTGCTGCGCAGTTCAGGCGTCACCAGAATCTGGTTAGCCCGGTTGGTTTCAAACACATCCATTTCCACCAGAAAGTCCGGCGCTTTCACCCCCGCTGACCAGACCATCAAATCGGCTTCAATCAGCTCACCTTCGCTGGTCATAAAGCCTTTTTCGGTCGCTTCCGACACCTTGGTGCCCTCGCGCACGGTAATGCCCAGCTTAAGTAGCGCTTTTTTCGCTGACATAGCAATTCGCTCAGGCAGCGCCGGTAAAACCCGCGGGCCGGCCTCTATGATCGTTACTTTTAATCGTTCTGAGGACATTTCCGGCATACCGTAAGCTCTGGCCAGATTAGCCACGTGGTGCAGCTGTGCAGCCAGCTCGGTGCCGGTTGCCCCGGCCCCTACAATCCCCACCTGTAGCACGCTTTTGTCCACTGCCGACTGGGTTATTTTCAACAGCTGATTAAGCAGGGCTTTGTGAAAACATTCGGCCTGATGCAGGGAGTCCAGGGTAAAGCAGTTATCTTTGACACCGGGCGTGCCAAAGTCATTACAGACGCTGCCCATAGCCAGCACCAGATAATCATAGCTTAAAGTTCGTTCAGGCAGGATTTGCTGATGATTGTCATCAAATAACGGCGCCAGAATAATCTCTTTATTGTCACGGTCGATGTGCCGCATTGCGCCAAGCTGAAACTGATAATGATTACGTACCGCGTGCATCCGGTAATCCACACCATCAGAGTTTTTATCAATCACACCGGCAGCCACTTCGTGCAGCAGGGGCTTCCAGACATGAGTACGGGCCTTGTCGACCAGAATGATTTCGGCTTCTTTGCGTTTGCCTAAAGAGCGGCTCAGGCGGGTCACCAGTTCCAGTCCTCCGGCGCCACCGCCGACCACAACGATCTTCTTCATGATATTTACCTTGTTTAATCTTTCCAGCCATAAACACGAAGGGTGACATGCTTATGGCTGGCACGACTGCAGGTAAGTTCAGTACAACACCACATGTGATAAAAAGAGTAAGGACAATACTTTACTATGCGCCTATCGGCCTCTGCATTCAAATCGCAGGTCGCGAAATCCGGCTGTATTGTCGAAATCATCGCATCTCCGTAACCCGGCTGTTGGGTTATGCCGGTGATGATGAACAGCAACAGGTTATTCGTTGTTTTTCGGATATATCCCTGCTTCGGATCGCCACTGCCATCAAAAACCTGTACGAACAGGCAAATTAAAAAAACTTCAACCCTCTCATTTACATAGCTTTTTCCTTAAACCTTTCGCTACTGGTTACGTATCAACCAATAAGATCATGCCTTTTTGTCAGAGCGGCGAATGATTTGCATAAATCAGAGCAGTTTATTTACAGCATATGCAATTAAGAGAGTAGGACTACGTGGATACCTTGATACCCAGCTTATCTCAGCTCATTGAGTTTTCTGTTGCCCCGGTGTTTTTATTAACCGGTGTAGCTGGCTTTTTAAGTGTCATGTCAGGCCGTCTTGGCCGTATTTCCGACCGGGTCAGGGTATCGGAGCGGCGTATTCAGACTCTGGCCGACCCGGAACTGGTGGAACGATCTAAACAGGAAATTATTGTACTATGGAGCCGGGTCAGGGCTGCCAACTGGGCTATTGGATTTTGTGTGGCCGCCGGTCTGATGATTTGTCTGGTGATCGGTGCGTTGTTTGCCGGCTCGTTGCTGGTCATTGACCTGAAAATCCCGATTATTCTGCTGTTTGTACTGGCCATGTTGTTTTTGATTTGTGCTCTGGTGCTGTTTCTGGTTGAGGTGCGTATGGCCACCCGCGGCATTGATATCGTGCGCACTATCCACAAACCAACTAAAAACCGGCGCGGCCCGATTCCGCCTTTATAACCCTGAGCGGGCGCCAGGCCCGCTGCCATCATTGGCCTTACGGTCTGGCCAGAAACTGTTTTAGCGAATCATCAATGGTGAAATAGTCCCCCGGACCACCACCACGTAACACCGGATTGGCAGCGGTGGTCTGGTAAATCCCGTCCTTGATCGTGTCTTTTCGGATATGCACTGCGACCACCTGCCCAAACACCATCCAGGTGTCGGTTGGCTCGCCCAGATGATCGGTCAGACGCACAATCTGGGTTTTGCGGCACTCCATAATGGCCGGACTGTTTGCCACATGCGGCACCGCCACCTCCCGGCTCTGACCTTTTGGCAACCCCGCCAGCTCAAATTCATCCACGCCCGGTTCGACCATGGCAGCGCTTTGGTTCATTGGCTCAAGCAACGCCTCACTGACCAGATTCCAGCAAAATTCACCGGTTTGCTCAATATTATGCAGGCTGTCTTTGGCGCCCACACTGGCAAAACCTATAATAGGCGGGGTGTAGTTAAACGCATTAAAAAAACTATAGGGTGCCAGATTCACAATGCCGTGGTTGTCCTGGCTTGAAATCCAGCCGATCGGCCGCGGTGCGATAATGGCATTAAACGGATCATGGCTCAGGCCGTGCCCGTCAGCCGGGTTATAGGTGTGATAATCGTTTTGCATCAAAGTCAGTCCGACAGTTATCAGGTGCGCTTAGGTACGCACCTGCTGTGGTTTTTGTTTACTTAGCGGCGGGCCAGTTCATCAAGCACCGCAAATAAGGCGTTGGCACCGATGCGTGACACTGCCTCGTCATAAATATGCTCAACATTCATGCCTTCCTGGCCACCGGCCAGATCACTGACCGCACGGATAATCATCCAGTCGATGTCATTAATGGTGCAAACCTGCCCAACCGCCGCCGATTCCATTTCGGTGACCTCTGCATTAAACACATCCCGGGTCCATTTACGGTACTCCCGGTTATCCAGAAAAACCGAACCGGTCACGCCATTGCCGCCCACACTGAGCGTAGCATTGCGCTTATCCAGCACTGGCTGTGCCGGCATATTTTCAAAAGCGCGCCGTGCAGCGCTCAGCAATGGCTGTGAAGCAGAAAAATAGGGCGTGTCCTGCGGGGCATTCATCCCTTGTTTGATAATCAGCACTTCATCCGGGTGAATAAAACCAAAGGGTTTATAGTCAGGACGGTGAAAATCGACAGACTTACGGGCAGGCTGCTCTTGCATAAATTTCGCATAGTATTCAGGAACCAGGTATTCGCCTTCACGGTCAGGATCCGGATTCGCATACACGCTTTCATCATGGTAATACCAGCGCTCAGGCACGATCACATCACCAGGCTGCCACTTAGGATTTACCGCCCCGGCAATGCCCATATACACCACCTGTTTCACCGGAAAATAATCAAACGCCATCTGCATCGACATGGCCGCATTGGCAATGCTCATGCCGGTGGCAAAAATCAGTACCGGCTCGTCATGATACTGACCAATCCGATAGGTAATGCCTTTAAACTGCACCACCTGTTCAATGCTGGCACCTTCATCCGCCTGAATACGACCTAAAATACCTTTCATCTCAGGCTCATAGGCTACCACTATGGCGGTCATCCCGGGCCCGTCAAACTGTTTCGGGCCATATTCAGCAGAAACAATATCGGATACGGGGGTAGTCGAGCAGGCACTGACAGCGATACAAAAAACGGCTATAACAATAACGTAAAACGGGGAACACCAGCGTGTTTTCATAAGTGAAGGATAATCCGACAAAGAAACGGGTCATACCTTTACCTTAGCAATATTTGTCGGTGGTTAGAATGTATTAATTACAGTCTGGACCAGTTGCCAGCAGGGTAAAAACCAGCCACAGTAGAGCCTTGCATTACTCACCCCACGGACAGGACCGGTTTGGGTCTGCCCGCTCACTCACTGTTGCAGGAGCCACACATGAAAACCTCCCTTTTTCTGGCCGTTGTCCTGATGCTGTTCACCCTGACCAGTCAGGCCCGCCAGCCCCTCACAGCTGATGACTTTGCGACGATACAGTATGACGCCCGGCTGACCGGTGTATCCTATCCATTTGATGTGCGCACGTTTCGGTTTTCGTCACAGGGTCATGACCTGGAAATGGCCTATATGTATCTGCCGCCAGAAAAAGGTTTTCCGGTAGTAACCCTGCTGCATGGCAAGAACTTTAACGGCGCGTACTGGCAGAACACGGCTACCTGGCTGCATGACCAGGGTTATGGCGTGCTTATGCCTGATCAGGTTGGATTTGGAAAATCTTCCAAACCCACCGACTATCAGTACAGCTTTGCGGCGCTGGCCAGCAACACCAAAGCGTTGATGGATAAGCTCAATATTGTGAAAACCATTGTGGTGGGTCATTCCATGGGCGGCATGCTGGCAACCCGCTTTGCCCTGTTGTATGACGATGTTGCCACCCGACTGGTATTAGTCAATCCGATTGGGCTGGAAAACTATCTGGTGTATGAGCATTATCGCGACATCAACAATTTTTATCGTAGTGAGCTGAAAAAATCAGCGCAGGATATTATCAGTTATCAGCAAAAACGGTATTACGATGGGCAGTGGAACAGCGACTACGCCAGTTTTGCAGAACCGCTTATCGGCTGGGTGCAGGGCCCCGACTGGCCGATTCTGGCTAAGGTCAGCGCGCTGACCTATGACATGATTTTTACCCAGCCGGTGATTGAGGATATGCAGTACCTTACCATGCCGGTCAGCCTGATTCTGGGCACCCGGGATCGTACTGCGCCCGGTGCTGACCAGCAAAAAGCCGATAATAAGCGGGAACTGGGACGCTATGACAGACTTGGACAGCAAGTAAAAGTGCGAAACGACAAGATACGGGTTACTGAATTAAAAGGGCTCGGCCACCTGCCCCAGATAGAGGACTTCGATCGTTTTAAAGCGCCTTTTTTAGAAGCCATCGCCCGGCGTACGTCCGGCAATGACCCAACAGCAGGCAGTGATACCAACGAATAGCCACAAAGCAAAACCAGAAACGCCGCGACTGACAGGTCAGTTCGCGGCGTTTTTTCTTGTCTGAGTTTATCACTGGTTACAGAGGTAGTACCTCGATAGTCGTGATATACGTTCCCATACGCTTAGAAGCTGGCGCTTTAGCTTTGCTATCTTCGTATTCCGCTTCCAGCCAGTACATGCCCGGCTCATCCACATTCAGAGTAATGTTGCCCTGCTCATCGGTAGTCAGTTTCATATCGTCGTTATTGTCGCGATATTTTTCGCCTTCTTTGACAACCACCACACTGGCACCCACCGCTTTTTCACCGTCAATGGTAAAGCCAAAGGTGATGTCTTCACCGGTGTAGGCATCGTTAGGGTGAGTATGTGCCACCATTTCCAGGCCTTCGCCGGTGTTTTTCAGCACTGAGTCCGTTGGCGCTCCGGCTGTCACAAACACTTCTATTTTACGAGAAGTCTGGGCCACATCGGCATTGGCAGGCACCTGTTGTTTGAATTCTTCCAGCGTGCCGGTTTTACCACGACCCGGCCACATGTGACGCTCACCGTTGTCATCTGTCCAGCGCGCCATCAGGGTATTGGACGCTGAGGCGACTTTGTAGGTGCCTTTTTCAGTAAGCTCAAGGTCAAACACACTGCGGTATTTAAGACGCTGCTGATGCTGCAACTGCACGGTTTTGCCGGAGGGTGAGGTGGCCGTGAGCAAATCCAGCGGCATGGCGTAATGATCCGGCGTAAAAATGCCGTTGGCAATCGCGCCATCAAAGCTGATCCATTCATTTTCACCCGACACCACTGTGGTAGTCGGTTTAATCCACATACGGTGAGCAGAGGCCAGCGGGCTGGCAGCCAGCAAAGCCGCCGCACTTAAACCAATCAGTAGGTGTTTTTTCATTATTTAGGCTCCAGTGTAAGTTCAATTGATTCCAGTTCATTTTCGCCATTAGCCGTTTGCGACAGCGGTGTGGTGACCGGCAGGGAGATCGGGATCTCCAGTACTTCGCGGCCACCCAGCTCACGGGCTGCTTCAACATACAAAATGTAGTCACCCGCCGGCTGCGCACTCAGACTATTATGTAAGTCGATGGTGTATTCACCGGGACGGCGTGTGGCACCACTGACGCCATCTACCGGCATATCCAGGGTACGTCCGGAACGACGCCACCAAAGCCGCAGATCTTTAAGCCACTTCTCGCCCTCATCATCTTTCATATCCACGTCGTACCAGACTGCAATATCCTCAACCCGCTTTTTGCGACTGTCGGCCAGCCACACCGCCACGTATGGCGCATGGTACTCAGCCACATTTAACTGCGGTAAAGTGATTTTTACCTCATCGGCACTGGCTATGGTGGAAAAAGCGCTCAGGAATGAGATTCCCAGCCCCGCAAACATGGTTTTTTTCAATGTCATTATTTCTGGCGTCCTACAAATCTTCAGGTAATCCGGTGGTTTTATATCACCCTCACCCCATTACCAATAGGTTTATCCCGCATATGCCCGCGTTAGGCGAGTCAATATCGACAGCCCTTACCATTCACGATTAGGCTTGTTCTGTGTACGATACAATAAACCAAAATGAGAATTGTTACCATTTAAGAATGTCTCATTGTCGAAAATCTACCGGTCAATGTGCATAAAAGGATTCCCAACAGCTATGAATATGAAATTGCTCCGCTCACTTAATGTGTTTGTGAAAGTTGCCGATGCGGGCAATATGAGTATTGCAGCCAAATCTCTGCATATGACTGTCTCGGCTATCAGCCAGCAGTTGCGCAAACTGGAAACCGATATCGGCTTAAACTTGCTTAACCGCAATACCCGGCATCTCAGTCTGACCGAAGCTGGCCGGATTTATTATCGCAGTGCGGTAAAAATGCTTGATGAAGCCAGACAGGCACATCTTGAAATAGAACAGTTGCAGCAAACCCCGTCTGGTGAACTGCGAATCACTGCGCCGGTGGGTTTTGGCGGCGGTTTACTCAGCCATCCGTTAAAACAACTGCTGGCCGAATTTCCGCGCATAAAGGTATCGCTGGAACTCACCGACTATCCGGATGATGTGATTTCATCAGGGGCTGATTTGGCAATCAGTTTGTATGACAGTCAGGACACCAATCTGCATTGTGAGCATCTGGCTTCCTGGGACAGGGTGCTGTGTGTGGCTGCTGAGCATCCGGCTGCGGCGGTCACCACCGTAGATGAGCTGGCGCAGCATGAACATCTGGCGCACGAGCAATTTCAGACTATGACATTAAGCAGCACCGCCGGTGAAAAAAGTGTATTGCCGGCTTCGGTCATGCTGGTTAACTCCATGCAGGGACTGATTCAGCTAACCTGCGACGGGCTTGGCTATGCGGTACTGCCTGAGCCGGAAGTCCGGCAGCAAATAGCCAGTGGCAAACTGGTTCATCTGATGCCTCAGTGGACCCTGCCCTCTTATAGTGTGCATGCCGTTTTCCCCCGGCATCAAAGTATTCCGGGCAAAACCCAGGCGGCTATCGACTGTTTACGCGCTGCATTTAGCCAGGTTTAGTGGCTGACTCGCTTTGCTTTGTTAATCATGGTGGTTGTACGGGTACCACGAGCGCGATAACGGTATTTTTTAGGCCCTTCAGCATCAGTTTTCACGGCAATTGGCGCGACATTCGCTTTTTTAGATTTTGCGACATTCAGTCTGAAACACATAATACAGCTCCTTAAGTGGTTTAATTATGCCTGCGCTGTTAGCACGGTGCTGCGGATTCCGCCGCATCTAATAAAATGGCTACGCGTCATGCTAAATCATTTCAGGTGGAAAGTAGCATTAGTTATGCCAGATTAGCCAAACCGGCTAAGCTGGTTGTATCACCTCAGCAGAGGCTGGATTTTTACAGTCTGATAATAGATGATAGACGGCAATCCAATAAATGTTCTGGCTGTTACAGCCTTCGATTTATTTCTGATTTTCTAAGTCACTAGCCTTAAAGGTAATTTTATATGTATAAACTGGTACTTATCCGCCACGGTGAAAGCCAATGGAACCTGGAAAACCGTTTCACTGGTTGGCACGACGTTGACCTGACAGACACGGGCGTAGCCCAGGCGAAAAATGCCGGTAAACTGCTGCAGGATGCCGGATTCGAATTTGATCTTGCCTATACGTCAGTCCTGTTGCGTGCAATCAAAACCCTTAATCTGGCACTTGAAGAAATGGGCCAGCACTACCTGCCGGTAGAGCGCCACTGGCGTCTGAACGAGCGTCACTACGGGGCGCTGACGGGTCTGGATAAAGCAGAAACGGCAGCAAAACACGGTGATGAGCAGGTCAAAATCTGGCGTCGCAGCTTTGATGTACCGCCGCCGGCAGTTGCTGATGATTCAGAGCACTTTCCGGGACATGACCGCCGTTACGCCAATGTTGATGCCTCAATTCTGCCTCGCGCAGAAAGCCTGGCGCTGACTATTGAGCGTGTATTGCCCTACTGGCACGACGTTATTCGTCCGAGCATTCAAAATGGTAAGCGTGTGGTTATTGCCGCACACGGGAATAGTTTACGTGCGCTTGTGAAATATCTGGACGGTATGAGCGAAGAAGAAGTACTGGAGCTGAACATTCCAACCGGCGTACCTCTGGTTTATGACCTGGACGAAAACCTGAAGCCAATCAAAAAAGAATATCTTGGTGATGCAGATGAAATCAAAAAAATGATGGATTCTGTGGCCAATCAGGGCAAATCAAAATAATCCCTGGCGACAAATAGCAAAAGCCGCGCTGATGAAATTATCACAGCGCGGCTTTTTTTGTATTATGACTTACTGCCCGATAATAGACGAGATGTCATACGGCACGTCGATATTTTTTCGTAGCAGGCGAATGTCTTTATCGACCATATCCGGCTGCGGGTTCTCATAATCGTAAAAGCTGTATAACTTGAAATCGTGAGTATGGGCGAGTGTCAGTACATCATCCTCTAGTGCCAGTAACTCCCAGGTGCGGCGATGATATAACCCACAGGAAGCTGACTCCACAAAGCAGGAAAGATCGCTATTCTTGGTCTCGGAATTTCTCAGCCGGGTGATTTCCAGGTGCCCGTCACCATTAATCAGCCAGCCGCCGGAAGTGACATACACTTCAGACTCCTGCAATACCCCATCGCTGTTTTCATCAAAGGTGGATACCGTGTAGGCACGGCCATCGTCTTTTAACTCAAACCAGAAATTATCCAGCTCCGACTCACCCAGTACGGTATCGTAGCCGTAAATGCCCGCCACATTGTCGTTTGTCCAGGCCGCACTCACAGTGCCCAGAAAGCCAAAAACAGTCTTGTCATAGTCATACAGTGGCTGTCCCAGCGCATCAACATGGGCGGTATGTAATATATCGGCCCCCTTACGCTGCGCTACCTGCTTTACGGTAAACTGTGCAGAATCCTGCGCGCTTAGTTCCAGCCCGCTGATGGTCAGCACGCCTTCATTCAGCGCCCAGTTAACGGTTTGTCCGCTGAGTATTGCCTGCGCCGAACCGTTGGCGGCCAGCTCAAATTTTTCATACTGACTGACCGCCCGTGCCTGCTCATCATCCTGCAGCACAATAGGATCACGATTGACCGTTGGTATGCCGATATACACTGTGGCCGGCGCTGTCAGCTCAATGGCAGATGTGGCGGTTTTTACTGATGTCAGCCAGGTATCGGTATAAGACTCAGTATCCAGCTCCGGGTTTTCGGGATACTGTTGCTCGTAGGTATACGTTTGCTTGAAGTCCAGGGTATTGCCGTTTTGGCTAATCAGAGTCAGGGTTTTACTCACCGGCACCGTCGTGGCCAGCACCTGCTGTCCATCTACACTGGGGTAAAATGAGCTGGAAGCCGAGCCATCATACGTCAGTACCAGCGAACTGCCGTCCTGCATCCAGGTAAATGGCACCTCATCCTGCCCGCTACCATCAGCAAAAAAGTGCATCACGGTTGCATAAGCATGAAGATCGCTTTCAGGCAAAGTATAAAATACAAATTCATCGCCAAAGTCTGCCTGTGCGGCAAATAGCGTGGGGTCATCAAAGATTTCTTCCTGCGCATCAGCAAACTCTGGCGTTGCTTTCACCTCTTCCACAAACGCCTGAGTAGCTTCTTCATCTTCTATCAGGGCCAGGGTATCAGGTACATCATCCGGTAATGTGGTCTGCGCCGAATTGGCTTTATCAATCGCTACCTTGATCGCAGTGGCCAGTGTAATCACTTCCGCCGGATTCACCTGCTCACCCAGGGTTTCCACCGTCTTTTCATCAAATACACTTTGCCCGTCTTCGGCTACTTTTTTCAGTAAGGCATACTTAGCCGTCGTGATATTAGACACCGTGGTGGCCGGATTATCTTCCCCACTTAGCTCACCATCATCCCCGCTGTCTTGTACCAGTGAGTCAAAGCTGGCCAGCAGGGAAATCAGTCCTGCCGCGGCCTGCTCACCCGTGCCTTTTGCCCGGATAGACACAAAGGCATCGCCCATTGAATCATCTACAACAAGATTAAAGGTAAAATTACCCTGCGCATCGGTCACAATGCCATCCATATAATCTTCACCGTTAAGCATCACGGTGATCTCCGCATTTTGCAGAGGTGAGTCTGTGGCCAGTCCGCTAATGGCCAGCGACATGGTTGTCTGGGTAATGGTCACACTGGCGGTGGTGGTCACTTCATCACCATCATCATCAGTTGCTGTCACGTCGAATGTGGCGGTCTGCTCGCTACTGACCTCAGGCAGGGTAATCGTTAATGCAGAAGCGTCTTCACCAGATAGCTGCGCCTGCGGACCGCTGGTTTGCGTCCATTGATAAGTGCTGATAGCACCGCTGGTCACGCTGGCATCTGCGGTCAGGGTCACCGTTGTTTTTTCGGCCGCTGACACTGCATCAATATCTTCAATAACCGGTTCTACCTGCCGTACATCGACCACCGTAGTGGTAGTCGCGCTGGCCCCGTCATTGTCGCTGACCGTCAGGCTCAGACTCACCTGTGCATCCGCATCGACCGCGGGTAGTGAAAGAGTGACCGCGCTACTGTCTTCACCAGAGACAATCTGCGCATCGCCACCGGTCACTTCCCACTGATAGCCGGCTATGCTGCCATCGGTATCGGTGGCATCAGCAGTAATCGTCACATCGGTATTTTCAGGGCCGGTATAAGCATTTTGCAGTGTGACAGAAGGTGCCTGATTAGTTGCATCATCATCGCTGCTGCAACCACTGACCAGCAAGGCCAGAGCAGTCATGGCAAAGGGGAGTATTTTCATTTCTTTTCATCCATGGTTGGCAGGCAATGGACCGCTGTCATTGCATCAAGCATCCGTGCCTGGAGTCATTTCACGATTAAACATAGAGCAAAACTTATATAGCACAACGTATAGCCTTTAGCGTAAAAATAATACTTAAGTAGTATAAATTTTGATACCCAAACAGCACCAAACCGACCCGCCCAACGTAGCCATCAAGACACTTAAATCATGGAGTCATTATGAAAATAGCAACCGTGTTTCACAGTGGGTATGGTCACACCAAAAAACTGGCAGAAGCATTCCACGCTGAGCTGGACGGCCACAGCAATGTAGGCGCAACACTGATTGAGATTGATCAGAACGGCGATATTACTGACGAGCAATGGGCGGCGCTGGATGCGGCCAATGCAATTGTTTTTGGTTCGCCCACCTACATGGGCATGGCGTCCTGGCAGTTTAAAAAGTTTGCCGACGCTTCATCCAAGCGCTGGTTTGAAGATAAATGGCGCAACAAGGTCGCAGGCGGATTTACCAATTCAGGCTCTATGAATGGGGATAAGCACTCCACCATGCACTACTTCATCACGTTGTCAGCCCAGCACGGTATGATCTGGGCAAACATGGGCATGAAACCGGCCAATACTAAAGATGCTGATCGTAATGATGTTAATTATATCGGTGGCTTTGCCGGACTGATGGCCCAGTCTCCGGCAGATGCATCGGTGGATGAAGCGCCTTGTCAGGGCGATTTGGATACCGCCACTGCCTATGCTAAGCGGGTGATTGAAGTGACCGACCGCTGGGTAAATTAATGGCGTCCGGGCTGCTTCGCCAGCCCGGCGTTTTTGCTACAATGCCGGTTTTTCTTGCCGGAACCAGCCTGTGCCCAAACATAAGCCAGTGGTAGAGATGCTCAGCCACGGAATTTACCGCAACTGGGATGCGGAGGCCAAAAGCCTGCCGAAAATTGACAAATTCACGACTCAGATTCCGGCCGAGCTGGGCATTGAGTTCGGCTACATCGTCAATATTAAACGGGCCAAAAATGCCCGCCTGATTTACTGTATTTATCATCCGGATATTCCTGATGAGCATGGTGAGGTTATGCCGCCTTTTGAAGGCGAGGAATACGTGGGTAATAACGACTGGGACTTTTATCTTGGCGATACGCTGTGGGAACCACTCAGCAATAAAACCGGGCCGTGGCGAATGACGCTGGAGCTGGACGGCAGAATCATTGCCGATAAAACCTTTGAAGTAGAAGATGAAGCCCCCTACGAGGGCGCTTCATTCTGGCGCCGGGGCAAACTGCGGCCCCGGGGCTATTAGTCGAACCAGTGACGGGTGCGGTTGGCAAACCATACCAGAGACAACATGACCGGTACTTCTACCAGCACCCCAACCACGGTGGCCAGCGCCGCACCTGAGTGCAGGCCGAACAGCGAAATGGCTACCGCCACAGCCAGTTCAAAGAAATTTGAGGTGCCGATCATACACGCTGGCGCAGCTACGTTATGCGGTAGTTTCATGCGCTTGGCCAGCCAATAGGCAATAGCAAAAATACCATAGGTCTGAATCAGCAGCGGGATGGCGATAAGCACAATACTTTGCGGTTTTTCCAAAATGGTGGTGGCCTGAAAGCTGAACAGTAAAACCAGGGTCGCCAGCAGTCCAATCATCGAAAAAGGCTTAAACCAGTTCACAACCCGCTCAACCGCCGCAGGGCCTTTTTTAAGCAGGCTTTTACGGGTGACATACCCGGCGACCAGCGGCAAAATCACATACAGCACCACTGATAACATCAAAGTATCCCATGGCACCGTAATATCAGAAACACCCAGCAGCAAGCCCGCCAGCGGAGCAAACGCAAAGATCATAATGACATCGTTAACCGACACCTGCACCAGTGTGTAATTGGCATCTCCTTTAGTCAGCTGACTCCAGATAAATACCATCGCGGTACAGGGCGCGACACCCAGCAGAATCATACCGGCGATGTATTCTGTGGCGGTTTGCGGGTCGACCCAGGGGGCAAAAATACCTTTGAAAAACAACCAGCCCAGCAGCGCCATAGAAAATGGCTTGATAAGCCAGTTAATCATCAGGGTCAACGCCAGACCTTTGGGCTTTTTACCCACATCCTTTAACGCGCTGAAATCCACCTGAATCATGATCGGGTAAATCATCAGCCAGATAAGCACCGCCACCACCAGGTTGACATGCGCCACTTCAAGGCTGGCAATAGCAGCAAAAGCATCGGGTGCCAGGCTACCTGCCGCCACACCCACTACAATACAAATCGCAACCCACAGGGATAGGTAGCGCTCAAAAAAACCCATAACAATATGTCCTGAAAATAACTAAGTGTAAATCTGCTGAGAAGCTACTGTGCGCCTAGCTCGCGCATGGCCACCCGCAGTGCATCGCCTTCCATTCCTGCTTCAGCCAGTCGTTTAAGCGCATCAGCACGCTCTTCGATGGTTGCTATCACCTGAGCAAAGGCCTCTGCCCGGGCTCCTTCGTCCTCAATTTTGGACGGGTCCTGCAGGCCCCAGTGAACCTTCAGCGTGCGCGAAAAATACAATGGGCAGGCTTCACCGGCCGCCGCATCACACACAGTCACCACCATTTGTGGCTGAAAGTTTTCAAAGTCATCCCAGCTCTGGCTTTGTAAGCCATCAGTGGCATAACCAGCTTCGGCCAGGTATTGCAGCGTCGCCGGGTGTACTTCACCGGCCGGCGCGCTACCGGCCGAACGTGCTTCTACCAGCCCGTGACAACGCTGGTTAATAATGGCTTCGCTTAAAATGCTGCGACACCGGTTGTGGGTACAAATAAACAGGATTTTCATAACAGCCTCATACTTAACAGGTAGCACAAGAGGCAGCAGCCAGATTGCTCTGCGCCTCGGTAAGATAGTCAGGATTGTTGTCGTGGGTCAGCGTAAGCACCTGCCGGGCCCAGTCAGGCAGGGCCGGATGCAGCTGGTAATACACCCATTTTCCCCGCCGTTCGCCCAGCACCAGATCGCATTTGCGCAAATCGGCCAGGTGGCGGGAAATTTTGGGCTGACTAAGTTGTAGGGCATCGGTGAAGTCACAGACACACAGTTCGCTGTGGCTGACCAGCAGCAAGAGAGCTTTCAGCCTGGTGTCGTCGGCCAGGCATTTATAAAACGCGAGTGGTGACATAAATCCTCAGATATGAAATTTCACATATATGGATTATCATATCTGAGAGTATGGACAGTGTCTACCCTGCCTGATTAGTTCAAGCTCAGTTACAGCTTCAGGCGTGGCTGAATAAAATCAAGAAACGCCATAATCCGCGACGATACGGCACTATTTCTGTAGTACACGGCATTGACTGCCTCTCGCCGGTTAGGGCTGTTTACCGCACCGGGCAGCACCTCTACCAGCCTGCCACTGTCAATATCGGCCCTGCACATAAAGTTGGATAACAGAGCGATCCCCTGCCCGGCAACCGCCAGCTGACGCACTGTTTCACCACTGCTGGCGGTGATTGCAAAATGCAGTTTTGCTGGTGTTCCCAGCGGCCAGTGGTTCAGCTTTGGCGCATCGGTAAACCCAATCAGGCGATGATGCTGCAAGGCGTTGATGTCAGGCAGTTCGGGGGCGCGTTCCAGATAGTCCGGGGCGGCTACCAGATGCAGTTTGCTGCGCCCCAGCGTGCGCGCATGCAGGTTGGAGTCTTCCATATCGCCGATACGAATAGCGATATCCGTTTTGTACTCCAGCAGGTCAATGATGCTGTCGTGCGAGGTTAAATCCAGCGTAATATCCGGGTAGGCCTGGGTAAACTGGCTGATGTGCTCAGTGAGCTGATGAAATACAAACGGACTGGCCGCATCAATGCGCAGCCGTCCTGCCGGCCGGTTTTTCAGCAGCCTGAGCGCTTCTTCGCCTTTTTCCAGCGTGTTAAGCCCTTCGCGGGCATACTGAATGAATAACTGCCCTTCCTCGGTCAGTTCCAGCCGGCGGGTAGTGCGGTTCAGTAATGTACAGTTTAAGGCGGCCTCCAGCCTTGACACAGACCGTGACACCCGGGCGACCTGATAGTCCATTAAGTTGGCCGCCGCAGAAAAGCTTCCGGTATCCACCACGCTGATAAACGCTTCCAGATCTTCGGTTTTCGCCAGCACACTCATTCGCTTTACCTTTTCTTTTTCGACAAAAGTATTTTGTCACTATTGCTGTTTTTAGCAACGATAACTGTGGGCATTATTCGCGCATCAACTTCGATGAGGAAATTTGTTATGCCTATTGCGTTATTTGCACTAACGCTCAGTGCCTTTGCCATCGGCACCACTGAGTTTGTTATTGTAGGACTTGTTCCTACTATTGCTACTGATCTGGGCGTATCCCTGCCCTCGGCCGGCTTACTGGTAAGCCTGTATGCGGTTGGAGTTGCGGTGGGCGCGCCGGTACTGACCGCCCTGACCGGCCGCTGGAATCGCAAACATGTTCTGTTAACTCTGATGACCCTGTTTGTGGCTGGTAACCTGCTGGCCTGGCAGGCTCCTGGCTATGAAAGCCTGATTGTTGCCCGTCTGCTGACCGGCCTGGCTCACGGTGTGTTCTTTTCTATTGGCTCTACCATTGCCACTGGCCTGGTTGCCAAAGAAAAAGAAGCCAGTGCCATTGCCATTATGTTTACCGGTCTGACCGTTGCGCTGGTAACCGGCGTACCGCTGGGCACCTGGATTGGTCAGAACTTTGGCTGGCGTGCCACGTTTGTGGTGGTATCAGGTTTAGGTCTGCTGGCGCTAATCGGTAGTGCACTGCTGGTGCCATCTAACCTTAAACAGGCCAAGCCATCGACGTTATCTGAACAGCTGCAGGTATTGGTACAACCCCGTTTACTACTGGTTTATCTGATGACGGCACTGGGTTACGGCGGCACCTTTACCGCGTTTACCTATCTGGCGCCGATTCTGGAAAATGAAACCGGCTTTGCCACCTCGGTTACCGCACTGATCATGCTGGTTTACGGTGTCTCCGTAGCCGTGGGGAATATCTGGGGCGGTAAGCTGGCCGATAAACACGGTCCTATCAAAGCGCTGACGATTATTTTCAGTGGATTAACCCTGATACTGCTGGCCTTTACATTCACCATGAGCATCAAGATTGCCGCGGTTATTACGGTACTGGTATGGGGCGCCTTCGCCTTTGGCAATGTGCCCGGTTTGCAGGTGTATGTGGTACAGCTGGCTGAAAAGTACACCCCGAACGCCGTGGACGTAGCCTCTGGCCTGAACATCGCTGCCTTTAACATTGGTATTACGGTGGGCTCAGTGATTGGTGGCTTTGTGGTTGAGGACATGTCACTACAGGACACCGCCTGGATTGGTGCGGGTATTGCCCTGCTGGCACTGGCTGCCACCCGCTACTCCGGTGCTCTGGACAAGCGGTCGGAAGCGGCTATTGCCTAAGCAATTATACAGCCTGGCTGAGCGCGTAGCTGAACGGCAAAAGCCGGCCAGTTACCGCACAGTACTTGGCTATTTTTAATTTGTAACCACGTTTGTGCACAGACACAACTGAATACATGAAGGAATTGATGATGACTCCACAACAGACAATGCCACAACTTGGTATGGGTACGTTTCGCCTGGAAGGTGATGTTGCATATGACTCAGTGAAAATGGCACTGGAAGAAGGTTACCGTCATATCGATACCGCGCAGATCTATGGCAACGAAGCCGAAGTCGGCCAGGCGATTGCCGATAGCGGGATTGCCCGCGCAGAACTGTTTGTCACCACAAAGGTATGGAACGACAAACTGAACAACGCGGCGCTGCTGGACAGCGTCAAAGAAAGCCTGCAAAAGCTGCAACTGGACTATGTTGATCTACTGCTGGTGCACTGGCCGTCACCGGCCAACGGTGAACCAATGCAGGAATACCTGAGTGAGATGGCCAACGTCAAGACTCAGGGCCTGACCCGCGAAATTGGTGTATCTAACTTTACTGTTGCCCAGTTAAAAGAAGCGATCGATATTCTGGGCGCATCAGAAATCTTTACCAATCAGGTTGAGGTGCATCCGTACTTGACTAACACCACTTTGCGTCAGTTTGCCGCAGAACAGGGTATTCATATTACCGGTTACATGCCGTTTGCCGTGGGCAAAGTATTAAAAGATGAGACTATCCGCGCCATTGCAAAAGATAAGGGTGTAAGCGCCGCTGAGGTAGTGATTGCCTGGGAGCTGGCCCACGGTATGGCCACGATCCCTTCATCAACCAAGCGTAAAAACCTGCAAACCAACTTAAACGGCGCCAACATCAGCCTGACCGATGATGAGATTGCCCGCATTGATGCCCTTAACTGTGGGGATCGTCAGGCGGCGCCTGATTTTTCTCCAGAATGGGATGTGTAATATGCAACAGCAAACTATGCAGGCCTGGCAATTTGCCGGGGCTGACCAGCCTCTGACGCTTGGCAACATCACGTTGCCGGCGCTGGCTGATGACGAAATTCTGATCGACAACCAGGCCAGCGGTATTAACCCGGTCGACTGGAAGTTTATTGAAGGCAACCCGCTCGACTGGCCTGTTGGCCAGATTCCGGGAGTGGATGGCGCCGGTATTGTGGTGGGCGTAGGTAGTGGGGTTGACAGCAGCATGGCCGGACGCCGGGTGGCTTATCACAATAGCCTGCAGCTGGACGGCAGCTACGCCACCTACACGGTACTTAAAGCCAACCGGGTCATGCAGTTGCCTGATGCGCTGCCATTTGATCTGGCGGCGGCCCTGCCCTGCCCGATGCTGACTGCCTGGCAGGCAGTAAGTAAAATTCCGGTTAGCCGGGGCGCGCTGGTCCTGGTGGCCGGCTTGGGCTCGGTTAACAAGCTGTCTGTTCAGCTGTTAAACAAAGCCGGCTTTGAGGTTCATGCATTATCAGGCAGCCTGAATCAGGATGAAGCCTGCGCCCTGGGCATTACCGAGGTCCATCGCTTCACCGACAATCTGCCACAGCAATATTACGGCGTGATTGACGCCGTAGGACCTGAGCATGCAGCAGGGCTGGTGCCGCTGCTTAAAGCCAATGGTCATATTGTGTGTGTGCAGGGCCGTATTGAACAGCCTGTTGATGAGGCCTTTACCCGCACCATTTCTTATCATGAAGTGGCGCTGGGCGCGCTGCATCAGTATGGCGACAGCGATGACTGGACCACCCTGATGCAAGAAGGTGAAGCCCTGTTAGGGGAAGTAATCAGCGAACAGCTCACTGTAGAGTCGCCGGCGGTCTACGCGTTCAGTAAAATGAACGAGGCGTTAAAACACAGCAAGCAAACTAAGGAAAAAACCGTCATCGGCAAAGCGGTTTAGCTTCCTTCTCACACTGCCTTAATGAACCGTGTTCATGACCGGCAGTGTGTAATTTCTTCTACATTTTAATGCCATTCTTCTCACCCGGATTTTACCTGCCGGCAGTATCTGCCCGCCACCCCTTGTAATACGTGACATCGCTACCGGGCATCGTCTTTGCTATCTGCCTATACCCTGCCTGGATGAATGAATCATCACAGCATTTCACAGGGTTAGGAGAAACAACACATGGCAGCATTTAATGGCATTCTGGGTACCTGTGCACTGGATGAAGGATTTCAGTTTGCAGTTTGGGCCCCTAACGCTAAGTCGGTAGCTCTGACCGGCGATTTTAATCAGTGGCAACCTGAGTCAATGACCCTCGCAGAGGGCGGTATCTGGTGGTGTGTGTGCAAACAGGCCACCAACACTCAGCAATACAAATTTGTTATCGGAACTGCGAGTGGCGAGACGCTGGAAAAAAACGATCCCCGGGCACGCCGACTGACCAATTCGGTGGGCAACAGTATTATTTATCAGGATGATTTCGACTGGCAGGTGAATGATTATACGCTGCCAGCCCCTGAGCAACGGGTTATTTACGAGATGCACATTGGCACGTTTGCCCGTAGTGATGCCGAACAGCACGGTACCTTTGATGATGCCATTGGTCGCCTGGACGACCTTAAAGCGCTGGGCATCAATGTGGTGGAGGTGATGCCGGTGTTTGAGTTTGCCGGTGATATCAGCTGGGGCTATAACCCGGCGCACCCGTTTGCCGTAGAAGAAGCCTACGGCGGCCCGAACGGACTTAAGCGGTTTATTGATGCAGCCCACCAGCGCGGTATCGGGGTAATTATGGATGTGGTGTACAACCACTTCGGGCCCGGCGATCTGGACCTGTGGCAGTTTGATGGCTGGCATGAAAACGATAAGGGCGGCATTTATTTTTATAATGATGAGCGCAGTAACACCCCCTGGGGTGATACCCGGCCCGATTATGGACGTCAGGAAGTGCGCGATTATCTGCGCGACAACGCCCTGATGTGGCTTAGTGAATTTAAAGCCGATGGGCTTCGCATGGATATGGTGCCTTATATGCGTACTGTGTCGGCAGTGGATGATGGCAGCGATACCATTGATGAAGCCTACACCTTGCTGCAGGCCATTAACGGCCAGATCCGCAGTGACTTTCCGCAGGCCATGATCATCGCCGAAGACATGCATCAGCATGATTTCATTACTGCCTCGCCCAATGACAATGGCTGTGGTTTTACCGCGCAGTGGGATGCGGCTTTTGTGCATCCGGTGCGTGAGTTGCTGGAGCAAAGTGATGATGCCCACATTGATACCCAGACCCTGATCAACGCCCTGGAGCACCAGTACAATGGCTGTGCACTGACCCGCGTTATTTATACCGAAAGCCATGATGAAGTGGCCAACGGCAAAGCGCGGCTGGTAGAAGAAGTGGCGCCGGGCAATGTAGATGAAGACTATTTTGCCCGTAACAAGGCCATGCTGGCTGCGGCTTTGGTACTCAGTGCCCGGGGCCTGCCGATGTTATTTCAGGGTCAGGCACTAATGCAGCCCGGCTGGTTTACCGACACCGACCCGCTGGACTGGTCGCGTAAGGAAACGTTCAGTGATTTTTATACCGCTTTCAGTCAGCTGGTGGCCCTGCGTACCAATGCCGGTGACAATGCAGCCGGTCTGACCGGCGATGGCTTTAGTGTGTTTCATCACGACAGCAAAAACCGGGTCATCGGCTACCTGCGTCACAATGATGAGCATCATCAGGATATCCGGGTCATCATGAATTTATCCGGAACCTCGCTGGAAGACTATACCGTGGAAGGCTTACCTGAGAATCCGACATGTCTGTTTGCGTGGCAGGACGGGCTGACTGACACTGCTAACATCAGCCTTGAAAATCCGCTGTCCCTGCCTGCCTATACCATCATGGTAATCGCTTAATGCCATTAGCCCGGCACCGGTTGCCGGGCTACACTCGCCCCATCTGATATTCATTGAGTCAGGATACTATTTATGCTTGACTCTGGAGTTAACTCCAGAGTTTATACTTGGCAGCATGATGAAAGAATCAGCACATTTAAAAATTGGTGAACTGGCCACCCGGGCTGGTGTGTCGGTAGACACCATCCGCTTTTATGAAAGCAAGGGGCTGCTCAATGCGACCCGGCGTTCGGCCAGTGGCTACCGGTTATTTAGCGAAGAAGATCTGACCCGGCTGAGTTTTATTCAGCGCGCCAAGCAGGTGGGCTTTACCCTTGAGGAGATTGCCGAACTGCTGGATTTGAAAACCCATCCGGATGATCACACCTGCGAGGAAGTGAAAGCCCGCACCCAGGTGAAAATTGACAAGGTCAGCCAGAAGCTGGCTGAACTGCAACGTATTCACCGTTCACTGATTGAGTTGCACGCAGCATGTAGCGGCGGGCCAGAAAGTGCCGGCCACTGCTCTATTCTTCAACTGCTGGAGTCAGACAAACCGTTATGAATGACCTGATGTTGTTACTGGAAAATTTTCTCGCCCTGTTTTTAGAATCAGCGCCCTGGCTGTTGCTGGGCTTACTGGTCGCCGCGGTCATGCATGAACTGGTGCCGGTGAGCCTGTTGCAACGCCATATGGGCAGCAATAGTGTGAGTGCTATCAGCAAAGCTGCGGTAATTGGTGCGCCCCTGCCGTTATGCTCCTGCGGGGTTATTCCTGCAGCGGTTGGCCTGCGCCGTAGCGGTGCGTCTAAGCCTGCTACAGTGTCGTTTCTGGTCTCTACACCGGAAACCGGCGTAGACTCGGTCTCTGTGTCCTACGCCTTGCTGGGTCCGCTGTACGCCATAGTACGCCCGGTTGCAGCCATTTTCAGTGCGCTGTATGCCGGAATCATGGTGAAGCTATTCACCCGTGAAGATGGGCCTGCGACTCAGCCTACGCCCGCTGATGCCGAGGTTCAGGCTAGTTGCCATAGTGAGATGGCAAAGGCAGAAGCAGCCTCGCAGCAGGTGACCTCCTGTTGCAGTGAAACACCTGCTCCTGCGCCAGCGAAAGACAGCTGCTGCAGCGAGCCTGCACCACAGACACAAGCATCCTGTTGTGGTTCCAAAGAACAGGAGCACAGTCACGAGACGGCTGCCAAACCCGGAAAAATAGCGGCCATGTGGAAGTTTGCCTCCGGCCAGCTGCTTGAAGATATTGCGGTATGGTTACTGGTAGGTCTGGCGCTGGCGGCAGCCATTCAGACCTGGGTGCCCACAGACTTTTTAACCCAGTGGGGGGATGGCCTGATGGCAATGCTGGTGATGGCGTTTATCGGTGTACCTATGTATATCTGTGCCACGGCTTCTACGCCGATTGCCGTCGGGTTTCTGGCTGCGGGCCTCTCCCCCGGTGCAGTGCTGGTGTTTTTGCTGGCCGGCCCGGCTACCAATGTGTCTACCATGGGCATGATCATGCAGGAAATGGGTAAACGCACCCTTGCCCTGTATGTGTTTAGCGTAACTTCCGCCGCGATTAGCCTGGGGTATTTGCTGAACTGGGCGGTAGATGCGTTTGGCTGGCAGTCACTGATTATCACTGCCGGTGGTCAGCACCTGCATGGCGGCACCACAGAAGCCATTTACGCGTTGTGTGCAGTGATTCTGGGCGCCCTGATAATTCGTATTGGCTGGCAAAAGCTCAGTGCCAGACTAAGCAGCGGCCAGACAGCATCCGGCAGCTGTTGCAGCTAGCGGCCTGACCCGCTCTGATCATAGCCAACTACCGGCCCCCTTACCTCAAACCACCAGCGTGCGACAATTTGTCGCATTCTGGTTTATTGGTTAAAACCCTACACTACACGCGATTTTGCTCAACGGATTATTTGCGTGTCTTTACCTCTTCCATATTCTATTGCATTTGTTTGTTTGTCTGTTGCCACCGCTTTAAGCGCCCCGGTGTTCGCACAGGAACTGGAAACCATCGAAATTACCGGTCATCACTCTCAGCTGCACCTGACTGGTGAGCTGAAAGACCAGCTGGCACAACACAATATAAACAGCGCCGGAGGCGGCGGCTTGTCAGCCCTGCCGGTGTTAAACGGCATGATGGGCGATCGTATCCAGGTACTGGCTGACGGCGTGCCGGTTACTGCCGCCTGTGGTAATCAGATGAACCCACCATTGTCTTACATTGCCGCTACCCAGGTCAGTCAGATACAGGTCATGCCGGCGGTCTCTAAAGTCAGTGAGGGAGGTGACAATATTGCCGGTGTGGTCAGTATCGATACGCAGGCACCAGCATTTACTACTAACGATACGTTAAGCTGGGGCGGCGGCAGTGCCGGTTTTCAGTACCGCAGCGTGAACCATGCGCAGGTCTATCATCTTAATGGACAGGCAGCCAGCAAACACTGGTTTGCAGGCTATAGCGGGAATATTGAAAAAGCCGACAGTTACGATAATGGCGATGGCGAACGGGTGCTGGATACCTTGTATAAAGCTGAAAATCACGCACTAACGCTCGGCTATCAGGACGCAGATCGCCTGGCTACCGTTAAGTATTCTCACCAGTCGGTGCCTTATCAGGGGTTTCCCGGCCAGTACATGGATATGGTGGATAATCGCACCAACGCTATTACGGCAGATTATCAGCAGCAGTTTGACAGCGTGACCTTCAACGGACTGCTTAGCCTGCGTAACGTAAAACATGAAATGGGCTTTTTTACCGACGAGAAGCCTGGCGCCATGCCGATGCTGACCGACTCTCAGGATTTGACTGCCAAACTGGCCTGGAGTCTTGCCCTTGAGGGGGAGGACACACTGAAAATTGGCCAGGAGTTTTACCTGAATAAACTCAATGACTACTGGCCAGCCGTTGCCGGGTCCATGATGATGGGTCCGGATAACTATGTGAATATTAATGACGGGCGACGTCAACGCACTGCTATTTATGCACAGTGGTCGCAGCAGCCTTCAGAAGGCTGGCACTACAGTGCCGGCATGCGGGTTGAGCAGGTCAGCACTCAGGCCGGCGAAGTTCAGCCGTACAACAGCATGAGTATGCCGGACATGATGATGGCTAATGCCGATGCGCTGGCAGCGCAGAACTTTAATGCCGCAGATCGCGACCAAAGCGATACGCTTGTTGATGTGACTCTGCTGGCCACCCGCCGTATTGACGATGAGCAAAGCCTGACGCTGGGCGTTGCCCTCAAGAACCGGGCTCCTAACCTGTACGAACGCTACACCTGGGGACAGGGCATGATGTCCAGCTCGATGATTGGCTGGTTTAACGACGGCAATGCCTATGTAGGTAATATAAACCTTAAGCCTGAAACTGCGCATACCGCCTCGGTCAGCTACCGGCTGGAACAGCGCGACCGCGCCCTGACTGTGGATGCATGGTACACCCGCGTATCAGATTATATTGATGGCCAGCCGATTGGGCAGTTTGTGCGCTCAGCGCAGCCCGATGGTGTACGTAATCAGCTGCGGTTTACCAATCTGGATGCCACGTTGATGGGCGTTACCATCAAAGGCGTTGTGCTACTGGCAGACAATAATACCGGCCGCTGGCAGCTTAGTAATAACCTGAGCTGGCAGGACGGCGAACGCAATGACACAGATGAATCCTTGTATCAGATTGTGCCCTGGCAAAACACACTGACACTGTCTCATACCTGGGATAACTGGGAGTCCAGTCTGCAGTGGCAGTGGGTGGGAGAAAAAGACGAGGTAGACCCGCGCCGGCTTGAAAACAGGACAGCCAGTTATGCGCTGCTCGGCCTGTCGACCCGATACGACTGGGCCAGCTGGTCGGTTGAACTGGCGGTCAATAATCTTACCGATAAAACCTATCAGCTGCCGCTGGCTGGTGTCAGCGTGGCCGATTTTCGCCGCGACCCGGCCAATGGTTTTGCTCAGCTTGATGGTCCGGGACGCTCATTCAATGTTGGTGTTACCTACCGCTTTTAGTAAAGTACGTTAACTCTCGTACTTTACTCCTGTACCCATGCTGCTGTTACTGTTTACGTATCTGCTGCGCCAGCGCCCGCTGAATCATGGCCTGGCCTGCCTGCTTCTGCTACTTGAAATCACCCTGCTTAACACGGTGATTGCACTTAACGGCGCGGCTACCAATCCATTTAGCATGGTACTACTGGTGCCGCTGGTTATTGGACTGATGCTGTTACCGGTCACCTGGGCACTGGCCGTGGTCATCGCCAGTATCGCCGGTCAGCTGACCCAGCTTTACCTGCCACGCCTGCATGCACATAACATGGAAATGGCCGCGCACGCCCACAGTATGATCATCGGTTTTGTGCTGACATCTGTGCTTATTGCCGCGGTCGTGGCCTACTTTCGTTTACAGCTGAGCCGCCAGAATGCTGCGCTGCATACTCTGCGCGAGCGGCAGTTACGGGATGAGCAACTGCTGGCCATCGGCACCGCGGCTGCCCAGCTTACCCACGATGCCGCCTCGCCGGTGCAAACTATTCGGCTGTTACTTGAAGAAGCGCAGGAAACCTCTGAAGCGGCGGTGTTACCTGAACTGGAAGAGCAGTTTCATCGTCTTGAACATATGCTGATACAGTGGCGTGATGTGGCAGATGATGTTCGCGAAGCCAGAACCACCCGGTTCACGCCAAAGGAGGTTGTCCGGTCACTGCGCCATATTATGGCACTGGCCCGGCCTGAGGCGCTGATACAGTGGCCGGCACAGCACCAGCAGCAGGGGTCGTGTATTATGGCAGATCGCACGTTGCTGCCTGCCCTGACCCGGATTTTACTCAATGCCTGTGAAGCAGGAAGCAAAACCGCCGATCCACAGGTTCAGGTTACCCTGATCTGTGGCGCTGACAGCTGGCAACTGACCTTTATTAATGCCGCCGACCCGGCCCATGCCAGCACACTGATGCATTTGGGCAGCCGGCTGGTCGACAGCGAGTCAGGCAGCGGCGCCGGGGCCATTCTCAGTAACGCGACCATTGAAAAGTTTGGTGGGCAGGTGCACTGGTATTACGCTAACGGATTTGTGACGACCCATATCCAGCTACCGGTGGCAGCATGAAAACTCTGCTGATTATTGATGATGATACCCGTTTGAGCACCGTGCTGGCGCGCCGCTTTACCCAAACCGGCCTATTCTGTGTGCAGTGTTTCAGCAGTGCTAGCACCGCGCTGCGATGTGATACACCAAAGGCGGATGGCATATTGTTGGACATGATGCTCGAAGATGACGAGCTGGGGCTGGACTATGTCAGTGAACTGGCCTTGCGGTTCAGCCCGCAGCACCTGATCATGATGACCGGGTATGCCAGTATTGCCACTACGGTGGCTGCATTGAAAAAAGGCGCAACCGACTATGTTGCCAAGCCGGTTGGCTTTAACGAGCTGCTGGTTATGCTGGGTGAACACCGGGTAGAGCCAGAAGCGACAAACTCCCCCCGTCCTATGACCCCGGCGCAGGCCGAGTGGGAACATATTCAGCGGGTTTTGCTGGCCCATCAGGGCAATATCTCGGCTACCGCCAAAGCGCTGGGTATGCACCGGCGTACTTTACAGCGCAAGTTACAAAAATTCTCCCCCAGCAAAGACTGATCTGGGCATTTGCTGTTACTCATCGCATTTGATGGATATTTATACTTTAGTATAAGAAACTGCCTATCTAACAGGGCCGCATCATGGACAGCAAATCGCGGCCTGACTGATAAGGACATCATTTATGGTCAGCACCTCTTACCTTGCCAACCGGTTATTTACACCGGCATTTAAACAGCTTCGGCGCACCGCCCGACGCACCCGGCTGCATAATATCATTCGTATCCTGCGCCAGTTACTGCACTTCGGGCCATGGCGCATTGTGCCTATCCGGTTGATTCGCGCCTGCAAGGGCCCGGCCATGCTGAGCCATGCGCCATCAGCCTGCGGTTTACACCTGAACCCTTATAAGGTAGCTCGCACCCTGCATGACAAGGGGGTGTATCCTGCCGGCGTGATCAGTCAGGCCACCCTGGAGCCGCTAACCCGGCTGACTAACCAGCTGCCGCCAGAAGAATATCACCAAACTCACCAGAGTCTGTCTGCGGTCAGCGCTATTGCCGGGGACCCGGCAATACAAAATGTACTGCGAACCTATTTTGGCTGCGAGCCGGTGCTTATCGAGTCTTCAATTTTTGTGACCCGCTGTGAGCAGGACCTGCCGGTTTTAGACCAGAACCACTACCACTTTGACTATGCGGGCTGGCAGTCGATGAATGTCTTTGTGTATCTGACCGATGTAACATCTGACAGCTCGTATCACATTGCTCTGGCAGGCAGCCATAACGCCATCGGTGTACGGGATATTATTAAAGGCATCATTACAGATAACGAGGCGGAGCAGCGCTTTAGCGGTCAACAAACGCCGATCACCGGGCCGGCCGGTACGCTGTTTTTTGAAAATGTGGAAGTGTTTCACAAGCGATCCCGGGGTAACGAGCGCCGGGTTATGCTGAATATGGCGTTTACCAGTCATCGTAATCTGCTGAGTTACGGAAGGGCCAGCCGGGACAAACTAAAAAGCCAGCAATCGCTTTACCGGCAACTGCTGGCTGAAGAGACCGGAAAACCGGTCGCAGGATAAACACTAGTAGCGAAGAAATACCTCGATGTACATCAGTGCGCCCACACCGGCCACAGCAAAATAAAAGTTACCATTGCCTAAAAACTGCCGGAGACGGCGAGTGCCGGACGCTGCATGACGTGACTGACTGACTTTTGTTGCCATACTGACCACCTTACAACCTGCTGATGATTTAAAAGTAGCATAGGTAAAACAGATGTTAATGCTACTTTGGGTTAAATTTATCATGCATTTACAGCAGTAGGGTTTTGCCCTGATGACAGGTAAACTAAAACCTGGTTTCTTTTATCACAATGAATGGTTATGGCAGCAGACGCTCACTACGTACTGGGAATTGATGGCGGCGGCACTAAGTGCCTTGCCCGGCTGGAAACACACCATGGCGAACTAATTGCTGAGGCAATCAGCGGACCGGCAAACCCGGCTCAGGACGCAGCACAGGCGCTCGATTCTGTGACGCTGGCGTGTCGTGAAATTCAGCAGATAGCCGGGCTGACTGACGCCCAACTGGCGGATATTCCGGCGGTGCTGGGACTGGCCGGGGTCAGTATTCCGGCCTATCATCAGCGCACCACTTCCTGGCAGTTACCGGTCAGCCGTTTTATGGTCACCACCGACCTGCATACCGCCTGTGTGGGCGCGCATGGCAGTGAAGAGGGGGCAATTGTGATCACCGGTACCGGCAGCTCTGCTTTTATCAGTCACCAGGGCCAGCACACCATTCTGGGTGGGCATGGTTTTCAGCTCGGTGATGCCGCCTCCGGCGCCTGGCTGGGCCAGCGCGCACTCAGCTGCGCTCTGGAAGCGCTGGATGGCCTGAACAGTGCGCATAATCTGGCTCATCATCTGTGTCAGACACTGGGGCAGCACACCACTGCCGATATTGTGGGCAGCGCCCTGCATTACCGCTCCGCCCAGTTTGCTCAGCTGGCGCCGGTGGTCATTACCCTGGCTCAGCAGGGCGACGAGGATGCCATGGCCATTATGCGCCAGGGGGCTGATTATCTTAACCGGCTGATCCGTAAACTGTTGTCGCTGCATCCGGTGCGTATAAGTATGCTGGGCGGGCTAGCTGGGGTATGGTCGCAGTGGCTGGATAAAGACTTGCAGGGGCAGTTGTCGGATGTGCTTCACGGCCCGGCAGCCGGTGCCTGTACCCTAGCCCGGCGCCATCAGTGGTAATTTATTTTATTTGCGAGGTTTTATGTCACAGGCGGCTTCCCAGACTTTTTTTGCCCGGCGTTTGTTTACCGGTCATCAATGGCTTAGCGATGTACTGATTGAGGTAAGTCACACCACCATCACCCGGCTTACGCCCAATGCAGAGGCTTCTGATGCCTATGTGTTAGATGGCATTGTGTGCCCTGGGTTTATCGATATTCAGGTTAATGGCGGGGGCGGTGTGCAGTTTAATCACACGCCCACCACAGCGTGTCTTATGCAGATGGCCAGCGCTCATGCCACTACCGGCACCGCCAGCCTGATGCCCACGGTGATTACCGACGATATTACGGTGATGAGTCAGGCTGCTCAGCAAATTGCCGCTGTCAGACAAACCGCGCCTCATGTGTTTCTGGGCGTGCATTTTGAAGGCCCGCATTTAAGTGCGGCCAAAAAAGGTATGCACAGCCAGGCCCATATCCGCCCGCTCAGCGAAGCTGAAATAGCCCTGTTCTGCGATCCGGCGTTGGGTCAGGTGATTGTGACGCTGGCCCCGGAAATGGTCACCACAGCACAAATCAGCGCATTAACCCAGGCAGGAGTGATTGTGAATCTGGGCCATACCGACGCCACCTTTGAGCAGGCCAGCGAGGCTTTTGCCGCCGGCGCCCGGGGCGTGACGCACCTGTACAATGCGATGTCAGCCATGACCAGCCGGGCACCGGGTGTGGTTGGCGCAGCGCTATATCACCAACACACCTACGCCGGACTGATTGTGGATCACCACCACGTTCATCCGGCCAGCGCCACGCTGGCAATCCGGGCCAAGGGGGCGCAGCGGATGTGTCTGGTAACCGATGCCATGGCTCCGGCTGCCAGCGATATTGACCACTTTTTTTATCAGGGCACAAAAGTAGTGCGCGATAAAGACACCTTAAGGTTGGATGATGGCACGCTGGCAGGCTCGGTGCTTACCATGATTGAGGCGGTGCGTAACACCCATTTTGACCTTGGCTTTTCGCTGACCGACACACTGCAAATGGCCACCTCTACTCCGGCAGCTTATTTAGGCCACCAGCAGGCAGGGCAGCTGGCCCCGGGTAGCTATGCCAGCTTTTTGCATCTGGATGAGCAGCTAAACCTGCTGGACCACTGGGTGGGTGGCAGCAGGGTATAAATTACTTTGACTGGTCCCAGTAGGGCGTATCCCCGAACCAGGCCAGCAGATGATCAATCATTGCCCTGACTTTAGGCGCTAACAACCGAGAGGTGGGATATACCGCCCACACGCCGGCTTCGTGCTCTAGCGGGTAATCAGCCAGAACCTCTACCAGACGCCCGTCGCGCAGGTGCTGATAACAATTCCAGGTAGAATTAATGGTCACGCCCAGCCCGGCGCAGCAGGCATCACGCATGGCCTCACCGTTATCGGTACGAAACCGGGTAAGCGGGTGCACCTGTAAAGGGCCGTCCGGAGTGATAAATTTCCAGCAGTCCACCGTATGCAGACTTACACTGTAGTGCCGGGTTAATTCCTGTGGATGGTCGGGGGTACCGTATTTTTGCAGATAATCCGGCGATGCACAGATAATGCGCCTGTCCCGGGCCAGACGCCGGGCCACCAGACTGGAGTCTTTCAGCGGTGCATTTCGCAAGGCCAGGTCAAACCCACCCTCAACCAGATCAACAATGGTGTCTGACAGGCGCAAGTCCACTTCCACCTGTTCAAACTTTTCCATAAAGCTGGCGATAGCCGGGATCAGGTGTTGTCGGCCAAATGCGGCCGAGGCTGTCATACGCAATGTGCCTGAAGGTGCAGAGCTGCCCGCGCCCACCGCTGCTCTGGCCGCTTCAGCACTGGCCAGGACCTCTTTGGCATGAGGCAGAAATGCCTCACCCTCTTCGCTTAATGTCACATTGCGGGTACTGCGATGGAGCAGCCGGACTCCCAGTGTGGACTCCAGCTTTTGTAGCTGGGCACTGGCCACCGCCGCAGACAGCCCCAGGTCGGCACCGGCCTGGCTGATATTCTGCAAGGCAGCGATACGTACAAACAAGTTGAGGTGTTCCAGATTCATAACCAGCCTGATAACTCATAGCAAAGCCCACTGCCCGCTTTTTTCCCAGCCTAGAGAGTCACGCTGTAAGAATCAATCTCTGAGCAGGTTTATATCGCAAATCGCAAAAGTCTTTTCATTGTTTTGACGGTTCTGTCAGCCCCGGTCACACGCCATCATACACACAGTAAAACAATTGACTGAAACAGGTGATTTATGGCGTTTGATAAACTGGCACAACAGGATTTTTCTATTGGTCTGGAGCTTCCGCTGGACAACGACTGGTCGGCCAGCGGACAGGCCAAACGGCTAGTAGAAGGCCGCCCGTTCGGTGTACCGGACATGAGCCAGCACACCGCCCGCATTAAACTGGCAGACGAGCTGGGTTACCGGGCCGCCTGGATTCGCGATGTGCCCCTGTACGACCCGCAATTTGGTGATGCAGCCCAGGTTTTTGAAGCCTTCTCGTATCTGGGCTACCTGGCCGGAATAACCGACAATATTCTGTTGGGCACAGCGGCTGTTGTGTTGCCGTTACGCCAGCCCTGGCTGGTAAAAAAATCGGCCCATACCATTGCCCAGCTCAGCAATGACCGGTTTATTCTGGGTGTGGCCAGCGGTGACCGGCCTAGTGAATACCCGGTTTTCAATGTGGATTTTAACAGCCGTGGTGAGCGTTTTCGTGAGTCGGTAAAAATACTGCGCGGGGATGCTCAGTACGGTCTGTCTGGCGGACAACTGGTGTTGCCAGAAGCTAATCCCCTGCCACTGTACGTGGCCGGTCTGGCTCAGCAGTCACCGCAGTGGGTAGGCGAAAACATGGACGGCTGGCTGGCCTATCCGGGAACGCCGAGCGATCATGACCGCCGGGTAGCCCTGTGGCGCAATGTGGCGCAGGACAAACCTTATGTCAGCTTTATTCACTTAGACTATGTGGACAATGCAGATGCGCCTGTTGAGCGCCACCGGTTTGGGGTAAAAACGGGGCGTAACGGGCTGATTCAGGAGCTCAGCGCTATGCGCGCGGCCGGTGTGAATCATATCGGCCTGCACTTTCGCAGAAATCAACGGGATCTGGCGTCCAGCATGCGGGAGATTGCCGAGCAGGTATTACCGCTATTTCACAATAACTAGCGTTACCTGCTCACCCGGTACCGGGCTCTACCGGTATCGGGTATCAGGACTTGCCATGTTCAGCCAGGCTGTTCCGGCGGCTCAGTTAAACAGCCCAGTCAAACAACTCAGTCAAACAGCCTGGTCAGACAGCCTCGCGGGCAGCCAGAAATGGCGACTGATTAAAAGTTGTACCGGGCATTGACGCCAAATACATCCACATCATCGCCCATGTCGTAGTTCAGACCCACAGCAAATTCAGGCGAGATAAGATAGTCCGCGCCCACGTTCACCGATGTGGTGCTGTCAGTGGTATCGATGTAACGAACCGAGCCTTTCAGTTCGACATTCGGCATGACCATGGAGCGCACGCCGGCCGTCAGACCGTAACCGTCATCATCTGTGGTAAGCGTACCCAGTGCACTGGCATATTCAATATCAGCGTATTCATAGCTGAGTATGCCATACACATCGGTTGTCTGGTTCAGCCCGTAGCGATAGCCGACGCCAGCGGTGCCCTGAGTTACGTCCATATCTACGCCCTGCCAGGTATCGTCAATCTGGCTGTAGCTACCGGCAACAAAAATATCATCGGTAATTTTCTTGGAAATGTACGGAATAACCCCTTTGGGTTTGAAGTCGCCAACCGGTGATTCAATATCAGCCTGCACATAAGTAGCCTGCACATAATCCCACGCAGGAGACACGGCCATGGCCGGTAAACTTGCCGCGCCAAGGGCGCACAGTAGAAGCGGGTATTTCATGAAAATCCTCATTTAGCGACGAAAGTAACCGCAACATGCGGTGAAGTAATAAATTGTAATTAACACGAGCCGGGAAAAAAGAGAAATTAAGGATTTTGCATAAAAATCATTCATTTATAGCAGCAACAGGTCCGACCTTACAACTTACTTATGAGTCGGTAATTAGTGACGACAACAGAAATGTCGTCACTTTAGCCCTTAAAATCAGAAGTTATAGCGCAAATTAAAGCCGAATGTTTTGGCATCACTGCCAACGTCGTAGTTCACGCCTATTGCTGCAAATGGCGAAACCAGGTAATCAACGCCCAGCCCAAGTGAGCTCTGCCCTTCGCCCTCAATATGTACGTGCCTGAGTGCGCCTTTCAGTTCAAGCTGGTCCAGCACCATAGAACGCACACCGGTCATGATTCCGACCCCATGGCCATCCTCTTTATTATCAAAAAAGGGCGTGTCGACTTCCGCGCTCGCATATTCATAGCTTAATGCCACAAACCAGTCGGTCGACTGAGTCATACTATATTTGTAGCCAAGACCGGCGTTGCCCTGCTCAAGATCGATCTCAACTGACTGGTAATCATCACTTAAACTGGCAAACGATCCGGCAATAAAAAAGTGCTCACTAAGCTCATAAGACCCAAAAACCATCAGGCCATTGGGGTCCAGCTCACTTAAACCGTCGATATCCGTCTGAATATATCCCAGCTGTGCATAGTTCCATGTTGGCGACACTGCGGCCACCGCATTCACTGAAAGCAACCCCATAAGCGAGGCGAGAAGCGTTGATTTCATAACATTCCTTGCTGTAATTAAACACAAACCGCCATACCTTATGGCGCTAATCCATTGTATGGGATAAAAAAATCACGGATACAGCAATGCGACGAATGACCAGATTTTCAACAGGATGATGGGAGACGAAAGAGGGGCACAGATCTTTATGTATCGTTTTTAACTCCCAGGCGATAAATTCCCATCAGTATGGGGAAGTGGCCGCTTTGCGCCGGATAGACATCGACCTGCCCTATGTCCACGTTCGTAAGAACATTTCCGCTCGCGGGGTGGTCGATGCACCCAAAACAGCATCGGGTGTCAGAAAGACAGTGCTACCTCGCACCGCCCAGGTTGTTGTCTCCGAGCAGCTAAAGTCACATGACGGCGAACGGGTGTGGTGCACAGAAGATGGGAAACCCTATACGAGTAATCGGGTAATTGCCGAAACAGTGTGGTATCGTCAGCTCGACCAAGCGGGTATCAAAAGAAGACTAACACCCTACAAAACCCGTCACTCTTTTATTAGTTGGATGCTAAAAGCAGGCGAGCCAATTTTAATTGTCGCTCATCATGTCGGCCACTCTGACACCCAAATGATAGAAAAAAGATATGCTCGTTTTATACCCGATTCTGCGCCGAAATGGTACGTAGATGACCCCGAAAAATTTATTGCCTTAAAAAATTCAATGAAATCAATAGAATAACTAAACGCTTATATTTATAAATAAACTATAAGCACTTTCCTCGGCGCTGGGCTTCCTGCTTCGCGCCAATATTCGCACATCTTAAATAAGGAATACCTAATGCGAAATCTTGTTACTGGCCTGACTCTGGCTGCGGCTTCTCTGTTTTCTTTTTCAGCGCCGGTGTATAGCGGTGAATTTAATCCCCAAGTACGGGAGATGGTGGGGGACGTTAGGACCCTCCGCTGCGAAAAAGTATTGATAAAAAGCGCGTATGCTGACAGCTATGAAGACTTTGAAAGGAAGGTAAACAACGATTCGGATGACGTAGGGCATAACAGGGCTATTCTAGAAATCGAATACAATTTCAGTACCGGATTCCTTTCACACGCCGAAATTTTACCGACAAAAACAGACAAATCATGGTCAGTAATGCCAGATTTTAATTCAGATTTTAAAGCATATACCCTAATAAAAACTGCGGACAAACTCGTATCTATATATGAGACAAAGGAAGTTGGAGAGGTTACAACCGTAGTAGTTTTTGATATTTATGGCGAGCCTTCATTTCTTAGATTTACAGTAAAAGACGAAGAAAAACGACGCTTTTCCGAGACCCTTATCAAAGCAGACAGTGGCTTATTTGGCTGCTCCACCGAACCCCTTACCGGACGAAACCCAAGACAAACACTTCCTTGGTAAACCCTGACAAACGGGGCGGTTGAGCGACTGCCCCTTATCCTTTCCAATAGCTACAATAAACCAATAAATCATTATTTCTGTATTCCATTATTTAATAACTTATTTATTGGCTTAATTGATCATTTCATTTATTAAGACATTTATTCATTGCTGGATAACTTGCTCTAAGCTACTAAATAGGTATTCCGTTTATCCCCGTGAGTGCGGGGAACACCTTCTCGTAACCGTCTAGCTATGACTTACCCCTTGGTTATTATCCTGCTTTCGGGCTTTGCCCCAAAATGCAAAAATCAAACTAAAGACGGGGGTGTTGGTCATTCCTTTACCTTCACGTATTGTTGCGATCTAATTTTTGTCTCGTTGACCTATGGAACATTATAATTTTCCAAATAACAAGACATTAAATATCAGTGGAAAAAGCCGGAGCATCGAAACAAGGCATTTTTCCATGGTGTATGAACGTGGGTAAGTTACATAAAAAAAACCACCGCGTTTGCGGTGGTCTGATGTAGTCTATTCAGTTCGGTATAAGGCGTTATTGCGCTTGGGTAAAAGCGCAATAACCGTTCACAAACCTTATTCTACGGTTACTGACTTAGCCAGGTTACGGGGCTGGTCAACATCGGTGCCTTTGATAAGGGCAACATAGTACGACAGCAGCTGTAATGGCAGCGTGTAGATAATGGGTGCGATAGCCGGTTCACAATGCGGTACGTTGATAACGCGCATGGTCTCGTCGCTGGTAAATTTGGCGTTTTTGTCGGCAAACACGTACATGATACCGCCACGGGCACGCACTTCTTCCACGTTGGATTTCAGTTTTTCCAGCAGCTCGTTATTAGGCGCCACCACAATTACCGGCATTTCTTCATCGATCAGGGCCAGCGGGCCGTGTTTCAGTTCGCCTGAGGCATAGGCTTCAGCGTGAATGTAAGAAATCTCTTTTAGTTTGAGCGCGCCTTCCATGGCAATCGGATACTGATCGCCACGGCCTAAGAACAGGCTGTGATGCTTATCAGCAAATTCTTCGGCCAGGTCTTCAATTCCCTCACTGATAGTCAGGGTTTCTTCCAGCTTGGCCGGCAGACTGTGCAGGGCTTTTACAATGCCGGTATGATCTGCATCGCTCATGCCTTTGTGCTTGCCAATGGCCAGTGTCAGCATTAAAAATGCGGTTAACTGGGTAGTGAAGGCCTTGGTAGAGGCCACGCCAATTTCCGCCCCGGCTTTGGTCATAAACGCCAGATCTGATTCGCGCACCAGCGATGAGCCAGGTACGTTACAAATCGTCAGGCTGGACATATAGCCCAGTTCCTTGGCCAGACGCAGTGCAGCGAGCGTATCGGCGGTTTCACCAGACTGTGAAATAGTCACCAGCAGGCTGTTTTCATGCACCACGGACTTGCGGTAGCGAAACTCAGAGGCAATTTCCACTCCGCAGGATACATTGGCATATTGCTCCAGCCAGTAGCGGGCAGTCATACCGGCATGATAGCTGGTACCACAGGCAATAATCTGCACATGCTTCACCTGCGACAGAATTTCTTCAGCGCCTTCACCAAAGATGTCGGCCATCAGATCCGTTTCACCCAGACGGTCTTTCAGCGCGTTACGCACAACCGTAGGCTGCTCGTGAATCTCTTTTAACATGTAGTGACGGTAGCCGGCTTTATCGCCCGCATCGTGCTCAATGTTTGATTCAATGATTTCACGCTCTACCGGCGCGCCGGTTTTATCAAAAATGTTGACTTCGCGACGGGTAATTTCCGCCACATCGCCTTCTTCCAAGAAGATAAAACGACGGGTCACCGGCAGCAGGGCCATTTGGTCAGAAGCAATGAAGTTTTCGCCCAGACCCAGACCAATCACCAGCGGGCTGCCTGAACGGGCTACCACGACTTTTTCCGGATTGTTTTTATCCATGATGACTGTGCCGTAAGCACCGTGGAACTGTTGCACGGCGTTTTGAACCGCTTTTAGCAGCTCTGCGCCTTGTTTAAGCTCTTCATGCACAGTGTGGGCAATGGTTTCGGTGTCAGTGTCGCTGGTAAAGGTATAGCCTTTGGCGCGCAGCTGTTCACGCAAATCCAGATAGTTTTCAATAATACCGTTGTGTACCACAGCAACCCGCTCGTTTGAAAAATGCGGGTGCGCATTGGCTTCGGTCACACCACCGTGGGTAGCCCAGCGTGTATGGGCAATACCCGTGCTGCCCAGCGCATCCTGCTGGGCCACGGCATCAGCCAGCTCCTGTACCTTACCGGTACGGCGAATCCGGTTTAATGAGCCATCGGCCTGTAGCAGTGCCACACCGGCTGAATCGTAACCCCGGTATTCCAGGCGCTTAAGCCCTTCTAATAAAATTTCAACAACATTACGTTCGGCTACAGCGCCTACAATTCCACACATACATCATTCTCCGTTTGGCGTGGCAATCATTACCTGTACGCCTTGATCTGTAATTGCTTGTTTTACCTGAGGATCGATATTGTCATCGGTCACCAGATAATCGATATTCTGCCAGGCCAGCTCCAGGTTCGGCATTTTGTGCGCAAACTTGCTGGACTCAGCAACAATCACCACCTGCTGCGCAGCATCTGCCATGGTCTGCGTCAGGCCGGTGAGTTCATTAAACGTGGTAGTGCCGCGCTGGGCATCAATGCCGGCAGCACCTATAAAAGCATAGTCGAAGCTGTACGCCTGTGTGACCTGTTCGGCCATATGTCCCTGAAATGACTGCGACAGCGGATCCCAGGTGCCGCCGGTCATCAACACCGTTGGCTCATTGTCCTGCCCGGTCAGATAATTAGCTACATTCAAAGAGTTGGTCATTACCACCAGACGGGAAAAGCGCATAACATGGGGCAGCATAGACGCGGTGGTACTACCGCTGTCGATAATGATTCTGGCGTTGTTTTTCAGCAGACTGGCCGCACACTGCCCAATGGCTGACTTCTGACGTGACAAGCTGGTGCGCGTGACGCGGCTGCCCGGCTGTGGCTCCAGACTTCCCGGGTGCGCCGGCAATGGCGCGGCACCGCCGAACTGGCGCAACAAAAGTCCCTGCTCAGCTAACACTGTCAGGTCTTTTCGAATGGTGACTTCGGAGGTTTTAAAGGCCCCGGCCAGGTCGTCAACCTGTACGTGGCCCTGCTGGTTCACCCAATCCACAATCGCCTGGCGACGTTGCTGGGTATTACGCTTTTGCATTTCGAAACTTCAACTTACGACTTGAAATATATTAAAGTATTTTAGTTTACGTTTTGCAAATTATATTTTGTGCTAAAAGGCTATCTCATTACAAATAAACGCGTTTTTCCTGCGCCTGACTTTGTAATGCAGCTTCGATGACCTGAATCAACGGGATAACACTCTGTGCACTGGCCGGAGACGCTTCGCCCTGAGTGATTGCGCGTTCCAGCTGTTCATAAAATGCCACATAATTACCCCGTTCAGTGGCAATGGGATCACAGGCTGTTTCGAAACAAAACTTACCTTGCAGGCTGCTGTCTTCCACGCCAAAGCTATCATCATTAAGCGGCAGGCCGGCTTTTAGCTGGTTTTCCTGCGGATCCAGGCCGTATTTGCGGTAACTGCCGGCGGTTCCCTGCACATCAAACCGCAAGGTGGTGTTGCCCTGAAATGGCGAACTGCCTACCAATACCTGAAGCCCTGGGTAAAACAGGGTGACATCGTAGCAGTCATCGCTTTGTCCGCCGTCACGCAGAATCGCAATATTGGCCGACACCGACTCAGGTGTACCAAATAGCTGAATGGCCTGGTCAATCAGATGCGGGCCTAAATCCCAGAAAATACCCGCGCCGGGGCCGGCATTTTCACGCCAGCGATTTTTGGGTGCAGGGCGAAACCGGTCAAAGCGGCTGACCATGCGCCGGATACTGCCAAACCGGCCACTTTCCTGCAATTTCCGGACGGTCAGAAAGTCACCGTCAAAGCGGCGGTTGTGATACACATGAATACTGCCCGGGCTCAGCTCTGCCTGAGCGGCCAGTGAAGCGGCATCGGCGGCGGACAGAGTAAAAGGCTTTTCTACCAGTACATGGCAACCCGCCTGCAGACTCAGGCTGGCCTGTGGATAATGCAAATCATTTGGCGTGGTGATAATGCACAGTTCAAAACCACCGTGGGCCAGCGCGTCTTCAAGCGTGGCAAACACCGGCGTATCCGGCAGCACCTCAGCAACCGCTTCCGGCCGCGACGAAACCACGCCGCTCACCTCAAAGCCGTTTAACCCGCGTACAAAAGGAAGATGAAAAGTCTGAGCGGAAAAACCAAATCCCACCAGCAATGTTGAAATCATAATAACACCTGTTATCAAAACATGTCGGTGCACCCTATCGCGTTAACGTCTTTATCTCAAAGCGATTACGCCGGGTACGGTACAATTCAGGAGCAAACAAAAAAGCCACATGCAGACATGTGGCTTTGAACATAAAATGCGGTGCTTACTTTTTAGTCGGACGCGGCCAGTTGGCAATATTACGCTGACGGGCGCGCGCCACGGTCAGTGCATCATCCTCAACATCGGTGGTGACCACCGAGCCTGCGCCAACGGTGGCGTTATCACCCACACTCACCGGCGCAACCAGTGAGGAGTTAGAGCCGATAAACGCGTGCTTACCAATCAGAGTTTTTGATTTGTTCACCCCATCATAGTTACAGGTGATGGTGCCAGCCCCGATATTAGCTCCGGCGCCAATCTCAGCATCCCCCAGATAGGTCAGGTGGTTGGCTTTGGCGCCCTCGCCCAGAATAGCTTTTTTAATCTCAACAAAGTTACCTACCTTGGCTTTGGTATGCAGCACCGCGCCCGGGCGTAAACGTGCATATGGCCCAACCGTACAGGCTTCGCCTACCTGAGCGTCTTCTACAATGCTGTTGGCTTCAATCACCGCGTTATCTGTCACGGTGCAGTTGCGCAAAATACAGTTAGGACCGATGGATACGTTATTGCCCAGCACTACCTTGCCTTCAAATACCGCGTTGATATCAATAAACACATCAGAGCCGGTCTGAACCTCACCGCGAATATCAACACGGGCCGGATCGGCCAGGGTTGCTCCGCCATGCATCAATGCTTCGGCCTGCCAGCGTTGTAATACCCGCTCCAGTTTTGCCAGATGCACCCGGTTATTCACCCCTTCGGTTTCAGCCACTTCATCAGGCTGCGCAGCCTGAATCACCTTTCCCTGGGCGGCTGCCATGGCAATCACATCGGTCAGGTAATACTCTCCCTGGGCATTGTCATTGCTCAGCTCAGACAACCAGCGCTTCAGATCGCCGCCGTTCATCATCATCATGCCAGTATTGATTTCGCGTATTTCACGCTGGGCATCGGTGGCATCTTTATGTTCAACAATCGCGCTGATATTGCCCTGTTCATTTCTAACAATACGGCCCATACCAGTGGGGTCGTCCAGCTCCACCGTCAGCAGAGCCAGGTCACAATCGGCTTTTACTTTCACCAGACGCTCCAGGGTTTGCTGACGAATCAGGGGCGCGTCCCCCACCAGCACCAGCACATCCTCATCGTCTTTAACATGCGGCGCAGCCTGCTGCACAGCATGGCCGGTGCCCAGCTGTTCTGCCTGTAAGCACCAGTTCAGATTCTGACCGCTGACTTCATCCTGTAGCTGGTCACCGCCGTGGCCGTATACCAGATGAACTGCACTGGCCTGCATCTGTTCAACCGTATTGATGATGCGCTGCACCATCGGCACGCCACCTACCTTGTGCAGCACTTTAGGTAAAGAAGACTTCATCCGGGTGCCTTTACCGGCAGCCAGAACAACAACAGAAAACGCCATGCAAATTCCTTAACGTGTAAAATTCAAATCGATAATGTAATCAGTGTAACCAAGCTGTTGAGCTACGTCAGCGTCTAATTTGTATGTATTTATGCACTTTTTATACACAAGTGCATCTGGTCGGGCACTTAATGACCAGTTATACTCTGTAACACCCATTTACGATTATAAATTTACGCAAAGGAGTTTGCTTTTTCGTGGCAGCATTCAGGACGCTCCATCGCAGTATATTACTGTTGTTTGTCGTGGTGGTTATCGCCATTGTGACCCTGGTTCATTTTAGTGTATCTAAAATTGTAGCCGAGCAGAGTCGTGCCCAGCAGCAGTCCATTTCTCCGGCCATCGCCCTGGTGGTCAATGAACTGTTCAAACCTTTGCATGTAGCCGAAGCACTGGGCCGCTCCCAGGAGCTTATCACCCTGCTGGATAACGATAAGCTGAATAAAGAAGATGCCTTTGCCATGCTTGACCGGCTGGAGCATGAGTTTGATCTGATCTTTTTTGTTGCCAGCGAAAAAAGCCGTATGCAGTACATGTCAGATGGCATGATCATTCCGCTGGTCGAAGGTCAGGTAAACTGGTATTTCAAATACAAAGAACTTCCCGAAGACGCAGTGGCCGATATAGGTAAATGGGAAGACACCCATTTTTATATCGACCTGAAAATCTACAACGAAGACGGGGAATTTCTGGGCTTTTTCGGGGTTGGTAAGAGCCTCAAAGATTTTGTGCGCATTTTTAACAGCTATAAGCAGCAGTACGGCTACGATTTTATCTTTGTGGATGATAAAAACGACATTATGTTGTCATCCGACCCGGCGCTGATGGCCGAATACTCCGACTTTACCAATTTGTCTGAATTAAGCTGGTTTGCCAGCCTGCCGGCAGACGTGCGCAGCAAACGCGCTCTGAATAACCGCCTTATTACCATTGACCAGCAGGAATATCTGGCGCTGGAAGTTAATCTGGAACAGTTTAACTGGACGGTGTTTTTACTCAGCCCGCTGGACAAACGTCAGACTGAAATCTCTCACGGGTTTATTGTCAGCATAGTGACATTACTGGTGGTAGTGTTTGCTATTTTTCTGATGATTTATCACCTGCTGTATTATTTTCGCCGGGATATGCACCCGAAGCTGGTGATGCCAGCTCCTTTCCGCCTGCCGGAAAAAGCGGCGGTAGAAGCCGATTATGTTCAGCTGATGAAAGCCTATCAGTCGCTTAGCGTGATGCTGGTAGATATCGACAACTTTACTATGATCAATGATACCTATGGCCGGGCCACAGGCGATAAGGTGCATCAGCAGATCACCGATTATCTGAGTAGCGCGCTGAGTACCAAAGATGTGTTAGGCCGCTGGAGCAGCGAAGAATTTATTATTCTGCTGCCTGAAACCGGCCCCCACGAAGCCATGGAAGTGGCGGAGAACCTGCGTAAGGGGATTGCTGCCTTACCTCCGTTGGAAAACAGTACCCAGCTTGGCGTCACCGCCTCCTTTGGTATTTCCTATACCGCAACCAACCGGCCGATGAACGAAGTCGCCAGCCATGCAGAAGATGCGCTGTACCAGGCGCGCCGTGAAGGCTGCAACATGGTGCGTATGGAACTGGTGTCTTAACGCTTTCTGACTCAGCGTTATTTACTGACCGCAAGTCCGCGCCTGGCAAACAGGCGCGTAATGCCGGTTGTCAGTGCCACCCCGCCCAGAATCAGCGCCCCGCCCACAAGGGTTTGTCCACTCATGGTTTCGCCCAGCAAAATCAGCCCCCACAGTATGCCAAATAGCGGCACCAGATACGCCACGGTAATCGCCTTGGCCGGCCCGATATTGGCAATTAGCTGAAAATACAGAATATAAGCAATACCGGTCCCCAGCACCGCCAGCCCGATGGCATTGAGCCAGCCATTCATCGAAGGCATGGTCTGCGGCCAGGTTGCTATGGCCAGCGGCAACAGCATCACCGAGGCCATCGCCTGGCTACCGGCAGCCACCGCCAGTGGTTTTACGCCCTGTAAAAAACGTTTCATCATACAGGCGGCCAGCCCGTAGCAGGTGGTCGCCAGACAAGCTGCAATAATGGGCATGATCGACAACTGCCCGCCCGATACCTTTTGCTCACTGATGACAGCCACCCCCACAAACCCGCACAGCAGGCCAAAAATAGCGGTTTTGTTAAGCTTATCCTGCAACCAGAAGTATGCCACCAGCGCACCGAACATCGGTGCGGTAGCGTTTAAAATGGCGTTTACGCCCGCTTCCAGATACAGGCTCGAATAATTAAACAGTGAAAATGGAATGGCGGTATTAACCGCGCCAATTAAACAAATGGGCCAGAAAAAACGCTTTATATCTCGCAGGCCGCCCATAATAAACAGCGCCGGAGCCATCACAGCGGTCGCCAGTACGGTACGCACCTCTACCAGCGCAAAAACACCAAATTCAGGTGCGGCCACCCGCATAAACATAAACGAGCCGCCCCAGATAGCGCCCAGCGCAATCAGTGCAAACATATCTTTTACAGGCATCAGGCTGTGGCTCCTTCCAGTTTCAGTAAGTGGGCTTTACGCTCAAGTCCGCCGGCATAGCCGGTTAGCTTGCCGTTACTGCCAATAACCCGGTGACAGGGCACCACAATGCTCAGCGGATTACGTCCGTTGGCCATCCCCACGGCCCGCACTGCTTTAGGGTTACCAATGGCATTGGCAATATGCTGGTAACTGGCTGTGTGGCCATACTCAATGGTGGTGAGCTGTTGCCATACCGCCTGCTGAAACGCCGTACCGGCAGCATCAAGCGGCAGGTCAAAGCGGGTCAGCGCACCGGCAAAATACGCGGTTAACTGCTCGCTGGCTTGTTGTGTCAGTGCACCGGGTTTATCCGGCACGGCTTCTTGTACAAAGGTAATGGCGCTAATACCGCGTTGCGACGCACTCACCTGTAATAGCCCACAGGGGGTATGAATAGTTTGGTAAAACATTATTTATCTCCGGCCTGGTTCAGGGCAATATCCCACATTTGCATGGTCAGATAACTTCGCCACGGCGCGGCTTTGTGTGGCTCAAATGGCTGCATGGCAGCGGCGCGCCTGACAATCAGGTCGCCGGCCAGATAAATATCACTGTGACTGGCGCCGCGCATTTGCATGTACTGCACAGTCCAGGGGCCAATACCTTTTAACGCCAGCAGGGTCGCTTCATCCGGCGGCTCGGCCTGGCTGATAAAACACTGCGCCAGGGTCATCAGGGTTTGCTGCCGTGAGGCCGGTAAGCGCAGCGTACCTTCTGTCATGTGCGCTACCTGATGCGGGCCGGGAAACACCTGTCCGAAAGTATTGGTAGTACCGGTTCGCTCAGCGAGCTGATTCGCATAGGTATTGGCGGCTTTGAGTGAAATCTGCTGGCCCAGTACAGCCCGGCAACCAGCTTCAAAATAATCCCAGGTGGCCGGTAAGCGTAGCCCGGGGATCAGCTGCTGCGGTTTGACGCCGGCTTCCAGTAAAGCTTTCTCAATGATGGCCGGATCGGCGTAGACATCCAGCATCCGGCCCAGATTTTCAATCACAGCCTGCGTGTATTCCAGCCTGGTCAGTTGCAGGCTAACCGCAAAGCCGCACCGGGCGTCATCAAACTGGGCACTGATGTGACCGTGAGCATCATCCCAGTTAAATACCCGGGTGTAGGTATCCTGACTGATGGTTTCAACCGCATCAAGCACATGAGCCTGAATAAACCCGCGCACCTGCGGCCAGTTGTAGGGTGCCTTACAGGCTAAAAATACGGTTACCGGTGCAGGTTCTGTGGTCACGTTTTTTCCTTGCTGTAACTGAGTGGGTGTTAGTTGCCATAAGCGTTGCATCTGGTTTTGTAAACGGCGGGCTGAATTAAACCCGCAGGCAATAGCCACATCATTAACGGTTAAGCGGGTTTGCTGCAACAGTTGTTTGGCCAACAACAACTGGTGGTATAACTGTAGTTGCTTTGGTGACATGCCCAGATGGCCACGTACCAGCTGATATAAATAACGTTCGCTTATGCCCAGGCGCGTGGCAATGTGACTCACCGACTGCACCGGCAGCGCTTTAAGCAACTGATGCGCCCGGCGAATGGTGGTTTGTACTCCCATCCACGCTGCGGAGCGCGGGGCACTGTCCGGACGGCAACGCAAGCACGGACGAAACCCGGCATGCACAGCCTGCACCGCCGCACTGAAATACTGTACATTGTGTTCCGCCGGTAATCGCGCCGGGCACACCGGGCGACAAAAGATACCGGTACTGGTTACCGCCACAAAAAATTCCCCGTCAAAGCGCGGGTCCCGGCTCATACGCGCCTGCCGAAACCGCTGTAAAACCGGTTCATCGGTTATCATCAACGAGAATTTCTGCATATTCACCTCTGCCTTGTCACGGTATAATGACATAAGTTTACCCATGATGGTTGACCTGTGTGCGATGAAATCGGAAGTGACCATGTTGCACAGTTGATTCTCAAACAGCCGATCCGCATAATACGTCGCACATATAGTCAGACGGTGGTTGGCATCATGCGTCTTATTGAAGAACCGGAGCCCATTTGCAGTACCTGCGTCGTTGTCTGAATATTTGCCTGTGCTTTTTTGCTGTATTGCTAAGTAGTGTTCCGGCTCAGGCGGAGGAAACACCTGCCTGGGTGAACAGCTATGCCCGTTATGTTCAGCGCGAGGCAGAAAAGCTGAACCTGCCCGGCTATGCGTTTGTGTACTATCAGCAGGGGCAAACGCCTAAGGTGTTTGTGTACGGCCGTACCGCCCGTAATGGTAAGCGCATCTCTCAAGATACGGTTTTCCGGCTGGCCTCGGTGTCAAAATCCTTTACCGGACTGCTGCTGTCTAAACTGGTCAAACGGGGCGAGCTTGACTGGGACATGGGAATTAACAAGCTGTTACCGGATATCCCGTTCAAGGGCGCTGGCATGAGTCAGTTGCAGTTACAGCATATCAGCGGGCAGTCCAGTGGCTTTATGCCCAATGCCTACGACAACCTGATAGAAGCAGACTACCCGCTCGACCGGGTGCTGGGCGAGCTGGCCAAGCTGGAACCCATTTGCGCTCCGGGTAAATGCTATACCTATCAAAATGCCCTGTTTGGTGCCATTGAGCATTATTTTGTGACGCACAACACCTCGTATCACCGTCAGATTCAGGAAAACCTGTTTTCCCCTCTGGGGATGAAAACCGCCAGTGCCGGTAAAGGCGCGCTGATGAGCTCTGCGCAGTGGGCTGAGCCACATATTGCCATTGCCCGTAACCGCTGGGCAAAAGGTACTGTGGCCAGCGACTACTACCGGTTTACACCGGCTGCCGGGGTGAATGCCAGTATCAGTGACATGACGATTTATTTGCAGGCGCTGCTGGGTGAGTTTCCCACGGTGGTTCCCCCAGAGCTGGTAAAAGAAATTACCACACCGAGGGTTCGCACCACCCGGGAGATTTATCGTCGTGGCTGGCGGCCTTACCTGACCGACGCGCATTATGGTCTGGGCTGGCGGGTATATCAGTTTAAAGGCCACACGCTGAATTATCATGGCGGCTGGGTGAAAGGTTACCGGGCGGATGTGTCGTTTGATCCTGAAGCCAAAGCCGGTTATGTGATGCTGATGAATGCAGAGTCTAATATGATCAACTCTACCACCGCTGAATTCTGGAAGCGGTATTATGACCAGGCTGACGGCAAATAGCCGTCAGCACAGGTTGGTTAATCAGGTTTTCAGGTAGGTATAGCCGTTCAGGCAGTCTTCGTAAAAATCGGTCCAGCGTACCCCTTCGCGCGGCTTAATCGAGCCATTGGATACCTGTTTATCAATCAGTTTTTTCACGTCATAGGCCATGGCCCGCGGGTTGTACTGCATAATATTCAGTACGTCCTGCACCGATGAGCCTTTCACCACTTCTTCAATGTAGAAGTCCTGCGGATCATCGTCATGACTGTAAATATGGACTTCATTCAGCCGACCAAACAGGTTGTGCATGTCGCCCATCACATCCTGATACGCCCCGGTTAAAAACAGTCCGACATGATAATGCTCACCGGATTTAAGCGGATGCATAGGCAATACATCGGTAATTTCACGTCCCACCGTAAACTGATCAATTTTACCGTCACTGTCACAGGTAATATCCACTAGCGTACAGTTTACCGACGGCTTTTCATTCATCCGGGTCAGTGGCACTACCGGCAGTAACTGGTCAATCGCCCAGGTATCGGCTGCTGACTGGAACACCGAGAAATTAGCCAGATATTGTGAAGACAGGCTGTAATCCAGCTCCTGTAATTCTTCTGGCACATAGTCTTCATTGGCATACCACTCACGTAAACGCAGCATAATGCGCCAGTAAATGGTTTCAATCTTGGCCAGCTCTTCAAGTGTTACCACCCGCAGTTTAAAAGCATCCAGCGCCTGTTCTTTATACTGAGAAGCATCATTAAACACTTCCTGCATCGAGGTTTGCTGGTCAAAGTCATTTTCCAGCTCACGGATGTTTTTCAAAAATACATGTTCGCCATCTACCTGCTTGGTATCAATTTCGGCACTGTTGGAGCGAATTTCACCAACAATTTCGGTAATCACACAGCTGTGGTGCGCAGTAATGGCCCGGCCGCTTTCACTTACCAGATTCGGGTGCGGTACTTGTTCTAAGTCACACACTTCTTTCATGCCATACACCACATCGGCGATGTATTCCTGCATGTCGTAGTTGCGCGAAGACTCGTTGGTAGAAGAGCTGCCGTCGTAATCAATACCCAGGCCGCCACCGACATCAACATATTCGAGTTTAAAGCCCATTTTGTGCAGATCGGCATAAATGCGGGCACCTTCACTGATGGCTTCTTTCACCGCACGGATGTCGGTTAGCTGGCTACCAATATGAAAATGCAGCAGCTTAAGACAATGGCCCATGTCGTTATCTTCAAGATAGCGGGCGGTCTTAATGATTTCAGAGATAGTCAGACCAAACTTGGCCCGCTCACCACCAGAGCCTTCCCACTTACCACGGCCTTTCACCGTCATTTTGGCACGTACACCAATGATAGGATCCACACCCAGCTCTTTAGCTACTTTCACCAGCAGCAACAGCTCGGAGTATTTTTCGATAACCACGACCATCTTACGGCCCAGTTTACGGCCCAGCAGTGCCAGACGCATAAACTCATCATCTTTATACCCGTTAAGCACGGTCAGTGAGTCTTCGTTATTGTTCAGCGCAAGCGCAGTGATAAGCTCCGCTTTTGAACCGGCTTCAAGGCCATAATTGAATGGCGCACCCGCATCCACAATTTCCTCAACCACTTCACGCATCTGGTTTACCTTAATTGGATAAACCCCCTGGTACTGACCCTGGTATTCTGCTTCAGTAATCGTATTGCGAAAGATAGTATTAAGGTTTTCAACCTGCGAACGCAGGACATCGTGAAAACGCACTACGACAGGAAACTGCACGCCTTCTTCGCGAATTTCGTCAATCAGCGCCTGAAAATCTATTCGGATGCTTTTATCCGTTGGGACTGGGGTTACCTGAACATTACCGTTCTCGCCGATTTCAAAATAACCGCCACCCCAGCTTGATACGCCGTATAGCTTTTCAGCTTCTTCGATGCTCCACTCAGACAATATTGCCTCTCCACTAATGTTAAGCCCCGGTCCGGGCAACTGACCGGGCGCAATGAATACAATTTGGCGTATTATAGCGATGCTCACTGTTGACGCTATGAGTTTTATCGCGCCTTGGCCAATTTTTGCCGTAAAAATCATCACAGCTACTGTTTATTCAGCTTACCTAGCCCTTTTGCGCATGAAAACCATTAAAGCGTAAATTTTTATTCAGATTAAATCTGTATGTCACTTGCTTTTCCCTTGTGGTTTTTGCACCGTTAGGTCACTAACAATAAAAAAGGACACACATGTTTCGTCAATTTTGTATTGCTCTGTCAGCACTTAGCAGTCTGGCGCAGGCCGCCCAGCTGGATGAATCGTCTCTAAATATCAGCCAGTATCGCGCTGATGTGAAAACGCTGGCCAGCGATGAGTTTGAAGGCCGCGCCCCGCTGTCGGCCGGGGAAGAAAAAACCGTCAGCTACCTGGTTAAACGGTTTAAACAAATTGGCTTACAGCCCGCCTTTGGCAACAGTTATGTGCAGCCGGTGCCACTGGCCCAGATTACCGCTGAACAGAACATGTCCCTGCGCGTTGGCAAGATGACGTTTGACAACGGCACGCAGTTTACCGCCCGGACCCAGCGTATCAGCGAATCTGTAGCGCTGCACAACAGCGACATTGTCTTTGCCGGTTATGGCATTAATGCCCCGGAATATGACTGGAACGACTATGCTGATATTGATGTGAAAGGAAAAACCGTAGTCGTGCTGGTCAATGACCCTGGCTTTGCCTCTGGTGATGACAGCCTGTTCAACGGTAATGCCATGACCTACTACGGCCGCTGGACTTACAAATATGAAGAAGCCGCCCGCCAGGGTGCCAAAGCCTTATTTATTGTGCATGAAACTATGCCGGCCGGTTACGGCTGGGGAGTAGTACAAAATTCCAATACCAACACCAAATACACCTTAGTGGATGACACTAAGAATCAAAGTCAGGTGGGGGTGATGGGCTGGCTACACCTGCGTGCTGCCCAGCAACTTTTTGCAGCCAGTAATCTGGATTACCGAGCACTGAAAAAAGCCGCTGCCCAGCGCGGATTTACGCCGGTAACCTTAAAACACAAAGCCTCACTGACCTTAAACAACACCATTGAAATGCGCGAGTCGCAGAATGTGGCGGGGATTGTACCAGGCAGTACCGCGCCGGATGAATGGGTGATGCTGCACGCGCACTGGGATCATCTGGGTAAAGCGATGGAAAATGGTCAGCCGGTTATTTTAAACGGCGCGGTCGATAACGCCTCGGGCGTGGGCGGCGTGCTGGCGCTGGCTGATCACTTTGCGGACAACCCCGCCAAACGCACCCTGATGTTCAGTGCTTTTACCGCCGAGGAAACCGGCCTGATAGGCGCTGAGCATTTTGCTAAAAATCCGCCTGTACCTCATAAGAATCTGGTCGCGTTTTTAAATATCGACGGCATGAACATGAATGATAAGGTCGACTACACGTTGCAATATGGCCAGAATGTCAGTGATCTGGAACAGCGGGTGGCTGACATCGCCAAACAGCAGGGGCGCCATATAAAAATGGATCCGCGCCCGCAAAACGGGCTGTTCTTCCGCTCTGATCATTTTGCTCTGGCTAAAGAAGGCATTCCGTCGTACCTGTTTATGAGCCTGGGTGACACCGACCCCGATTTTATTGCCAACCGCTACCATAAAAGCGGCGATGATTATCTGCCCAAATGGTCACTAGGCGGTGTTAAACAGGACCTGACGCTTATTGGCCGCCTGATGCAGTCGCTGGCAGACTCCGGCGACTGGCCACAGTGGACCGGCGAGTCAGACTTTAAAGCCAGACGCGCCGAACAGCGTTAGGCGAGTCTGCCCCGCGCATTTGAATTTACCAAAGCCAGCCTGCGTGCTGGCTTTTTATTGTTGCTAATGCTAAACCAACCGGCCTTTGTTGCGTATGAGTTTACAAGACCCACGAGCGTATCCGGGCAGTCATGCTCGTGCTGTTACGTACTCACATGTGCATACTGTCCACACCACACCGTTTTACTGCGGCGGTATGCCCCGACAAAGGAAACAGGCATGCCTGACATCACCATTAATGGTCGCGCCTACGCGTTACCTGAAGACCCCCGAACAACCCTGCTGGATTTTCTGCATCAGGAACTGGCCATGTTTGGCGCTAAAAAAGGTTGCGATCATGGTCAGTGCGGTGCCTGCACCGTGCTGGTTAACGACGAGCGCATGAATGCCTGCTTGCTGCTGGCCTTTCAGCTGGCCGGAAAAACCGTCACCACGATTGAGGGCATTGCCTCAGAAGATGCTCTGCATCCTTTACAGCAGGCATTTATTGATAAAGATGCATTTCAGTGCGGCTATTGCACCAGCGGGCAAATATGCTCTGGGGTCGCTTTGCAGCAAGAGCTGGCCGATAACCAGCCCAGCACTCTGTGGTTTGATGAACACTACACCCGGCTGGAAGATGTCAAAGAGCGACTGAGCGGAAATTTGTGCCGGTGTGGCGCCTATCCCCATATTGTGGAAGCCGTCACTACGGTAACGGAGGCTGAATGAAACCCTTCACTGTGATGCCTCTTGAAGAGGCCAACGATCTTCGTCACCCGTCAGGCAGTACCCGCTTTCTGGCCGGAGGAACCAATCTGGTGGACTTAATGAAACACCAGATTGAAACCCCCGATACGCTTATCGATTTATCTGGCTGGAAAAGCGCCAATACCATTTGTGAGGACGAGGATCAGTTTTTAATTGGCGCCATGGTCAGTAACACGGCCCTGGCAAAATTTGCCTATCAGCATCCGTCGCTTTCACTGCTGGCCCAGGCTCTGCTATCAGGTGCCACCGTGCAGTTGCGAAACCGGGCTACTACCGCTGGAAACCTGTTACAGCGTACCCGCTGTTATCAGTTTTACGATACCACCAAACCCTGTAACAAGCGTGAGCCTGGCAGTGGCTGCAGTGCGATCGGCAGTTTTAACCGGATACACGCCATACTGGGCACCTCGCCTCACTGTATCGCCTCGCATCCGTCGGATATGGCGACCGCCATGACAGCACTGGATGCCAGCGTAAACACCATCACACCTGACGGACAGACCCGCAGCATTCCGGTTCGTCAGCTTTATAAATTACCCGGCGACACCCCGCATCTGGAAACCTGGCTGCAGGAAAATGAACTGATTGTTAATGTCAGTATCCCTAAACACAGCGCTGGTACTCAGGTATACAAAAAAGTGCGTGACCGCTCTTCCTATGCGTTCGCACTGGTGTCGGTTGCCTGCGATATGCAGCTTAAAGACGGCATTATTACCGATGTACGTCTGGCATTTGGCAGCGTGGGGCCGCATCCGTGGCATGCACAAAGCACCGAGTCCTTTTTAAAGGGTAAAACCGCGACCGCGGCATTATTTGAAGAAGCTGCGGAAATAGCACTGAGCCCGGCGCAGGGTTTTGGAGGGAACGACTACAAAATTCCTATGCTTAAACGCACGCTTATTCATGTTTTACAACAGGTGGCCGACCATCAGTCGGCGCAGCCCGGACATCAGGGAGCCATTTATGCCCGCTAATTCTTCTTCTAAGAACACCGGCGCCGGGGATTATACCATTGGCGCGCCAGCCAACCGGGTGGATGGTCCGCTCAAAGTACAGGGCAAGGCCCGCTATGCAGCGGAAAATCAGTTTGACACCAAACCCTTAATTGCCTGGCAGCTTGGTGCACCGGTAGCCTCAGGCACCCTGACCCACATTGACACCACACGCGCCGAGCAGCAAACCGGTGTGCACATGGTGATTACCCACCATAACGCCCCGGCCCAGCTGCCGTTTGGCGAGCCGGAAGATAAAGGCCGGTTTATGCAAAGCCGGGCGCTGCTCAATGACACCCGCATTCGTTATGCCGGCTTTCCAATTGCGCTGGTGGTGGCCGACACCCTTGAGCAGGCACGCTATGCCGCCAGCCTGATTGATTTTGATATTGATGCTGATGAGGTGGATTTACTGGAGGAGCCGAAAGAGGCAACCGTGGTGCCTGAAGATATAGATGGCGGTTATGATGCCGATGCGAGCGTGGGTGACACCGACCAGGCACTAAAACAGGCCCAGAGCCGTCTGGATGTCAGATACACCACACCAAGTCAGGTCTCGGCGGCGATGGAGCCGCATGCCACCATTGCCAGCTATGACGGCACAACCCTGCAGGTACATACCAGTATTCAGATTTTATCAGCCGCAGTGCAATGCATCGCTACCACCTTTAAGCTTGAACCAGATACCATCGAAATACAAAGCCCGTACGTGGGTGGCGGGTTTGGCTCAAAGCTGGGTATTCACAACGATGCCATTCTGGCCTGCATGGCCACACTTTTACTTAAAAAGCCGGTCAAAATGGTTATGACCCGCAGACAGGTTTTTCATAATGCGCCCCATCGCGGCCACAGTACCCAGTTCATGTCGCTGGGAGCCGATAACCAGGGCGGGTTAAAGGCTGTGCAGCATCACAGTTTTATGCCGATGGCCCGCGATTATGCCTTTGCTGAAGGCAGCGGCGTGGCGGCACGTATCAACTATCAGGCACCGGCTATCGACAGTCAGCATCGGGTTAAAGTAGTCGATTCGCCCATGATTGATTCGGTGCGCGCACCCGGCGACGCCATTGGTTCGCTAACCTTTGAGTCGGCCATTGATGAGCTGGCCCACCAGCTTGGGCTGGATCCACTGACCTTCCGGCAACAGAACCTGGCTTTAGAGCACCCAATTACCGGCGCTGACTTCTCGACGAACAACTTGCGTGAATGTCTGGACAAGGGCGCAGCCAGCTTTGGCTGGCATACCCGTAAAAAGCAACAGCGCGGCAGTAAAAAAACCGGGTTTGGGGTGGCTGTGGGCATGCGCATGAACATTATTGTGCCTGCGGCGGCCAGTGTCAGCATTAATCAGCACGGCGCCCTGACGGTAGATACCGACATGACCGATATCGGCACCGGTACCTACACCATTTTAAGTCAAATTGTGGCCGACTATTTTGCCCTGCCGGTCAGTCAGGTCACCGTGAATCTGGGCAATAGCCGGGCGCCGGCTTCATGTGGTTCGGGCGGCTCGTTTGGGGCCTCAAGCTGTGGCACCGCGGTGCTGAACGCCTGTGAGGGTCTGGCGGCCAGTTTGTGTGAGCTGGCCGGCGTGGCCATGGGCACCGAACAGCTCAATATTGAGGGAGATAACCTGGTGCTGGGCGAAGGACAAACCCGTCAGCAACACGCCCTGTCCACCCTGCTTAGCCAGCAAGACAACGGCACGCTTAGCGTGACCGGCGAAGTCGCCCCGGATGAAGGCAACGAAAACTATGCCCAGTACAGCAGTGCGGCCCATTTTGCTGAGGTGGAGGTAGATACCGTCACCGGTGAAGTGCGGGTATTACGCCAGCACGGGGCGTTTTCTGCCGGACGAATTTTAAATTACAAAACCGCCGGTTCACAGCTTAAAGGCGGCATGATTTGGGGCACCAGTTATGCTCTGTTTGAGGATTTGCAGCAGGACAAACGGGACGGCAGCTTTATTAACTGTGATTTTGCCGAGTATCATTTTGCCGTTAACCGGGACATTGGCGAGCTGACTATCGAGTTTATCGAAGAGCCGGACTACAAAGCCTGTAAGCTGGGTAGTAAGGGCATTGGTGAGCTGGGAATTACCGGCGCCGGTGCAGCCATTGCCAATGCGGTATTTGATGCCACCGGCGTCAGGGTCAGGGATTTTCCGATCACGCCGGATAAAGTGATGTTGCAGCTGTAGCAGGTCGTGAAAAGGGGGAGCAATAGCTCCCCCTTTTGGTATCTGGCTCTGTTTAGCTGCTGAAAGCTCAGGCGGCTTTCATCCCGGCTACTTTTTTATGGCCCGGGCTGGCCAGTTTGTCTGCCAGCAGTGCATCTGCCGAATAGCTGCCCGCGCCCTGTATGGTCAGGGTAACGGTGGCGGCCAGTAATGCCAGCGCAAATTCATAGCCGTTGTTACTCATAAACAGACCGTTGCCGATATGCACCGAGAAGATAGCTATCACCATGGTAAACGCTGTAACCAGCGCCGCCGGCCGGGTAGCCAGTCCGGCAATGAGCGCCAGTCCGCCAAAAAACTCAGCACTACCGGCCAGCAGCGCCATAATCAATCCAGGCGCCAGACCGATGCTTTCCATCCACTGACCGGTACCTTCAAGACCGTAACCACCAAACCAGCCAAACAGTTTTTGCGCGCCGTGCGCGGCCAGAATGATTCCCACCGGAACCCGCAAAAAAACTTGTCCTAATCCCCGGGTTGCCAGTACTGCCTGTGCTTTTTCAATTGTGTTCATGTTATCACCTGTGTGTTGGGGGTTGAGCCCGCTGCTCAACGATGGTGATACTTTAGCCAACCACACAAAAAGGATAAATCCTGCTATTATTGTTTAATTAACAATGCAACGTTGATAATAATGATGGATAAACTGGCTCAGATGCAGGCTTTTGTGGCGGTAGTGACCGAAACCAGCTTTGTGCGTGCGGCAGAAAAGCTGAATATGTCCTCACAGCTGGTCAGTAAATATGTATCGGCGCTGGAAAGCGCGCTGGGCGTGCGGCTGCTAAACCGCACTACCCGCCGGGTACACCTGACCGAAGCGGGTCATAATTATTTCCCCCGGGCTCAGCAGCTGTTGCAGGAACTGGGTAATCTGGAAAGTGATCTGGCGGGGTTGCAGCACCAGGCCAGCGGCACATTGCGAATCAGTGCGCCGGTCTCCTTTGCGGTATCACATATGGGACCCCTGCTCACCCGGTTTCAGCAGGCTTATCCGGATGTCAGCGTGGACATTCAGCTCAATGATCGCAAAGTGGATATTATTGAAGAAGGCTTTGATGTGGCACTGCGAATTGGTCAGCTTACCAGCTCGTCGCTGATTGCCCGGCGTATTGCCCCCATCCGGATGCTGGCGGCCGCCGCCCCGGACTACCTGCAACAACACGGAATACCCACAGACTGGGATGACCTGAGCCAGCACAAGGTGTTGTACTACAGCTATGCCAGCAATACCCCTTACGCACCTGACTCTATGCGCGCTTTACCCGCCGGTACACTGGTGTGTAACAACGGCGATTTACTGGTGCAGTGTGCGGTGGCCGGAGCGGGCATTGCAATCCAGCCGACCTTTATCATTGGCCAGGCAGTGGCGAACGGGCAACTCACGCCAGTGCTGACCCACGACCCGTTGCCAGGCATGGGATTGTACGCGGTGTATGCTCACCGCGCCCTAATGGCCAGTAAGCTACGGGCATTTATCGACTTTTTAAGTCAGTATTATGACGATACGCCGCCCTGGGATGTGCCCCTGCAGCGCTTTTTGAATAACACCTAACGGCCGGTACGATACAGCGTTTTAATCAGATGAAAACCAAACCGGGTTTTTACCGGCCCATGCACCTTTAGTAATTCTTTTTTGAACACCACATCATCAAAGGGTTTGACCATCTGGCCGCGACGAAACTCTCCTAAATCGCCGCCCCGCTTGCCAGACGGACACTTAGAATGACGCTTGGCCAGCATCCCGAAGTCCTTGCCCTTGTTGAGTTGCTCTAAAATTTTTAATGCTTCTTTTTCGGTTCGAACCAGAATGTGTAATGCGGTCGCGGTCGCCATAGTTGTTGTTGCTCAACATCGTTTGAATAACGCGGATTATAACGAAGCCAGACAAAAAAGGGCATCAGCGTTACACTGATGCCCTTTTATGACTTATTTTTATCACACAGCGATACGCTTAGTGAATCCAGTACATACCTTTACTGCTACCAAATAAGATTTCGAGTTTGCCCGAATCCTGTTCTCTTACCTGTAGTGAGGCCTTGTTGGCGCTGCCGATGAGGAACGGACCTGACCACACCAGCTCGCCCTGACTGGTCATACTGTGTAGTTGTGAGTGTCCATAGTTCCAGAAGTCACCATTGTCAGATGCCACGATGAAGCCATCCGGATTGGTAGGATCCACCACGATATCAACGGCATTAATACTCAGGTTGTAACTATTTAAATTGGTTAACTGATTATCCGTCAGAGTCATCGTTTTCAGTGCGCTGGCATAGTCTGACAGCAGACAGGCCACCTTTTTCTCGCCTGTCTTGCCATAGAACAGAACATTATTGCACTGCGTCTCTATGGCTGTTCCGTCAACAACAAAGCGGGAATCATTTACTGTCAGTATGTGCAGCTTGTTATACAGCGCGACGACTACCGTGCTCACTCCATCAATATCAGTCACATCAAAATCGACTACATCCTCTGCAAACCGATAGCTCGCCAGTTCTTCTTGTGTCTGCAGGTCAATAATCTTGATCACGTTGCCGTTAGCCACGACTGCCTCATCGGACGCATCGCCATTGATATCCTGAAGAATTATCTGATGAGTACTCGCGTCCTGATCGCCCTCGAGTGTCCACAGCTCAGAAAAATCATTCAACTGGTATGCTCCCAGGCCACTGATAAAGGATTCGTTATTCGACACTAAAATGTCGTCAATATCATCATGGTTAATATCGATAATGGCGCTATATATACTGGTATTCCACCATGAAGAGTCGACTTGCCCAACCCGCTTTACGTTGCCGTCTTTTTGCAACGCCGCAACAGCCAGGCCGTTATCACCATTGCCTGTTGTAGGCACCAAAAATATCGCCTGCTCGTTTTCAGCGCCGGTATTTGCCCAGCCAGAGGCACTAAACGCATCAAGCTGAACGGTGGCAAGCTCCTGATTAACCGTTACCGTGACACCGTCAATATCCGCAGTTACCAGCACATTGCCCATGCTACTGCTGACTCCGCTTCCCCATAGCAGCTCAGGGGCGCCGTCGTTGTCGATGTCACCAGCGCTCAGAGAAGAAGAACCATGCTCCTGCACATCAACACTCCACTGCAAGGTCAGCTTATCTGTACTATCCAGAGTAAAAGCGCGCACTTCGCCCCACTGGCAGTCGCTGACAACCAATTCATCGGCCCCGTTCTCGTCCAGGTCAAAGGCAGCTAAATCACAGATATGACTGACATCAAAGGAGTCCAGTTGTGTTTTATCCACCGCTGAGTAAACATACACAGCCCCCCATGAATCAGCCCCGATGATTTCGTCAATGCCATCGCCTTGCAAATCACCAGTGGCGACCTGCGTACCAAATCCGGTTCCGGCGCTCCACTGGGTGTCGCCCGATATCAGATCAGTCACTAACCCGGTGTTTACTACCAGTTCAAGGTTGGCATCGGCATCCACATTGCCCACAGCCATATTCGTAAATTCAACCTCGCTAATGACTGTCTCTGCGCCGGTCAGTGTATCGGTAAGTGCAGCGACCGTGACGGACGAAACAGCCCCATCCCAGTCTGATGAAGAGCTATGGTAAATCAGCTCTTCTGCGCCATCGCCATCGATATCAACCAGTATGGCTGAACGCAAGAAATCATCGGTGGTCAGGATGTTTCGGGCAGGTTGAGACAAATCGTCAATTAGCCACATATTGTGGTTGGTCAGAACCAGAATGGATTTAGCGCCGGGCTGGTCTGCCCTTACCGGTAAAACCTGTTTGATCAGCTCATCTTTGCTGAACAGATAAGGGTATGCCCATTGCTGCTGGTATTCTGCGTTTTCCAGAGCGAGTAGAAAGACTCTGGACTGGTTATCGGTTCCCAATAGTTCGTTGCGCCCGTCACCATCTATATCGACTACCCACTGGGAGCGGTTTGCCGCTGGCACCTCTATGCCGGAACGAAACAAGGGTAATGACTGCTCACTGCCGACCGTCAGGGCTAATGTCTGCTCCACGTTTTCGTTAGGGTCAAACCGGTTACTGATGCCAAAATAGTAGGTTTGCTCATTAAACAGCAGATTATCCGGCACTTGCCAGGTAATTATCCCCTCATCATTCATCACAGCGCCTTCAGGCGCAAGCGTCAGCTTAGCCAGATTGTCAGCACTTTGAATATCCGAGTCACTCATCACCACAGAAAAACTCACCGTGTTGCCGGCCTTAATCTGTTGCGGAACATCGCTGATGGTGAGCTGAGCAGGCGTGTCTTCAATCCAGATATCCACCTGGTCGGATTCGTAGTGATGGGCCTCATCGGCTACTACCATGGCCACCGTGACAAAGTCATTAGCAGTGGCACTGTATGCCGGCAGGATGGGACCATGAATATCCTCGGCTAACACGCCATTGATATACCAGTTATACGAGATATTAAGCTGGGAACGAGGTGTTTCAATATCAAAGAAATAGCCCGGTGTTACCTCAATATCAGAGGACACAACATAATTGCTTTGATTCAAGTAAGGTCTGTCTGCATAAGGAAAGGTAGAAACATCGCTCAGCGGGGATAAACCAGCCTCTATTACCATAGGTGACATAAAATCGTAAAAATACACCACCTTAGCCGCATCTTTTATTCCATCATTATCCGTATCTGCCACATAAGCCGCCTGATCCTGCTCGAAATTCACATAGGCTTCATTGTCATTGAACAGCAATACGGAGCCGTTAAGGCCATAAGCGTCGACTTCTGGCTTCAGTTCAAAGTCGACATAACCACGCGATGCAACACTCAGGCGGCCTTGCATACTTTCTGTCTGACCCCCCCACTCAAAGACTTCTGTCATAACAGCATCTATAAAGTAGATTTCATCGTCCACTTTGACTGTCAGATACTGAGTTGCCGAGGTAGGATAAGACGGATCATGATAAGTCGACTCATTCACCTTCATGAGCCCGGACAACGCGATGCTTTGTTCGTCCTGCCAGCGCACATTATCAAAATACATGGTGTAAGAGCCGGTTTCCTGCTGCTGATCAACAACAACAATCAGTGCAGCAACACCAGATAACGCAGCATGGTTGTAATAACTTTTGCAGTTATCAAAATCTATCGACAGGGTGGCTTCACCTGACTCATCTATCTGGCCTGTATATCTGACGCTGCCACTTTCATCGCAAGCCACTCTCGTATCTATTTTGCCGTCCGGGGAGACATCGCCACTGACATCATGAGTGACCAGTTCAGGCACAATCAAAAACTCATCGTCGAGCAGGATTCTGGCGACCTGCTGTGCCAACACAATATCCATGTCGGCTTTATCAACGCTTCCGGTATAGCGGGTGCTGGCAAGTGAACGGGCAGCGTTGTTTAGCTGCGAGACAGAGTGAGATGTGGCGTTACTGATCATCTCAGAAGCGCTGGTTTCATTCACCACAGGCGTGCTGCCGCTGGAAGGGGTGTCAGTGTCTGCCCCGCTGTCACCTGAGCCGCCACCACAGGCAACCACCAGCGTACTGGCCATGACAGCCAGAAAACCATACCTTGTTATTTTCATTTTCTTCCCTGATACATTTTTACTACAAAATAAACGAAGCGAAGAATATAACAAGTTGTAATGGTGGTCGAGTTTTAAACGATGTTTACTACCAAAGATATCGTGCGGCGCCCTGCCACGCCGCAACCCCCTACTGCCCGTGCTGCGCCTCTTCCTGTCGATACTCAGGAGAGCGCGGGCCATAGCGTAATCCCTGTTTATTTTTTGCTGACAACAACCGGCTGGTAGCCAGAGCGCTGATATCAAAACCACGATCCGTCACGGTTTCAAACACCTGACTAACAGCGGCCTGTATCAGTAAGCCAACCAGGCTGTTGTTGACGTTTGCCTGATTTTCAGCCGACGATGCGGTCGCCGTGCCCTGCCAGATTTGCTGGCCGTTTTGCAGGTCAACCAGGGAAGCGGACAGGGTTACCCGGGTTTCGCTGGACACCACTACATAGCTCGTACCGTAACGCTCAATGGTGATATACAACGCCGCATCAGCGCCAAAGATCTCTTGTAGTTTTGCCACCGGTACTGCCTGAATATCCTGTGCCACTGTCAGACCATTATTTTTAAAGGTCTGGTCTACCAACCCGACCGGAAAAACATAGAACCCTGACTCGGCAAGCGGTGTGGCCGCCTGAGCCATCACGCTGTAAGGCGCAATAATTTCCGGGGTGTTGTTAACCGGTGGCAGGATGAGTATTGAGGCCGGATCAGACTGTTTGAAGGCACTGTCATCGTAAGTGGCTTGCTGGCTGGCGCAGGCGGACAATGCGAACGCAATGAACATGACAACACCCTGTTTTAATCTGTTCATGACGTGCCTCCCTGACGGGTTGTCAGCAAGAAGTCGATGTATTGTGCTGATTCAGGAAACAGCTGCTTTTCCCGGGAGAGCTCCGCAGTCCCACGATCGGCATTACCGGTTTCAAAATACAGCATGCCCAGCTGTGCATGCACACCCGGCGCAATGTGCTGTTGTCTGGCCGCGGCTTTTTCAATGGTGGTTTCCAGCGCCTGAATCTGTTCCTGTACAGTGACCTCCCCACCTTTAAAATAGCTGTATACGGCATTGTTGTAGTCGCCGTAATAGTACAGTGGCGGGGTGCTGGTGCATCCGGTCAGGATGACGGCCAGCGCCAAAGCTGTAATAACCTTATCCATAACTTAATCCGTTAATCAGGTTGGCCAGGCGCCAGACTCCATGCCTTTCACCAGCTTATTCACTACTTCCCGAATAGCTAAATCCAATACTTTACCGTTTAGCGTGGCATCATAGCCGGCGGTACTGCCAAACCCGATAACCTCTCGCTCAGACAGACTGTATTCGCCGGCGCCGGACATGGAGTAAACCACTTCAGAGGTTTTCACATCCACCACATTGAGCGTCACCTTGGCATAGGCTATCTGTGATTTACCTTTACCCAGCAAACCAAATAACTGGCGGTCGCCTACATCCTTGCGGCCAAACTCAGTCACATCTCCGGTCACCACAAACCGTGCACCACTGACCTGCTGTTCGGTGTTGGCCCGTCCGGCTTCCTCGTTTAACAGCGTCATATTGTCCCGATCCAGTACACTAAACCGGTTAGTTTGCTGCAAATGGCCAATTAACGTGGTTTTTGCCTGATTACCCAGCCGGTCCTGACCAGAGGAAAAAATCCCGTTCTGATAACCTGACCGGTTAACAAACTGCCCTACCACCAGCTTTTGCTTTTCACCCTGATAGTCCGTGTTGTAACTTTCCACCGTCGGGGTTTCAATTGCTCTTGAAGAGGTCGTGGCAGTACAGCCGGACACCAGGCCCAGCACGACCAATGATGAGGCCAGCAGAGATAATTTTGCTGTTTGTGTTTTCATGACAGTCCTTATGATGTAGTAAACACCTGTTATCTGAAACAATTCAGGTAAAGTACAGTTGTAATAATGAATACAAACTGAATGCAACACTAACAAAAAGCGCTGCGAAGAATGACAGTCGGGTAAGAAAAAGCCGTGAGTGACTGCGGCCCCGATGAAAAGCGTGCGCACGGATTGTCCCCGCACGCGGGCCCGGGCGTTGATAAGTCAGAGCCAGACTACAGACCGGCTGCTATGGGGAGCACTGATTATGAATGATTTTTTTCGGGCTTGTCTTTATCCAGCCCGACGTTGCCTAACATCCACACAGCTAAAAACATAAGAGCGGCAAAACTCATCCCAATGATAAAGCCTTCCAAAGTCATAAAAACTCCTGTTTACCTGGCTAAACTCATTTTAGCTTAGCACAGGCTCTTCAAACCTGTAACACCTTCGCGATGCCACTTCTGACAAGCCTTTACTATAAATTGAATGGTTTGGTTGTCGCACTTTTCAGTTATCAGCTTTGTCTTATATCACGGCATGGTAGCCAAAGCGGCGCAAATTAACAGAACCGGCTAACCAACAAAAAAGGCGCTCCGAAGAGCGCCTTTCTCACTAAGCGATAAGCTTGTGGGTGGCTTACATCAAAGTACCCCAAATCCTCACGATTCCCTTAATCCCTGACCAATAGAGGGATGTAAGCCACTTGGCGTTACACATTCCGGTATACAAAGACTTACAAGGGGATTAATTATGACCACATTGAACAAGCACATTAAGAAACATCACGACACCTACATTTATAACCGCAGAGTACCCAAGGCAATTGCTCACCTTCACATTGGCAAAACTCATATCACATTCAGCCTTAATACAAGCTGCATTAAAACAGCCAGATTAAAACGAGACAGGTACAACGGCCAACTGGCAATTCAAATGCAGTCCGCTCTCAGTCCAGAAAGGGAAACCTTCAAGAAACACCTACAGGTCGCTGAGGAATATGCTGATGGAATTAAGGATGTTAATTCAGGTCTCTTTTATGATGACTTCTTCCCGCGTAACCCTATCGCCCATGCTGCATATAGGCATGTTGCTTTTGGTGAAACAAATCATCCTTACACCTATACCATCAAGGAGGCCCTAAGTAGCCTGTTAGCACGTAAGACTTCGCTGTCAGAAGATACAAAGCAAAAGCTCAATTCATCCCTTACTAGGTTTCTGACCTTTATGGGAGTCAATGATATTGGTCTTCAGGACATCGATAAGAAGTCAGTAGTGGCCTACATTGAACACCTTGGCGATGAATATGCGCATGGCACTATTGCTGCACACCTATCACGTCTTAAATCAATCTGGACCCATGCTTTTCAACTGGGTGAAATATCCATTAAGCAAAGTCCATTTGAGGACCATGATTTAAGCCCATATAAAAGCGGGACATCGCAGCGTAAGCAACTGTTCAGCACTGAGCAGTTACGTAAGGTCTTATCTGATTGCCCTGATGAAGTGAAACCATTGGTTAAACTTGGTTTGTATACTGGGGCGCGTATCAGTGAGTTATGTAGTGCAGACGTTGAGGTGATTGAGGGAATTAAATGCTTGGTGGTGCATAAAGGTAAAACTGACAGTGCGGCAAGGTATATTCCTTTAGCTGACCAAGTGATAGACCTACCGTTACCATTAAAGGTGGACCACAAAGCAGCAGGGCGTACCTTCTCTCGCTTTAAAGTCAGTCAGATTACTGATGACTCTACACGGTCTTTCCATTCACTACGTAACCACTTCATAACAGCAGGTCAACGCGCTGAAGGACTCAGTGAGTTTGATGTAGCTTATGTTGCAGGTCACAAAACGGGAGCAACAATGAGTTTTGGTCATTATGCGAGACATGATGTTAAGCGGTTAAAGCAGACTGTTGATATTGTAGCCACCCAAATAGAAAAGGAGTGGTTTGAATAAATAGGGGATGGTGTGGATTTATCCCACACCTCCATTACCCTTTCTAACTTTGCTGAAGCTGATGGACCAGCTTATTAGTGCTCTGCTCAGAGAGCGATTCAAGCTTTGTATTCAAATTGTCCAATAGATAACTGTTGTTTAGTTCAAACTCATCGATAATTGTGAACCAATCTTTAACATAACACTTTATTTTTGGGGTCTCCGATACTAGGCCATATTCAGCACAATGCCTTAAACTTTCCTTACGTTGTTTAATCTGGAAATCATCTTTAGATATTTTTCTTCCAATTAAAATAAGCTCGAAATGCATTTTATCGCTATTAAAGCTTGGGTACTTGGATACTATCTCAGCATAGTCATCTAATTGTTGTAAGTGCTTTTTGTTCAAAGAAACACTAGGTCTTTTAATTTCAACGATGACACACTTAAAAATGCTATTTCCTCTTGCATCAAACGCTTTCATTTTTCTAGCTAGGAACAGATCTACTTGTCGCTTTGCGCCATCAATGAGTTTCTCTTGTTCAATGTCGCCTGCAGTTATGCCATCGATGCCATTTATTCTTTCACGTAAATTCTTGGATATTCTAGTGAAATCATCTTCTTCGGCCCCTAAGGTCGTATATTGAGGCCCAAACAACCAAGTGTTTGATTCAATGATCTTTTGTAAGTCTGGAGTTTCGAGTACTTCTAGAAAGCGGTTCTCCATTACTTCCTTTAAACAATGTACAGCATGCTGTCTTTTCTTAAGTACTTCTATTGTACTCACGATGTTTTCCAGCGTTGTTGTTCGCAAATGTTCAGCTAACGACTCCATGCTCATTTCACTTAAATCCAGTACACCTTCAAGCACTTCGAATACAGAATCATTTTCATTAGAAACGAGTATTTTATCTAAAAGACGGATCAATATTTTCGCAGGCTTTTTCCCCACATTATTGAAAACCTGTGGATCAGAAATATATATTTCCTTTACCAATCGTTTAGTATTCGCTTTCCTGACCCTTGCATACTCTTCAGGTACACCGTTATAGCTTGGAAAGTAACCATTTTCTTCAAATCGCTGAATTTCCCTATCTACATGCTTTACAAGGTATTGATCGTAGATTTCACGTTGAAATTCCGTCATTTCTCGATAGATTTGATTTATTAGGCGCTTTGTTTCTTGATGACTTGAATCCATCTGCAAACCATCAATATCATACCTTTCAAGTACATCAGAAAAAGCGTAGGCACTTGTAAAAAATGAAACTTTGTTATTAGCCTTACTATGTTGTTTTTCAATTACTTCGTGATTATTTTTTATTAAATAATTGAAAGACTTTTCTGAGCTTGGCTTCTCGTCCCATCTAATAACTCGAATATTAACTGAATGACCACCAACGACTTTGTTAACTTCATGAAGGTCGTGACTTGGAATAGTTATTAACTCCCCATCCAACAAGAGGGATTTTTCTTTATTTAAAGCTAAAAACCACCCAAATTCTTTACTTAATTTCTTTTTTAAATCATCTCGCAGAGGGACTTTATTAGAACCCGTAAAATTTCTTAGTAAAACACAAGTACCAGATTTCAGACTCGATATATAAGCATATTGGTCTGACGGCTCTATGTCCTGCCAATTAAACTTTCTGATAGCAGATGCATCAATATCTATCCTTCCGTCTACATTGTTTCGTCTAGTGAACCAAGTAGCATTTGCGCATAACATATGAAATGAAAGACGACCTATCCCCTGAGAGCCATGTTTGTCGTCATTATTCTTTTTGGAAGATTCGAAGAAATTTTTAAAACTTTTATCCAATGAAGTAAGGTCTATACCGTCACCTTCATCAATAATTTCAATGGATTCTAACCCATCCATATCATTGCAATTTAGCACCACTTTAACTGTCTTAGAATTAGCATCAAAGCCATTCCAAATTAGTTCAAAAAGTGCTTCGAAGGGTTCTCTATTTCTAAAATGTTTCTTAACCCCTTCATCAGTTATTTCTGCCATTCCTTCGTAAGACGCCATGACCTTAAAACTCCCTTTTAGTAAGTTATGGAAGAGATGCACTGACATAATCATATGTTGGTTATTGAAATACAAGCCAGATTTTACATAACTGACGTCATCCGGCTTGTACTTATTAGTTTTGCTACCCAGCCTGTAGAGCCACTCTGAGAGCGTCATTAGCTTGCATGATTTCACCGTAACGGCTATCAACATAAACGATATTAGCGCCCTTAACGGTCACTTGGTCCACAGTGAAATACGAGCCTTCACCTTTAAGATCCAACACCTTGATAGCAGACCGGAAGTCACCAAATATTACAGGGGTCTCATTATCTCCTTCACCGTTCATCTGGTCGATGATTACAATGGGATGACCTAGCATCATAAAGGACTCTTCACGGCTATAAGGAGAGCGGCCCCAATGAATCAGCAATGACTGACCGTTACTGTCTACCACTTGTTCCAATGCTTCAAATACATCAGCATTCATGTACCATTTAGCCATGCGCTTATACTCAGTTGGTAGGGATTTCTTAAGGGATACAAAGTAAGACCGGATAGCCGCACTATCAGCCCCAAATGAGCCGCTAAGACCCGTCTTGACCACTTGATAGAAATCCTGATGTCTTTCACTGTCAGCCTTTAGGGCCTCTGAGAATCCGTTAGGTTTATCTATACGGGCATGTAGGATCCCCCTTAGTCTCTGGATACCATTGCTACGGCTTTCATCACCGTAAAGTAGCTCAGTGACCAACACATTGCGGAAGTCATCACTAGTCAACCGGACCACTTCAGACTCAAGGTCTATCTTAGCGTCATTCACGATTTCATCCGTTAGTAATGCCTGAGCATAGATCTTACCAAAGAGACCAGATACGCCTACATAACGCTGACCATTGTTAAGTACCGGAGCAGTAGTGAATCCATCTTGCTCACCTGTAAGGGCTACCTGAGGCCGTGAGGTAACTACTAGGGTTTTATACTCAGTAGACTCAACTTCAATACGGTCAATTTCATTAAGTAACACATGGGTATCTGTGGCTTTGTCGATGATTTGATTGGCTACTCGTTCACCCACTGCATTGGCATCAGGAGTAGCTAGCGCTTTGTTCTTAACTGGGGTCTTAATGTCTGACTTATTAGCTGTATTTTTCATATGTATTTTCCTTTTGAATAGGCACACAAATGCAGCCCTGAAGGGTTATTCCTTAAGGCATTTCTCATGTGATTGTGTTTACTTTTTGGGATGTCTCAGGAGGGCCTGATGTTAACTGTAAGGCCACACAAGACGAGATAGGGGGTAAGGCTTCAGGATGGTCCTGAGGGCCTCTGTAGGGACTTAGAGAGAGCCTGACAGAAAGACCTTTGCTATGTCTTCCGCTATTCGTGAGGCTGACTCTTGGGTCATGCCGTAGACTCTTTTAAATAGTTGCTCATTTTGGTCCTGAGAGCGCGAAAGTGTGATTCTGCGGCCATCATTAAATTCAATGAATGCAATACGGGTCTTCTGTGGTTTCTCTATGCTGAGTGACTTACAGGAGGGTTCTACTGGGTTACTTTTCTTCTTGAACATAGTGGTATTCCTTACGGTTTCTCTAGGCCATTAGCTCTGTTATATCTGGCCGCTAGGCTTGTGATGAATGAGGTACGGGATACACTGACGCCATGGGACTCCATGAAGTGCTTCCTTGCTTTGTCTATCTCAAGGTACTCCTCACGCGTTAACGCTATGGTGGTTCTTTTGGGTTTACTGAGGTTATTACTGGTCATAATTCAATGGCCCATGTTTAACGGTTATGTAAAAAATACTAACGGGGATATTCCGTGATGGATTCCGTTAGTGTTATGAAGGTTTGCTTTGGGGATGACCCCTTAGGGTGTAACGGCCCTAGGTGAGCGTGGTGAATTCTTAGGGCCGTTACATAGGTATCATGTAGACCTATCGTTAGACACGTAGGTAACTGACCTACATAGAACTACATGAGCCGTGAACACAAACAAAAGAAACAATTACAGCCTGTCAGACTGAAGCTATCAATAAGCACACCCTGAGGCTGAAACTAAAGGTAGTGAGATTGTTGAAGGGACTAGTTTCAACAGTGGGACTCACGTTTGTGAAGAGACCTCAAAACGTACTTATGGATAGCTTCACGTAATCGAAAGGCTTTCTTTCTTCTAATGGTCAGGGATAATTAGTTGAAGTAGTGGATGACTGATTGTCTGATGGTCAGGGATAAAAAAGGCCATCCCGTTAGGGACAGCCATAGAGGTGCTTAAAGGTTTTCTAGGAACCGCATTGCTAATTCCTTTTGTGCTGTTGACAGTCCCGCTAAGAGACCGGACAGCTCGTCGTCACTCATACCTGAACTTTGTTCTACATTTACTTTAGTCTCACTTGTGGAACCATTATCTACTAAAAAAGGACAGTCGTCCCCTGCAGACTGTTCCTCAGTGGCTTTCTCGTATTCGTCCCATGGGTTCTCTGAGACCTTTGCAGAGGTAATGTGAGTGAACGCTGTAGGTTCCTCTTGAGTCATTTGCGCATCTTGCGTTTTTGACTCACTTTCAGAATCTTCCTGAGTCATTTGCGCATCTTGCGTTTTTGACTCACTTTCAGATTCATCCTGTCCCATTTGCGCATCAGGCGTTTTTGGACCACCTTGGTCGTCTGACTGGTCCATTTGCGCATCTTGCGTTTTTGGACCACCTTGGCCGTCTGACTGTTCCGTTTGCGCATCATGCGTTTTTGGGACACCTTGGTCATTAGACTGTCCCATTTGCGCATCATGCGCATTTGGCTCCCCCTGAGTAATTTCCGCATCATGCGCTTTTTGCCCACTTTCATTTTGAGTCATTTTGCTCAATGAGCGTTTTGACTCACTAAGAATCCTACTAATAGTCTTTTGGGATACACCCGTCCTTAGTTGAATCTCACGTTGAGAAATACCCTCGTAATTTAAGCGTTTGACCTCAAAGTCACGAGCATCAGTGAGTTCCTTGCGGATTTCTTCAGTGGCTCTCCTATAGGTCGCAGAGGAACACTTGGCCGCCTTCATGATGGCTTCACTGTCTAACGTAAACTTGTTCTTTGAGAAGCCTATGCGGTCTACCTCTAGTAGCTTTTGGATTGCGTTTTGTATATCTGTGCTCTTACGCTTTAGACCATGATTAGCATTGACCCCAGCAGCCGCTACAGTTGCCTCAGCCATGGTATCAAACTCAGTTAGTCTTACTGAGACATTATTGAGGTCTACGTGACACTCTATCTCTTCTTGTTCTGCTAACCACTTTAAAGCTGCTAACCTATGGAACCCATCAATAGGCACATATTCGTTAGTGTCTTTAATCAGGGCAACCCATGGTAGTTCCCTGAAAGACCCAGTGTCAGCGTATGAATGCGCTAGGTCTTCTACGTGGCTCATATCCTCACCTAATGACCTCAACTGAGTAGGTGCCTTAAGGTTGATTTTAGAGAGTGCAATGGTATTCATGTGTGTTGTGCTCCTTGCTTAGTTTATTTTCTAGGGAATATTCTTGAGAGAGTTAAGGTAAAAATCTAGGGAGGTCAAAGAGAGTGGCCTTTTATGATGATGACCACATTAATTGCTACTTAATAGTCTGAGCTATAGGGAAGGCATTGGGGGCCATAACGTAAGTAACCAATATTGATACTATCCGTAGATCTAACCTTGATGGTCCCTAGGGTATCTTTAAGTTTATAACAATTAGTGGTATCAGTTATTGATCTACCACCTAACGAGGTTACGTGAGGTAATCCCTAAGGCTATATGACCATATATAGTAACCATATCAGTTGATTAACTATGGTGGTCCTCATGGTATCCATGAGGCACTTACACAATAGATATCAATCAGTAGTGGTCATATCCCAATGGGGTTCCTTAAGGTATACCCTAATGTTCTTTCTTTACGTTTCTTTCTTATGGTCAGGGAGAAAGATTGACCAGTTGTATAGGTCGCTATGATTCCCGCATGTTTACACTTATGTTCTGGTAGTCAGGGTATTCAGTACGGGGTCATAAATAGCATCCCCCTCAAACGCTCTACAATGCGTTCTACGCTGCAATATCCATAGCGCCCCAAGGGTATTCATGACCTTACGAATGTCATCAGGAAGGCTCTGAGAGGCTATTACACTACCTTTCTACTGATGTTTAATATGGTCGCCCTAGAGACACCATATTGTTTATTTAATACAACCTTGCTGACTCCCTGTGACAGCTTAGTGATGACCTCTTGCTCCTGCTTACTGTTTAACTTGGGTTTAAGACCTCCATAGTTACCACTAGCGGCCTTACCTTCTCTGGTACGAGAGATAATGAAGTTCCTTTCCAGTTCAGCAAACATACCTAGTAACTGGACCATAGCTTTACTGAGAGGGTCTTTTTTGTTGCTAGTGTCTATCCCTTGCTCAATCGCAACGAAAACAACTTGTTTATCTGTGAAGGTATCCAGACAGTTGAGTACCTGAGAGAGTGCACGACTCAGTCTGTCCAATTTAGTCACTACCACAGTGTCACCACTACGCACATAATCAATGAGAGACGCTAGGGCTTGCTTATTGGACTCTTCTTTACCGGAGTGTTTACCTTGGAAGATCTTTTCACAACCGTATTCAGTCAGACGCTCAGCTTGTGATGTTAGATCTTGCTGATTGGTGGAGACACTAGCGAATCCTATCAGTGCCATCATTTACTCTTAGTGAATATCAGAAACTTAAGAGGTTCTTACAGGGACAGAGAGAAGTGTCAACAACTCTTAAAGTTCAGATTGTGACAATGTCATACTTTAATTGAGAGATTGTGACGCCTCCTTAACCTTTTATTGTCTAGAACTATACAAGTCTTAATCTTATGTGTTTAGCGACCAGAATAAGAGTATTACCAATGTGCGAAACTACGATAAGCTTTGAAAGCAAATTAAACATCAATGGAGCTGATGCAATGAAAATCATAAACGCTTTACTTCTGACAGCCACAATGGTTACACCATCAAAAGTGATAGCTGGAGAGTCACAATATTTGTGTATTGCTGACGTTGTGTCTGGTCTAGCATTCAAGTCTAGTAAATGGGAAACGACGGATTTTCTGAGCGGAGCAAAATATCTTTTGAAATTACAAAATGAGGATCTTGTGTCCGTCAAAGAATTTGGCGCTCCAGACGAATTTATCATGCCTTCTTGTGAGAAGATGGCAAACGTACAATCACAAAAATGTGAGAGTAACTTTGATACTTTTCGATTTCAGCCATCTACAAAGCGGTTTGTGTACGCTAAAACTAGCGGATTTACAAATGAGTACGAAGAGTTAGGTATACCGCTGAAAGCTACTGACTTTACCCCACATATTGCAATTGGAACTTGCGAAGAACTCTAAAAATTGAACAAACCATCCGCACGTTTTTTTCGAGAATCATGGAACGCCGCAATCGCATAGGAAGGGTATTACCTCGCCCCCTCCCCCCTGTACTCATAGGAGATCGTGAGGTGTTCTGTGAGAAGACTTTCAGACACAGTAAGGCATTGGCTTATGTCTACGTCACGTGATCGTAGAGAGCCATACAGAGCTTATTTGATTGAGGTAAAGATAAGGGGTAGCTATTGGGAAGCTGATGGAATATCGTAGAAAAAGATTAAGGGAAAAGTGTGAAACCAACCGTGACACAAAACGTACCACAGTTGGTTTCGATAGGCTTCTAAGTCATTGATTTATAATGACCATGAAAGCGGGGCGATTCTTACATCATGCCGCCCATGCCGCCCATTCCGCCCATGCCGCCCATGTCCGGAGCAGCTGGTTCGTCTTTAGGCAGTTCAGCTACCATGGCTTCGGTAGTGATCATCAGGCTGGCTACTGAAGACGCGAACTGCAGTGCAGAACGGGTAACTTTAGTTGGGTCAAGGATACCCATTTCCAGCATGTCGCCGTAAGTGTCGTTGCCGGCATTGTAACCGTAGTTACCTTCGCCGCCTTTAACCGCGTTAACCACTACAGAAGCTTCTGCACCTGCGTTAGTGGCGATTTGACGCAGAGGCGCTTCCATTGCACGTAGTGCCATGTTGATGCCGTGAGTCTGGTCTTCGTTGTCGCCTTGCAAATCCAGTACTTTTGCCGCAGCACGTACCAGAGCAACACCACCACCAGGGACCACACCTTCTTCAACCGCAGCACGGGTTGCGTGCAGGGCATCTTCAACGCGGTCTTTCTTCTCTTTCATTTCCATCTCGGTGGCAGCGCCAACCTTGATGACTGCAACACCGCCAGACAGTTTAGCCAGACGTTCCTGCAGTTTTTCTTTGTCATAATCTGAAGAGGACTCTTCGATCTGACCTTTAATTTGCGCACAGCGACCTTCAATGGCGGCTTCTTCGCCAGCACCGTCAACCACGGTTGTTTCATCTTTATTGATAACAACGCGTTTTGCTGTACCTAAATCTTCCAGCTGCGCTTTTTCCAGCTCCAGACCAATCTCTTCAGAGATAACTGTACCGCCAGTCAGAATAGCAATATCCTGCAGCATGGCTTTACGACGGTCACCAAAACCAGGTGCTTTAACCGCAGCCACTTTTACGATACCGCGCATGTTGTTTACTACCAGTGTCGCCAGCGCTTCGCCTTCCACATCTTCTGCGATGATCAGCAGCGGCTTGCCTGCTTTCGCTACACCTTCAAGGGTAGGCAGTAGTTCACGGATGTTAGAAATTTTCTTATCAACCAGCAGGATGAACGGGTTGTCCAGTTCTACTGTGCCGTTTTCCTGGTTGTTGATGAAGTAAGGAGACAGGTAACCGCGGTCAAACTGCATACCCTCAACTACTTCCAGTTCGTTCTGTAGTGCCTGGCCTTCTTCAACCGTGATAACGCCTTCTTTGCCTACTTTTTCCATTGCTTCAGCGATGATTTCGCCTACTTCAAGGTCAGAGTTTGCAGAAATAGTACCTACCTGAGCGATAGATTTACCATCGGCACAATCAGTAGACAGCGCTTTCAGCTCTTCAACCGCTGCCGCAACAGCTTTGTCGATACCGCGCTTCACGTCCATTGGGTTCATGCCCGCAGCAACCGCTTTAAGACCTTCAGTTACAATGGCCTGTGCCAGAACTGTTGCAGTGGTAGTACCGTCACCGGCTTCGTCGTTGGCTTTAGAAGCAACTTCTTTCACCATCTGCGCGCCCATGTTCTCAAACTTATCTTCCAGTTCGATTTCTTTGGCTACAGAAACACCATCTTTAGTGATAGTCGGAGCACCGAAAGACTTGTCCAGTACTACGTTACGGCCTTTAGGACCCAAGGTGACTTTAACTGCGTTAGCCAGGATGTTTACGCCCTTCAGCATCTTTGTGCGAGCGTCATCTCCAAAACGTACTTCTTTAGCTGCCATGTTTAAATTCCTCTAAATACGGTTAAAACGGTAAATTATTCTACGATTGCCAGAATGTCGCTTTCGCTCATGATCAGCACTTCCTGATCGTCCAGCTTTTCGGTTTTAACGCCGTAACCGTCACTGAAAATAACGGTGTCGCCTACTTTGACATCCAGCGCTTTTACTTCGCCGTTTTCTAGGATGCGACCGTTACCTACTGCGATAACTTCACCGCGTGTAGATTTTTCTGCCGCAGAACCAGTCAGAACGATACCGCCTGCTGATTTAGATTCTTGCTCTGCGCGCTTAACAATTACGCGGTCGTGTAAAGGACGAATTGCCATTTTCAAGTCTCCTGAAAATTCCAACTATTCAAAAGTTAGTTATTTAGCCAAGCATCATCAGTGATGCTGAACTGTTGTTAAAAGAAGCAATTAAACAACTGCTTCAAACTTCATACTGCGAGGATAGATGGGGTAGCCACCATACAATCTCAAGGGGCTTTGGTTAAAAAAAGTAAAATTTTTTAGACATAAAAAAACCGCTGTTGATTTCATCGCTATCAACAGCGGCTGTGCTCAGAATCGTTCTGAATTAGCGCAGACGGTGATTGTCGTCCTGCTCAGTTTTGTCGGTGTACTGACCTTCGTACACATCGCCGTTACTGTCATGCTGCGGGCCTTGCTGGGACGGCCCCTGATCAAACGGATTGCCCTGCGGCCCAAAAGGCCCCTGCCCGAACCCGCCGGATGTGACCACTCTGGCTTTCATGTGTTTGGATACGTGACTAGCCATATAGTGACGCGTACCCGGTAACACCAGCAGTATCCCCAAAATGTCAGTAACAAAGCCCGGCGTCACCATCAGTACCCCGGCCACCACCAGCATCAGGCCCTGTACAATTTCGTTACCTGGCAGCTCATTACGCTGCATTTTTTCCTGCGCAACCTGTAAGGTCTGCAACCCCTCACGCTTCACAAAATAAGAGCCGATAAACGCGGTCAGCAACACCAGGGCAATGGTATTCCAGCCGCCAATCATTTCGCCCACTTTTACCAGTACAGCAATCTCAACAATGGTAAAAACGGCAAAAATTAAAAATAAAAATCGCAAAACAAGTCCTCTTTCACTATTACGGTACTAATGATTTGGGCAAAATCACGTTACTCAAGCTATAGACGATAACCTGCCCGATAAATTCCATAATCAGTCCGACTATCTGTTACCTTAATGCCATAATTTCTGAAAGAATGATCATAAGGTGAGGGTCATATGGAGCATGAGATGTCTGTGAGTATGGTGTTTTGTACGGTGCCGGACACCCAAACAGCTCAGAAAATCGCCACGGCCCTGGTTGAACAGCGGCTGGCAGCGTGCGTCAAACAGCTGGGCACGGTGACATCAACCTATCGCTGGCAGGGTAAAGTCGAGCAGGATAACGAATGTCAGTTACTGATTAAAACCGCCACCGATAAGGTCAGCCAGGCATATGCACTGGTGGTATCAATGCATCCGTATGACGAACCGGAATGGGTGGAAGTACCACAGGTTAACGGCAGCAGCAGTTATCTGAGCTGGGTGCTTGAGCAAACCCGCACGTAAATTTTTATTAACGGAGTAGTGTAAAGTGATAAACCTGGCCCGCCTGCTGTTGCTATGGGTATTTGTCAGTACCGCCAGTTTTGCCCAGATCCCTGATGGCGGTTTTACTGACCCGTTTGGCGATACCCCGCAGTTTTTGCCGGTTGAGGACGCGTTTGCGTTTGACTACAAACAACAAGATGATGCTCTGGTTGTCACCTTTGATATCGCCGATGGTTATTACCTGTACAAAAAGCAGTTTAAAACCGCCACCAAAAATGCCACCGTCGGCCCGCTATCCTTACCGACCGGAGACGAAAAAGAAGACGAGTTTTTTGGTTTATCAGAGGTCTATCACCAGTCACTGACCTTCACCATTCCGATAGAGCAGGCAGCGCCGGACAGCACGGTTAAAATTCGCTATCAGGGCTGCGCTGATGCCGGCTTTTGTTATCCGGCGACTACCAAGGTGGTGTATCTGGAAGCGGTGGGCGCGGCCTCTAATGCCAACTCGGACCAGACTGATAAAGCGCAGTCACAGCAGTTTTCGCTAGCCGAGCGGCTGGCCAGTCAGGACAATCTGCCGGTGACACTGCTGTTATTTCTGGCACTGGGTATCGGTCTGGCCTTTACCCCCTGTGTCTTTCCGATGTATCCGATACTCTCGGGAATTGTGCTGGGGCACGGCAAACAGCGCCATAGTAGCAGCCGCACGTTCTGGTTGTCGTTTGTGTACGTGCAGGGTATGGCCATTACCTATTCCCTGCTGGGACTGATTGTGGCCTCGGCCGGCGTGCAGTTTCAGGCTGCCCTGCAAAGTCCGCTTATTCTGGGCATTTTTATCACCTTGTTTGTGCTGCTCGCGCTGGCCATGTTCGGCGCATTTAATCTGGAATTACCCTCGGCCTGGCAAAACCGCCTAAATGCGGTCAGTCAGCGGCAAAAACAGGGCAATGTGGCAGGTGTGTTTGTTATGGGGGCGCTGTCCGGACTTATCGCCTCGCCCTGCACCACGGCCCCACTGACCGGTATTTTGCTGTTTATTGCCCAAAGTGGTGATGTGGTGCTGGGTTTTGTCTCTTTGTATGTACTAAGCCTGGGCATGGGTATTCCGCTGATTCTGTTTGGCCTGACCGGGGGTAAACTGCTGCCTAAAGCCGGTCACTGGATGAATATTATTAAAGTGACATTTGGCTTTATGATGCTGGCCGTGGCGATTATTTTTATCGAGCGGGTGTGGAACACCCCGTTATCTGACGGGCTCTGGGCTTTGCTGGGGCTGGCAACATTTAGCTATTTCAGTGTCATGAATCAGTCCTCACCGCCGTCTTTTGCTAAAGGCGTGCGCACTGCGGTTATCTTTACCGGCCTGTTTGCCAGTGTACTGCTGGGCTATCACACCTGGCAAAATGCCGGTGGTAAGCATACTGCTTCCCCGGTCAGTAATGTCGGTGTCACCGCGCCGGCCGTGGAGGCCGGTCACCCATCGTTTATGGTGGTCAAAAGTGTGCAGGATTTGAAACAAAAAGTGGCAGCAGCCTCTGCTCAGGGTAAAAGTGTGATGGTGGACTTGTACGCCGACTGGTGTGTGGCCTGCAAAGAGTTTGAAAAATATACCTTTGTCGATAAGCAAGTCCAGAGCGCTCTGGCCAATACGGTATGGATGCAGATAGATCTGACGGACAACACCCCTGCCAACCTGGCGTTTCAAAAAGAATTCAGGATACTGGGTTTACCGACCATTTTATTTTTCGACACCCAGGGTAATGAACTACCCAAGGCACGGGTCACCGGGTTTATGCGCCCCGGCCCGTTTGCCGGCCATGTCAGCCGGATGCTGGCGCCAGTCCGGTGATCCGTCCGGCAGCAGTGACTGCGTTGTGCATCCTGTGGATCACCGCGGCCCCTGCTGCTGCCCGTCAAGGATGCTTTGCCAACTGGTTTTGTATTACCACCGATAAGGCCGGACAGATTCAGGCCCACCGGCAGCGTCCGCATCCGGTGGTTGTCACCCTGTACAGCCGACAGCTTGCCCGGCCGGTTACGGTCAGTCTTACCAATGATACTCCCTACCCGCTGGGTGTAGTGTCTGACCCCGCTGCGTTCTGGCCGCAGATGCAGGTTAAGTGGACGCCCGGGCGTCTTGATGCTAGCCATGATGACACTGCTCGTTATGCTTATCCGTTACAACCGGCTGACCAGTATCCGATTGTGCAGGGTAACAACGGCACGTTTTCTCATCAGGGTCGTTCCCGCTATGCGGTAGATTTTGCCGCGCCGGTAGGCACACCGATACTGGCAGCCCGGGCCGGTATGGTTATCGACCTTCAACAGTCCCATAACCGGAGCGGCCCCACTGCTGATTTTGCCCGTTACGCTAATTATGTGGTGGTACTGCATCAGGATGGCACCACTGGCGAGTATTACCACCTTCAATATCACGGCGCCGCAGTACATATCGGGCAGCGCGTTAACACCGGTGCCTTGCTGGGGTATTCGGGTAACACAGGATTTTCGTCACTGCCCCATCTGCATTTTGCCGTGTACAAAGCCCTGCCTGATGGCCAGTATCAGTCCGTGCCCTTTCGTTTTGAGAGCTCTTCCAGTAAGTAGATTTTGTCGCGAAATTACCTGATTAGACCAGTATTTTGCTGCGAAACAAACCACATCAACTATAATCGTCGGTTAATTATCACAGGCGAGAGAAAAACTGGCTTTTTTTCGTGCAACCAACCAGTTTTTTTGCTTAAAATGAACTTTAATTGGTCATATACGGCAAGATAGCAGCATTTTTAATGAATATTCTATTAATAAACGGGCCTAACCTGAATATGTTAGGCAAGCGTGAGCCACAAACTTATGGTAGTCAGACTTTGCAGGACATTGTAGATACGTTGTCTGCTCAGGCTGAACAGGCCAATGCAACACTGGCGCATTTTCAGTCAAATGCCGAGCACGCCCTGATTGATCGCATTCATGCCGCAATGGATAACATTGATGCCATCATTATCAATCCGGGGGCATTTACCCATACCAGTGTGGCCCTGCGCGATGCATTGTTAGCGGTTAACATCCCGTTTATCGAGGTGCACATGTCTAATGTACATGCCCGCGAGCCGTTTCGCCACCATTCCTATTTATCCGATGTTGCCGCCGGCATTATTGTTGGCCTGGGCGCTCAGGGCTATGAACTTGCGCTAAGTGCAGCATTAAATTTCAAACAATCAAATAACCCGACAAAATAAGCAGAGACAGACCATGGATATCAGAAAAATCAAAAAACTCATCGAGCTGGTTGAAGAATCAGGCGTTGCCGAGCTGGAAATCACCGAAGGTGAAGAATCTGTACGTATTCACCGTGGTCCAAGTGCCAACGCTGCGCCGATGAACTACACGGTAGCGGCACCAGCCGCACCAGCAGCACCTGCTCCGGCTGCAGCATCTGTTGCACCAGCAGCACCAGCTGAGCCAGAAGGCCCGACCGGTCATCAGGTAAAATCTCCCATGGTCGGTACGTTCTACCGTGCATCTTCACCTACCAGCAAGTCGTTTGTTGAAGTAGGCCAGAGCGTGAATGTTGGCGATACCCTGTGCATTATTGAAGCCATGAAAATGATGAACCAAATCGAAGCCGACAAAGCCGGCGTGGTAAAAGCTATTCTGGTAGAAAATCAGGATCCGGTTGAATTTGATCAACCTCTGTTCATCATCGAATAATCAGGCTGGGTGTTATGCTAGATAAAGTACTCATTGCTAACCGTGGTGAAATTGCACTTCGGATTTTGCGTGCCTGTAAAGAACTGGGCATCAAAACCGTTGCAGTTCACTCTACGGCAGACAGAAACTTAAAGCACGTTCTGCTGGCAGACGAATCCATTTGTATTGGTAAAGCCTCTGCAACAGAAAGCTACCTTAACATTCCGCGCATTATTGCTGCGGCGGAAGTCACTAACTCTATCGCTATCCACCCGGGTTACGGCTTTTTGGCGGAAAACGCTGAATTTGCCGAAGCGGTGGAAAAAAGCGGCTTCATCTTTGTGGGCCCTACCGCCGAGACCATCAATCTGATGGGTGACAAAGTGTCGGCCATCAACGCCATGAAAAAAGCCGGTGTACCTTGTGTACCAGGTTCAGATGGCCCGCTGACCGACGATGAAGAAAAGAACAAGAGCATTGCCAAGCGCATCGGCTACCCCATTATTGTTAAAGCTGCCGGTGGCGGTGGTGGTCGCGGTATGCGGGTGGTTCGCAAAGAATCTGAACTGATTTCCGCGATTGCTACCACTCAGGCAGAAGCCGGCGCAGCCTTTGGTAATGCCACTGTGTACATGGAAAAGTTCCTGGAAAACCCACGTCACGTTGAGATTCAGGTACTGGCAGATGGCCAGGGTAATGCCATTCACTTAGGTGAGCGCGACTGCTCGATGCAGCGTCGTCACCAGAAGGTCGTGGAAGAAGCTCCGGCACCAGGTGTCTCTGAACAGATGCGCAATAAAATCGGTGACCGCTGCCGCCGCGCCTGTATTGAAATTGGTTACCGTGGTGCTGGTACATTTGAATTTTTGTATGAAAACGGCGAGTTTTATTTCATTGAAATGAACACCCGGATTCAGGTAGAACACCCGGTGTCTGAGATGATCACTGGTGTGGATTTGATTAAAGAGCAGTTAAGAATTGCTGCTGGTCAGCCACTGTCTATCGATCAGTCACAAATTCAGATCCGTGGCCACGCCATTGAGTGTCGTATCAATGCCGAAGACCCGCAAACCTTTATCCCCAGCCCTGGTAACATTGATATGTTCCATTCACCGGGTGGTTTAGGCGTGCGCTGGGACTCGCATATTTATGCCGGTTACACAGTACCACCTTACTACGACTCGATGATTGGTAAACTCATCACTTACGGTGAAAGCCGTGATGAAGCCATTGCCAGAATGCGCCACGCACTGGACGAGTTAGTGGTTGAAGGCATTAAAACCAATATTCCGCTGCAACGTTCGATTATGGCGGATGAAAACTTCTTTGCTGGTGGAACTAACATCCACTACCTTGAGAAAAAATTAGGCATTTCCTAATCATTACGCATGGAGCACCTCGTGAAGGGGTGCTTTTTTTGTGTCTTAGATTTGTCACAAGCTATATAGCAAAAAAGCGATTGTTTTAATTCATTTTTGCTAATTTTCGTGACAAAAAACAAAGAGTAGACTGCAGTTACTTCATATCACTTCTCCCGTGATTGTTGTATGTTTCCTTTTGTTAAAAGGCAAGCAATCTTGCTTTACCCAAAAATTTGGCCGCTGAATAGTTCAGCGGTTTTTTTTGGCTGGCACTATTTCTGCTAAATCGCTCACCATCGTTTAACATTCGATTATCAGGACAGTACGAATGAGCATGAAGCTTTTAAGCAGCGTATCCGCATTACTGTGTGCTTGCACAACCTTATCCGCCCACGCAGAAAACCCGTTGTCTTACCACCACACGCTGGACACCGAAGTCCGGATGGATGGCCGTACCGATCGAGAAGAAAAATGGCAGTACCGACTACGCTATTATCCCACGGTGAATCTGACCTCAGATAACTCCTGGAGTATTAACGGTCTGATAACAACCGGCGACTCTTTTGCCAATACCCGAAATAGTTTTGATGGCAATTCACACAACCTGTACATGCGTCGATTGTTTGTGCGCAAAACCTATGACGGCGGCAAAACTGAAGTGGGGGTGCTGCCCACTTATAAAGGTCATGTATCGTTAACCGGCTTGTCTTACGATGGCTGGATCAAAGGAATTCGTCAGGTTGTGGCGGTTGACGACGATACCGCGGTGGAGTTTGTGGCAGGTAACCTGGACGATTTAGATGCGGCTAATGCGCTGGATTTTCCCGATGAAATGAATTATTACGAATTTGAATACTCGTCACGCGTCGCCCGCCGCCACCATATTGAACTGGGTCTTGAGCGAATGCTAAGCGGTAACTTTACCCGCGCAGAGTATCGCTATGATTTAGACAACAGCCATGCCGCCACGGTGGAATGGGTACAGCGGGTTGATGAAGCCGAAACCAAGCTCACTACAGGATTTGCCGGGCTGCTGCCGGTTGCAGAATACCCGGTAAGTTATGCCGCCTACTATTCTTATACCAGCGAACACTTCGGGCCGCGGGGTACACTGACCGAAGACTTCATCGGTACCGGTCATGGCTTCTCAGTTGACTGTTTTGCGCAAATCCCTGGCCTGCCCAGCACCAGCTGGTTTGTGGGCTATGATCTGATTGATGCAACCCATCGTTTACAAGTAGGTATTCGCTCGCGGATTCGTTGATAGAAAAAAGGCCCGCGAAGCGCGGGCCAAAAGCAAGAACGCGTACGCACTTAACAGTGCATAATAGTTACGTGAGCCCCCGAACAGCAGTTCAATGCTCAGAATTACGTTTTGTTAATTGTACCGGAACCAGCAGGCAGATGTGAGACACTGATTATCACTCGTTAACCGTAAGCTTTTGATCATGACCGGCACCATCAGTCAACTCAAGCAACAACTTCCGTTAAACCGGCTCACACCGTCATTGCTACTTGCCCTGCGGGTGTTATTTGATGACCCTGATGATATTGTCGATTTGGATCAGGATATTGCTGATTTACGCTACTTTCCTGAACGACTTCATGCCAGCTACCGCCCAGAGTGGGAAACCTATATTCTGCATGCGCTGATCAAGCGTTACCGGGCAGCCGGTTCCGCCAGTTCAGACCATCTGATTGATAGTGTGATGCGCGATGTGGAACAGATACAACAGAACAGCCACCGCTATCAGCACATGTTACAAATGGTACTTCAAGCACAATCGGTGTGTGGCAGCCACAACACTATCCTGTTTCCGTCCGGCTGGCGGCAACAGACTATGGCCCTGATGCTACCGCTGACCACAGCAAAAAAGTAGCTATTTATTAGCCCCGGCGGGTTTGTACTGAGACGGACAATAGCCGCGTTCCACGCCGGCAGGGCGCAGCGCTTTGTGTTTGGTTTTGCGCCCACTTACCCGGGCCCGCCAGTTCTTAAACGTTTTTGCCTTCAGCTGACCACGCATCAGCCGAATCACCTCTTTTTCTGACAATCCGTACAGATTTTCGATAGCTTCAAAGGGCGTGCGATCCTCCCACGCCATTTCAATCACCCGCGACCGGGTCACTTCGTCTAGCTGCATTATTAGCTCCACACGTTTTTACCCTGTTACGTTACCGCGTAACAGGCCGTGCGTTCATGAATAATATTTAACAGGCTGGCGGCTGCCCGGGCATCCGACATGGCTCTGTGATGGCGTTGCATATCGATACCAAAATGCGCAGTCAGGGCAGCCAGTGAATAAGATGACAGCCCCGGACAGGCCCGACGCATCTGCACTACCGTGCACAGTTTGGGCCGCCGGTAGGCGCGCTCCAGCCGGGCAAATTCCAGTTTAAAAAAACCATAATCAAAATTCACATTGTGCGCCACAAACACGCAGTCCTGGGTAAATGCATCCACTTCGTCAGCCACCTCGGCAAAGGTGGGCGCGTCGGCCACCATTGCGTTATCAATGCCGGTCAGGCGGGTAATGGAAGACGGAATGCTGCGCTGCGGATTGATCAGCGACTGCCAGCTGTCCACTACCTCGCCGTTGATCATTTTTACCATGCCAATTTCGGTAATCCGGTGATAGTCCTGTTTACCACCGGTGGTTTCAATATCTACCACTACATAAGGCTGCATCGGGTCCTGCACCCATTCAACCTGAGTAATATTGACGGTCAGTCCGGCTTGCTGCAAACGCTGAATCGTAATCAGCTGATTACGCCGCAAGACATCCCCCGGGGCCTTTATCTCCTCAAACCTGACCTTACCGTCCTCCACTACCATAATGTCAGGAAAGCCGTCAGATAATGCAGCAAAGTCCTTACACATCATGCGCAGTATGGTCAGTATCTGCGCAAAAGGAATGTGCTCCAGCATCACATTCACGGTGTCGAGCAGGGTTTGTCGCCACATAAAGACGCTATTAACCTTGCCAAAATGCGTACTGGCCTGCCGGGTCAGATGCAGACGCAAGTCGGCAGGGGTGGCAAACTGGCTTAGCAGCGCTTCAATATCCGCCCCAAAGCTGTGATAAAACGTATTGTATTTAAGGCTTTGCGGACGCCGATCGAACTCTGTTACCAGACTGTCTTTTTCAAATAACAACTGCCAGAAAGTCAGCCCGAACAACACACGCCAGGGACGATTTTCGGTGCGCCAGGCTGCCGCCCCGTGTCGTTTGTACCAGCCAACCACCCCCTGCTCAACCGACTGATTCTGGCTGATATCCAACGCCAGTTGGCGGCTGGCACTGCGCAACATATCCGTCATCACACTGGTGCGCTTTTTATGATATTTGCGGGTGTAGAAATCCTCGGCAAAAGCCAGCAATGAGTCAGAGGCCGGGTTATCGATAATACTTTCAAGCTCGGTTTTCACCGCCTCTTTGTGGCCGTCTTTATAATACTCTCGCAGCCATTTTTCTCTGGCCGCATCACCCGGCGCTTGCTGCAATACCTGTAAGCCCAGCGCCCGGTCACTATCGAGCAGCTGAACCCCTAGTTTATGCTGGTATTTTTCAGCCAGACGCAAGCTTAGCGGCCCCTCAGTGACCGGCATACTACTGCGCCCAACCGCTTCTTTTTGCGCCGCCGACAGATAAGTCAGGTCATCCAGTCCGCGGGCATAAAAAAACGCTGCCGCGGCATCCTCGGCAGAGTCAAAGCGGGCTGCGGTGCCGGTGGCATCTTCACGGGTACGCATAATACCCAGATCACGCATGGAAAACTGATTCAGGCGACCTTTGGTATTGCCAAAATATAAAAACAGCAGATAGCGCAAGGTGGGCTCAAACTGTTTGACCAGATAATCCTGGGCCGGCAGCTGTGCTGGCCAGCCATGAGTCTGGGCCAGTGAACACAACAGGCTGACCAACTCAGCCTTTTTTTTAGCCGACACGCCAGATACACCGGGAAATTCAGCCAGACACGCCAGCAAGGTGTCTTTGGTGACCACTCCGGCAATATCCTGAATACTGGCCTGAGTCATATCAGCAAACCAGCCCTGGGCAGTCAGTGCATCAAGATGCTGCTGAGGCTCATTGATCTCTGCATAATTAAACTGAGTGCGATTGATCAGTGCGTACTTTCTGTTGGCTGCGCGTGCTATCAGACACTGCTGATCCCTGTCCAATGCGCGAAAAGCCGCAATGAACTGTCGGCTTTGCTCGTCCAGTAAGGTGTGTGAATGGGCATCAAAATACCCCAGAAATTCGTGAAAATGATCCAGATAATAATAGGCCGGAAGTGCTTTTTTCATCCTGTTGTTCAGTTGCCGGTGTGTAAATAAGAGTGTATGTATATACAGCATAGTGTCAAATTAACTTTTTGCAGTGTCATGCCTGGCGCGGCTTTGTGACTGTTTTTAAGAAGAAAATGACTTTCACGTCAGGGATTGCTTAAATGGCAACCACAGCAGCAATCAAACGGATCGGATGATGATTGAATGGGTTTTATTTGATAATGACGGCACGCTGGTCGACAGCGAAATACTGTGTAATCAGGCCATTGTCGAATTGTTTGCCGGTCAGGCAGTTACCCTGGATGCACACACGCTGACCCGGCATTACCGGGGCGGCAAAATGAGTGAGATTCTGGCGACCCTGGCCCGGGAGCATCAGATCAGCCTGCCCCCAGCCTTCATGGACGACTACCGGCAACGGGTCGCTCAACTGTTCGAACAGCATCTACAGCCGGTCAGCGGCATCCCGGAACTGCTTGATGCGCTGCAGGTTAATATGGCTGTGGTCTCCAACGGGCCGCTGGCTAAAATCAGGCAGGCGCTGTTGTTATGCGGGCTGGCCCATCATTTTGACAACCGTTTATACAGTGCCTTTGAGCTAAACCAGCACAAGCCGGACCCAGCTCTGTATCTGACTGCCATGGCAGATTTGAATATTTGTGCGCACCAGTGTGTGGCGATTGAAGATAGCCCCTCCGGGGTGGCGTCGGCCACTGGTGCCGGCATCACCACGTTGTTCTACAACCAGTACAACGAAACCCTGAATAATGACAAGGTGATACCGTTTACCAGTATGCAGCAGGTGCCGGACATTCTTGCCCGACTGAATGCACAGAGTCGTTGATTGAATTAGTAAAAATGAATATATTTCGTAAAAACGTTGCGCTTTTTATAAAACTGGCAAGAAGCCAGTACCAAACTGACAAGAGGGAAAAAATGAAATTATTACGTATTGCGGCTATCGGTGTAGCCGCGGCGGTATTGTCGGCCTGCGGTGGTCATGGCTTTGAAGGAAAATGGCAGGTTGAAAGTGATAACCCGCTGGTTGTCGCGGCAATGAAACAATCAGGTGCCAGTCATTTTAATATCGGAGATGACTATCTGGAGGCAAATGGACAACGCAACCAGCTGGACGATATTTTTGTTCGTGAAAGTGAAGGCAAATCCTACCTGGTGTTTGTTAATGATGAAGACGAGCAGGCGATGGAAATTATTGACGATAATACTCTGCAACAGTCCATGGGTCCGCTTTCCATTACCTTTGTTCGCCAGTAACAGGCAACGTAGATGTCAGGCAGCACCCTGTGCTGTACTGGCATAATGCCGCCCCTTTGTGGCGGCTGTCATACTTTAATCGACTGTTTGCCTACCCACTCAAAATAACGGGCCAGTTTTTCATCCTGCTGTAGCAACGCCAGCGAATAAAGCTGTTTGGCCAGCTCCATTTCGGTGTAAAAGCGATGAATACCATCATGACACTGCCGGCAAATGGCCACGCCCTGGTTTAACACCTCCCGGTTGAAGTGTTTTTTGTAATAAGAGCGGCGATGCATTTTTCGCGGGATCAGGTGGTGAAAAGTCAGCCGGGCCCGTCTTTCACACAGCGGACACTGCCCTACCGCCAGCCGTTTACTCATACCTCCTCCATAAATCCAAGCTGTTTATCTGCACGTAAAGAATAATCTTAATACACATAAAGTTACTGAGGTGGATAATGAGTTTAGCAACCCCAGCCCTGTTTCACTGCCCTTACTGCATGGAACCCAATGAGGTGGAAATCGATGAAGTCAATGATGCCGGACAAACTCAGGTGCTTGATTGTCAGGTATGTTGTCAGCCTATTGAAATGACCGTGCATGGTCGCGGCGAGGACATGACCGTTGAGGTGCGCCAGGAAAATGAATGATATCTGTATCACCCGCCAGGATATTGATAAATTTGAGCAGCGATACCGTGCCACTCTGATTAACGGCCTGTCCGGCTTTAAAAGTGCCAGCCTGATTGGCACCAGTGCTACCCGCGGGCAGCAGGAGAATCTGGCGGTTATCAGCTCGGTGGTCCACGTTGGGGCTAACCCGCCTTTACTGGGCATGATCATGCGTCCTCATACGGTGGTGCGCGATACGCTGGAAAATATCCAGGCAACCGGCGTCTATACTATTAATCATATTCATGAAAGCTGGACCGATAAAGCACACCAGACCAGCGCCCGGTACGACAAAGACCAGAGCGAATTCACGGCCACCGGTCTGACGCCCTGGTACAGCGATAACTTTGCCGCGCCTTATGTGGCACAGAGCCCGGTAAAGCTGGGCATGAAACTGGCTTCGGTGATACCTATTGAGCTGAATAATACACAACTGGTGATTGGCAGTATTGAACAGGTCTGGCTAAATAATGAACTGATTGAAGGTGACGGTAGTATCAATCTGACCGATGCCGGCATTGCCTGTATCAGCGGTCTGGATACTTACCTGTCCACCCGGCGTATTGCACGTTATGCGTATGCCAAGCCGGATAAACCACCGCAACAACTGCCCTAGGCGCGGGGCGGATTACATTACTGTAATTTGCAAAATTTTAGCGTACACTGATACTTAGAATGTTGTTAAACATTGCCTGACAGAAAAGCCAACCTGCCCGAACCGGCAGGTTTTTGTGTTTTAAGCGCCAGGTAAAAACAAATCATTATCGTTTACGAACACTGGAGTAAACCATGAAATCGGTAAACCGTCGGGACTTTTTACGTTTAGCTGGCTCTTCTGTGATTGGCATGACACTAGGCGGCGTGGCGCTGCGGGCCAATGCCCAGGAAGTACTCAGTGCAGATGATCCTACCGCCAAGGCACTAAAATACACTGCCAGCTCCACCGTGGACGGCGCCAACTGCGCCAACTGCATGTATATTCAGGGTGAAGAAGGCAAGGAGGAGCGCCCCTGCGCTATCTTCCCGGGTAAACTGATTAATAAAAACGGCTGGTGCAGTGCCTGGGTGAAACGTCCGGGCTAACCCTGATAGCGGTTTTTTATGGATGAACGCCGTAGCCTGCTTGCTGGCAGACTGCGGCGATCAATCTGCCAGTCTGATAAGACAACCTGCTGCCCGACCATCCACCTGGCCATCTTTTTGATATCTATCAGATTACCCCCGAAAATCTGGTTCTAAGCTGGCACGTATCATCCCGCTTCCCGAGTGCATGTATCCCCGTTGTGCGCTTGTTTTGCCCTGGTTATCGTCGCAGCCGCCTGATTCCTGATATAATCGCACCATCATTCATCATTGCAATTACACATGGCCTGGTTACAACTTCGTATTAACACCTCTGCTGAGCTGGCTGAACAGGTGGGCGGCATGCTCAGCGCCAATGGCGCGCAGGCAGTCACATTTCTGGATGCCAAAGATACCCCCATGTATGAACCCAAGCCGGGAGAGACCATGCTGTGGCCAGACACCCAGGTTGTCGGGCTGTTTGATGCCAGCCATGATATGAAAGGCGTTATCAGCCGGCTGGAGAATGCCCGGGTTCTGGGTAAAGGATTTTCCCACAAACTGGATCCACTGGAAGATAAGGACTGGGAACGGGAATGGATGGATAATTTTCATCCGATGCAATTTGGCCAGCGTCTGTGGATTTGCCCAAGCTGGCGTGAAGTACCTGATCCGGATGCGGTTAACGTTATGCTGGACCCGGGACTGGCCTTTGGTACCGGTACCCACCCTACCACGGCTTTGTGCCTGCGCTGGCTGGATGCACAGCACATTGACCAGCGCACGGTGGTAGATTTTGGCTGTGGCTCAGGCATTCTGGCGCTGGCGGCGCTGAAACTGGGTGCAGAGCGGGTTGTGGGTATTGATATTGACCCGCAGGCATTACAGGCCAGTGAGGAAAATGCCCGCCGTAATGAGGTGGCAGATCGCCTTGAAGTGTACCTGCCACAGCATCAGCCAGCACTTGAGGCTGATGTGGTCATGGCCAATATCCTGTCTGGTCCTTTACTGGAGCTGCGTGAGGTCATCACCAGCTTTTGTAAACCGGGCGGACGTCTGGTGCTGTCAGGTATTCTGGCAGAACAAGTCAGTGCCATTGAAAGCGCCTACCAGACAGATTTTGATCTGGAAACCAGCGAAATTGAGGGTGACTGGGCTCGCGTTTCCGGCATCCGTCGCATCTAAGTAGCTACTCTGTCGCATATAATTTCATCATGAGCCGAGCATAGATTCGGCTCATCCCTTGCTGCGCCTGCTCTACAACGCAAATTGTTTTATTAGTGTCAAGAGCAAAACCATAAATTTTGTGTGAATTTTAGCCTTTTCATGGGTAGTGAAAATGCGTACACTTAGCGCCCCGTTTTAGCCGAGTGCTCAATTTCCGCACAACCTTGGATTGTTAACCTATGCAGATTGGTCCTTACAAACTGGATAACAATTTAATGTTAGCGCCGATGGCAGGCGTGACAGACCGTCCTTTCAGGCAGCTTTGTCGCCGCATGGGAGCCGGTTTAGTGGTTTCAGAAATGCTGTCGAGCAATCCCAAGGTATGGAACACCCAAAAATCTATGCAACGCATGGATCATACCGGTGAGGAAGGTATTCGCTCAGTTCAGATCGCAGGTGCTGATCCTGAACTGATGGCACAGGCGGCCCGCTTTAATGTTGAGAACGGTGCGCAAATCATCGATATCAATATGGGCTGTCCGGCCAAGAAAGTGAATAAAAAGCTGGCGGGCTCTGCGTTACTGCAATATCCCGACTTGGTTGAATCCATTGTTCAGTCAGTGGTCAGCGCGGTCGATGTACCGGTTACGCTGAAGATCCGTACGGGCTGGAACACAGATAATCGCAATGGTGTAGATATTGCACGCATTGCTGAGCAAAACGGCATTCAGTCACTGGCAGTTCATGGCAGAACCCGTGCCTGTATGTATAAAGGGGAAGCGGAGTACGACACTATCGCCCGGATAAAGGAAGCGATATCCATTCCGGTGATTGCAAACGGTGACATTACTTCCCCGCAAAAAGCACAAGAAGTGCTCAAATATACTGGTGCTGACGGAGTGATGATAGGCCGCGGAGCTCAGGGTAATCCATGGATTTTTAAACAGATCCTGCATTTCCTTGAAACCGGCGAGAACCTGCCTGAGCCCCCGTTGTCAGAACAGCATCAGGTTTTACACGAACACGTTGCAAACGTGCATGCCTTTTATGGCGATGTCATGGGCGCTCGTATTGCCCGTAAGCACGTGGGCTGGTATCTGGCGGAACATGATAAGGAACGCCTGTTTCGCAAAACGTTCAATGGTATTGAGCAAGCTGATTTACAGCTCAACGCACTTGACGATTATTTTCAAGCGCTGCAGAAGCGGGAAACGCGACAGATTTCTCCTGCAGCATAGTGATGACTAACTTATAGAGCAAGAAAGTATTATGTTCGATCAAAATGTGACTTCTCCGTTTACTACGACAGTAACAACGCCTTCTCAAACTCAAGCTCAAAAGCCTCTGCGTGACTCTGTTAAGCAAGCAGTTAACAAGTACCTGAAGCAGCTGGACAATGCGAACATCGATAACTTATATGAATTGGTGCTGGCCGAAGTAGAAGCACCGCTGCTGGAAGAAGTCATGACTTATACCCGCGGCAATCAGACACGCGCTGCGATCATGATGGGCATCAATCGCGGTACGCTTCGCAAAAAGCTGAAACAGTACGGCATGAACTAAAATCCTGAGGGCTTCGGCCCATTTCAAAGAGCACCCCACCCGGTGCTCTTTTTGTTTCACACACTGAAAAAGTAGCAAAACAACATTATGCAAACACCTAAACCTATCAAACGCGCGCTGTTAAGTGTTTCGGACAAAACCGGTATTGTTGAATTCGCTGAGGCCCTGCATCAGGCAGGCGTAGAGCTGTTATCAACCGGTGGCACAGCCAAACTGCTGAGCCAGGCAGGCCTGCCAGTCAAAGAAGTATCTGATCACACCGGTCACCCTGAAATTATGGACGGTCGGGTTAAAACGCTACATCCTAAAATTCATGGCGGCATTCTGGGTCGTCGCGGTCAGGACGAAAGCGTCATGGCACAAAATGAAATTGCCCCGATTGATTTGGTAGTGGTGAATCTGTATCCGTTTGCCGCCACCGTGGCAAAAGAAGACTGCACGCTGGAAGATGCGATTGAAAACATCGATATTGGCGGCCCGACGATGGTGCGCGCAGCAGCCAAGAACCACAAAGATGTAACGATTGTGGTGAATGCCGACGATTATGCCCGGATACTGGAAGAGATGAGCCGTAACGAAGGTTCACTGGATTATCAAACCCGTTTTGATCTGGCCATTAAAGCCTTTGAGCATACCGCTGAATATGACGGCATGATAGCCAACTACTTTGGCGCCCGCCTGGATTCGGTGGAATGCGAAGACGACTGTGACCACGAGCACAGCGAGTTTCCACGTACCTTTAACATGCAGCTGACCAAAAAGCAGGACCTGCGTTATGGCGAGAACAGCCATCAGGAAGCCGCTTTTTATGTAGAAAATGACATTCAGGAAGCCTCCGTAGCCACCGCCCGTCAGCTTCAGGGTAAAGAATTATCATTTAATAATATTGCCGATACTGATGCTGCCCTTGAATGTGTGAAAGAATTTGAACAGCCTGCCTGTGTCATTGTAAAACACGCCAACCCGTGTGGTGTGGCCGTGGGTGAGGATATCCTTGGTGCCTACGAGCGTGCTTATCAAACCGACCCGACTTCGGCCTTTGGCGGCATTATTGCCTTTAACCGTACGTTGGATGCGGCCACCGCGCAGGCAATAGTTGATCGTCAGTTTGTCGAAGTCATTATTGCCCCGGCCATTGACGAAGCCGCTCAGCAAGTGGTGGCGGCGAAGAAAAATGTACGCTTACTGGCGTGTGGTGACTGGCACGGTCAGCTGACCGACGGGTATGACTTTAAGCGGGTTAATGGCGGTCTGCTGGTGCAGGAGCGTGACTTTGGCATGGTGGAAGCAGAAGACTTGCAGGTAGTGACTAAACGTCAGCCAACCGAAGATGAACTGCGCGATCTGATGTTTTGCTGGAAAGTGGCAAAATATGTGAAATCTAACGCTATTGTGTACTGCAAGGATGGCATGACCATCGGTGTGGGCGCAGGCCAGATGAGCCGCGTGTATTCCGCTAAAATTGCCGGCATTAAAGCCGCCGATGAGAATCTGGAAGTGGCCGGCTCGGTTATGGCCTCCGATGCTTTCTTCCCGTTCCGCGACGGTATTGATGCTGCGGCAGCCGCTGGCATTAAAGCGGTGATTCAGCCAGGTGGCTCAATGCGTGATGAAGAAGTCATTGCCGCTGCTGACGAACATGGTATCGCCATGGTCTTTACCGGCATGCGTCACTTCCGTCACTAAGGGCGCGTATCCTCCAAAAAGCCTGTGGTGGCCGGCTCAGCTCGGCTCGGCGACAACAGGCTTTGCCCTGCTCTTCAGGTAGGTTACTCTAGTGTTTGGCGCCCTTATCAAGGCAGCTTTGGGCCTGGCACCATCATAATAACTATACCGTTGAAAATTGATAAGGATACAATCATGAAATCACTGTTAGGCGTTATCTCAGCTTCAGTACTGGCATTCTCTGCCCAGATGGCAATGGCCGACCCCATCATTGATGCAGTTAAAAGCGATAACCGCTCGGCTGACGCTAAAGCCCGGGATGAATTCCGGCACCCCCAGCAAACCCTGCGTTTTTTTGGTATTGAACCTGATATGACCGTGGTGGAGATTTCCCCGGGTGGCGGCTGGTATACCGACATACTGGCTGAGCTGCTGCATGACAACGGACAGCTGATCGCCGCGCATTTCTACGTGGATGAAAACAGCAACGACTATTACAAAAAGTCCCGGGCAGCATTTGAGCAGAAAATTGCCGACTACCCGCCGTACAAAAATATCAAACTGTCAGCCTTTCACCCCCAGCATGCTACGGATATTGCCAAGGCCGGTTCGGTAGATGCCGTGCTGACGTTCAGAAATGTGCATAACTGGTACATGGGTGGTGGCACTGACGCTATCGAGGCCTCGTTTAAAGCTTTTGCCAAAGCGCTCAAGCCTGGTGGCATGGTGGGCGTGGTAGAACACGAACTGCCTGAGTCAATGGCCGATGAGCAGATGGATAAAAGCGGCTACATGAAAAAGTCTGTGGTCATTGCGGCGGCAAAAGCAGCTGGCCTGACACTGGCCGAAGACAGCCCGGTGAATCATAACCCGGCTGACAATGCTCAGCATCCTCGTGGTGTCTGGACACTGCCGCCATCGCTGCGTCTGGGTGAGCAAGACCAGCAAAAGTATCTGGCGATTGGCGAAAGTAACCGGATGACCCTTAAATTTATTAAACCTGAATAAATAACGGAACGCTTAAATGAACGTACTTGTTATTGGCGGCGGTGGCCGCGAACATGCGCTGGCCTGGAAGGCAGCACAATCTTCTGCTGTATCAACGGTGTTTGTGGCACCGGGCAACGCCGGTACGGCGGTTGAACCAAAACTGACAAATGTAGATATTCAGGTGACGGATATCGATGGCTTGCTGGCCTTTGCGCAGGCAAACCAGGTTGAAATGACGATTGTAGGCCCCGAGGCGCCGCTGGTAGCAGGTGTGGTGGATGCTTTTGACGCCGCTGGACAGGCAGTTTTCGGCCCCACCCAGGCGGCGGCTCAGCTGGAAGGCTCCAAAGCCTTTACCAAGGATTTTCTGGCCCGTCATGCCATTCCTACGGCCGAATATCAGAATTTCACTGATATTGAGCCGGCGCTGGCGTACGTGCGTGAAAAAGGGGCGCCAATTGTGGTCAAAGCCGATGGTCTGGCAGCCGGTAAAGGCGTGATCGTCGCGATGACGCTGGAAGAAGCCGAAGCCGCCATTCGCGATATGCTGGCAGGCAATGCATTTGGTGATGCCGGTAGCCGGGTGGTAATTGAAGAGTTTCTGGACGGCGAAGAAGCCTCGTTCATTGTGATGGTCGACGGTAAAAATGTGCTGCCCTTTGCCACCAGCCAGGATCACAAACGCGCGGCGAACGGTGATAAAGGCCTGAATACCGGTGGTATGGGCGCTTATTCACCGGCCCCGGTGGTGACCCAGAATATTCATGACCGGGTAATGTCTGAAGTTATCATGCCCACGGTCGAGGGTATGGCAGCAGAAGGCCATCCCTATAAAGGCTTTTTGTACGCCGGTCTGATGATCATGGCCGATGGCACACCGAAGGTGATTGAATATAACTGCCGTTTTGGCGATCCGGAAACGCAACCCATTATGTTGCGTTTACAATCGGACCTGGTGGCGCTGTGTCAGGCTGCCTGTCAGGGCAAACTGAACGAGGCGACCATCAGTTTTGACGAGCGCGCAGCGGTCGGTGTTGTACTGGCAGCCGGTGGCTACCCGGGTAGCTACAACAAGGGCGATGCGATCAGCGGTCTGGATGACGCTGCCCAGCTGGACGGTAAAGTTTTTCATGCCGGCACCGCGTTGCAGGACGGCCAGATTGTTACCAGTGGCGGACGCGTGCTGTGCGCCACCGCGCTGGGCAACAACGTGACTGGAGCCCAGCAACATGCCTACGAGCTGGTAAATAAAATAAACTGGCAGGATGTCTATTTTCGTACTGACATCGCCCATCGGGCGATTGCCCGCGAAAGCCAGGCATAGGACGTCACTCCCCCGCAATATACTTCACAGCCGTGTGCTCAACACGGCTGTGACTATTTTTTTGTTACCCTCCCCTTTTCTTCTTTTTTGACCGTTTTTCTGCCCGAAAGCTGTCTGTTCACGGCCTGTGACTAAACTATCGCGGCAAGGTCTGGTAGTATCACTGTCTATTGATTATTCAAACCAGCCAGCTTATAACTAGGTTCCGGCTTCGAGTAAAAATCTGTATGTCTGTAAAACACCCTATTATTGCCATCACCGGTTCATCTGGTGCCGGCACCACAACCACCACGAATGCCATCCGGCATATCTTTCGCAATTTGCATGTCAATGCGGCGGTGGTGGGTGGCGACAGCTTTCACCGGTTTACCCGGCCTGAGATGGAAGTGGAAATTCGCAAAGCCCAGGAGCAGGGCCGGCATATTAGCTACTTTGGCCCTAAAGCCAACGACTTTGACTTGCTTGAGTCCTTATTTAAAGAGTACGCCCAGACCGGTAAAGGCGAATATCGCCAGTACCTGCATACTTTTGATGAAGCTGTGCCGTTTAATCAGATGCCCGGTACGTTCACGCCCTGGCAGGCACTGCCGGATAACACTGATCTACTGTTTTACGAAGGCCTGCATGGGGGCGTAAAAACCGAAGAAAACGATGTTGCCCGGCATGTGGATTTGCTGGTTGGCATGGTACCGATTGTGAATCTGGAGTGGATTCAGAAAATTGTGCGCGATACCACGGATCGCGGTCATTCCAGAGAAGCAGTGATGAGCAGTATTGTGCGCGGGCTGGATGACTATTTTCACTACATCACGCCGCAGTTTTCCCGCACTCATGTGAACTTTCAGCGCGTGCCCACTGTGGATACCTCTAATCCGTTCAGTGCCCGGGAAATACCGTCACAGGATGAAAGCTTTGTGGTAGTGCGCTTTCGCCGGGAAATGCGTACGGTTGATTTCCCCTACCTGCTTAAGATGATAGACGGGGCATTTATGTCACGTATCAATACGCTGGTGGTACCGGGCGGTAAAATGGGTCTGGCGATGGAACTGATTCTGACCCCGCTGATTGAAGATATTCTTAACAATAAGCGTCGCGCTGGTCATCAGATGGACTGGATTAGCCGGGATTAAGTGCATAATCGCGCCTTTAGGTGACCACACCGTAAACAAAAACCAATCAAACAAAACATACTGTTTACAGTGTGTTATCACTTGTTTGCGGTGCGTCAAATAAATCCTGCCAAGCTGTAAACTCGGCGTATTCAGGGTGTGAAGCAGGCGATGTCGCAGTACACTTGCCGGACCTTCTCCAGCACCTCTCGTATCATGTTAGATTACATACTTATTGGTCTTGCCTTTCTTGCTCTTGCCGGCGTTGTTTTTGAAGAAGTGATTCATCTGAACAAAGCCAAAACCACCCTGTTTCTTGGCACCTTTGCCTGGATCCTCCTGTTTATTAATGCCAGTGCTGAACAGCTTCCGCATGTTCAGGAAAGCCTTGAGCACAACATTACTGAAATATCGACGCTGTGGCTGTTTCTGGTGGCGGCGATGACCTTTGTGGCCTACCTGAACCGCAAGGGTCTGATTGAAAATATGCTCAATCTGGTGATGCCCGCTAAAATCAGCCTGAAAAAGCTTTTATTCAGTACCGCACTGTTCAGCTTCTGTTTTTCTTCTCTGGCGGACAATATCACCGCAACCCTGGTCTCAGTAGCGCTGGTTCTGTCACTGAGCCTGCCACTGAATCAAACCCTGCGTTTTGTGGTACTGGCGGTGTTTGCGGTGAACTCCGGCGGGGTGTCACTGATCACCGGCGATGTCACCACCCTGATGATTTTTCTGGAAGGCAAAGTCACCATTGTTGAGCTGCTGACCCTGATATTGCCGTCTTTTGCCGCCGTTATGCTGCTGGCCTCCCTGTTAAGTATCGGGATGAAAGGTGAAGTGAAAATTCGCAAGGTCAAACATGAAACCCGACCGGTTGACTACGTGATTGCCGGCACATTTTTATCCACCATCGTGCTGACTTTGTTGGGTAATGTGTTTTTCAGCATCCCGCCTATGCTGTCATTTCTTGCCGGCATGGCCGTGATGTTTCTGGTGGCAACGTTTATGGGCGCAGAACGCTACAACGACCCGATTCTGGACTATATCCGGCTAATCGAATTTGACACCTTGCTGTTCTTTTTAGGTGTGTTGCTGCTGGTTGGTATGCTACAGCATATAGAAGCGCTGGATGCTCTGCTGCACATCTATACCCTGTTCGACCCGATTTACGCCAATGTCATCATGGGTATCATCTCGTCTATGATAGACAATGTGCCGCTGACCGCAGCCCTGCTAAAAGCCAATATCACCATGAGCACCTCCGAGTGGATGGCGCTGACCTACGCAGTTGGGGTGGGCGGCTCACTGCTGGTCATTGGGTCCGCTGCCGGTATTGTAGCGATGAGTAAGGTTAAGGGGCTGACCTTTGCCCGTTATGCTAAGTTCAGTCTGCTATTGTTGCTGGCGTACCTGGTCGGCTATGTACTGGTGTTGCAGATATCGCCGCTGTTGCTCAGCTGAAACGATTTGTAACAATCGCTCGTCGTCACCGGCCTGCTGAATACTTTTGTCCTGGCCCGGTTCTGGTTATAGTGAAAGAAAAATCAGGACACACACAATGGGTCAGGAAACATCAAAAATTCTGGTGGTAGACGACGACATGCGTCTGCGGGCATTACTGGAACGCTATCTCATGGAGCAGGGTTTTCAGGTTCGCAGCGCGGCCAATGCTGAGCAAATGGACCGTTTGCTGGAACGGGAAAACTTCCACCTGATGGTGCTCGATTTGATGTTACCCGGCGAAGACGGCCTGTCTATCTGCCGCCGACTGCGTCAGTCCCAAAGTGATTTACCTATCATTATGCTGACCGCCAAGGGGGATGAGGTCGATCGCATCATTGGTCTTGAAATGGGCGCTGATGATTACCTGCCTAAACCCTTTAACCCCAGAGAATTGCTGGCTCGCGCCAAAGCGGTACTACGCCGTAAAGTCAACGATGCGCCCGGGGCGCCGTCACGGGATGAGCAACGGATCGAATTTGGCACCTACAGTCTGAACCTGGCTACCCGGGAGATGACGGACAATGGCAAGCCGTTATCGCTGACCAGTGGTGAGTTTGCCGTACTTAAATCTCTGGTTACCCACCCACGAGAGCCATTATCCCGGGACAAGCTGATGAATCTGGCCCGCGGGCGGGATTACAGCGCGCTGGAGCGCAGCATTGATGTGCAGGTCTCGCGGTTGCGCCGGATGCTGGAAAAAGATCCGGCTAACCCGCGCTACATCCAGACCGTGTGGGGGCTTGGGTATGTATTTGTGCCCGACGGTGAAGCGCAGGCCAGTTGAATCCGGTGTTGCGGTTACTTCCCAAAAGCGCTTTCGGGCAGACAGCACTGCTGATTGGTCTGCTGCTTCTGATTAACCAGGTAGTATCTTACCTGTCTGTTACCTATTACTTTATCCGCCCGACCTCAGCCCAGATCAACAGCCTGCTGGCCACCCAGGTGCAAAGCATGCAAACACAGGGCATTTTAGACGGTGATTCAGCTACGCGCTGGCGCTATACCCAAGATACCGGGATTAGCATAATGAGCACCGCACAGGCCCGTCAGCAGGGACTCAAGCACGCTACCTACTACCGGTTTATGTCCGATCAGGTCGCCGCCCAGCTTAAACAGAGCGCGGATGTACGGATCAGCGCCCCGCCCACGGAACTGGACCCCAATCAACCTTATAAAGTGTGGATTTCTATCGCTGCGCATCCGGATACCTGGATTAGCGTGCCGCTGACCGGCTGGTCAGAAGCCAATATCTCACCGCTGACGATTTATCTGATGGTCATCGGTGTACTGAGTGTTGTGGGTGGCTGGCTATTTGTGCGACGTATGAACCGACCGCTACACGCCCTGCAAAAAGCCGCGCTGCATGTCGGTCAGGGCCGGGTGCCGGAGCCGCTCAAAGAACAGGGCAGTACCGAAATTATGGAGGTAACCCGGGCCTTTAACCAGATGAACCGGGGCATTGCCCAGCTAGAACATGACCGGACCCTGATGACCGCCGGTATTTCTCATGACCTGCGCACCCCCCTGACCCGTATCCGCCTGGCCACCGAGATGCTGTCGCCGGAAAACGAATGGATTCGCGAGGGCATTGTTAATGACATTGAAGATATGAACGCGATTATCGACCAGTTCATTGACTATGCCCGGCTGGATACCAAAGGACAGCAGGAAACCAGCGACCTCAACCAGTTGATTGGTGAGCTGACGCAGGCCCGTCATATTGAAGAAACCCATCACATCAGCCTTAAGCTGAACCCTCTACCCGACACCCTGTTAAGCCGTATCGGGATTAAACGGGTGCTGGATAACCTGATTGAAAACGCCTTTCGCTATGGCAGCGATAAAATTACGGTAAGCAGTTTTCATGATAGCCGGCAACAGCGCATCTATTGCCGGGTGAGGGACTTTGGTCCGGGGATTGAGCAGGACAAACTGCCGGATATGTTTCAACCATTCACCCAGGCAGACAAAGCCCGGGGCGGTGTGGGTTCCGGACTGGGACTGGCCATCACCCGTCGGATAGTGACCAGCCACAACGGGGGTATTGAATTACGTAATCATCCCCAGCAGGGTCTGATTGCCGAATTCTGGCTGCCGGTAAAACGCTAGTGGCCGGCGCTCAGGTTAATTGCTTTGAGCTGCCGGGAAAAATACCAGCCAGCCAGCCATAGCCATACCGCGGCCAGCGGAATCACCCAGAACGCGGTGGTTAGCGGGGCAAAGTTGGCCCACAGGCCGGTGCTGAATGACGATATCTGTACGCCCAGCGAATTACCGATAATGGTAATGCCTGATAAGACCGGTCCTTTGGCCGGATCAATATTCATGGCTGATGACAGTACCAGCGGAAATAAGCCGCCCAGTCCTAACCCCAGTAGCAGATTGAAGCTGCCGATTTGCATAAAGGTGTCACCCAGCTTGATCCCCGCCGCACCGGCCAGGGTCATAGTGGTCATGATGACCGTCAAACGGTGGATGCTGAAATAGCGCAGGCACAGCGAGAAGGTCAGACGGCTTATCACCATTCCGGCGGTAAAAAAGGCCAGCAGATAACGGGAGTCATCGCCACTAAAGCCCTGTCCCTGCTGCGCATAGCTGACAAACCAGTTGGCATTACCAAACTCCACCGCGCCATAGCCAAAACTGACCAGTGCCAGCAGTAAAAAAACCGGCCGGCGAATCACATCACTGTATTTCAGTGTCTGGCCCTGCGCTTTGGGTTGTCCCGCCAGCTGTTTTTTCTGTGACCGGGCCGCCAGCCAGGTATACAGCGACAGAAACAACAGCATGACCACCACAATGCGGATGGTCCAGCGCCAGTCGAGGGCAAAGCTGTATACCAGCGTGACATAAAATGACGCGGCAAACGTGCCAAGGCTGAACATAAAATCCATGATCCCCATCATGGCAAAGCGTTTTTCTTCATACAGCCGGGCAATCAGCGTGTGCCCGATGGTAATGATACTGGAGCTGACCAGTCCAATGACAAATACCACCGCCAGCATCGATTGCCAGTGCTGCAAATGCGCCATCACCAGCAGCAGTACCGAGTCGGTAATACACAGCACCGCCAGTAGCGGTAAAAACTCAAACTTACTCACGTACTTTCCGCCAATAATGGCACCCAGCATCATGCCCACCGAAAACAACAGAAAAAAGCCACCGCTGACCAGTTCTGACATAGCCAGATCAGCAGCGATGTCCGGCAGTAAAATTCCCCACATAATAAACAGCATGCCGAGCAGAAAAAAGCCACTGAAGATCACGATCGTTACCGGTCGTCGGCTCATAAAGTCCTCACTTTGTATGGGATAGAAAGATAGTCAGCGCAGGTTGCGCCGGTAAATTATGTAGGTACGTATTATAGGAATTATTGTCAGGAAAAGTGCCATAAATGGCAGCGGCGCAAGTTAACCACAGTGTTCAGGGATTGTACAGATGTTCACTCCGTCAGACGTTAAAAAAACCCGGACCGGAATCTGGTAAACGCCACGCGACCAGTGAACGGTTTGTGCAATTTTATGGTATATTTGTAAATAGCTCATGTGGTTATCCGGCCCTGTATCGCTGTGACTTCAACGGGTGACTACCAGTTCGACTCTGTAGTCTTTTTGGCGCGCTGATGCGCTGACGAAAAAAGGGAAGCGTATGCAACATGTCACCTGTTTAACCCGGCTGTTTAGCCTGTTTCTGATAGCGGCTGGTTTCACTTGTCAGGCTGTGGCTGCGCCACCCAAAGAAAACTGGGCCATTGAACGTATTGATAATTACCTGAATCGCAGTGTGGAACAGGGCTTTTCCGGGGCGGTACTGATTGCCAACGGCAACCAGCTGGTGCTGAAAAAAGGCTATGGCATGGCGGATCGCAACAGCGATAAACCCATTACCACCTCAACCCTGTTTGATATTGGTTCGGTCACCAAACAATTTACCGCATCGGCCATTATGGTGCTGGAAACCCAGGGCAAACTGAGTGTGGATGACACCCTGGCCCGTTTTTTTCCGCAAGTACCCACAGACAAACAGGGCATCACCCTGCATCAGTTACTGACCCATACCTCAGGGTTGCCCGCAGGGATTGGTCTGGGCGATTTTACCCATATTCCGGTTAATGAGTTTATCAATCGGGTCTTTCAGTCCGCCCTGGTGGCAAAGCCGGGTCAGCAATATCACTATTCCAATATCGGTTACAGCCTGCTGGCCCGGATCATCGAAAAAGTCACCGATGAGTCGTACGAAGCCTGGTTGCAAGAACACCTGTTTCATCCCTCCGGCATGAATCATACCGGTTACCTGTTGTTTGATGCCAGCGAAAGCCGGGTGGCAGCCGGCTACCGTGCCGGTGTGCTGCGCACGCCCTCAACGCTGTCCCGCTATCAGGCTGATGGCCGGATTGCCTGGACCTTAAAAGGTAACGGCGGGCTGATTTCCTCACTGGATGATATGTACAGCTGGTATTTATCGCTAAAAAATCATGTGGTGCTTAGCAAGGCGCAGCTGACCCGGCTGACCACCCGTTACGTCAGCGAAGGCGGCAATAGCTGGTATGGCTATGGCTGGTCGCTGGGTGTCTCGCCCGGCGGCAAGGCCATGGTCGGGCATAATGGTGCCAACGGCACCTATTATTTTGATTTTCGCTGGCTGACCGAAGAAGACATTGCCATTATTTATGCCTCCAATGCCCTGATGCAGGATACCGCCAGTATAGGCGAGAGCCTTGAGCTGATGCTCTTTGACCATGTATTTAACCCACCGTCGTTCACCCCGGGGCCAGTAACCCATATTCTGACCTTTGTTAGTCAGTTTACCGGCACCGGCCAGGCGCTGCGCCAGCAGATCGCCACTCAGTTCAGCGATGTGATTACCCAGCGCTATGTGCTTAACCGGGCCGGGCTGGCTCTGCTGGATAGTGGCAAAACCAATCATGCCATTGGTTTACTGGCTTTGAATGTGGAAAACTTTGCCGATGACGGCAACCTGTGGGATAGCCTGGGTGAAGCCTATTTAAAAGCCGATCTGCTTCACGATGCCAAAGTCAGTTTTGTTAATGCGCTGGTCAAAGCGCCCGAGCAGGGCTGCTACTGGTGCGCCAACGCCCGTCGCCGGCTGGAAAACATTAAAGTCCGGGAGCGAGCCGAAAGAGACCAGCCGGTATCACCGGCCGAGCCAGCAACTTCCGGTCACCCTGCTACATCTGCTGAGCCAGCAGATTCGCGTTCGCAAAAGCCATAATCACATCTTTGGCAAACGCAATACGGGGATGGCGCAGTGCGCCTTTTTTCCAGACCAGATAAATATTGTTATTCGGACCAGGCTCACCTATCTGAATCAGCTCCCCCCGATTGATCGCATCCCGGCACAGATAATCGGGTAACACCGTGTAGCCAATGCCCGATTGCACAATGGTGGCCAGCGCCCTGATATCAGGGCAGATAGCCGCCACTGGTGACTGACAGCTGGTATTGAACACACTGTTAAAATAACTGCGTACCAGCGGCAGTTGCTCATCATACGCCACCACTTTATAACCATTGAGCCTATCCGGGGTCACTGTCTGATCTTCAAGTGCCTTGCCCTCCACCCGGTTCATGACCAGTAACAGGCGCTCTTTATCCAGAATCTGATATTCATAACGCTGCGCATCTGGCGTAGAGGCGGTGACCGCCAGTTCGGCGGTATCAGCATCGAGCATGGCATAAGTATTGGCTTTATTACCGGTATGCACCACCAGATTAATCCGGTCGGCCTGCAGCAGGTTTGCCAGCTGTTGCCCGGCCACACAGCTTAAGTATTCTGCCGGACCGGCCAGATGCAGGGTGCCGTAAACCGTGGCGGTACGACTGCGTACCGAGGCCACTTTTTGCTCAAGAATATCGATATGGCTGGCCACCTGCAAAGCCAGATCATCGGCAATAGCGGTGGGCTCCACACCGCGCGCTTTACGCACAAACAACTCTTTTCCTACTACAGCTTCCATCGCCTGAATGTGCGAGGTCACAGCAGGCTGAGACATTTGCAGATTAGCCGCCGCCCGGGTGATATTGCCGCAGCGATACACTTCCACAAAAGTTTTTAACTGGGTGAGATACGCCATAATGACTGACCCATCAGATTTTTGATGACTGCCCTAAATTTATCTGACTTCTGCCAACAGCACAATTTGCTTAGGATACGCGCCATCTTAAACAAGACAGGCATTAATGATGAAAGCACCAATTACGCTGATTTCACTGGCGGTTGCTGCCGGTATGTCGGGCCAGGCAATGGCTCAGGACAGCAAGGGAGAGATCCTGGTTTTGTTGTCCAGTGAAAATGTAATGCAGCTGGCCGATGGCAAAACAGAACCCACCGGTTACTACCTGAATGAATTTGGCGTTCCGGCCAAAGCCCTGACCGAAGCTGGCTACACTCTGGTACTGGCAACTCCCAAAGGTAATGCACCGGCGGTCGATAAAAAGTCAGTGATTCCGCAATATTTTGATGGCAACCCGGACACCATGCACCGTATTGAGCAGTTTGTGGCCTCTTTGGATGGCATTGACGATACCCTGTCGTTACAGCAGGTTATTGATGCCGGACTGGATGAATACGAAGGTGTCTTTATTCCCGGTGGCCATGCGCCACTGATTGACCTGGCCAATAACCCTGAGGTGGGGGCTATTTTGCGCCACTTCCATGACGCCGGCAAACCTACGGCAGCCATCTGCCACGGCCCGATTGCCCTGCTATCTGCTCAGCAGCAGCCTCAACAATATGTGGCCGACCTGCAAGCCGGACGTCAGGCATCGGCATCTGACTGGATTTACGACGGTTATCAGATGACGATTTTCTCCACCCCGGAAGAAGAATACTTTGAAAGCACACTGGGTGACGCCACCTTGCTTTATTATCCGGCCGACGCGATGAACACCGCCGGCGGCAAAATGGATTATGCCGACATGTGGCAGCCCCATGTAATGGTGGACAAAGAACTGATCACCGGCCAGAACCCGTTTTCTGATGACCTGCTCGCAGACAAGCTGATTGAACTGCTGGACCAGCAGGCTGACTGATTTTATCCCGATTTATCTGTAGAGGAATAATACATGCTGAATTTTAACTTTAAAAACCAGACCGAAATCTTATTCGGCCAGGGCCAGCTTAGCGAAGTCCCGGCCCGTTTACCGGCTAATGCCAAAGTGCTGTTTTTATATGGCGGTGGCTCCATTAAAAATAACGGTATTTATGATCAGGTGATGCGCACCCTGGCAGACGCCGACGTGGTTGAGTTTCAGGGGGTTGAGCCTAACCCGGAATATGAAACCCTGATGAAAGCCGTGCATACCGCTCGCGACAACCAGGTGAACTTTATTCTGGCAGTGGGTGGCGGTAGCGTGATTGACGGCGCCAAGTTTATTGCCGCAGCGGTTAACTTTGAAGGTAACCCGTGGGATATTCTGGTTGCCGGCGCCAGCTTTGACAACCCGCTACCTGTTGGTGCAGTACTGACACTGCCGGCCACAGGCTCAGAAAGTAACGGCAACTCAGTGGTAACACGTAAAGAAACCGCGCAGAAGCGGGCGTTTTCATCAGAAAGCGTACAACCGGTATTTGCTGTACTGGATCCGGAGTTCACTTTCTCACTGCCACCGCGCCAGGTGTCCAACGGTGTGGTTGATGCCTTTGTTCATGTGATTGAGCAGTACCTGACCTACCCGGTCAACGCACCACTGCAAGACCGCTTTGCTGAGGGTATTTTACAGACGCTGGTCACCGAAGGCCCGAAAGCGCTGGCTACGCCAGAGGATTATGATGTGCGCGCCAATGTGATGTGGTCTGCCACCATGGCCTTAAACGGCCTGATTGGCAAAGGTGTGCCACAGGACTGGGCCACCCACATGATTGGCCATGAGCTGACTGCCCTGTATAACCTGGATCACGCCGTGACCCTGGCTATCGTGCTGCCGTCACTGATGTATGTGCAGCGCGACCAGAAAAAAGCCAAGATTCTGCAACTGGGCGAACGGGTATTTGGCATTACCTCTGGTGATGATGCCACTCGAATCGATCTGACGATTAAAGCGGTGCAGGACTTCTTTGAATGCATGCAGATTCAGACCCGCCTGTCGGATCACAATGTGGAAAAAGCCGGCATTGACGATATCGTGGCAAACCTTGAGCGTAATGGTATGACCGCGCTGGGCGAGCACGGTGATATTGACCTGGCCAGGGCCCGCGAGATTCTCACGCTGGCAGCCTAACCCTTATTGCCGGGCGTGAATGATTTTGCCAGTTGTTCACAGCGCCCGGCATGCTCGGCCAGTATGGCTTTGATTTCCTGGCGCAGCCAGCGGCGCAGCGGATCTTCATGGGTACGCGGATGCCAAACCTGCTCAATCTGCGCCTGCGGCGCGGCGATGGGCGTTGGATGCATCATCAGCTCTGATGCCACACTGCACATGTGCACGGCAATCGGCTCCAGACAGGTCAGCAGCATGTCAGACGCTTTAATCACATGAGGCAGGGTTAAAAAACTCGATGCCCCGGCAATCACATCACGACTAAGCCCTTCGGCATCCAGCGCTTTATCCATAATACCTTTAAAGTCGCCATTTAAGGTGGTGACCACGTGCTTACAACGTACAAAGTTGGTCAGAGTCTGGGCCTTTCCCCAGTACTGATTACTTCTGTCACTAAGTACCACAAAGGCAAATGAAGACAATGCCTGGCGAAAAAAGTGGTTGGGCAGTGCATCAAAAAAGCCGGCAATGGCAATATCGCAGTCGCCATTTTCCAGTGCTTTGAGCGGAAATTCTCCGGTGGTGTTGCAGGTCACAATGCGTACCTTCGGCGCCTGCTCCTGCACCCGTCGAATCAGCTTTGGCAGCAACATAAATTCGATAAAGTCGGTGGAGTAGAGTCTGATGGTGTCTGTACGCCCGGCCAAATCCTGCTCGCTGCTGCGAATGTAAAATCCTTCCAGCGATTTGACCAGGGTACACACTTCCTGTGCCATCACATCAGCTTTCGGGGTGGGGGCCAGACCGCGACCGGTGCGCACAAACAAGGGATCATCAAATTCTGCCCGGAGTTTTTTCAGTTTGTGACTCAAAGCCGGCTGACTCAGATTCATCCGCACCGAGGCCCGGCTCAGGCTGCGTTCTTCGTACAGCACAGTAAATAGCATTAACAGATTAAAGTCTTTCGACGCGATATTCATAATTTGGAACAGCTTTATTTAAAACATTCATTTTTTATATTTTCAATCATCCCTATTTCCTATCCGTATAGCAAGGTACGACCTGCTTAAATGGTTTAACGTTACTGACACGCCAGCGCAGTAAGCTGGGTGCTTAAGTACCTTCACTCACAGTAAAGAAGGAAGAATTGATTATGTCAGCACTGTTTGACACATTTACGCTCAAAGATGTCACTCTGCGTAACCGTATTGCCGTTCCCCCTATGTGCCAGTACAGCGCAGAAGATGGTTTTGTAAACCAGTGGCATGAGGCGAACTATCAGTCTTTTGCCCGCGGCGGAGCCGGACTGGTGATTGTTGAGGCAACAGCGGTATCACCAGAAGGCCGGATTTCACCTGAAGATTTGGGTATCTGGAAAGATGAACATGTAGCGGGTCTGGCCAATGTGGCTCAGCGTATCAAAGACCAGGGCGCAGTAGCCGGTATTCAGATTGCCCACGCCGGTCGTAAAGCATCAGCGAACAGCCCCTGGAATGGTGATGATCATCTGGCCGAAGACGATCCGAAAGGCTGGCCCATCATTGGTCCTTCAGCGGTACCGTTTGGCGCCAACTTACCACGTACACCAGAAGCCATGACCAAAGCCGACATTGAGCGAGTCAAAGCCGACTTTGTCGCCGGGGCAAAACGTGCTCTACAAGCCGGTTATGAATGGCTTGAACTGCACTTTGCGCACGGCTATCTGGCGCAGAGCTTTTTCTCTAAACATGCCAATACCCGTACCGATGAGTACGGCGGTGATGCCGAAGGCCGGGGTCGTTTCCTGCTGGAAACGCTGGACGCGGTACGCGAGGTATGGCCAGACAACCTACCACTGACCATCCGCTTTGGTGTGATTGAGTATGATGGTGATGATGAACAAACTCAGGTGGAGTCAATTGAACTGGTTAAGCAGTTTAAAGCCAGAGGCGCTGATTTTGTCAGTGTGAGTGTTGGCTTTAATACACCGGATGCCAACATTCCGTGGGGCCCAGCATTCCTGGCCCCCGTTGCCGAGCGGGTCCGCCGTGAAGCAGACATTCCGGTGGCAACAGCCTGGGGTGTGGATACGCCGGAACTGGCCAACGACACCGTAGAAAAAGAGCAGCTGGATCTGGTCATGGTTGGCCGGATGCATCTGACCAACCCTCACTGGGCATACTTTGCGGCCAAAAAGCTGGGCGTAGAGAAGCCATCATGGGTTATGCCAGCGCCTTATGCGCACTGGCTACAGCGCTACGCGCCGTCTGACGAACGTTAATCGTCTGGTCACGGGCATGATGCCCTGATCGAGTGATAACACAGAAAGCGTAAGTACAACGCTACCTTCGGGTAGCGTTTTTTATGCCGTTATACCTGGTCCAGCTGTGTTTGTAACACCGGTATCAGGGTATGCATACGCGCGGGCAAGTCCCGGTCACTGCGATAAACCAGATACAGCGGCTCTTCAATCAGCGGAATATTTCCCATTACGCTTAACGCGCTTTGATACGCACTGGCCTCAAGCACGCTGCGTGGCAGCACAGTAAACCCCAACCCCATAGACACCGGCAGTAAAATCTCATGAATCTGATTCACAAAGCTCTTGGTCGGTATTTTGTTAAACGGCACTGCTCTGAGCACATCCGACTCACTGCGATTTAAATACAGACTGGTGTAATAGTCGCTGTCGGGATGGCGCACCATCCCCAGGTCAAACAGGTAATCTGCCAGATTCTGCGCGCCCTGCGGGCGACTGGCCGGAACAATAATGGCAATGGCCTCGCGACCGATTTTACGGGCCTCAAAGCTCAGTGAGTCCGGCTTTTCGGTGACAATACCCAGGTCAATCTGATTACTTTTCAGTGCATTTAGCACACTTTGATAGGGCGCGGCCTGCAAATGAATGCGCAGTCCCGGATGGGCCTGCTGCTCTTCAAGCAACCTGGCGTACAGGCGGATCGCGCTGGAGCCGGAACAAGCTATCCGGCAGGTACCGTTGTACGGATCATCGGCTCCCAACTGCATCAGTAACTGCTGCTCGTTATCTTCAAGCGTCTGGGCGTAGGTGTACAGCTTTTCACCCTGCATGGTGACAGTAAAGGTTTTTCCCGTTCGCTTAATTAACGGATAGCCACAGGCAGACTCCAGTTTCTGAATATGCTGACTGACTCCCGGTTGAGTCATAAACAGTTTTTCGGCGGTCCGGGTAAAATGTCCCGTGTCCACCAGCACGCTGAAGGTACGCAACCAGATGGGATTTATTTTCATAATATGCAGTTATCAAAATAAGAAAAAACCATAATTTATCATTTTGCTGGGTTCAGCGTAACCTTGCTCATGAATTAACAACACACCGGAGCAATATCATGAGTGAACAAGCCCCTTTCCCCAGAACATTTTCACACATCGGTCTGTCAGTACCTGACCTGGATGCGGCGGTAAAATTTTATACCGAAGTACTTGGCTGGTACCTGATTATGGAACCTACCAGAATTGAAGAAGACGACAGCGCTATTGGTGAAATGTGTACGGATGTTTTTGGTGCAGGCTGGGGAGAATTCCGGATTGCTCACTTGTCGACCGGTGATCGTATCGGAGTAGAGATTTTTGAATTTAAAAATCAGGAAAACCCGGAAAATAACTTTGAATACTGGAAAACCGGTATCTTCCACTTCTGCGTACAGGATCCTGATGTAGAAGGTCTGGCTGAGAAAATTGAAGCGGCTGGCGGTAAACGCCGGATGCCGAAGCCTCGCTATTACTATCCGGGCGAAAAACCCTTCCGCATGATTTATATGGAAGACCCGTTTGGTAATATTCTGGAAATTTACAGCCATAGCTATGAGTTAACTTACTCAGCCGGCGCTTACCAGTAAATAAAAAAAGGCCCGCTACACAAGTAGCGGGCAAACTCATCACATAAGAAAGTGACAAACGAAGGATCGAACAGTAAGTGCCTGAGGGAGTCAGGCGGAAGTGTTACTGTCGAAAATATATACGTACTTTCTAATAAGTCAGTTCTTTTTTATCACCTTTTTTTACTATTTTTTTGTGTTGCTCAGGCATAAAAAAAGCAAAGCGTCATGCTTTGCTCTTTATCTGTTTCTGTAAGCCGGTCACGGCTTATTGATTACTGCTGATCAAAAGTCACGGCAAAGGTAACCGGTACAGCCATGGTGATACTGTCCAGCCCGGCAATGCTCTGCAGCATCTTAACCCCTTCAGCCAGGTCAAAATCACCGGCATTTAACACGGTCGGAGCCACGGTGGAGACCGTCAGCGTGTCATCATTTAAGCGATTAATCATCACCTTGAAGGTGGTCGCGACATTTTTGCCGTGCAAATCAATAGCCCCTTCAATGGTACGAATTTGCGACTCGCCGGCTGACATCGACATCACATCATCAGGCAGGCTGGCAGTAAACATCGCATTGGAAAATTCAGCGGTTTCAAACAGCTTTTCCTGCATTCGGGTATTGCGGATCTCTATGGCTGTATTCACCGAGCTCAGCGGTACCGCGACCGTCAGTTTGCCATCATTGCCCACACTACCGCTTAGTGTATCAAACTGATGTACCTCGGTGATTTGCGCATTTTTGGTGCTTAAAAAATGCAGTTCAGAAGCACCGGAGTCCAGTTGCCAGGCCGCAGAGGCCGGCAACGCCAGTAGCGCAGAAAGCGCCATTACAGAACGCGTTATCATTGTTACTCCTTTTCGTACTGAACAATGTCCTGCCAGGGCACACGCTGGTCGCCCATCACGACAAAGTCCGGGTTTTCAAGAGTGGTACGTTGGTTATAGGTCAGTGGCTCAAAGTCGGCGGCCAGAATACGACCTCCCGCTTCTTCTACAATGCACTGAGACGCACCGGTATCCCACTCACCTGTGATACCGATACGCATGAACACATCCGCCTTGCCTTCTGCAATAAAACAGGATTTGAGCGAGCAGCTGCCCAGCGGCAAGGTCTGGTAAACTCGCCGGGCGGTCATCCGGGACATAATTTTATCCCGGGCCTGACGGCGGCTGATGGCGATCATTACCACACTGTTTTGTGGATCGTCCAGCTTGCGGACGTGAATCTGACGGTGTTCATCCGGACATTCTTTATATGCCCCCTGCCCTTTGCTGGCGTAATACAGGGTTTGGCCCGGCGGCCAGAAAATCACACCGATTACCGGTTCATTGTTGTCAATCAGAGCAATGTTGACCGCAAAGTCGCCGCTACGAGCAATAAATTCCTGCGTGCCGTCGATCGGGTCAATCAGCCAGTAGCGAGGCCATTTTTTACGCTCTTCAAGGCTGGCGTGTTTGTTTTCTTCCGACAAAATCGGGATATGTGGCGTGGCCGCGCTCAGCCGTTTATTGATAATATCATTCGCCCGGTAATCGGCGCTGGTGACCGGAGAGTCATCATCTTTCTGATAAGCGTCAAAATCGCCAGAGTTATAGATTCTCATTACATCGCGGCCGGCTTCCACCGCAATATCTTTTGCCAAAGCTAACAAAGTGTCTAAGGAATCTTCCTGCATGGTTTACTGCTCCTTTAACCATTGCTGGGCCAAAAACAGCGCAGCGATACACCGGGCTTCAATAAAGTCTTCCCGGGCCAGTAAGGCAGCGGCGTCGCTGAGTTTCCAGTGCACCACTTCCAGCGGCTCAGGCTCATCCCCTTCGAGTTGCTGAGGATACAGGTCCCGGGCCACCACAATTCGCATTTCAGAGTTAAAAAAGTTTGGCGCCATATTCACCTTGTGAATTTCGTGCAGATCGCGGGCAGCGAACCCGGCTTCTTCCTGCAATTCACGGTTGGCCGCCTGAATCGCATCCTCACCCGGGTCAATCAGCCCCTTGGGAAAGCCAAGCTGGTAAGAATGGTTACCGGCCGCATATTCACGCACCAGAACAATCGTATCATCGTCTAAAAGTGGCACAATCATCACTGCACCATGACCGCCTCCTGCCATACGTTCAAATTGCCGGGTAGCACCATTGGAAAACTCCAGGTCGACACGTTCAACCTTGAACAGTCGGCTCCGGGCAACGATTTCACGATGATGTATTTGCGGCAATGTCGTAGCAGGATCTTTTTTACTCATATTTCTCGTGACTTACTTTCGCTATGATAAGGTTAGTGTAAAGCTTAATGTATTATAAGGAAAACCGCTTGCCTAATATGCACTGGACTGACATCGACACAGTACTGCTGGACATGGACGGCACTCTGCTTGATTTGCATTACGACAGCCACTTCTGGCTGGAGCATCTGCCGCAGACCGTTGCCACCCAGACAGGCCAGCCCATTGAACAGATTAAAGCCAGTATGTTGGCTCATTATGAACAGGTCAGCGGCCAGATCCAGTGGTATTGTCTTGATTACTGGGCCGACTACCTTAAGCTGGACATTATGGCAGCTAAGCGGGAAGTCGCCCATTTAATTGCCCTGCGCTCAGATACGCTGCCTTTTCTGGATGCCCTTAAAGCCTCAGGCCGCAACGTAGTTCTGGTCACTAATGCCCACCCTGATGGTCTGGCGCTGAAAATCGAACATACACAACTGGATGACCATATCGATACGTTGATTTCTACCCATCAGTTTGGTGTGACCAAAGAATCCCAGTCACTATGGCAGCAGTTGCAGGCTCATCTGGGGTTTGACCCGGCCCGTACCCTGTTTGTCGATGACAGTCTGCCCATTCTGCAGGCTGCCCGCACGTTTGGTATTGCCCATTTACTGGCGGTAGCCAACCCCGATAGCCAGCAGCCGGTTAAACACATCGAAGAGTTTGATGCGGTATCCGATTACACCACACTGATTAACGATATTCTGGCCAACCCGGTACCACGGTCATGAGACCGGTTATCTGTCATGTCGGCTCGGCCAATCCGGTCAAGGTTAACGCGGCCGGCCAGACCTTACAGCGTGTGCTCAACGTGCCGGTCACCCCTCAGGCCCATCAGGTCAATAGCGGTGTACCCGACCAGCCGATGAATGCACAGGAGACCCGGGCCGGTGCAGTTAACCGGGTGCAGACCATGCTGGATGAGCTTATACCAGCAAACACCAGTGCCGACTGGTTTATGGCATTTGAAGGTGGCGTGGAGATGACCTGCGACGGACCGGTCACCTTTGCCTATGTGGCGATTTATCACGATGGAGAGTGGTCGGTCACCCGCAGCAGCAGTCTGCCTCTGCCGCCTGTGGTTTATCAGGCGCTCAGTGAAGGACAGGAACTGGGAGATGTCATGGACCGGCTGTTTAATACCACCAATATAAAGCAGCAGGGTGGCGCTATAGGTTTGCTGACTCACCACTTGGCTACCCGGCAAAGTGTGTATGAACTGGCGGTCATTATGGCGATGGCCAGATTTAACCACGCTGAACTGTTTAAAAGTTAAACGGTTGTTTGAAAAAGCGTGAAATTTTTGGAGAACACCAGAAATTTTGTACTGACGAAAAAGTACGAACCCCGTTCACCTTACCTTTTCACAAAAGACCTAAGCTACTGAATAAAAATAACTTTAAAAAAATCTTGCCAGTTTGGACCTGATGTTGCTCCTGTTTAGTCATCGTTAAGAACACATGTTCAATTCAGGAGACAACATCATGGCTAATACAGTCCAGACTATTAATCCGGCAACTGAAGAGACACTGCAAACATATACCCTGCTTAGCACCGAGGAAGCGAATAAGGCTATTGACGCATCGCATGACGCATACAATCAATGGCGCAAGACCACGCTTGAAGAGCGTAGCAAACTCTTGCATTCACTAGCAGACACAATTGAAGCCCGTAAAGATGATCTGGTTGAACTGATGATCCAGGAGATGGGCAAAGTCAAAGAGCAGGGTTACCAGGAAGTGGCATTATGCGCTGGTATCTGCCGTTACACTGCAGACAATGCAGCTGAACAACTGAAAGAAGAACAACGCGACTATGATGGCGGATCGGCCATTATTACCTATCAGCCTGTTGGTGTAATCCTTGGCATTCAGCCCTGGAACTTCCCGCTGTATCAGGTAATCCGTTACAGTGTGCCTAATGTTATGGCCGGTAACACCACTGTACTGAAGCATGCCGATAATGTATTTGGTATGGCTAAAATGATTCAGGAACTTTATGAGGAAGCCGGTTTTCCAAAAAATGTTTATCAGTCATTACTCATCAGCGGCAGTACCGCGAGCGAGCTGATTAAGCATGACAAAGTCCGCGGTGTCACCTTTACCGGCTCGGATGGCGTAGGTAAGAAAGTAGCAGAAAATGCCGGCAGTCAGTCGAAGAAAACGGTACTGGAACTGGGTAGTAATGATGCCTTTGTGGTGCTGGAAGATGCCGATATCGATACTGCCGTGCAGGCATGCGTGCAGGGTCGTGTTATCAACAACGGTGAAACCTGTGTATCGGCCAAACGTTTTGTGGTGACGGATAAAGTCTACGAGCAGTTTAAAGAGGCTTATGTAGAAGCGTTTAATAAATTAAAGGTTGGCGATCCGCGCGCCGAAGATACGGATGTAGGTCCGATGGCCCGCAAAGATCTGGTGGAAAAACTGGATAAACAGGTGCAGGAGTCGATTGACGCCGGGGCAACCTGCATTATGGGCGGAAAGATGTCTGATAATACCGGCTATTACTATCCACTGACGATTTTAGAGGATGTAAAACCAGGGATGCCGGCCTATGATGATGAGCTGTTTGGTCCGGTAGCCTCGTTTATCCGCGCCAAGGACGATGAAGATGCTATGCGCATTGCCAATGATTCTCGCTATGGCCTGGGCGGCGGTATTTTCTCAAAAGATGAGAAGCGCGCCATCGAACTGGCTCGCAGTGAATTTGATACCGGTATGATTAATATCAACGGTTATTCGCTTGCTCAGCCAAATCTGCCATTTGGTGGTGTGAAAGAAAGTGGCTATGGCCGTGAGCATGGCGGCTTTGGTATCAAAGAGTTTGTTAATGCAAAAACCATTTTCATTGCCCAGTAATTGGCTGTGAAACTGAGGATTCAGGGACGATAACCTATCTCCTATTCATTGTTAAAGCGCTGCTCCGGCAGCGCTTTTTTTATGCCAATTAACCCAACAGTATTCCTGCCAGTGGTGTCAGCAATACCACCAGCCACACCGGCACTCGCCAGATCTGCAATGCGGTAAAGCTGAGCAGTACCAGTACCACATCGCTCGGACCATATACCGCACTGGTCCATACCGGATCATACAGCGCGGCCAGCAATAACCCGACAACAGCTGCATTGACCCCGTTAAGCGCGGCACGAATCCCCGGCTTTACCCGCAGTAGCTGCCAAAACGGCAGTGCCGCTATTACCAGTAAAAATGAGGGCAGAAAAATAGCGAAGGTTGCCAGCAAGCCTCCATAAACTCCGCCGATGCCCTGCTCCATCGACGCGCCCAGAAATGCTGCAAAGGTAAACAATGGGCCCGGCACGGCCTGCGCCGCGCCATAACCAGCCATAAAGGTGTGGTTATCAACCCAGCCAGCCGGCACCACCTCTGCCTGTAACAAAGGCAGAACCACATGCCCGCCACCAAATACCAGCGAGCCTGCCCGGTAAAAGGTATCAATAAGCGCCAGTCCGTGACTGGATGATGCGACCAGCGGCAGGCCAAACAGCAGTAATAAAAGTACCGCGCCGGCGCCCACAGCCGTGAAGCGGCGGGTATGTACCGGTAAATCATCGGTCGCGTCACCTGAGGCGGCCGGCAACAGCGCTCTGCCAGCCAGGGCAGCAGCCATAATAATAGCCAGTTGGATCCATACCGAAGGAAATAGCAGCATGAGTGCCGCAGCCAGAACCATCAGCGTGCGACGGGCACTATCGGGACACAGTTTCTGTGCCATCTGCCAGACGGCTTGTGCCACCACCGCCACGGCGGCCAGCTTCAGTCCAGCCAGCAGACCTTCAGGCAGCCCCTGACCAAAAGCCGTCAGACTCATGGCAAACACGATCAATGCAATGACTGATGGCAGGGTAAACCCGGCCCAGGCTGCCAGCGCGCCGGTATAACCACCCCGCGATAAGCCAATAGCCAGCCCCACCTGACTGCTGGCCGGACCGGGCAAAAATTGGCATAAAGCCACCAAGTCGGCATAACCCTCGTCACTTAGCCACCGCCGCCGGTCCACAAACTCTTGTCGAAAAAAGCCTAAGTGTGCCACCGGCCCGCCAAACGAAGTCAGTCCGAGCCGCAGAAAAATAAAGAAAATTGACCAGGCACCCGGTGCCGGGGTAGACAAAGCCATGACATGACTCCAACAATATCCTTGCAGAGTAAACAAAGGTAGGTAACTGCAATGCCGGTATGGTAATGCAGCCGGGCGGCGAGCGCTACACACGCATCGCTAAAAGGGGAAGCCAGCGGTTACAACAAGCGCCGCTGAAACGCCGCCGGCGGTCATCACCAGCGGTGAACCATTCACTATAGTTTAAAACGGGTATAGCCGTCAGCCTGAGGCTGGCCAAAAAATCCGGCTGCCTGATGCACTTCTCTGGGCAAGTCTTCATCCGGCTTGAACTTTCCGGCCACCGAAAACCGCGAGAACGTACTATTCACCACCGCGTCCATCGACAGGCCCAGTTTGTTGGGTTCACTGACCGTAATACCAATATCTTTATCTTCGCATCGTAAGGTAGCTTTATAGGTGCCAAAGTCAATCGGCCCCTGAGTACCGGCCACCGCAGCATTCAGCCAGCTGCCCTCGCCTTTCAGACGCTGACATTCGCCATTAAATTCCAGCTCGACGATACGGGCGCGAAAGCGGCCCGATGCATTAACCGGAATGGGCAGTGAAACCTGCGACAGGACCCGGGAAACCGGCAGATACAGCTGAAAGTCCTCCAGCTCAATGCGCTGCTGAGACAACAAACCGGTTGTCACCGGACCAGCGAAAGACACCTCATCAGCGCTGCGAATATTACCGCCTTCAAGATCTACACTGATGTTACCGGCAAGCAAGGCCAGCGGGTGCAGCTGCCAGCTGACATCATTGACCGGCAGGCCATTGACCACAATCTGTTGGGCCTGGCCTTCCCATAGCGTGCCTGACACGCCATAAATCTCAACATTGGCCGGCAACGTTGCCCGGCCGATAACCTGTGCAGCCGGCAGGTACATGATAAGAAACCCGACAAACGCAACAATTGCACCTGCGATCCACGCTATTTTGCTTTTCATGACTTTCCTAGTTGCAAGCGACGTATTTTAATTAACCCCGGTGCGCTGGCTTCAGTAATATCCAGTTGTCTGATCACCACGCCCATATCTTCCATGGCCTCCAGCCAGGCCAGCACCGCATCAAATGGCGCCTCATCTACCCAGACCTGCAACTCATCATTGAGCGGCTGCATACGGGAAACCGGGATAGAAAACTGCTGGGTAGAGCGGCTGACCGCCTGAGCCAGCGATCCTTGCAGGCCACCCTGCGTGCTGTTTGAGCGACGCAGTTGCTGAGCCCGGTTGGCATTTTCCTGCACCCAGCCAAGGAGTTTTTGCTGCGCGGTTACCCGCGTTTTCGCCTGTTCCAGACTGGTCGTTAGCGGCGACCAGATAATAAAGTAAAACAGAGCAATAATGATCATCACGCCACTAAGCAGCACCAGTTTTTGTTCGCGCTCGGTCAGCGCCTGAAATTTTTGCTTCAGTGCATTCATGACTGACTCCGAATACTGACATTTCCAATCACGCTGTTGTCCTGATTATTAATTGCGCCCTGCTCGACCGTAAAGCCCGCGCTTTCTGCCTGGCGGCGAAACTGTTCCAGCGCTTCAAAATTCTGACCAATCGCCTGCATCCGGATTTCGGTGCGGGCGGCATCAAAACGCAGTGTCTGCGGCCTAACCTGACTGGCTTTAAACGCCGGTGTCAGCTGTTCCAGCATAACCAGCATGCTGGCATCGCCACCACTGTGCTCCAGACGGGCCATCTCTGAATTGATTTTACGGCGCACATCCCGATACACCCCGATATCCGGAAAACCGGTTTTCACTGCCGCATCAATTTTCGCACTCAGCGCGGCATTTTGCTGATTAAGCTGATACAGGCTGACCGATTTATCAATCAGGCTGGTAACCAGCACCACCGCCAGCAAAATCAGCGGCAAACGCCAAACCTCCCACAAACCGGTGCGCTTGCGCTTGACCTTAAACTCCCCCTGCAGCAGGTTTACCTTACTGTGAATCGCCTGGGCGGCCAGTACCTGCATGGGAAGCTCCAGCACCGCCTGTTCTGCCTGTACATTGGGCAGACCGGCCACCGCCAGATCCGAATAGTTTTTCAGCCGGACCGGCTCGGGTTGTTGCTTAGCCAGGTGCGCAAAAGCCGGCAAAATCCAGCTTTCTTCGCCTTGCAGACCTTTCCAGATATCTTCGCGTAACAGCAGATCCTGACCAATTTGCAACAATGACCAGCTGCCGGTTTCTACCGGCACCGCCAGCACATCCGGAATAATGGTGTCACAGTACATATCAGCGTCTTGCATCCACTGCTGCCAGCGCCTGAGCTGTTCACGACTGACCACCGCCACAGCCTGCTCGTCCCCCTGACGTGGTCCCAGTGCAAAAAACTGCTCGGAGATATCTGAGGCCAGTTCATCTTCCAGCATATACGGAATAGCACCAAGCACCTTACGGCCGGCCCGTGGCGGCAGAGTTACCCAGGTCAACAGGATTTCACTGGCCGGTGCCAGCACAATCACCGGACGCTGGCCTGCCCGTTCAGTCAGGGTCGACAATTCGCCGGCATTCGGCAACTCCCCCGAGGCAATGACTTCCTGCTCAGTGTCTGAGTAAACCAGCCACTGCACAGGCTCATGATGTTGCGTCCCTAGCCGGACCAGTAATTGTTCCATTAATCGACTCCTGAAAACTCACGCCGTATGACTTTTGCCGGTGCGCTGGATGAGGCGCTTAATACCGAGGTCATGGTGAATGATGAGTTATTGTAGTGAGCTTTTGTATGCAAAATAAAGTATTGTGTCGACACACTGAACCAGCTGCGCTGGGTATCATTTAAATTCAGCGCATTGATTACTGGCTCAGCCAGAAAGTCTGCCGGTGTTTCCCAGCCATTAGCCGGCCTGCCGCTTATCAGACTGCGGGCCTGCGCCATATCCAGCCCGGTCAGCCCGGCCAGTACCGGCGCCCGCTCTTCGGTCAGGGTATTGACGTTGATGGTCAGCGAATCTTTTTCAGGAATCACACACACCAGTGGCAACAGCTTACGCATCCATTGCGGTTTGATGCCATTGACCAAACGCAGCTCAGACTGTGAGGTCATCAGGCGGTTAGCAGCCAGGTAAGGGGGTGACTTTGCCTCATAATCGGCATCTTCTGCGCCATAAGGACGCATCTGACTGTCTTCATCCAGCCAGTCAGCCAGGCTGTCGCGCAGGGTTTCTGCCTCATAACTGCTGATTTGCAGCTCCGCCACTGTCAGCATTTGCATAAAGGCGGTCATCTCGTCGGTGATATTGTCGCCAGCATTATTTGGCCCACGCGGACGACCGGCATTGGCGGTATTATTGTTATTGTTACTGGTACCGGACGCATTATTACTGGCAATCTGGTTATTATTATTTGGCTGATTACCGCCACCGCTCTGCGGCTCAGCCACCAGCGCATTTAAATTAAAGCAGCTTTGCATGTCTTCCAGCTGCGCCTCTATCGCCCCGTTTTCCACCGGGTAGGCAAACTGCTGAGACCAGGGCTGATCCAGCGCAATACGCTCCCCGGTTTGCTCCATCAGGGTTTGCACCGAATGGCGGGCAAAGGCTTCAGCGCCAATGGCATACCAATAGGCCTGATTATTGTTTTTCAGGTTCATCACCCGCTGCACCTGCAATTGCAGCCGGGTGCCCATCTCAGTGGCCAGCACGCTGACCAGAGCCACAATCATCAGTACAATAAGTAAAGCCACGCCGCGCTGCTGATGTCTTCTCACAAGCCTTCTCCGCGCAGGGTGAACTCACGCCGGATACGACCAAAGTCCCGGGTTTCTATCTCAATGGCCACCGCTTTAGGTAATACCGCGCCCTGATAACTTTCATTCCAGCTTGCGCTGCTTCCTTCATCTTCACTTAAGCTGAACGCCGAACTGTCTTCTTCATCGGTATCGACCAGAAATTCAATATTGAGGTCGCTTACCTCAGGTAGTAACGGACGTACTTTGGGTTCATACCCAATCACATTATCAACATAGTTGGTATATACCCGCTCCAGGGTATTATCCCGCAGTCGGTATGCCACCATTTGCTGGGTGCTGCGGGGCAGCAGCATTTGCGGGTTTTGCCAGCCGCCACGCACAAACCCGATCCCATCCGCATCGCTGTCATCGGTCTGACCGCCAGCCATAACAACCTGGGTCTGCTGACCGTCGCGCCGGATAGGCCGCTCTATGGCCTGGAGCAAATCCCGCTCTATCGTCAGCATGGCCCGTTGCAAGGCCTGCAACCGGTCAAAACGCTGCTCGGATATTTCGTTGCTGTCGATTACCGAGGTCAGAACGCCGGTGGATGCCAGTCCTATCAGCGCAAAAATGGCCATGGCAATCAGAATTTCCAGCAGGGTGAAACCGCGTTGCTGCATATTAGCCCCCACTCTGGGATGTGGCAGGACGGGTAACATAGGTGGTGACCGTCGTCACCGTATTTTGATAGGTGCTGTCCAGACCAACTGAAATATTAACCTGACGCAGCGACTCATTATTGGTTTTGATCACCTGCTGTTGCCAGTACCAGGTCCGGTCGGCCATTTTCTGGGTGCCTTTCTGATTGTTTTTAGGAGGCCAGCGGGTGGACAGTTTCAGAGCATTAAGACGATTATTCGCCACCCAGGTACCAAAGGTCACCTCTTCGATATCTGCCACACTGGCCAGATGCTCCGAGGCTGCTTTCATCACGGCGCTGCCGGTCAGGGCAAAAATCAGCAGGGCCACCATTACTTCCAGCAGGGTCATGCCCCGGTGCTGACGCCATCTGGTCATAGCTCAATCTGATCCAGCGGTCCGGTAAATTCCAGCGGCGGTACATCCTGATTTTGCAGCTGAAAATACACCGGTGACTCGTCACCAAACCCAGGCTCAAAATGAAAGGTCAGGACAAAAGGCGTGATTTCGCCGCTGGACATGATCATGATTTGCGGTGGAGGCAGGCGTTTTTGTGCATCATCCCCTACTTCAATGTCCGCATCATCAAGGCTGAACTGTTCATCAAAAACATCCCGGTCAAATAATTGCTGGTCCTGATTCCAGGGTAAATCATCCAGATTCAGTGACATAAAAAAGGGCTCTGCCAACTGGTGTTCCTGATACACTTTTTCGGCATCCAGTCGCTGCCAGCGATCGTTCTCATCTAAAAAAACAAAATAGTAAATGCCATCCCGGGGCTCAATGCGAATACCCAGCTGCTGCTGGTTCATCACCGCATAATCAGATGCCATGTCAGTGAGCACCTGCATACGCTTAACTTCTTGTTTAAGCTGGTCTGACTGACTGGAACCAAAGGCATTAAACACAACATAACCGGCTGTCAGCCCCATTAACAGCAACACCAGCATCACCTCCAGTAAGGTGAAGCCGTGGCAATGCTGCTGTGATGGTGCAGGCCGGTTACTGATGATCATGGCTTACAGGTAGTCGTTCACATTCCAGTTACCGATATCATCATCGGTTCCGGCTTCCATATCCGGGCCATTTGAAAAGATATCGATTTCACCCAGCTCCCCGGGGCTGATCAATGTATACGGGTTACCCCACGGGTCCTCAGGCAGGCGCTTGATAAAGCCATCCGACGGATAATTGCGTGGCAGCGGCTCAATAGTCGGCTCTTCTACCAGTGCGTCCAGCCCCTGCTCTGTGGTGGGAAAACGGTTATTCTTCAATTTGTACATTTCCAGCCCGCTTTCCAGCTGCTGAATATCCACCGCCGCTTTTTTCAGCTGGGCTTCTTCCTGGTTACCCAGAATAGATGGCGCCACCATAGAGGCCATTATGCCGATGATAAGCAGTACCACCATGACTTCAATCAAACTGAAACCATTCTGTTTTGTTCGCGTTTTCATTATAAATTCACCATATTATTCAATGCTAAAATGGGTTGCAGGATGGCCATTACAATAAACAGCACAACCCCGGCCATGGTCACAATCAGTAAGGGCTCAAACACCTTGAGTGACACACTGACCAGTGACTCAAACTCCCGGTCCTGGTTATCTGCCGCCCGGGCCAGCATGCCCTGCAGCTCGCCGGATTTCTCACCCGATGCAATCATATGCATCATCATTGGTGGGAACATACCTGTATTATCCAGTGCCGCCCGTAAACTGCTGCCTTCTTTTACATTGACCGCAGCAGTGGCTATCTGGTTCTTAATATGTTTATTTTCCAGTACATCCGCTGAGATACGCATGGCCTCAAGCAGTGGCACCGCACTGGAAGACAAAATACTCAGTGTTCTGGCAAACCGGGCGGTATTTAATCCGCGGGACACCTTGCCTAACAACGGCAGGCGTAAAATCAGCTGATGATACTTCAGTTTCAGGGCCGGGCGTTGCAATAAGCGCTGCACCAGCACCGCCAGCACACCCAGCACAATAAGCAGATACACGCCGTAGGCCTGCAGCCAGCTACTGATACTGATAAGCAGCTGGGTAATGGCTGGCAAATCCTGTCCCATATGATCAAACTGACCCACAATTTTAGGCACCACCACAGTGAGTAGCAGCAAAACAATACCAATGGCAAAAAACATCATCAGGGAAGGATAAATCATCGCCTGGGTGATCTGACTACGGGTTTGCTGACGCCGCTCGGTATAGTCGGCCAGACGATTAAGCACCGTATCCAGGTGACCTGACTTTTCGCCGGCTGCCACCATGGCCCGATAAAGCTCATCAAACACACTGGGAAATTCGCCCATGGCGTCAGCCAGGCCATGGCCTTCCACCACCTTACTGCGTACCGCCATCATCATATTGCGCTGGGCGGGCTTGCTGGACTGCTCTGCCACCGCCAGCAGCGCTTCTTCTATCGGCAGGGCAGATTCTACCAGAGTAGCCAGCTGACGGGTCAAAAGCGCCAGTTCAGCAGCAGAAATACGCGGTTTAAACAGGTTGAAACCACTGCTCTTGCTGCGCTGCTTTTCAGCCACCTGTTCAACATCCGTCGGGATCAGACCTTTTTCACGCAGCTGCTGGCGCACCTGGCGGGCATTATCTCCTTCCAGAACGCCACTGACATTACGGCCCTTAGCATTGACTGCCTTGTACGAAAATGCCGCCATGCCTAATCTTCCCGGGTGACCCGCAATACCTCTTCAAGAGAAGTCACGCCTGCCAGCACTTTGCGGCAGCCGTCTTCACGGATACTGGGGGTGTATTTTCGAATATGACGTTCAATGGCCTGCTCGCCTTTCCCGGCATGCATCATGTCGCGAATCGCTTCATCAATCAGCAGCAGTTCATGAATGCCGGTCCGGCCGCGATAACCAGTCTGGTTACAGGCCGCGCAGCCTTTGGGGGCATAAATATCCGGTATGCTGGCCAGCTCAGACACGCCCAGTACCAGTGCTTCGCTTTCGCTGGGCGCATGGGCCACCTTACAGTCCGGACACAGGGTTCTGACCAGGCGCTGGGATAATACCGCCAGCAAGCTGGACGATAACAAAAACGGCTCAATACCCATGTCTTCCAAACGGGTAATCGCACCGGCAGCGGTGTTGGTATGCAGGGTGGATAATACTAAGTGACCGGTTAAACTGGCCTGAACCGCAATTTGCGCGGTTTCGATATCCCGAATCTCACCGACCATCACGACATCAGGATCCTGACGCAAAATAGCCCGCAGTCCACGGGCAAAGGTCATATCCACCCGCGGGTTTACCTGGGTCTGGCCAATGCCCTGTAAATCAAATTCAATCGGGTCTTCCACCGTCAGAATATTGCGATCTTTACTGTTAATCTCGGTCAGGCCAGCATACAAGGTGGTACTTTTACCCGAGCCCGTTGGACCGGTCACCAGAATAATGCCGTGCGGTTTGCGAATCAGGCCGGAGAAATGATCCCGGTTAGCCTTGGTCATACCCAAATCTTCCAGATTCAGGCGGGCATTATTTTTATCCAGCAAACGCAGTACCACCCGCTCGCCGTGGCTTGACGGCATGGTCGATACCCGCACATCCACTGCCCGGCCCGCGATCCGTAATGTGATACGGCCATCCTGCGGCACCCGCTTTTCGGCAATATCCAGCTTGGCCATAACCTTGATACGCGATACCAGCATGGAGGAGAGTTTGCGATTAGGCCGCAGAATCTCGCGCAGCACACCGTCTACCCGAAACCGCACCACCAGCTGGTTTTCAAAGGTTTCGATGTGAATATCCGACGCCCCTTCCTTGATGGCCTCACCCAGCATGGCGTTAATCAGCTTGATAATCGGAGCATCATCTTCGCTGTCGAGTAAGTCCTCGGTGTCCGGCAGCTCGTCAGCCAGGGCAAACAAATCACTTTCGTTGCCCAAGTCTTCCATTAGCTGTTTAGCGGCAGAGGAGTCGCGCTGAAACGCCTGAGTCAGAAAACGCTCAAAGTCGTCTTCGGGAATTTCCTGTAGGGTAAACGGCTCACCAAAAAAGCGGCGCACCTCTGCAAACACGGTGAAAGGCGTACTGGCGGTATGGTACAGGATCGCCGGCTGCTGATTGGTTTCCAGCAGCACATGATTGCGCCGGGCAAAGCTAAAGCTCAACTGGCGCGGGCCACCATCGGGCTCACCGCTGCCGGTTTCGTCCAGCGCTTCTTCCTGCGCCTGTAGGGCAGCCTGCTGAAGCTGTTCTTCCGTGCCTGCCATAATTAATCGTTATCCTGTTTTTTCTGCTGCTCCAGAATATAGTCTTCAAACGATGGTGGCAGCGCCAGTGAATCATCCCACTCTGGCATAGTTGGCTGGTCATCTTTAGACATAAACGATGCGCCTTCCTGCTGATGACGCAGTTGCTGGGCCCGGATATAGTTATACTTGCGATGGCTGATTTCATTCATGGTCACCCCGTCGCGCACAATTTTAGGACGCAGGAATACCATCAGGTTACGCTTACGCTTACTGGTCGAGGTACTCTTAAACAGGTTACCAATAATCGGGATATCGCCCAGCAGCGGTACCTTGGACACACTTTCCTGTACATCTTCGTCAATCAGTCCGCCCAGCACAATTGTACCGCCATCATCCACGATCACCGTGGTTTTAATCTGACGTTTATTAATAGAAATATCCACAGAGGTCGCCCCGCTGACACTCGACACTTCCTGTTCGATGGTCAGCTGTACCGCATCGCCTTCGTTGATTTGCGGGGTGACTTTAAGTTTGATCCCCACTTCCTGACGTTCAACTGTCTGAAACGGGTTAGAGTTGTTATCGCCGGTGGTGGTACCGGTAATAATCGGTACTTCCTGGCCCACAATGAAAAAGGCTTCTTCGTTATCCATGGTGGTCAGATGCGGTGTTGCCAGTACATTGGAGTTGGTATCCGTGCTCACCGCCTGCACCACAGCGCCCCAGCCATCTTCGATCACACCGGCAATCAGCCCGTTTGCTCCGGATAACAGGCTGGCCAGTGCAGTCAGGTCACCCTCATCAGTGGTGGTCACCTGAACCACATTACCTTCGTCGGTCACATAGGCTTCGGTATCGGTGTCATCTTCAGCCTGTTTTAAGGCCACACCCAGTGAGCCTACCGGTACCACGCCATTGTTAAACTGGGTACCACCACCGCTTTCAGACACCCACTGCACGCCTAAGGTCGTGCCGTCGCCTTCAAACACTTCGACAATAATCGCTTCTACCTGCACCTGGGCACGGCGCACATCTAACTGACGAATCACTTCTTCAAGCGACTGCAACATATCCGGTTCAGCGGTAATGACCACCGCATTTGAGCTGGCATGCGACTCAATAGAGATATCCCGGTTAGTTGAACCGCTACGACGGGCATTGTTACTGCCACTGCTTTCTTCAGCCTGAATACTGGCCGATACGCCCTGCAGTACCTGTACAATGTCTTCGGCCTTGGCATAGTTTAAAAAGATAACCCGCGTATTACCGTTGGTTTCCAGTTCCTGATCCATGCGCTTGATCAGGTTAACAATACGCTTTCTGGCTTTCTCATCGCCGCTGACAATCACTGAGTTGGTGCGATCATCGGCCACCGCCCGCGGGTCGGATTTGCCACCGGCCGCCGCTTTACCCTGCGACTTATTGATGCTGTCCACTATACGAACCATCTCTGAGGCTGAGGCATATTTCAGTTTTATAATTTCTACCTCTTCATCACCGGCGCGGTCCACCCGCTCGATGATTTCAACCAGACGATTCACCACCGCCGCGCGACCGGTTAGCATCATCACATTAGACGGGTCATGGCTGACTACGTTACCACCACCTGCCTGGTCATTGAGCTGACGTAAAATAGGCGCCAGCTCGCGCACCGGTACGTTGTAAACCGGCACCACCCGGGTGATCATCTCATCGCCATCGCGCAGCGCGCCTTCTACAACCGGAATATTCGAAGTTTTGGCATCTTTTGAGCGGACGACTTTCAACACCCCGTTGGGCATCTCCACAACAGCAAAGTCGTAAACCTGCAAAACGTTTAAAAAGAACTGATAATACTGATCTTCGTCCAGCATATCGTAACTACGCACGCTGATTTTACCGCGCACATTCGGGTCAACTATAATGGTCCGCTGAAGATTTTTTCCCACAATATTAATAAATTCATTAATATCCGTATCTTTAAAATTGGGCATGTACTCTGCTGCGGTGACCGACACGCTGACACACAGCATGGCGGCGCAGATTGCGGCGGTTATGTTTGAAAACCAAGTACGACGTGCTCGCCTCATATTCCTGTAATCCTATCGTTATTCTGCGCCGGGTTCTGGCATATCCAGATACACCGTCAGGTATTCACCGTCACGGGTCATGGTAAGTTCGATGGTTTGAGCGGAGCGCAAGGTATTCATTGCCTCCATAGACTGCTGCGTATCCGTCAGATCCAGTCCGTTTATCTGCACAATAACATCGCCAGCCTGAAGCCCCGCTGACTGAAACAGCGCCGGGTTCTTACCCGGTTTAACCTGATACCCCACCAGTTGTCCGCCTTCGCTGTACGGTGAAATAGAAATAAAATCGGTAAAGTCGCCAGGCTGCTCACGCAGTGAGGAGGTGGCTTCAATCGCCTCGCGGCTCAACTGGGGACGGGCTTCACGCTCAGGCGGGGGGTTGTTGGGAGCTAACGGGCGCTGACGGCTGCGGTTAGCCTGCTGTCGGCGCTGATTTGCTTCATCGTAATCAAGCCCGTCAAGCATCAGGGTCTCATCCCGGCCGCTGTTACGAATGATGACCCGGTCGGCCTGTACCTGACGCAAAGTGGCGTTAGTGCCTTCAATTTTTTCGCCCAGGCCATACACAACCTGGGTGCCTTTGTTTTCTATAATCGCGGTGGCATCGTCTGCCACTGAGGTAGCTACCACGCCGGTCAGGGTAAGGTTGAGGCGGGTTTCAGGCGCATCGGTCACTTCATCGGCAGGCTCCTCGACCGGCACCTGATTCAGTCTGCCAAATAAATTTAACTGTTGTAATTGGGTAATATTGACCCCACTTTGGCCTGCAGACTTATTAATAGGGGCGGTGGCATGTGATGCCGGCGCTGAGGCCATGTCAGGTGCAGGCACAAATTGCCATACCAGACGGGCTAAAAAGGCGAGAAGATACAGGCTAAGCAGTACGATCACCACCAGTCGTAGCGTTTTTTGGTGCCGGCCGAAGGTCGTGGCCATTGATTGGTAATTGAAGGTATCGAGTGTCATGCTGTTAACGAGGTACTGCTTTTTAATAGTTAATATAGGTAAACCGTGTACTAGCTGGTTCATCATAGCCTAGTCGACGTGGGGGTCACAACACTAAAACGTAAGAGTGACAAAAATATTACATGAGCAAACCAACACAATCGCAACAAGCAGAAAATGTGAGGCTGGACAAATGGCTATGGGCTGCACGCTTTTTTAAAACCCGTGCTATAGCCAGAGACATGGTTCAGGCCGGAAAGGTTCAATATAATGGTCAGCGGGCCAAACCGGGCAAGGCTGTGGAGCTTGGCGCCATGGTGATGATCCCGGCTGGCTATGACATGAAAGAAGTGGAAATTAAGGGCATCAGTGATAAGCGCCTGAGTGCGCCACTGGCACAGGAACTTTACACCGAGACCGATGCCAGTATCGCCAAACGGGAAGAAAATCAGCTGGCCAGGAAGCTCAGCACCTTCCACAGTCCGAAACCCGACGGCCGCCCGGACAAAAAACAACGGCGGGAAATTATTAAGCTTAAGCACAGCTAAGCTGTAGTACCACAGGATTTATAATGATGAGCAACCTAGACCAACTACACCGTTTTATGATTGACCAGGCCAATGTGCGTGGTGAACTGGCGCGGCTGGACAACAGCCTGCAGCATATTATTCATAACTATGAATACCCGGTACAGATTCAGCAGTTGTTGGCCGAAATGTCGGCTGCTACCTGCCTGCTAACGGCTATCTTAAAGTTTAAAGGCGAGATTTCCCTGCAAATTCAGGGACAGGGTCTGATGCGCTATGCCGTATTAAGTGCTACGTCCGATTTTACCATGCGTGGCGTAGCCCGCTGGGATGAAAGTGTGACAACCCTGCCTGAAAGCTTCAGCGAACTGGTGGGTGAAAAAGGCGTGCTGGTTATCACTATTTCTCCCCAAGAAGGCGAGCGCTATCAGGGTGTGGTAGCCCTGGACAAACCTACTCTGGCCGAGTGCATTGATGCCTACTTCCAGCAGTCTGAACAGCTGGCGACCACAGTGCGCCTGTTTACCGACCTCAGTGACCCGGAAAATACCAAGGCCGCCGGCATGCTGCTGCAGGTGCTGCCTACTCAGGCAGAGCGTACGGATGTGGCTGAAAACTCCGGGTTTGATCACCTGAGCACACTGGCCAGTACCCTGACCACCGAAGAAATGTTCAGCCTGCCGGTGCAGGATATTCTGTATCGTCTGTATCATCAGGAAGACGTGACGCTGTTTGAGCCTAACGATATTTCGTTTGCTTGTACCTGCTCTCGCGCCCGCAGCGCCGAGGCGCTTCGTAATGTGGATAAAGCCGAACTGCTGGACATTGTGGCAGAAGAAGGCGCCATTAAAATGAATTGTCAGTATTGCCACACTGAATACCGTTTTGACAGTATTGATGTAGAAGCCATTCATGGCGGTCATGTGGCAGACAATACCCCGGACCAGGCACAGTAAATCTGGCTTGCCAGTACTGGCACAAAAAGCCCCGATAACGGCGACCAGCAGGTCGCCGTTTTTATATCAGTTACTGCGCCGGCTGATACACATAATGCCAGACCTCGCTGACCGCCTGTTTGTTGTGTTCCAGCACCAGCTGAATATCGATCGGCTTGGCGTCTGCTGGTAATAACAAGAATGTGGCCCGCATTTGCCGGTTTCCGTTCACATTGTAAATGCTGGCATCTTTGATCTGTGCGTTATCCGCGCCCATGATCAAGTCCAGCTCTTCAGCGGGCAGGCTGAAACCGCTGGGCAAGTCAAAGTCCACCACAAAGCGCCGGATAACCTGTCGCGCCGAGGACTCAAACCCGGCGGTTTTACTTGCTCCCTGCCGGGTACGGGCCACCACCGCTTTGTTATACACCAGCGGATTGTGCGTCATGGTGTGCATGGTGTAGCGCAGATACCGGCTTTGCCCTTTTTTAACCGACTGCGCGGCTACCCAGTGAGCTGAAATATTGTCATGAATCTCAGAGTCAGCGGGTATTTCCACCGTCTCCAGATGCCCTTCGCCAAAGCCTTCCTTCGGCTTTACCCACAGGCCGGGACGTAACTGATAGTTTGCCTGTGCATCCAGATAATTATCAAAATCACTATCGCGCTGTAAGATACCAAAGCCTTTGGGCACGGAAGCTGGCAGCGCAGAGATTTGCAGCCGGTTAGGATTGGTCAGCGGCCGCCAGATCTGTTCTGCTTTTTCATTAATCATCAGCACCCCGTCGCTGTCATGGACTTCAGGACGGTAGTCATCGTATTGACGTTCGGTATTCTCGCCGTACAAAAACATGCTGGTAAAAGGGGCCAACCCCAGTTTTTTCACACTTTTTCGGGCAAACAACCACCCTTGCACATCCACCTTCACCTGCTTACCCGGATAAAATGAAAAGGCATAGGCTCCGGCCACCGATGCGCTTTCCAGCCTGGCGTACACCGTTACCGCCTCATCGCTGCCCGGCTCAATCAGCCAAAAGCGGGTAAACCGGGGTGTTTCCTCCCCTTTAGGCAAAGCGGTATCAATGGCCAGCGCCCGGGCGGCAGCGCCAAACTCCTGTTCAAAGCCGGCCAGACGCATAAACGATGCACCATCAAACTTAACAAACGGCTTGCTGTGCCCTTGTGCATACAAACTGAAGCCGGCAAAGCCGGTGATGCCGTCCAGTCCGGTGATGGCTTCGGCATCTTTTCCATAGTCAAACATAGCCGGGGTGAAGGCCAACTCGGTTTGCCGGTTATTACGATTCACTACCACCACTGGCACCGGCTGATGCGCACTGAGCCCGGGATGAACAAACGTGACACTAAACGGTTGCTGATCTTTCCACAGCGCCTGTTGGGGTTTAAAGGAAATAGCCTGGTACTGCTCGTACTGCATATTGGCAACCGATTCGGGCAATGTCAGCGGGGCCGGCGGGGCACTCTGTTCGGCTGACTGGCGCGCCTGCTCTACAATGGAAAAAAGAATCGGCTTATTGCGCGGTAAGTTCTGCTCACCGACCGGCTGTGCCTGCGCACTGCCTGTTAGCCATACTCCAGCGAGCATTCCTGCCACCACTGCCCGCCATACACTGCCGATACCACATTGTTTCATATTGTCTCCTTGATTTGCAGGCGCTGTGCGTCTGCTCGTAGAGCTAATACGCATGGCCGGCGAAAAAGGCATCACCCTGCTGCCTTATTTGTAGGAAATCCGCAACACCAATGGTGTTTTATCGGCAGTTTCATGCAGTGAACCGACAAATTTCACGCTTGGTCGATAAAGACTTTATTGTTTTATTTCATAGGTTTAAAAGAATTTTACAGTTTATTTTTCAAAGCTTGCACTAAAAAGTGGCAAGCCACTTGCTCTTCCTTCGAGCAAAAAGCAATAAGGAGCTTCACATGAAACAACGAATCACACTGCTCACTGCGGTTATTGCCGGTACCTTATCCTGCTCGGCCCTGGCGGCATCGCCTAACTGGCAGTTTGCCGAAGCCGGTTATACTAATCTGGATAATGACTTTGTTGATTTTGATGGCTTATCCATCAGCAGCAAATACCTGCTGGACAACAACATTTACCTGAATGGCGAATACAGCGATTTGAGTAAAGATGATTATGACCTGAACCGCACAACGCTGGGTGCCGGTTACCGGATCCCCATGAACAGCACCACCGATGCCTATGTGGGCGCGAACTATGAGCGTGTTGATACTGATCTGGTTGATGAAAACGGCTACAGCGTGAATGCCGGGGTGCGCTCCATGGTAACCCGTGAGGTAGAGCTGATGGGTCAGGTTGGTTACTACGATGTGGATGACGGTGACGTTACCGTGAAAGTAGGCGCTAACTATTACTTTGCACCGCGCTGGGCTGCAGGGTTAAGCTACGAAAAAATTGATGATGCAGATATCACGCAGGTCACTGCCCGCTACACCTTTTGATATCTGAGTACTGAATCTGTTGTAAAAAGACCCGGCCGTTTCACACGGCCTTTACGCAGGCAAATCGGCCTGAGGCAACCCCTCCAGGCCGATTTTTTTACCTGAGAGACCAAGACTATGTCCCTGCCCGGATTTAATATTGTAACCCGACGCTTTCTCGCCCTAAGCCTGCTGCTGTTACTGGTGAGCGGCTGTACCAGCATTGCCAGTCATTCCCCTCAGCAACTGGTGGGAACCACCCAGACAGGTAAAGCCAGTTATTACGCCATGAAGTATCAGTTGCGCACCACCGCCAGCGGTGAAACCTTTAACCAGTGGGCAGCTACCGCAGCTCACCGGCATTTACCCTTTGGCACAAAAGTGCGGGTGACCAACCTGAATACTCAGCAAAGTACGGTGGTCAAAATCAACGACCGCGGGCCATATATCGACGGGGTCATTATTGATTTATCGCGCTCTGCGTTTGACGACATTGGCGATCTGGACGCAGGTATTATTCCGGTCAGCATCCAGGTGATTAATTAATGGCTGTCGTCAGCCAGCAGCGCATCTTTTGGCTTAATATCGATCGTCTCATGCAGCTCTGAGTACACCAGCACCACCTCGCCGGCTTTCAGCTGGGCAATGACCTGCTCGACCTTGTCGGCAAAACTGGCTTCTATCTCACCGTAATCGGTTCCTTCGCGCAGCACAAACGACTCGGCAATACTGTGCAGGGTGTCAGCTTCAAGTTCACTGATAGGAATAATCATAATGGTTGCTCCGGTTGCTGCCCGTTAGGGGGTTGCGGTAAAAACTGGGCAAAAAAGCGTTTAACCCTGGCCTGCAGCCAGACCTGCGGACGCAGTATATTGCCCTGCATAAACCCGACATGGCCGCCGCGATCGCTCAGCTCAATGGTCACCGCTTCTGCCAGCTCCGACTCCCTGGGCACGATAAGGTGATTCATAAAGGGATCGTCAATACTGTGCAGTACCAGCGTCGGACAGTGAATGGCGCTCAGATAATGAAACGCACTGCATTTTTGGTAATAATCCTCAGCATCAGCAAAATCGTGCAGCGGTGCTGTCACCCGGTCGTCGAACTGACGAAAATCGATGATGCTATCCACATCAGACGGACTGAGCTGAATAAGCTTACGATAATCAATAAATTTCATTTTCTGCTTTAGGGTCGCTTTCATGCTACCCAGCAGGTATTTCTGATACACCCGGGAAAATCCCTGATTGATGCTGCGCGAGCACTCACTGAGTTTTAACGGAGCCGAGATGGCCACCGCACCCTGCAGCCATTTCTGGGCAGGGTTTTCGCCCAGTAATTTCAGCAGCATGTTGGCGCCCAGCGAAAAACCCACCGCCACTTTCGGCAGGTGTGGGAAGCGCTGGTTTAGCATATCCAGAAAAAACGCCGGGTCTTCGGTTTCACCCGAGTGGTACGCCCTGGCCTGGCGATTTGGCTCGCCGCTGCACGAACGAAAGTGCATCATCACCACCTGCCAGCCCTGTCCGCTGAGTGCAGCCATCATGTCGTTGGCATAGTGGGATTTAATACTGCCTTCCAGGCCGTGGAACATGGCCACGATCCCGGTCGTTTTGGCCGGCTTGGGCCCCCAGGCCAGATCCAGAAAGTCATCATCGGGGGTGTTAATGCGCTCCCACCGGAAAGTCAGTGGCAGACGCTTTTGAATAAAGCGTGGCCAGATGGTTTGTACATGGCGGTTTTTAGCCCACCAGGGAGCGGTAAAACTACTGCTTACGATTTTTCCGTGTAACCGATTTTTACGTTGCGTCATTGGGTAAATAACTGCTTATAGCGCCAGTTTAATTAACGTTCGCAGGTCATCCATAGCCTGCGGCTGATCTTTTAATTGCCAGGCGTGGATAAAAGCCACAACACCGGCGTTAATGCCCGGCAGGTCGCTGCTTTCAACCTGCATATTGTTAAATGCGTCCACCAGCTCCTGTTGCTGCTGCGCTTCAAGATTGAGTTCCTGCTGCTTAAGCGTGGCGTACTGCGCATGGTCTGCATGGGCAGGCTCCTTGGCTGCGCGACGCTGCTGCCGGTGAAGCTTTAAAGTCTGCTCACTATGGGCAATTGCCGCTTTTAAGGTTTGCCATTGTTTGAGCACCACAATGCGCTGGTGATCCAGACACCAGCATAACAGCAGCAGCATATTCACATTGACGCCGCAGGTATCCTGCAAACGCAGGCATAATGCAGCCACATCCGGATTGCGATAGACCTGATTGGTGTACTGCCAGAATGACTCGGCGGTTAACTCATTGTTCTGTGTCATATTCCTGCCTTGCTGCTTCAATCGATTCCTGGGCTTCCAGCCAGGCCATTTCATGTTCTTCCAATGCCTGCTTCAGGCGAGTCTGCTCATTTAAAAGCGACATCAGTCTGGCTTTGTACTCATCAGTATACAGTTGTGGATCGGACAGTGACTGTTCCACCTCCTGCAATGTACTGTTCAGTGCGGCCATTTGTTTTTCGTGTTTTTCCAGGGTTTTCTTTAATGGCGCAATAATCTGACGAAACTCAGCCTCGCGGCGTTTCTGCGTTTTGCGATCATCTTTGGGCTTATCGGTTTTCGGGCCTTTTTCCAGCGCCCGGGCCTGGGTTTGCTGAGCCAGAATCCAGTCCCGGTAATCGTCCAGATCGCCGTCAAACGGTGCCACCTGCCCCCGGTCCACCAGATAGAAGTCTTCGCATACCGAGGATAATAAATACCGGTCGTGTGAAACCAGAACCATGGCGCCCTCAAAACTTTGCAGCGCCACATTCAGTGCATGGCGCATTTCCAAATCCAGATGGTTGGTCGGCTCATCAAGCAGCAGCAGATTCGGCTTAAGATAGACAATGAGCGCCAGCACCAGACGGGCTTTTTCACCACCGGACATGGGCGCCACCGGCTCCAGCGCCTGGTCACCATGAAAACCGAATCCGCCCAGATAATCACGCAACTGCTGATCGGTGGCTTTACTGTCCATACGCTGCAAATGCAGTATTGCTGAGGCTTTGGGGTCCAGGTATTCCAGCTGATGCTGGGCAAAATAACCCACATTGAGTCCCTGCGCGGTGGTGAACTCGCCCTGCATCGGCGACAGCACGCCAGCCAGCAGCTTGATAAGCGTAGACTTACCCTGCCCGTTTCGTCCCAGCAGACCAATCCGGCTGCCCGGCACCAGGTTCAGCTTAACCTGCTCCAGAATCACAGTATCTTCATAGCCTAGCTGCACCTGATCCATCCGGATGAGCGGATTGGGCAAACCGGTCGGTGGGGCAAACCCAAATCCGAACTGGCTACTGGCATGAGCCGGCATAATGGCTTCCATTTTTTCCAGCTGCTTGATGCGGCTTTGTGCCTGTTTGGCCTTACTGGCTTTGGCTTTAAAGCGGGTGATAAACGACTCCAGATGGGCAATCTTGTCCTGCTGTTTCTGGTATTCAATATTCTGCAGACGGGCCCGTTCGGCCCGCTGTGTTTCATAGGCTGAATAGTTACCGGTGTAGGTCACCAGTTTTTGATGCTCAACACTGACTATCTGTCCCACGGTGTTATCGATAAAGGCTTTATCGTGAGAAATCAGCAGCAGGGTACCAGCATAGCGCTGTAGCCATTTTTCCAGCCAGATAACCGCATCCAAATCCAGGTGGTTGGTCGGCTCATCCAGCAACAATAAATCTGACGGGCATAACAGCGCCTGAGCCAGGTTCAGGCGCATCCGCCAGCCACCGGAAAAGTCAGTCACCGGCGCGCTTAGCTGAGCGTTGGAAAAACCCAGACCGTCTAGAATCGTCGCTGCCCTGGCCTCCACATCATAGGCACCGGCCTGTTCAAGCTGACCATGCAGCGCGCCAATCAGCTCACCGCTGTGGGCTGCTTCAGCCTGCGCCAGGCGCGCCTGCAAATCGCGCAGATGTTTATCACCGTCAATAACATAATCAAGGGCCGCCCGGTTCACCGCCGGGGTTTCCTGGGCCACACTGACAATCCGCCAGTGAGCCGGCACACTGCATTCGCCGGCATCCACCGACAACTCATTACGAAGCAGGGCAAACAGGCTCGATTTACCGCACCCGTTACTCCCGATAAGCGCCACTTTGTGGCCGGGAAAAACCTGTGCTGAGGCTTCTTCTAGCAGCACTTTGCTACCACGTAAAAGTGTGATGTCAGAAAGCTTTATCATTGTTGCATTGCGTCCCTTGTTAAACGGCGCGTTATAGTAGCAAAAATCACAGATTCTGGCTTGTATTAAGTGCGTTTAACCCTGCCCCCTAAACAAGCCATGCAGGATTGCGGTATACTAAGCAGGTACTGTTTAATTGCACGAGGCATTATGACTAATAAGCAACGTCGCCGTTTCATCGCCGGTGCGACCTGCCCGGAATGTAAAGCGCTGGACACCATCAGTCTGTATTTTGAAAACAATGTTGAGAAGCTCGAATGTGTTGCCTGTGGTTATCAGGAATCACAAACCGAAGACTCTGTGAAATCACAGACCCGTGAAGCCGAAAGTGTGATTGGCATCTTTAAACCTGAGTAATTCTTACCGGCCCGGTCATGCTGTTGTGCAGCCCTTGCAGAACAGCCGGTAGCGGCAATAAACACCCCATCAAAAACACTTTAAGTTCAAAGTGTTAGCAAAAGTCGTATTGGCAGAATTTGTGGCACAGACTTTTCAGGAAAAATGATATCACCCACCTGATAATACACCTAAAATGGCAAAACGAGCTTCATGGATTGGCTGGCTGATTGGCCTGATTATTCTGCTGGCAGGAATTCGTATGTCGCTGCCCTACGCAATGCAGTGGTATATCAATCGCACCCTGAGCCAGATGGATGGCTATTACGGACAGGTCGGCGATGTGGATATTATGCTGTGGCGCGGCGCTTATAGCCTGGAAGATTTGTATCTGGTAAAGCGTGGAGGGGATATCGACACCCCGCTGTTTGCGGCGGACAATATTGATTTCAGTCTGCTTTGGTCGGCGCTGTTTAACGGTGCGGTGGTTGGTGATATTACCCTGACCCGTCCGCAGGTCAATTTTGTTGATGCCAGCAATGATAGTCGGGATCAGACCGGCGGCTCGCAAAACTGGCTCGATCTGGCCAGTCAGCTGTTTCCGCTGAAAATTGATAATCTGGTTATCCGGCAGGGACAGGTGCGTTTTCACAATCCGGATGCCACGATTGATGTTGCACTGCATGATATTGCCGCAACAGCCACCAATCTGGTCAACAGTAAAGACCTGTCTAAAGATCTGATTGCCACGGTGTCGATGCAGGGAAAAACTGCGGGTCAGGGTACCCTGTTAGTGGATGCGTCGCTAAACCCCAGTACCGCTAAACCCACCTTTGATGTGGATGTGCAGGCCAATGACGTGGCTCTGGTCAACTTTAAAAATGTGCTGGATACCTATGCCCCGTTTGACCTTGAAGCCGGCACCCTGGAGCTGGCTCTGGAACTGGCCAGTGATAATGGCACCGTGACCGGTTACATCAAACCGGTACTGCATCAGGTGGAGGTGTTTTCCTGGAAAGGAGATATTGAGCGGGACAATGATGGATTCTGGGGCGGACTGACCGAAGCCCTGTCGGCCTTTGTTGCTGAGATTTTTGAAAATCAGTCCCAAGACCAGATAGCAACCCGTATTCCGATTGAGGGCCAGATAGACAGCCCGTCGCCGGAAATTCTGCCAGCGCTTGGCCAGGTGATAAGTAACGCATTTATTCAAGCATTAAAAGGCGATGTGGAACAGAGCATTAACCTGAATGATGCCACCGAAAAAAAAGTGCAGAAGAAAAACTAGCTGGCAGAACCGCTGTCGGTTAACCATACTCAGTAAATATGCTTATTGAGGATGTATGTGACTATGCCATACCGTGCCAGTTGGCTTTTCTTCTGGTTTGCTTTCATTGTTCCGGCCAGCGCGGCAGAACATGTGCTCAGCGTGGTCGACCACCCCGGTGCCCATGCCATGAAACCGGTGATCAGATCGGCCTATCAGGAGCTGGGGCTGACGGTCAGGTTTGAGCCTATGCCAATTGGCCGGCGATTACTGGCTCTGCAAAACGGCACCACCGATGGTGATGTGCTGGCCCGCAGTAACCTGCAAGATAAATATTCACAAGTTTTGCGGGTAGGCCCGCCTATCACGCAGGTGGATGTGTTATTGGTATGCCCGGCTGATGTTCGGTGTGACAGCAGTGTGCTGCTTTCCGGTGAGGCAACAGTGGTTATTGACCGGGGCAGCGCCATGCTGCTCCAGGAAGGGCTGGCTCTGGCTTTACCTGAGCGGCACGAATATATTGAGTCCCCTCCGCTACGCACCAGCTTGTTTAACCGCCACAGAATTAATTATTTTGTTTACTTTAAAGGTAATGGCATCGGCGGTTACACCGTGACCCGCGCGCATAAGAAACACCTCATCGGCAGCCATCAGTTTTACCACTATATTAACAAGCGCCACGCCAGTCTGGCAGAGCCACTGAGCGCAGCGCTAACGCGCGCACTCACCCGGCCCCCCTCGGGGCAAATGGCTACCCAGTAGCCGCCGCATTTTTTCTGGGGCGGCCTGGTTTGCCAGCCAATAAGCGCCGGCCAATCACCGATTCCAGGCGCTTGATAAAATGCTCATCGCCCAGCGCCAGGCCCATTTTCAGCGCCTGCCCTATTTGCTGCTGCATGCTCGCGGGCAAAGACTGAACACAGCGTGCCAGCCAGACTTGCTGACGTTGTTGCCGGGTCTCTGCCAGGGCAAGCATGCTGGCATGCTCAGTAATATACTGAATGCTGTCCTCATGCCCGGGTAAGGCGCTACTTTGCAGTGAATCCGCCTGCCCGCTACTGGCAAAACAGCCTTGCTCAATATACTGGTGAACCGCCAGCAGGAAGTCATCAGACAAAATCAGGGACGATTTGTAGCGGTCTTGCCAGATCCCTCCTTTATGATGATATTTCTGATTGTAGTGCTGCACATACAAGCGGCCGGTGGCCTGGAACATACTGGAAATACCCGTGGCGGTGGCCGGGGTTACCAGCAGCTGTACCTGGGTATCGGTCATGGCCCAGGCATGCAGGGCAACCTGATAACGTCGAGCGTACTGACACAGGTATTGCAGATATTGTTGTTTGTCCTGCGCATCGGGCAGCGCCACAATGTCAGGACGGGCAACACGATACAGATGCTGCGGAATACCGGCAGGGGATGTGCGTAATTTTCGGGCCATAATGCTGCCTCAGACACAAGATTGTTAAAATATAGACAACAATCACTGGTCTCGCTAACTATGACCCTTAAAAATCACTTAATAATGCGGTGGCGGTGTTTCTTCTGACTGCTTGGCCAGACTAGAAGGCTCCATAGCCTTTACTTTGCCCAGTACATGCTTAAGCTGCACCTGCAACTTTTCGATTTGATATTGCTGACCGGTCAGAGCTTCGTTGAGCTCATCGATGGTGTGCTCCTGAAAGGCCAGTTTGGTCTGCAGATCTTCAATTGCCTGCTCTGCCAGGCGCAAAGCCTCGGCGTGCTGTTCGGGGTTACTCATATTCTATCTTCCACAATTCGGCCAGGCCGCTGCTGCTTTCTGACAGGATTTCATTATTGCCAACAAAGCCCACGGCATACACCACGGCGCTGGGCGGCGATACGCCTTTTTTAGGCGCGACTTTCCAGTCAGCCAGCTGCTCGCCGGTTTTCACATCCCACAGATAAATGTGCCGCGAGGGTGAGCCGGTCAGCAGATATTTTCCATCCTGAGAAAAAACAGCATCGGTAAAAATTTTCTGGCGCGCAATATACTGTAAGTTGGACACCGGCGCACCCGTTTGCAGATTCCAGATTTGCGATTTTTGCTGACTGTCAGCAGTAAATGCGTAGCGTCCGGCATCATCCAGCGCAACCAGCGTCACCCGACTGGGATGAGCAAAGGTATACACTATCTGGCCGTTATCGGTATTCCACAAATAAGCCACATAGTCATTCCCCCCCGTGAGCGCGTATTTGCCGTTAGGGGAAATATCCACACTGTTGATTTTTTCCTGATGGCCAAAAAACTCCAGCCGGCGCCCGGACTGTGGTTCAAAGTACATTACCTTGCCATTAGACCGGCCGACCAGCACGCCACGGCCCTGATTCGACACCGCAATGTCCCGTATTGAAGACTCATCGATTCGCCAAAACCCGATAGGCTCGCCGGTTTCCATGCTCCATAACGCAAAGGCCTCCCGATCAGAGGTCACCACGGCTTTGTCATCCGCAGAAATATGCACCGCAGCGACCAGATTGGCCACTTCGCCCTGGTGAGACCAGTGATACAGCGGCTTATTCTGCTTCACCTGCCAGACATTAATACCATTATTAGCGCCCGATACTACCGCGTATTTGCCATCCACCGAAATATCAGCGGCAAACGCGCCATCACCGGCATGTTGCCAGCGATTCTCCGGCTCGGTTTCAGGTACAGAACATGCCATCAGCGTCAGCAGAGCTGCGGTGAACAGCACACAGGTGCGGAACCATCGGGTGAATATCATGTCAGACTGATTTTCCTTGGTTACTATCTTGGTTATTGGGGTTTACCTTAGCATGCACAGCAGATAAATCATGGCTGGCACTTGTAATCTAAGGTATACGCCTACACAGTATACAGTAAATAATCAAAGGGCAGAGACACAGACGGTAAGCTGTGGATATCTGCACCCTTACCCCATACACAAACACGGAGATACATTATGCGTAAGTCGCTTGTCGCCCTGTCGACAGTTGCTGCTCTTGGTCTGGCGGCATGTCAGCCGGACACAGCCCAGGAAACGGCTCAGCCTAGCCTGAAGAAGGAAGAAATGACCGATTCACAAAAACATGCTTATGCCATGGGTGCGAGCATGGGTCTGTTTGTGAAAAATCGTGCTGATCAGCAGGAGCAACTGGGTGTGCCGCTGGACGAATCAGCGCTGCAACAGGGCTTTAAAGACGGCTTAGGCGACTCTCTGGCATTCAGTCAGGAAGAAATTCAGCAGATCGCTCAGGAAGGCGAACAGGCCCTGCGTGACAAGCAGCAGGCCCAGGCTGAAAAGCAAGCTGAAGAAAATGTTCAGAAAGGCAAAGATTTCATGGCTGAAAATGCCAAGAAAGACGGCGTTAAAACCACTGAGTCTGGTATTCAGTACGAAGTACTTCAAGAAGGTGAAGGTGACAGCCCGGCTGCTGAAGATACCGTGAAAGTGCATTACAAAGGCACCCTGATTGACGGTACTGAGTTTGACTCATCCTATTCTCGTGGTGAGCCGGCAACCTTCCCGCTTAACCGGGTCATTCCGGGCTGGACCGAAGGTGTTCAGCTAATGAAAGAAGGCGCGAAATACCGCTTTGTTATTCCACCAGAACTGGCTTACGGCGAACGCGCAACTGGCGCTATTACGCCTAATTCAACCCTGGTCTTTGAAGTAGAACTACTGGATGTGGTTGATACTGATGAGGAAGCAGCGGCGGAATAACACCTGCCTTTGCCACAAAGAAAAATAGCCGGTTATTAGCCGGCTATTTTTTTGTTTGTCATTCAACGACGTATCCGTGTCTGCCTGGTCCTGACGAGCAAAACGCTTGTTGTGTTAAGCGCGTAGCTACATAGTAATGCAGCTTTTTCGTATGCCGTTGGCTGAAATCACCCTTTCAGTATATGCCCCTGTTTATCGATTGCCAGCGCATTATAAAACCGTTTTGGAACTAAAAACGCGCACTATATAGCCAGACACACTAAAGTAACAGGTAGCCTCGCTGCTTACGTTTTTGCCGCACCGCTTCGCACCGCCGTAACATGATCTGACCGACTTTAAGCATGGCAGCCCCGCCTAATATCAGCACACCGGTATTAAACCACTGCGCCTGTAATACCAAAGTCGCCATACCTACGACTAAAAAAATACCACCGGTCATAAGCAGAAAAAAACCCAGAATACCCAGCCCGTTGACAGGAGGCTGTTGATGCCGTTCGAATCCGGCGGATTTACAATGATGACTGACCATAATGATGCTCTCTTTAAAGTTGCAATCCATTGACATGGATATAACTAAGACCCATATTTACGTCGAATGTTCAGTTATCTCCACGATATCTGCCGTACCTGTCCGAATATTAATGATGAGCTAACACCGAACGCCGGCTGACCTTATCCTTTTACAGGAACTTCCTAACGGTCACACTTTAAAAGTTAGTTAATTTTCAAAAAGTTGCAAGAATTATTGTGAAAACACCACTGATAACCCGAAACGGATACCTGAAACTACGCGAAGAGATGGATTTTTTATGGCGTCAGGAACGACCTGAAGTCACTCGTAAAGTCACCTGGGCCGCCAGCCTGGGCGATCGCAGCGAGAATGCTGACTATCAGTATAATAAAAAACGTCTGCGTGAAATTGATCGCCGGGTGCGCTACTTAAGCAAGTGCCTGGAACGTCTTAAGGTCGTGGACTACAACCCGGAGCAGGAAGGCAAAGTCTTTTTTGGTGCCTGGGTAGAGATTGAAAACGATGAGGGCCGTCAGATGACCCTGCGTATTGCCGGTTATGACGAAATCTTCGGACGCCGCGATTACATCTCGGTTGATGCCCCCATGGCCCGGGCTCTGCTGGGCAAGGGTGTTGATGATGATGTGACCGTCACCACCGAGGCAGGCACATTTGAATGGTGGATAAACCGCATCTGGTACGACCCTACCGACAAGCTTTAAATATCGACTTTTTTGCGCAGTGCTTTTTGCCGGCTTTGCTGTCGTTTATTTTCTTTGCGCCGGGCCTGCGCGCCTTTGCTGATACGGGTTGGCTTACGCTTCTTTTTCACTACCAGCGCACTGGCCACCCATTCAGCCAGCCGGTTCTGCGCATCCAGCCGGTTTTGTTCCTGAGTCCGGAAGTTCTGCGCCTTTAAGACAAACACGCCTTCAGCGGTAACCCGGGTATCCTTTTTATCCAGCAGGCGGGTTTTAATGTTGTCCGGCAGCGACGATCCGGGAATATCAAAGCGCAAATGAATGGCGCTGTTCACCTTGTTGACATTTTGCCCGCCGGCGCCCTGCGCTCTAATGGCTGTCATATCCACTTCGGCTTCATCAATACGCAGTGTGGGGGAAACTTCTATCATACTCTCTGGCTTCTCAATAGTGAGTTTTTGTGTGCATAAAAGTCACAACTATCATCAAAAAATAGTGGACAAAGTCAGTTTATCTACTACTTTAGAAGTATGACAAACAAATAAATATGCATCTCAAGATTTATTTTGTTTGTCGCATAAAACTATTTTTATTTACGGCATAAGTGCTTAACGGTTCATCTGTAAATTTGGCGCGGTTTTGTCTCCAAATACCAGCGCACTCACTGTACAATAAACACACAGCAAATTATGGATGTCGTCGTCCAGGGACAGGCAAGCAGAAAGATTAATATTATGATACACAGCAATGATGTTCACGACTTAGAACTCTATCGGCGTTTAGGTGGTGATGTTGCGTTGGTAGAACGGCTCATAAAACGCTTTTCGACCAGTTTACCGATATTAATAGTACGGTTGACCCTGGCTATTAGGGGGCAGGATCGGTTGCGCGCATCAACCCAGATAAAAATGCTCAAAGAGGTCGCCAGCGCCCTGTCGGCCCAGCAGATTTTTGACGATTTGCATCAGCTAGAAGGATCACTGGCCACCGCGCAGGATTGTGCATTACCTTCGGCCATCAAAGACGTGGAAGCGATAGCCCAGGCGTTTATGGCTTATATGCAACAACGTTTTCCCGGCATTTACGAAACTGCGTAGAAACTGGTCGGTACTGAGACAAACACACTTCTTCATAGCATCAGGAATGCTATACTTGCCTGCACTTTTTCTTTAAATCAATGTTAACGTCAGCCTGGCTGAACATCGCGCCTGGCGTTAGGGCACATTCAACGTTAAGTTATTATGATTACAAATACTATTGCCACCGAACTTGCTGTTTCTGCTCAGCAGGTCGAAGCTGCTGTTTCATTGCTGGATAGCGGCGCCACCGTACCTTTTATCGCCCGTTACCGTAAAGAAGCCACGCAGGGCCTGGATGACACTCAGTTACGTACCCTGGAACAGCGACTGACTTATCTGCGCGAGCTTCAGGATCGCAAATCCGTCATTCTTAAATCCATCGATGAGCAGGGTAAACTGTCTGCCGAACTCAAAGCGGACATTGAAGGGGCGCAAAGTAAAACTACGCTGGAAGATTTATATCTGCCCTATAAACCACGTCGCCGCACCAAAGGCCAGATTGCCATTGAGGCAGGTCTGGAACCACTGGCTGACCTGTTGTTCAGCGCACCGGAGCAGGATCCTGAAGCCGCGGCCGCTGAATATGTTAACGCCCAGAATAATGTGGCCGATGTCAAAGCCGCACTGGAAGGCGCTCGGTTTATTCTGATGGAGCGATTTGCTGAGGATGCTTCCCTGCTGGCCAAGATTCGTCAATACCTGAACAACAATGCGTTTGTCGACAGCAAGCTGGTGGAAGGCAAAACCAAAGAAGCTCAGAAATTCAAAGATTACTTTGCCCATTCAGAGAGACTGAAAACCGTTCCCTCGCACCGGGCGCTGGCCATGTTCCGGGGCCGCAACGAAGGTGTGCTGCATATTCAGCTAAATGCCGACCCTGAAAGCGAAGATGCGCAGGCCCCGTCACACTGTGAACACATTATTGCGCAGCACTACAATATTTTAGATCGCGGCCGCCCGGCAGATGCCTTTATGAAACAGGTGGTGCAGTGGACCTGGAAAATCAAAATCGGTCTGCACATGGAAACTGAGCTGTTCAGTACCCTGCGTGAACGCGCTGAAGAAGAAGCCATTGCTGTATTTGCCCGTAACCTGAACGATCTGCTGATGGCAGCACCGGCAGGTGCCAAAGTGACTATGGGACTGGATCCTGGCCTGCGTACCGGGGTAAAAGTCGCCATTGTTGATCAGACCGGTAAGGTCGTTGCCACCAACACCATCTTCCCGCATGTTCCGCAAAATCAGTGGGACAAATCCATGCGTACCCTGTCAAACCTGTGCAAGCAGCATAAAGTTGATCTTATCAGCATTGGTAACGGAACCGGCTCGCGGGAGACCGACAAGCTGGTCGGCGATATGCTGAAAAACGACAGCGCACTGAAAGCCCAGAAGATAATGGTCAGTGAAGCAGGTGCATCGGTGTATTCAGCCTCAGAACTGGCGTCAAAAGAGCTGCCTGAGCTGGATGTGTCCATTCGTGGCGCGGTATCGATTGCCCGCCGCCTACAGGACCCGCTGGCTGAATTGGTGAAAATTGAGCCAAAAGCGATTGGGGTCGGCCAGTATCAGCATGACGTCAGCCAAAGCCAGCTGGGCAAGTCACTGGATAAAGTGATTGAGGACTGTGTAAACGCCGTGGGTGTGGATCTTAATACTGCATCGCCTGCGCTGCTCAGCTATGTGTCGGGATTAAACCGCACGCTGGCTCACAATATTGTACAATTTCGTGACACCAACGGTGCGTTTGCCAACCGTAAGGCCCTGCTCAGTGTAGAGCGCCTTGGACCGAAGGCGTTTGAGCAGGCCGCAGGCTTCCTGCGTATCTTTAGCGGCGACAACCCGCTGGATAAATCGGCGGTTCACCCGGAGTCCTACAAGGTGGTGGATGCTATCGTGGGTAAAACCGATGTGGCGGTAAACGATCTTATCGGCAATACCGAACTGCTTAAAAAATTGTCGCCAGAAGAGTTTGTGTCTGATGAAGTAGGCCTGCCTACTGTGCAGGATATTCTGAGCGAACTGGACAAGCCTGGTCGTGACCCCCGTCCGGAGTTTAAAACCGCTGTCTTTAAAGAAGGCGTGGAGACCATTGCCGATCTTAAACCAGGCATGATTTTAGAAGGTGTGGTCAGTAACGTTGCCAACTTCGGGGCATTTGTGGACGTGGGCGTTCATCAGGATGGACTGGTGCACATTTCAGCACTGACCAACAAGTTTATCTCTGATCCCCGCGAAGTAGTCAAAGCCGGCGACATCGTGAAAGTAAAAGTGATGGAAGTTGATACTGCCAGAAAACGTATTTCATTTACTATGCGCTTGGATGAGACACCGCAGGCCAAGGCCAAACCGGCCGGGGGTAGTGGCCAGAAAAAAGCCAGAGCAAATCAGCAGAACCGGGGCGCAGGCAAGCCGGCTAAAGCGTCGCAACCGCAAAATGCGGCCATGGGCAATGCCTTTGCTGACGCCTTTGCCAAGGCCAAAACCAAGTAAAACTCAGGCGGTTTCAGGCGCTGGCCGAAAAGCCAGCGCTTTTAGAATTACCAATAGCCTGATAAACATGCTGAATACGCCCGATACGACTGCTCATCTGTGCACGATCATACTCTGCCGGATTGTAATCCGGGCTGACTGACTCACTGCCTTGTGGTTGCTCAGCTTGTGACGCTGCCATGCCGCTTAACCGGCTGGCCACCTCAGCAGCAATCTGCTGCCGTGCTTCGAGTATTTTCTGGCTGGCTTCTGCCGCCACTTTCATATCCTGCGCTGAAGGCTCTGCCGGCGCCAGGGCCGCGGTTCTGACCTGCTCCATCTTTTGCAGATTTCTCTGTGGCGATCCTTCATCGCTGACATCAATACTGACTTCACCATCGGTGATATAACGCTTATTATCCGGCCCGGTTTCATATTCATAGCGAGGCGCTGAGGCATATTGCCCGCCAGCAGCCTGATGCGCCTGCTCATGGGTGCGAACTTCCTGATCGCGCTGCTTAAGCTGAGCAACTTCACGTTGTTGTGCCTGCTCTTGCTGACGCTGCTGAGCATCATCACGACCGGCACTCTCATCTGCGCCATTGTCGGGTGTATCAGCTGAGTTACCCGTAGCCGCTTCCGGCTGCGCCTGCGCACTGGCCGGTTTTTCGTATGTCACCGGCGCGGGTTTCTGACCCGGTGATTTCGCCCGGTCTGACTCTGCCCCCAGCCCTTGCTGGCCGGCTCCTTTTTCCGCATCAGCACTTTGTGGAATGGTTTCTTTAAGCAGGTTATCCCGGCGCGCCGCTTCCGTCGCCAGGTTGGCCGTGGGCAGCGCGAAAGTGGTGGGGATGGGCGTAATCAGGTTCATGCCAGCGTATCTATCAGCTGCCCGACCATGTCAGTGGCAACACCCAGCACTCTGGCTGATGCCTGCGCATTGATGCGACTTTGGGTCAGGGCAACTAGCTCGTTGGTGACCGGCCCGGCGACGGGGCCTTCAAACTGTGTGGAGGCGCCTGGGAGGGACGCATTTTGTGCACCCGGCCCGGCACTGGGCGGGATACCGGACGCGTTAATACCCAGCGACGCCTGAGTGATATCCTCAGATGCCCTGTTAAGGCCCTGTCTGGCACTGTAAAACGCACTGTTATCTGCACTGCCGATGACGTTCGACATGACGGTATCCCGGTGACTATCTCATGCTTAATTATTAGCCAAAAAGTAGAAAAAGTAAACGGACTGTTTTATTGCCTTGTACACATAAATTGCCGAATCACATCAGCCGTTTGCTCAGGATGCGAAATAAACGGCGCGTGAGAGGCCCTGGACAGCACGACGGCGTCCGACTCAGGATGTAACTGGCAAATCTGATCAATGGCACTGGTAGGGACCAGACTGTCCAGCCGGCCGTACAAACGTAAAGTGGGCTGGCGAATGCGTCCAATCTCACCACGCAAATCCTCACTGGATAATAAATGCAGAGAACTTGCCAGCGCAGCGGTAGATGGTGCAGGCAGCCGGGTTACCTGCTCTTTAATCAGCTTGATATCCTGACGGGCCGAGTCGCTACCCATGGCCTGAATAGCTAAAAACCGGTCCAGGGTTTTCTGGTAATTTTTACTCAGATCCTGTTCAAACTGCGCCAGTAAATCAGGGGCAATTCCCGGCCAGCCGGGCCCGGCGACAAAACAGGGAGTCGCCGCAATAGTGATCAGACCGGTTACCTGTTCAGGGGCCAGTAACGCCAGTTGCTGAGCCACCATCCCGCCCAGTGACCAGCCCGCCACCACACATTGCGCCGGCAATACCGCCTGTATTTGACTGGCCAGCCGGGCCACCGTGTAGGGATCACCGGCGTGCTGATTATTTTCCCCAAAACCGGGCAGATCGATAGTGGTAATGCGGTAATCCTTTTCCAGTAGCGGAATAAATTCACTGAACACCGCACTGTTCATTCCCCAGCCATGCAGGAGAACCAGATCTTTTCCTGTACCGGCAGTACGGGTGACCAGCGGATTATGCAAAGTATTATGTGATTTACGGCCTGTATTCTCAAAGCCTGCTTGATCAGAAGTGTTTATCACAACGAATATCCTTTGTCTGCGCTACGTAGGAGCCTAGCATGAAAATCGTGACGGCCTGATGTCAGTATCAGGCTTTTTTGCCCGGTCGGAAATATCACAGTGTTGCCAGCTATGCGGCGAGGCAACCTGCGAACCTGTCTGTCGATGGTGCAAAAATGATACCCGCTTTTTTTATCACGACAGGCTGCCGGTGAATTTATTACTGCGTCCGGCCATTTCCCGGTATATCAGACACCGCCGTTACTCTGCTCTGCTCGCCTGTGGCTTTTATCAGTGGCCGCTGAACCGGCTGATTCACCAGTTTAAATTCGGCCGGCAGGTAGCCACTGCCCGATTACTGGCCCGCTGGTTTGCCCCGCTGTGTAGCCAAATATCCACGCCACCTGAGTATTTGCTCCCCGTACCGGTCCCGGCCAGTCGTTACTGGCAACGACAGTTTAATCCCGCTGGCGTACTGGCCAATGAAATCAGCCGCTGGTGTCATATTCCGGTGTTTCATGGCTGGGCCAGCCGGCGACCGGGCAAGCCCCAGCACACCCAGAATCGCAGTGAGCGCTATACCAATCTGCGCCATGCCTTTGCCGTACAGCGTTTACCTCAGGCCAGCTGTGTGGCAATAGTGGATGATGTTGTGACCACCGGCTGCACCGCCGATGCGCTGGCCGGACTGATCCTGTCGCAGCGCCCGGATATCTGTATACAAGTCTGGGCCATCGCTGTCACCCCGGCGCCGGCCCGTAAACACGACAGCCGGGCATCGTTATAGCAGGTGGCCGGTCTGATACAGTGCATTACTTAGCAACTTACTGGTGCCATACCAGTAGCCACGAAAATGAATATCATCCACAAAGCCAATGACTACACCACGTCCTGCCGGCTGCACAACCGTTGCGGCACTGCCTGCCACCATCGTAGCCAGTTGCGGCGCACTGTAACCGGCCATCAGCGGTGATGCGGTATAGCGGGACGGTGTGGAAAAGGCCGATGTATTGGAGCGCACAATCATATTGGAGGTTTTAAATACCGGTAACAAGCTCTCTTCGTAGCCAAAAAACAGGGGGTGCGTGGTATCTATGCGAGTTTGATAAACCGCCCCGGCAATCAGTTTTTTGGCGTACAGTGCACGCTGGTCGGCAAACGTCAGGCCAGTGGTGTCAAACGCATCATCGATTGTTTGGCGGCTTACAATATCCAGGTTCAGCCAGCGGTTTTTATCAAAATACTTTAAGGCATTACGCTGACCAATCAGCACGCCCCCCTGCTTCACCCAGCGTAACAGTTTCTGTTCAGCGGTGTCGCCGGGACGATATTGCCCACTGGTAAAGATAATATGGGTATACCGGCTAAGATCCGCCGCGCCCAGATTCTGCTGTTCGATAATGGTTGGCGCCAGGCCTACCCGGGTGTCCAGATAATGCCAGACCTCGCCCACTTCATATTCACGGGTGCCTTTGCCACCCACAATCAGTACCTCAGGCAGGGTGACAGGCCGCATATCCCGGCTGCCAATATCAATGCCTTTCAGGGTGTGTCCGCTAGCCAGGCTGGTGATGGACACCGCATAGCGCCGGGCAGCCTCATCCAGCAACGCAGGCAGGTTGTCGGGCTGTTCCAGGGCTGCGGGTATCACCACACTGCCCGCGGCAAATGACTGATTTTTCTTATTGCCTACCGCACTGGTAAAACCGGTTTGTGCACTGCGCGCCTGTACATTGTGAGACAACAGATACTGCAAAGCGGCCGGGGCTTCATAGCTGTGCCAGTCCAGTACCCAGGCATAGGCATCAGATGCAATCGGGGTGGCCTCAACCGGGGCGGCCGGGCTATTGCCGGTTTTCAGCTTACGTCGCAGGTCTCTATCCACGGTGTCATAAGTCAGGTTAAATGCCAGCGGCAGATTCCAGTTAGACACATCATAAAAGGTATTGTTGGGAAATGACTGACGGGTTGAAAACAGCGATTTAATCAGACGGTAGCCAGGCTGATCCAGAGGCACAAAAATGCTGTTGTGCGCCGGGTATCGCTGGCGGTTAACCGTGATATCTGCACTGGTCCAGGCATACTGAATCTGATGCTGTTGCAGTAGCTCAGTCATGGCAGCAAAGCGCGCATGATCAGCTCCGCGCCTGATCACAAAGCCATAGGCATCATCATCGTTAATCAGCGCATCGGTGTGCCGGGCAAAGTCCCGCTGATAGGATAATATAGCTGGCTTGTTGGCCAGTGCGCCGGCAAACGTGCTGAGTGAGGTGGTAACCTGATTAGCGATGGTCTGGGTGAAGGTCAGCGGACCATTAATAGTTTCCTGTACATGACCACGACTGCTGGCCTGCTCAAACAAAATACCGATGCTGCCCAGGGCATCCGGGTAAGATGATCCTTTGCCGTAATAAAAATCATCAAAACTTTCTTGAGAAAAATACAATTGCCCGGCTTTATCCAGTGCATCAATATGAAAACTGGCCAGCGCTTCGGTTAGGGTGACATTGCCATCGGGTGTGTTGGGGTTTTTGCGATCCGGTACACCTGGCTGGAAAAAATAGGTGCTGTTGGGACCCATTTCATGAAAATCGGTCAGGATGTGCGGACGCCATTTATGAAACTGGGCAATCCGGGCCCGCGACTCAGGATGGGTTAGCAATAACCAGTCGCGATTTAAATCAAACCAGTAATGGTTGGTTCGGCCGGATGGCCAGCCTTCAGCATGTTCGCGATGTCTGGGATCAGAGACCGTGTGGTAGCCTTTGTGCATATTAGCCCACTGGGCAAATCGGGACAGCCCGTCAGGGTTGAAAGCCGGGTCGAGCAGCACAATATTGTCCTGCAACAGCGTATCAATTGCTTTGCTTTGCCCGGCGCTCAGATAATAGGCGATAAGTAACGCCGCATTAGCGCCGGAAGGCTCATTGCCATGAATACTGTAGCCCATGTAGAGCACCAGCGGCGCGCCAGTGGTATCGGCCTTGCCCGCGCTCAACCGGGCCAGATGTTGCTCACGCAGGCTAGCCAGTTCAGGCTGATTGGCAGCGGCGGTAATGGTCAGCAGTAACAATGGACGGTTTTCATGACTGGTGCCGGTTTGCTCCAGCGTGACCCGGTCAGATTGTGCGGCCAGCAATCGCAGATAGCCTACCAACTGATCGTGCCTGACATGCCACTGCCCGACATTCGCCCCAAGGTAGTCTTCGGGTGAAGTGATATCAGGGTTGTAGCGGGTATCCGGTGGCAGATAGTCAGCCGCCGGTTTGCCAGTGTTGATTACCGGCATGGCCAGCGCGGTGACATGAAAGAAAACAAGGGCTAATAGCAGAGCCGGCAGGATGACTGAAGAAGCAGGCGTCAGATACTTTCGCATAAACACAATTTCCGTTTCGTCGTTATGACTAAATTACGCTGATAGTAAAAAGCCATCAATACCTGACTGTTTTACTCAGGTAAATTTGTTATCATAGCGCCCAACGATGTTGCAACGCAGGACCAAGTAATGATCACTATATCAGAAGATGCTCAGGCGCATTTTGTTAAATTGCTGGATAAACAGGAAGACGGAACTCACATCCGGGTTTTTGTTGTTAATCCGGGGACGTCTTCAGCCGAATGTGGCGTGTCTTACTGCCCACCCAATGCAGTGGAAGAAAATGACCTGCGGCTGAACTTTACCGGTTTTGATGCCGTGGTTGATGAAGAAAGCGCGCCCTATCTGGAAGAAGCAGAAATTGACTACGTCACCGACCAGATGGGCTCCCAGCTGACGCTCAAAGCGCCGAATGCTAAAGCCCGCAAAGTCGCTGATGATGCGCCACTGGTAGAGCGTGTTAACTATATGATTGAGACAGAAGTCAATCCTCAGCTGGCCAGCCATGGTGGCAAGGTAGTGCTGCTTGAGATCACCGAAGACGGTTATGCTGTGCTGCAGTTTGGCGGCGGCTGTAACGGCTGCTCCATGGTCGATGTCACCTTAAAAGAAGGCATTGAAAAGCAAATGGTGGAAGAATTTGCCGGTCAGCTTAAAGGGGTTCGTGATGCCACTGAACACCAGGCTGGCGAGCACTCTTACTACTAGGCGATACCCGTTATGAGTACTTTGCTTGCCCAGCTTAAAGACCCTAAAGCCAGCTGGTTCCGGTTTAAAATCGGACTGGCTGTGTTTGCTGTGGCTGTAGCGATGATGATGCTGACCGATAAACCCGAAGGGGCTGTGAAATGGGCGATTCTTATCACCCTGACCATCGGGTTTGTGACTGCGATGTCTGGCTATCTGGGCATCTTTTTACAGCGTATCAGCCGTTTTAAAGAGATTAAGCAACGGACTCGCGCTCCGCGTAAATAATCCGTAAGAGTACCCAGGCCAGAGTCACTCCTCTGGCCAGTAAAAAGGCCAGCAAGGCATACCACAACGCTACATTCCCGGCTTCCTGACAATACCACCATACTGGAAAAAACACCCCGGCTGCACTTAGCAGCATGGTATTTCGCATGGCAGCAGAGCGGGTCAGTCCGACAAATACCCCATCAAATAAGAAGCACCAGTGTCCCAACAGAGGTAACAGCACCATCAGGGGCAGATAAGGGACCGCCGCGTGATAGAGTGATGGCAGGTCGGTCAGCAAACCTACAATCTGCTCGCCCAGCCCCCAGAATGCCAGCGCATAAAGCACCGCAAATAACGATGACCAGATAAGTCCAAGCCAGGTCTGGTGAGCTATTTCAGCTTTATCGTTATTACCGGCCGCTTTACCTACCGTGGCTTCCACCGCATAGGCCACACCATCTAAACCCAGCGCAATAAGCACAAAAAACTGCATGAGAATCGCATTAACCGCCGCAGCGGTTTCTCCGTAACGGGCGCCCTGCAAGGTCACAAAGGCCAGGCAGGCCTGCAGGAAGAGATTACGCAGCAACATGTCGCCATTAAGCTTGAGCAGAATGCGCCGGGCTGCAGAATTAAACCACACCAGCTGCGCCGGCTGGAATCCAATGGCTTTCAGCGCCACCAGCGCCCCCATTATTGCCATACTGTACTCGGCCAGCACACTGGCCAGCGCTACGCCCTGTACCGACATATCCAGCCCGAATACAAACAGCATGTCGAGCCCGGCGTTGAGCACATTCCCGGTTATCTGAATAGCCATTACAGCCCGCGTGCGTTGCTGGCCCACCAGCCAGCCCACCAGCACTAAATTCATCATGGCGGCCGGTGCGCCCCACACCCGCACAGAAAAATAGGCGGTGATGTACTGACTGACCGCCGCACTGGGATCTGCCAGTGCAATGCCTGCGCTAAGTACAGGTATCTGCAAAGCAAAAATGGCCAGCCCGAGTATCAGGGCCATTGCCCCGGACTGATACAAGACTCTGGCTGACGCTACCTGAGTACTGCCCTGCCCCGACGTCTGAGCGCTCAGACCGGTGGTCGACATACGCAAAAAGCCACAGACCCAGTAAATTTGCGTTAAAATAAGCGCGCCCACCGAGGCACCGGCGAGCATCGCCGGCGAATCCATATGCCCCATCACTGCCGTATCAACCAGGCCAAGCAAGGGAGTGGTAATGTTAGCCAGAATCATCGGCCCGGCCAGGGCTAACAGATGCAGATGGGCCGGCCAGCCCCGCCGGATGGTGGAATCGGTCACAAATAAAGCTCAGATAAGGTTAAGGAGATAATGTGCAGTGTAACATGACACGTCGTTCGGATAACGGGAAGTCCCGCATTCACCGCAGGCTATGCCGCCTGCCAGCAGCTATCACCGCGTTGATAACCATGCTTATCTCAATGGCGGCCAGCGCCGGCAATGGTGCCCCTATTTTGTTGTACCATCATGTCTCAGCACAAACGCCAGCCAGTACCAGCATTACACCGCAACAGTTTGAGCAGCATATGGCGTACCTGCACGACCACTATACGGTGCTGCCATTAATAGAGATTGTCAAAGCACTGAAAAAGCGTGACCCGCTGCCCGACAATGCGATTGCCGTGACCTTTGATGACGGCTACGCCAATATTCTGGAAAATGGCCATCCTGTCATGCAGCAATACAATATTCCGTACACCGTATTTATTAATCCGGCAGAGATTGGCCAGCGCCGGGACCAGCTGACCTGGGAGCAGGTGAAAAGCATGCAGCAGGATGGCGTTATTTTTGCCAATCACACGCTGGATCATCTGCATATGCTCAACCGCGAAGAAGGCGAAACTGAACAGCAGTGGCTAAAGCGCGTAGTCAATAATGTTGAGCAGGCTGAAAAAATGATTAAGGACAAAACAGGCCGTTCGCTGCGTTATCTGGCCTACCCGTTTGGCGAATATAACCGCACGCTGGCTACACACCTGCAACAAAAAGGGTATATTGGATTTGGCCAGCATTCTGGTGCCGCCGGACCGGACTCGGATTTTGCCGCGCTGCCTCGCTTTCCGGCTGCCGGCCCCTATGCCAGCCTGAACAGTCTGAAGGCCAAAATGGCCAGCTTGCCCATGCCAGTCAGTCAGACTTCGTTTACCGAACCACAGATGACCGGACACACCCCTCCGGCCTCGATTACCCTGACCATTAAGGATAGCGATGTCCGGCTCAGTCAGGCAGCCTGTTACTTTCAGGGCAATAAAGCAGCGGTCAGTATAAGCGACAACAGCCTTACCGTCAGGATCACTAAAGACTTGCCCACCGGCCGCTCCAGAGTGAATTGTACTGCACCCTCAAACAGCCGGAATGGCCGGTTTTACTGGTATTCACAGCCATTTTTTGTTGCAGACGCCAACGGTCATTATCCCGATTAACGGCCATTCAGGTGGCCGGTGCTATCCCTTTGCCCATCTGAATAAATGCAGACAAAGTCTGGCGTACTTCAAAACCATGCCGGGAATAAAATTGTAGCGCACCGGTGTTGGCCCGGTGCACATCCAGCACCAGCGCCAGTTTTTTCAGTTCAAGGGCCTGCTGCTCCATAAAACGCATCAGCATGCTGCCAATACCGGCCCGCTGATACACCGGATTCACCGCCAGATGCCCTATTCCCAGTTCCAACTGCTCCGGCGGATTAAGCGCCACCGTGACCTGCTGACTTCGCATCACCACATCCATCGCGGTATCAATACCGTAAAATTCAGTGACACTGGCCAGTGTCTGTCGATCAAAGTCAGCGGGTAAGCCGTCATGCCAACTCGTGATAAGACCGGCAATGTTGTTGTCATAGGTGGCCACCCAGTGATTATCACTGCCATACTGCCCCTGCCGCCTCGCCCAGGTGTCATGCAAGAAGTCAGACGCCCGTTTAGCACTGCCCAGACCAAAAATAGAAACCAGCAAATCACGGCCTGATTCCAGTAACAAAGGCACAGCCTGAGCGCCGTCCTGCGGTGTCGCTTTTCTGATTTCTACTACCATGACTACATCTACTTCGTCTGAATAATCTGCGGCAGTTCCGTCACAATATGTTCAGGGTTTACAATAGTAACCTGGCCTGGTGACGACTGCGGTTTAAACCGTCCTCTGGCGGTGGCATCCGGTCCGATAACAACAAGGGAGCCACTGTGGTCGACAAGATAGTCATCAGCCTCTGTACTTTCTGATATGGCGTACATCATGCCGATGCTTCTGACAAAAGGAAAAACCTGCCCGTGATCCGCGGTAGCGGCAATAAAGTCATCGTTAAAATACGCTTTATAGGCAGCCAGGCGTTCAGGCGAGTCCCGTTTTGGATCTACTGATAAGAACATAACCTGCACCGGAAGTTCCGGCGAGAGCGTGGTTAGTTGCGGATACTCCCGGTTCAGAGCAGCCAGCGTCGTCGGGCAAATATCCGGGCAGTGTGTATAGCCCAGAAACACCAGGGTCCAGTGACCGTTCAGATCGGCCCGGGTCAATGTCTGACCGTTAGCCCGGTTAAATGTAAAATCAGACAACTCTCTGGCCGCAGGATAAGGCTGGTAGTAACGATATTGAGGTTCACTCGCGCTGGTTTGTGGCGGCGCGATAGTCAGCGCTGCCCAAATACCACCAATAAACGCCACCAGTAAAACAACACCAATCAGCAGTCTGTGCTTCATAAACTCACGGGAATGTAATGATCAATTAAAAGAACGACAAACAATAGCATCAGATGCAGGATAGAAAAACGGAATGTTTTCATGGCCATACCGGCTTTATCTGAAAACTTGAGTTGCCAGGCATACACACAGAACACAGTGTTCAGGCCACTGGCCCCAATCAGATAAATCAGTGAACTCATGCCTACCAGATAAGGTAAAAACCCCACTAATAACAATAGCACGGTGTAGCCCAGAATCCAGGTTTTGGTGAACGCAGGGCCGTGGGTAACCGGCAGCATAGGAATATCCGCTTTTGCATATTCGCGTTGACGGTGAACAGCCAGCGCCCAGAAATGAGGGGGAGTCCAGGTATAGATAATCAGAACCAGTAACAATGCATGGGCATGTACCTCGCCGGTGACAGCCGTCCATCCCAGCAATGGTGGCGCGGCGCCGGCCAGCCCGCCAATAACAATATTTTGCGGTGTCGCCCGTTTCAGGTACATGGTATAGACCACTGCATACCCCACCAGGCTAAGCAAAGTAAGCCAAGCGGTTAACCCATTGACCCACCAGACCAGAATAGCAAAACCACTACCTCCTAATAGCAGCGCAAAACACAGCGCTCTGGTGACGGTAACCCGCCCGCCGGCCACCGGCCGGTGATAGGTACGCGCCATCATACTATCGATGTTGTGGTCCACCACATGATTGATGACCGCAGCACTGCTGGCCAGCAGCCCTATACCGGACAGTCCGGCGATGAGGATGGTGGCACTGACCAGTGTATCGGTGGCCAGGCACATCCCCACCAGCGCCGTGAGTAAAAGCAGCATCACCACCCTGGGCTTAGTCAGCTCGTAGTAGTCGCGCCAGCGGGCAGGCTGCACAGCTAAGTGGCGGGGTTCATCACGCCCGGCGATAAACGGCTTAGCCATTGGCGGTATCCCGGTTATGCGCTAACTGCCAGATAATCCACACCATCACCAGTAATAAACAGGCCGCAACAAAATTATGCGCGACAGCCACCGTCAGGGGCAGACTCATCACTACATTGCTCACGCCCAGAATAACCTGAGCACTGAGCATAAAAATCAGCGCGCCACCGGCACTGTTCATGACCTTTGAGCGCAACCGCAACAGCCAGATGCCAAAAGTCAGCAGGTACACAAAGGTGATGAGCGCGCCCGCCCGGTGTATCACGTGCATGGTCATACGCTCAGAATAGCCGTGCACACCAAACTCATAGTTTTCTGCATAGGGCACACTATACGCGCCATCCAAATCCATCTGAGTCCACCACTCACCCTCACAAACAGGAAAATTTGTACAGGCCAGCGCAGCATAGTTGGCCGATGTCCATCCGCCCAGCGCAATCTGGCAGCCCAGAATAAACATTCCTACAAAACCAAACAGCATCAGACGACGGGCAGATTTGAGTTTGTCCCGGCAGGTAACGCCTTGCAAGCGTAGGTACATGACAAACAAACAGGCCAGCACACCAAATCCACCCAGTAAGTGCCCCATTACAACAACAGGAAGCAGATTAAGGGTTACTGTCCACATTCCAAGTGCAGCCTGAAAGACAACAAGCCCACAAAGAAAAAGAGGTAATCCGACCGGCATTTGTGGTGATTTCTTTTTCACCGCAATAAAGGCGATGGCAAAAATAAGCAATCCCAGAGTACCGGCAAAATAACGATGAATCATTTCTGACCAGGCTTTACTGACCTCAACCGGTCTTTCGGGAAAGCTCGCATTAGCCTGTGCAATCTTATCTTCAGAGGCGGGAACAAATAAGTCGCCATAGCAACCAGGCCAGTCAGGACAACCCAGTCCGGCATCGGTTAGTCGTGTATATGCCCCCAGAATAATTACTACAATAGCCAGAAGTAACGCACAGGTAACCAGCTTTTTCATCCCACTCTCCTGTTATCCAATCCGTGATAATTTCAGCAGTTTGCGTACATCAGCCAGCATATCCCGGCTATTCATAATGGCGCTTTGACGATCTTCAGACACCGAGTAGCGCAACATGGCATTATTCAGTGTATCTACCAGGTAGACAGCATCCGCGCTCAGCGCCGCTGACTGCTGTGGATGGTTAACCGCCACGATGTTAATTTGTGTATCCTGCTGTAAACGGGTCACCGCCTGGGGGTCACTGTGCGTACTGAACAGCACCGTGGGTTGAGCCCGGTCGGTATCACGGCCCAGCGCCAGCCAGACCTGCTGAATACTGTACAGGGCATTTTCACAGCCGGCGTCACAATGCGCCGGTATCTGATACACCAATCGCCATTTGGGCGGCTGTTTTGCCAGCAAGGCAGATAAATCCATTACCGGCTGAATAAGCTCACCTTTGTTGGTTACCGCGCGGTTAAACCAGTTGTTATCCAGCGCCAGTTTTGCCAGCACCACCGGCACAATGAATACGCCCAGCAGAGCCAGCATGGTATAAGGTTTACGCGTTGTTTTTTCAGTCATGAGAAGTCCTTCTGGGCAGCATCAGAATCAGGGTGATAATGCTGGCGGCTATGGCCAGGCCAAACCATTGAATAGCATAAGCCAGGTGTTTTTTTGGCGGCATTACAACGGGCTTCCAGTCACGCACAAAATGCGGATGCGCCTCCGTCAGCTGCACTACAAATGGCTGAAATTGCTGCCCGGTGAGACTCTTTAATCGCTGAATATCCAGCTGTTGCAGCAGTAGCGTGTTATTGATGGCGCCGGTGGTGGTTTCCCGGATAACCGGATTATCTGCCGGTACGGCTATGACACCGCCCGCCTGTTGCAGTGGCTCAGGAATAATGACACTGGGCAGATCCCCACGGGTAACACCGGCGGGCATCCAGCCTAAGTTTACCAGTACAGGTAAGGCATCAGACGCCCCTTGCAGCTGTACTGCGGTGAGTACCTCAAACCCTACTCTACCGTTGTGAATCCGGTTATCCAGATACACCAGGGGTAAGTCGGTAAAGCGGCCAGTGATGGTTACCGGATAATCCCGGATATCGCCGCTACGATGTATCATGTCGGCAGCGCGTTGTGGTGTTTCTGTCTGTTTTTGCGCTATGCTAGCCAGACGCTGTTCTTTTTCATGCATGCGATCAAGTTGCCACCATCCCAGGCGGCACATGGTAAGGATCGCCAGTACCGCAATGACCAGCGCAATAAGGGGCTGCCGACGAATCATATGCAGCAACTGATGGCGAGCAAAGGACGATTTATGCTGATTAAAGTGATTCTGGTAGCGCTGTTGATATACATGATTATCAACCTCTTTCTGGCCATGCGGGTGATGCTGCAAAACAGCAGTGATGGCAAGCCCATGAGCAAGTACATCGGCCGCAGAGTGCTCACCTCGGTGTGTATCGTGGTGATCATCCTGCTGGCACTGGCTTTTGGGCTTATCCATCCGAACCCCCGTCCTTATTAATCTGCCGGACTATAAGATATAAACAAAGACAAACAGCATCACCCACACCACATCAACAAAATGCCAGTACCAACTACCGGCCTGAAAAGCGAAGTGATTGTGCGGGGTAAAATGGCCTTTGAGCACCCGGAAGAACAACACCATCAAAATAATCGTCCCCAGCGTGACATGCATGCCGTGAAAACCCGTTAACAGAAAAAAGGTGTTGCCATAAATGCCGGATTGCAGGGTGAGCCCCAGATCGTTGTAAGCATGAATGTACTCTTCCACCTGCAATGTCAAAAAGACGCAACCCAGAACAATGGTCAGGCCCAGCATCCATGCCAGTTGCTTACGTTTGCCTTGCTCCAGTCCGACATGGGCAAAATGCAAGGTAACGGATGAGACCAGCAGAATAATGGTGTTGATGGTTGGCAACCCGGCCGGTCCCATTTGCTGTGTGGTGGTACCGCCAGGTGTGGTGAGAAGTGGCCACACGGCTTCAAAGCCGGGCCACAACACTTCATTGGTCATCGCGTTATTAGATGCCCCGCCCAGCCAAGGAATCGCAATGGTGCGGGCATAAAACAGCGCGCCAAAAAAAGCCGCAAAGAACATCACTTCGGAAAAGATGAACCACGCCATGCCCTGGCGGTAGGAACGCCCTAGCTGGGCACTGTACAAACCAGACATAGACTCATCTATCTGATTTTTAAACCAGCCAAACAGCATCACCAGCAAGGCCAGCAGACCGGCCAGCAGGATGGGTTTGCCATACCCGTCGACTGACTTGGTCGACTCAATGACCACATTGGCTGCCCCAACCGCAATTAAAAACAGCGCGACCGCCCCGACAATGGGCCAGGGACTTTGTGCCGGTACATAATACTTCTCGTAAGACTGTTGCATGGGTTTCTCCACTTCACCTTACTCGGTTGACGCATCACTGCGCAGATAGGGGTTGTCCTGCTGATTGAGCTGGCCGGCGCGCCGGGTCACATCAAACAGCGTGTACTGAACGGTAAAATAGGTAATCTCTTCAGGCAGCTGAGGGTCGACATAAAATGACATCGGCATAACGGCCTGCTCACCGGCGCCAAGTGGCTGCTGATTAAAGCAAAAACATTCGGTTTTATTTAAATACAGGGCTGCCTGACCCGGTGATACCGATGGAATTGCCTGTGCGATGTAATCTGAAGACATCGGGTTACGAACAAAAAACTCGACGGTATTTACCTCCCCCGGATGCACCTTAATACGCTGGGTTTGGGCCCTGAACTCCCAGGGCATACCAGTATGTGTGCGGGTAACAAACTCAACCGTCACCCTACGAGAGGTATCGACTTCCACCGCGCTGTAAATCGCAGCTTCATTGGCGGTTTTTCCGTTGATTCCGGTGATATCACAGAACACGTCATACAGGGGCACCAGCGCAAACCCAAAGCCGAACATTCCCAGTACAATCACCACCAGGCGAATGACCAGATTCCGGTTTGCTGCGGCGCGGCTCATGACTATTTCACCACCGGTGGTGTTTCAAATGAATGATAAGGTGCCGGTGATGGAATTTCCCATTCCAGCCCTTCTGCTCCATCCCACACCTGGCTGGTGACAGGCTCACCCTGCTTGCGACATGCCTGAATCATCACAACCAGAAATATCAGCTGAGACAGGCCAAAGGCAAATCCGCCAATACTTATCCACTGGTTAAAGTCGGCAAATTGCAGCGCATAATCCGGAATGCGCCGGGGCATTCCCGCCAGGCCGACAAAGTGCATGGGGAAAAACAGAACATTGACGGAGATCAGTGAACACCAGAAGTGCCATTTGGCCAGGGTGATGTTAAACATGCGCCCGGTCCATTTTGGTAGCCAGTAATAGACGGCGGCCATAATGGAGAACACCGCACCGGTCACCAGCACATAATGAAAGTGAGCCACCACAAAATAGGTATCATGATACTGAAAATCGACCGGTGTAATGGCCAGCATCAGGCCTGACAGCCCACCAATGGTAAACAGAACAATAAAGGCCAGCGCAAACATCATCGGAATTTCAAAGGTCATCGAGCCGCGCCACATAGTGGCCACCCAGTTAAAGACTTTCACGCCGGTGGGCACTGATATCAGCATGGTGGCAAACATGAAAAACATTTCCATGTATACCGGCATACCGGTGGTAAACATATGGTGCGCCCACACCACAAAAGACAGCAGTGCAATAGAGGCGGTGGCATAAACCATTGAGGCATAACCAAACAGAGGCTTACGGGCAAACGTCGGTACAATCTGGGAGATAATGCCAAAGGCCGGCAAAATCATGATGTACACTTCCGGGTGGCCGAAAAACCAGAAAATATGCTGAAACATCACCGGATCCCCACCGCCGGCTGCATCAAAGAAACTAGTGCCAAAAAACTTGTCGGTTAAAACCATGGTGACAGCCCCGGCCAGCACCGGCATAACAGCGATTAGCAAAAAGGCGGTGATCAGCCAGGTCCACACAAACAGCGGCATTTTCATCCAGGTCATACCCGGCGCTCGCATGTTGAAAATTGTCACGATCACGTTAATCGCCCCCATGATCGAGGAGATCCCCATAATGTGCACAGAGAAGACAAACAACGCCGTACTGTCACTGCTGTAGGTCGTAGACAGCGGCGCGTAGAAAGTCCAGCCGAATGCCGGGCCACCGCCTTCGGTAAACAGAGATGCCAGCAATATGGCAAAGGCAAAGGGCAGGATCCAGAAACTCCAGTTATTCATCCGCGGCAGCGCCATATCCGGCGCCCCGATCATCATCGGGATCAGCCAGTTTGCCAACCCGGTGAAAGCCGGCATCACTGCCCCAAATACCATGATCAGTCCATGCACGGTCGTCATCTGGTTAAAAAAGTCCGGCTCTACAATCTGTAACCCTGGCTGAAATAATTCAGCTCGGATAACCATGGCCATAGCGCCGCCGGTTAAAAACATAATAAAGGCAAACCACAGGTACAGGGTGCCGATATCTTTATGGTTGGTGGTCAGAAGCCAGCGGGTAATTCCTTTTGGAATATGATGGTCATGGTGATCATGATCGTCTGCGACGCTGGCATCATGAGCGGATGCGGATGTAACCTTTGACATGATGCCTCCTATTGCCCGTTCATAAAGGCGTTTATGTCCTTGGGCTGGACACTTTCGCCGGTGTTATTACCCCAGGCATTGCGCTCATAGGTGATGACCGCAGCCAGCTCTTTAAGTGACAGCATTTTGCCAAATGCCTGCATGGCGGTGCCGGTTTTGCCATTGACCACAATGTCGATATGCCCCTGCATATCCTCAAGCGCAATCTTGCTGCCTTTAAGTGCCGGAAACGCGCCTTTCAGCCCTTCCCCGTTTGGCATATGACAGGCCGCACAGGCAGAGCCATAGACTTTTTCACCTATACTCATCAGCTCATCCATGCTCATATTCATGGCCAATAAACGTTGTTCTTCTTCTTTTTCACGCTGAATACGCGCTTCCTGCTCGCTCATCCACTTATCGTATTCGGCCGGTGTTTTGGCAATCACCACAATCGGCATAAAGCCATGGTCTTTACCACACAGTTCAGCGCACTGACCACGATACAGGCCCGGCTCGTCAACTTTGGTCCAGGCTTCATTGATAAAGCCCGGGTTAGCATCTTTTTTCACCGCAAAATCCGGCACCCACCACGAATGGATGACATCATCAGAGGTGATCAGGAAGCGGACTTTTTTGTCAGTCGGAATCACCAGGGGACGATCCACTTCCAGCAGATAGTTTTCACTTTTAGTAAATTTGTTCGCGATTTGTTCGCGCTGTGTGGCCAGCAAAGAGTAGAAAGACACATCAGAGTCCATGTATTTGTAATGCCATTTCCACTGAGACCCGGTCACCAGTACAGTCATATCAGGTTCAGTGGTATCTTCCATGGCAATCAGGGTGCGCGCCGCGGGCACCGCCATAAAAATAAGGATTAAAAAAGGCACGACGGTCCAGGCAATTTCCACTTTGACATTTTCGTGGAACTTGGCCGCCACAGCACCGCGGGAACGGCGATGAAAGTACATCGATATGAACATGACGCCGAATACCAGTACGGCAATCACAACACAGATAATAAACATCAGCATGTGCAGGTCGTAAACCTGACCACTGATTTCTGTCACTCCCTGACGCAAATTGAGCGACGATGCCTGCTCAGCCTGCCCGGACGTCTGCGCAGCGCAAACTGACCAGGGTACGACTAACCCTAAAACCATCATTACGACATTTGTGAGTCTTTTCACTCAACACCTCCGTGATGGATAAGACATGGAAGCCTGCAAGTCGACCATGAACCCAAATTGTTATTCAGTGCTATGGTTATTTTTGTTTTATATTGTTGTTATGTTTATGTTAATTACAGTCTAAGAATTAACCATTTTTAACGTGGCGTAAAGTGTTTTTCGCCAAAAGCGTGTAATTATTAATCGACAGGGACAGGTTTCAGCAGGGTAAATACAGGAAATAAAAGGAGGTAATATAGGAGGTATGAAAAGATTAAATTTGCCGGGAGGCAGGAAAACAAAACAGCATAGAATGGAGGCTACCGGTGGGCACCGGTAGCCAGAAAGTGGTTACATCCAGTCAGCGTTACGAATTACACCCACTGCCAGCCCTTCAATGGAAAAAGGCTGCGAGGCCAGGTCAACCTTAATAGGTTCAAACTCATCATTTTCTGCATGCAGCAGTACCTGATGGCCTTTTTTCTCAAAGCGTTTCACCGTAACATCTTCATCTACCCGGGCCACTACAACCTGCCCGTTACGAATGTCGGTAGTGCGATGCACAGCCAGCAAATCGCCATCCAGAATACCGATGTCTTTCATGCTCATACCACTGACACGCAGCAGAAAATCGGCATGTGGGCGGAATAAAGCCGGGTCGACCTGGTAATGGCTTTCAATATGTTCCTGCGCCAGAATCGGCTCGCCGGCTGCCACCCGTCCAATCAGCGGCAAGCCCTGCTCTTCATTGGCAGCATCGTCTTCTAAGGGGGCGACCAACCGGATGCCCCGGGACGTACCCGGCAGGATTTCAATGACATTTTTACGGGCCAGTGCTTTTAAATGCTCTTCTGCAGCATTTGCAGACTTAAAGCCCAGACGCTGTGCTATCTCGGCGCGAGTAGGAGGCATACCAGTCTCCCGCATATTCTTTTTGATAAGCTCTAGCACTTCAGTTTGACGTTGAGTAAGTGGACGCATAAACAGCCTGGGTTTTCATACAGTTAACTGTGAGTATATACAGCTATTAATAAATCGCAACCGGCAAATCACTACCCGCCCAATTTTTTAACGCTTTATACCCAGGCCGGAGCTGTTACAGCGTGGCGAAGTAGCCGCGAATCGTCTCCATCGAGTCATGTCGGGCCAGTGCCAGCGACAAAATTATTTTGGCTTTTTGCGGATTATAAAAGCCCGATCCAATCGCCTCATCGTTGGCTGTTACGTAGCCAGCATCAATTCGGCTGGCGATAACCACCGGGATCCCCCTGGCCATTGCCTCCTTCACAGCAGGTTTGATCCGACCCGGGATCGAGCCGTTGCCCGTTCCGGCGATCACAATTCCTTTCGCGCCATTTTTGATCGCAGCGCGGATCAGGGTGTCATCCTGATCCTGATAACTGTATAAAATAGACACGTCAGGCAGGGACTCTACCTCACTGATGTCGAAATGCGGCTTATTTACCGGTTGCGTCGGGGCGTAATAAAAATAGGGCTGACCGTTAATGAATCCCCCCAGATACCCGGCTTCCGGTGACTGAAAGGCTTCCACTGCGTGGGTGTCGGTTTTGGTCACAAACATCGCCGGACTGATACGATCGTTCATCACCACCATCGCCCCGCGATGCCGGGCGCTATCTGAAGCAGCCAGCTTTACTGCATCGTACAGGTTCATTGCCCCGTCAGCGCTGATCGCGGTGGCCGGACGCATCGCCCCGACAATTACCACAGGCTTAGGGCTGCGGGTAGTCAGATCCAGAAAAAATGCGGTTTCTTCCAGCGTATCCGTGCCGTGAGTGACCACCACGCCACTGGTATCAGGCTTGGCCAGGTCAGCATGGATAGTTTTAGCCAGCTTGAGTAACAAGGTCCGATCAACATCTGATGATTCAAGATTGGCCACCTGCCGGCCCGACACATCTGCAAATGATTTGAGTTCTGGCACCGCATCAATCAGGGTTTGCACTCCAAGTGAGCCCGACACATAACCGGTGCTATCCAGATTCGAGGATGCCGCACCGGCAATCGTACCGCCCATGGCATAAATGGTCACTTGAGGGCGCTCAGCAGCACCGCAGAAAAAACAGAAGAACAGCAATAATGTTGCCAGCAGAGCAGAATTTTTCATTTACATTCCTTTATAAAACCCAAAATACACACTGATCCGCCTATGTCATACCACTGCGTATCATAGCCGGACAGGTCAGGTGTTATATCATTGCCAGATGTTCAGGCTGGTCAGATTACATGACCGATCAGGCACAATTACTGGTCATCACGGGGCATGAGCCTGTGATATGCTGCAATGTGTTATGGGTCATTATTAAGCGGAGCGCATGAGGCTTTTTCTTTTTTCTGTTGTTCTGACAAGCATTTTCAGCAGCCAGGCTGTAGCTATCAGTGCCGGTGAGTACGATTACCTGACGCCTGAGCAGTGTGCCACCGCCGGCCTTGTTGAAGATAAGCAAACCGGTGCTGTTATGCTGGAGATTGTGCCATCGGGAATTAGCGACTATCGGCTGAAAATCAGTACCCGCGAGCTTGGCGAGTATACCTCGGGCGGCCAGACATTACTGAGTCAGCTGGAAGATGAACAGATTTATACTGTCAGTCAGAGTCAGGCAAATCCCGGCGCGTCACAACACCATTTTTTATTACAACGGCAGCGACTGACTTTTCAGCAGCTGGTCGGCACCCTGAAGCTGTTTTCACAAAATCAGAATGATAAAGGCAATTATTACACCTCGCTGCTGAAAATTGCTGATGACCAGGCGCAGTTTAAAGCCGTCACTAACGTCAGACTATTTGAAACCGGTGTAGCGGGCAGGGTACTGCTTACCCGCTATCAGTCAGACTACTTTTTACTTGATGAAACCGGTCGGCCTGTATCAGAACCTACCATATCGGTCGATCATATTGACGGATTGAGCGTCGGGCTCGACCAACCGGCCAGATCGAAGATGTTTGCGCATACCGGGCTGTGCTTACAGCGCTATGATCCATTCGGTGCACGTTAATCTAAAGGAGCAGCCATGCCTGTGACTTATCGCCGGGCCCGGGGCGCGGATTTACCGGTGCTGGACCAGTTTCAGCGCGCCATTATCAAGGCCGAGCAAGTGTTTATTCCCCGCCGTATTGATGAAGACTACCGGTACTACGACCTGGCGCCGATGCTGGATGCACCTGACATCTGCGTGGCGGTGGCAGAGGTAAACGGTGATCTGGTGGGGTCGGGCTATGCCAAAAAGGTTCGCTCAAAACCTTACCTGCAACACCGCTTTCATGCTTATGTGGGGTTTATGTACACCGCCGAACATTGTCGCGGGCAGGGCGTGGCCCGCGGTATGCTGACCTACTTGGGTGACTGGGCCCGTAATCAAGGGCTTGATGAACTGCGTCTGGATGTATTTGCTGACAACCAGCGGGCGATACGGGCCTATGCAACCGCAGGCTTTAGGGCCAATACTCTGGAGATGCGCATGGCGCTGGATGACAGCGCCGATGAATGCTAGAAATATTTGACCAGCGGGTGATGGCTTTGATGCTTGAACCGGGCAAAGGCCCGGGTTGGGACAAACAAGGCCACGGCGAGTAGCGCAGCACACAACCACACCTGCCATACAGCATCAAAAGCATATAAATCGCCATAATTAGGCCCGACGATGGCCAGTACAAGGCGATACCCCACCAGCAGCAGTGTCAGATGGACAACGTAAAAAAACATCGGTGCAGAGCCATACAGTTCGATCTTCTGACTGAACCGGTTGTTAGTATGTTCCAGCGCAACGAGAACCAGAAATGCGCCTCCTAACGTCAGCAGAATAAAGTCCAGTGACGGCGGATACTTGGTGTAATTCACAAAGGACATCAGGGTTTTCATCACGCTATCGTGTACGATAAAAGGTAGCGTCTCACCATACAGATTGGTCGTGCGCAGCACGATCAGTAACACCCACATACTCAGGGCCAGCGTGACCAGTATAGTGCGTCGGCGGGCAGGCAGCGTGGTACGGGCATACACCGGCCCCATGGCATAGCCCAGCAGAATGACGCCAATCCAGGGCAGCACCGGGTAGGAAGCCTTGATACTGAAACTGTCGGTATCCCAGATATAACCACGGTCGTGTAGTATCGCCCACAGGGTATAGCCGGCTTCACCGGTGGTAAAGGTCACCGGATCCAGCAGGTTATGACCGGCTACAATGACGAGTCCCAGCAGCAATATCCAATGATGGGGCAGGGCGCTGAGCACCGACAACGCCAGCATACTGACCCCAATAGCCCACATCACCTGCAGGTACAGGGTGTCGTAATTACCCATCCACAGCCAGTTAATCACCGCCACCTCAATAAAAATGATAAACAGGCCCCGTTTGAATAAAAAAGGCGTGGCGCTGCGTGGTGGTTTATCCGCCGGGTGGGCATACAGCCAGGCAGACAGGCCGGTTAAAAAAACAAACACCGGGGCACAAAAATGGGCCGAAATACGGGTAAAAAATAAGGCCGGACTGGTCGCGTCCACATCCATTGGATCGCCCACATTCTGATGATAGAAAAAGCGCTCCCGCACATGGTCCACCAGCATCAGGAGCATGACCAGTCCGCGTAAAATATCAATGGCGGCCACTCTTTTTTTGCTGTGTACCACGGGCTCAGTAACCGTGTCAGTCATACTTTATCCTGCTACAAATACATCACTTAGGAAATGTTATAATATATCATCCAACCTAGACAAGTGACCAGTAACAATCCTGTTAGCGGTTAAACTCTGTTTTTTCCTTCATCCGGCATACTGAACCAAAGCCACTCGAACGCCGTTCAAACCATCATGAAAATACCTTTTTCAACCTACCTTTATGCATGGCTGGCAGTGCTGATAAGTTTTGCGGTACTTGATGGTCTCTGGCTGGGCGTTATTGCCATGCCATTGTATACAGAACATTTTGCTGGTTTGCTGCGCGAGCCGTTTATTACCTGGCCGTGGCTGGCATTTTATGTGCTGTACTGCATGGCGGTGGTATTTCTGGCCATTCGTCCCACACTGGATCAGTCTATGGTTGCCACCGGCGTGCACGGTCTGGTACTGGGGGCAACAGCGTATGGTACCTACAACCTGACGGCCTATTCCATTGTGGCTGGCTGGCCGCTCAACATGACCCTGATAGACTGGTTATGGGGCGCGGTGGCGACTATGTTGCTGGCCATTGCCGGTGGCACCGCAGCACGCTATCGCTTACATCGTCTTAAATGACCGCCTGACAGCGCGTTTTTAAGGATTTTTAACCAGGTGTGATACACTGCGCCGGTTTTTTCTATACAGGACTTTTTAGTACATGTCGTGGATGCGCCGAACGCTTCTGTCTGTTTTTCATTATCCGGTAAAGTGGCTGGTAAAACCTCACACCACACCGTCGGATGTTGAAACCGAGCTGAACATTGACCGTCATAAGCCGATCATTTATCTGCTGCCCAGTAACTCGGTCACCGACCAGCTGGCACTTCGCATGGCGTCCAAAAAGCTGGGTTTACCTTGTCCCACCAACGAGGTTTCGCTGGCCGGGCATGATTACCCTAACTGCTTGTTTTTAAGAAAAACCCAGCCTGTAATCGCCCGCGGCGGTAAGATTAAAACCAATATTGAAGAAGTCTTCACGGATCTGTTTCATCTGCACCGGGATAATCCGGATACCGATGTACAGATTGTGCCAGTCTTTATTTCCTGGGGCAGAGCGCCGGGCAAAGGTAAACCCGGATTAAGTGATCTGATTGCCGATGTGGCCACACCCAGCTGGTTACGCAAACTGTTTATTGTGCTGTTTCTGGGCCGGGATAACTTTATTAGTCTGAGCAAAGCCGTGTCCTCTCGGGACATGGCAGCACAGCATGGTAGTGATGAGCTGATTGCCCACAAACTGGTGCGCCTGGCCAGTACCCATTTTCAGCGTAAACGTCAGAGCCTGACCGGGCCCACGTTGCTTGAGCGTCAGGAACTGCACAATGCGGTACTGGGGTCAGAGTCAGTTAAAAAAGCCATCGGTGAAGCCGGTCAAAGTAAAAAGCGCACGCCGGAAAAAGCCCGACAGGATGCGCTGGATTACATCAACGAAATTGCTGCTGACTACCGTGAAGGACTGATTCGGGTGGGCGATCGCTTGCTTGGTCGCATCTGGAACAAGATTTATAACGGTATCAGCGTGCACCATAGTGAGCGGATCCGCGACCTGGCCCGCAATGGTCATGAGATAATCTATGTGCCCTGTCACCGCAGCCACATGGATTACCTGCTACTGACCTACGTTATTTATCATGAAGGCATGGTAACACCGCACATTGCAGCGGGTATCAATCTGAACTTCTGGCCGGTGGGCAAGATCTTTCGTCGGGGCGGCGCTTTTTTCCTGCGCCGCAGCTTTGCCGGAAATAAGCTGTATACCGCGGTATTTCGTGAATACCTGGAGTTGCTGTTTAACAAAGGCTATTCGGTGAAGTATTACCCTGAAGGCGGCCGCAGCCGCACCGGGCGTCTGATTCCACCTAAAACCGGAATGCTGGCCATGACCATGCAGGCCCTTCTGAAAGGCGTGAATCGGCCGGTCAGTATTGTGCCTGTGTATATAGGCTATGAAAATGTCATGGAAGTGAAGAGCTACCTGAACGAACTTAAAGGCAGCTCGAAGAAAAAAGAGTCTAACTGGCAGGTCTTTTCGGCCATTCGCAAGCTGAAAAATTATGGCTATGGCTATGTTAATTTTGGTGAGCCCATCCAGCTGAACCAGTATCTGGAAAAACAGATCCCAGACTGGCGCGAGACCTTACCGGATGACCCGGAGAAAAAGCCCAACTGGCTCACGCCCATGGTTAATGAACTGGCTAACGAGGTGATGCTGCGCATCAACAAATCGGCGGCGATTAATGGCATGGCCCTGACCTCACTGTGTCTGCTTTCTTCCAAAAACAAAACCATGAGCCAGCGCGAACTGGTGCAGTCACTGGATGCCTGTCTGACCCTGCTGCGCGCCCAGCCTTATTCCAGTGACTTTTCGGTGCCCGATGACAGTGCCGAGGATATGATGAAGCATACTCTGTCTCTCAATCGCTTTGAGGTGAGCAATGACGGCTACGGTAAGCTGATTAGCCCGCAAAAAGATAATGCGGTCTTTTTAACTTACTACCGTAATAACATTCTGCATCTGTTTGCCTTACCGGGCATTATTATGTCTGCGGTATTTACCCACAAAGTGTGCCGCCGTGATTATATTCTGCGCCTGGTGGCCGCCCTGTATCCGCTGTTGCAGCGAGAGCTGTTTATTCACATGACCCAGGACGAAGCACTCAGCTATACCGACCGACTGATTACCCAGTTACTGGCGCAGGGGCTGGTTCAGCAAAAAGGTGAGTGCCTGCTGCCACCTGAGGCGAACGATGCTGCGTTTCATCCGGCCTGGCTGCTCAGCCGCTGTATGCAGGAAACTTTCCAGCGTTATCTGGTGGTGCTGACTATTATTGAAAAAGAACGTGTGATCAGCCGCGGCCAGCTGGAGCGGGCCAGCCGGCAGGTAGCCGAACGTCTGTCTACCCTGTACGGATTAAGCTCACCGGAGTTTTACGATAAAAATGTGCTGTCGAGCTTTATCACCGCGCTGCGTGAAAACCACTGGCTAGACTCCACCAGCGACGGCAGTTTAAAGTATTCAGAAGAAAGTGACGCTTTACGTCAGGATGTCATGCTACTGGTATGGCCGGAGATTGTTCAGCATCTGGAAAATGTTGAACTGCACTAAATCTACGCGTGTCTACGTATAGGTAGTATCAAAAAAGCGATAAAGCGCAGTACACCAGCTTTATCGCTTTTTTTTGGACAATGACTCAGTGACAGAAAATATAATAAGGAAAATCATGGTTAAGCAAACATGTCAGGCGCTTCTGTGGAGTCTGGTCTGCCTGCTCATTTTGTCTGGCTGCAGCTCGCGCACACTGGACATCTACCCCACTGAAATCCCGTTTAAACTGGAAACCGCCCGGTTTGGTGAAGGGGTAGCGAATGATGGTAATAATATCTATGTATTTGGCGGCTCAAAAGGCGGTAAGTGGCTTAGTGATGTAGAGATTATCGACCCGGACACCCGCAATATTCAGGTACTGAACAAACATATTATTCCCCGGCGCTACTTTTCTGCGGTGTTTGATGGCGAGCATAGTATTTACCTGATTGGGGGGATCTCTCATGAAAAAGGGGAATACAATTATGAAAGCCGGGTAGAGGTTTTTGATACCCGTACCCGTACCGTGACTCAGGCGCGGCCCTTACCGTATCCGACCCGGGTTAACGCAGCGGTGTATCTGGATGGCAAGATTTATGTCATCGGAGGCGGTCACAGGGACTGGAAAACCAAGCGAATGAAGCGCTCCAGTCTGATGGCGGTATACGATATTGCCCAGGACAGCTGGTCGCTGGCCCCGCCGATGCCTGAGGCAAAGGAAACCGTGGCCGTTACATACGAGGGCAAAATTTATGTGGTGGGTGGCTACGACGGCAAACATGCCCTGACCACGTTTTTCAGCTACGATCCGGCCACCAATCGCTGGCGTGAGCTACCGGATGCACCGCATCCGCTCAGTGCCCACTCTGCCGCCGTATGGCAAAACAAGCTGTTCACCTTTGGCCACTACACTGACTTATCTGCCTCTTATGTGTATAACTTTGACACCGGTTACTGGCGCAAGACAGACCTGGATTTAGAAGACGGCCGGCATAATAAGGCCACTATGCTGGATGACCATATTTATGTTATTGGCGGGTTTACCCCACAACAGTCAGGCATGGATCTGATTCAGGTGTTTGACCGGGATGAACTAAAAAAAGCGGCTGATTAGGCCGCTTTCAACGCTTAGGAAAATGGCAATTGGGTAGCCGCTGGCAAAAGCGGCTCTTTTTTTAGTTGCCAGCTAAAAAAAACTGATATGCCGGGTCATCCGTCACATCCTTGCAGGTGTAATTCAGGGCATCCAGATGCTGATTAAAGGCCTCACGGCTTGCTGGCGGAATATCAAAGCCAGCCAGTACCAGTCCTTTCGCCGCACCATGATTGCGGTAATGGAATAAGGTAATATTCCACAGCTCACCCAGCGTATTTAAGAAGTTCAGTAATGCGCCCGGATATTCCGGAAATTCAAACGCAAACACGGTTTCATTTAAAATAGCCGGCGGGCGCCCGCCTACCATATGTCGTACGTGTAGCTTGGCCAGTTCATTGTCGGATAAATCCACACAGCTGAAGCCTTTATCACCCAGCGCGGTGCTAAGCTGTCCGTACTCCTGCTGACCGCCTTTAAGCTTCACGCCGACAAACACATGCGCTTCCTGCTCGTGCCCGTACCGATAGTTGAACTCGGTGATGTTTTTGCCGCCCAGCGCCTCACAAAAACCTTTAAAAGCCCCGGGGCGCTCGGGCAGACGCGCAGCAAAAACCGCTTCTTTCTGCTCAGCCAGTTCGCAGCGCTCCGACACATAGCGCAGGGTATGAAAGTTGATGTTGGCGCCGCACAATATGCCACCCAGCTGCTTCCCCTTCAGGTTATGCTGTTTTACATATTTACGGATGGCCGCTACCGACAATGCGCCGGCCGGCTCTGCAATCACCCGGGTATCATCAAAGATATCCTTGATGGCACCACAAATTTCATCATTGGACACCGTCATGATTTCATCAACAAACTGATTGCACAGACGAAAGGTTTCCTCGCCCATGACCTTGACCGCCACGCCATCGGCAAAAATGCCGACGGAGGGTAACGGTACCGGTTTACCGGCCGCTTTGGCCGCTGCAAAACAGGCTGATTCTTCAGACTCTACCGCAACAATACGAATGTCCGGTTTAAGCTGCTTAAGATAAACCGCAATACCCGCAGCCAGTCCACCGCCGCCCACGGCGATAAACAGCACATCCAGGTTCGGGTTTTGCTCCAGCAGTTCCCGGGCCACCGTTCCTTGCCCGGCAATCACATCCGGATCATCAAACGGCGGTATAAACGTATACCCATGCGCTGCTGCCAGCTCTTTTGCTTTACCGCTGGCCATATCGAAATTAGTGCCGTACTGCACCACTTCCACCAGCTCACCGCCAAACCGGCGCACAGCATCCACCTTAATGTCCGGGGTGGTTTCAGGCATCACAATGGTTGCTTTCACACCGCGTTTTTTGGCCCCGTAAGCCAGCCCCTGGGCGTGATTGCCCGCTGAAGCGGCAATCACGCCGGCATCCAGCTGGGCCTGGTCGAGCATACATAAACGATTGTACGCCCCGCGCAGTTTAAACGACTTAACCGGCTGCTGGTCTTCGCGCTTAAGAAACACCGTGTTACCCAGCTGTTGTGACAAACTGGACATTGTCACCAGTTCACTGGCGACCGCGACATCGTAGACCGGCGCCAGCAGGATTTTTTTCAGATAATCGTGGTCGCTGATACTCATATGTCTTCCAGTTTACTTGCATCGCGCACCGCGCCTTTATCGGCACTGGTGGCCAGCATGGCAAAGGTTTTCAGCGAGTTAGACACGTACCGCTCACGGTTCACCGGCTTCCACGGACGCTCACGGGATTCCATTTTTTCACGGCGATGGGCAATCTCAGCATCATCTACATCCATGTTGATCGTACGATTGGGGATATCGATAACAATTTTATCGCCATCCTCAACCAGACCAATACCACCACCACTGGCCGCTTCAGGAGAGCAATGACCAATCGACAAACCACTGGTACCACCGGAAAAACGTCCGTCGGTGATAAGCGCACATTCTTTACCCAGGCCCTTGGATTTCAGGTACGAGGTCGGATAAAGCATTTCCTGCATACCCGGGCCACCGCGCGGGCCTTCGTAACGAATAATCACCACATCACCGGCTTTGATTTTATCGCCCAGAATAGCGGCAACCGCTTCATCCTGGCTTTCAAAAATACGGGCTGTGCCGGTAAAGGTATAGATAGACTCATCCACGCCAGCAGTTTTAACAATACAGCCATCTTCGGCCAGGTTACCGTACAGCACCGCCAGCCCGCCTTCCAGACTGTAGGCATGGTCCAGTGAACGAATACAGCCGTTCTCCCGGTCACTGTCGGCATCCGGCCAGCGACATTCCTGGCTAAAGGCTTTGGTGGTGCGAATACCGGCCGGGCCGGCGCGATAAAACTTATCGGCTTTGTCATTACCCGGCTTAGTAATGTCCCACTGCTCAATCACATCGGTCAGCTTACCCAGTACATGGTTGGCATCCTGATGCAATAAACCGGCTTTATTAAGCTCATTGAGGATACCCAGTACACCACCGGCACGATGCACATCTTCCATGTGATACTTTGGCGTGGAAGGGGCCACCTTACACAAATGGGGCACCTTGCGGGATAACCGGTCAATGTCTGCCATGGTAAATGGCACTTTACCTTCCATCGCTGCAGCCAGCAGGTGCAAAATGGTGTTGGTGGAGCCGCCCATAGCAATATCCAGGCTCATGGCATTTTCAAACGCATTGAAGTTGGCGATGCTACGCGGCAGGGCGGTTTCATCATCATTGCCATACCAGCGCTGACACAACTCCACAACCAGCTGACCGGCCTGTTTAAACAGACCTTCACGGTCAGCGTGGGTGGCTAGCATCGAGCCGTTGCCCGGTAAAGATAAGCCCAGCGCTTCGGTCAGGCAGTTCATTGAATTGGCGGTAAACATACCGGAGCATGAGCCGCAGGTCGGGCAGGCCGAGCGTTCAATTTCATTGGTGTCATCGTCGCTGACTTTATCGTCAGCAGCGGCCACCATAGCGTCAACCAAATCCAGTTTGATGATTTGGTCAGATAATGTGGTTTTACCGGCTTCCATCGGGCCGCCGGAGACAAAGACCACCGGAATGTTCAGGCGCATCGCAGCCATCAGCATTCCTGGTGTGATCTTGTCACAGTTAGAAATACACACCAGCGCATCAGCACAGTGGGCATTGGCCATATATTCAACCGAGTCAGCGATGATTTCCCGCGACGGCAGACTGTACAGCATACCGCTGTGGCCCATGGCTATCCCATCATCCACGGCGATGGTGTTGAACTCCTTGGCCACGCCACCGGCTTCCTCAACACTGCGGGCAACCAGCTGACCCATGTCTTTTAGATGCACATGCCCAGGTACGAACTGGGTGAAGGAGTTAGCAACGGCAATAATGGGCTTACCAAAGTCGCTGTCTTTCATTCCGGTTGCACGCCAGAGCGCACGGGCTCCGGCCATATTTCTACCTTGAGTGGTAGTTGCTGAACGTAACTTGGGCATAATACTTTCCAGATTGCTTAGTTTATTTGTAAACCGGCGTTAACCAGTTCCACTTATCTTCGGTGGTACCGTTGAACAGGCCAAAGAACTTATCCTGAACCTGAGCGGTGATCGGACCACGACCGCCATTACCCACGGCAATACCATCCACACTACGAACCGGCGTCACTTCGGCAGCAGTTCCGCACATAAAGACTTCATCGGCCAAATACATGGCTTCACGGGCAATATTTTCTTCACGCACTTCATAACCCATGTCGCGCAGCAGCGTGATACAGGTGTCACGGGTGATACCAGGCAGAATCGCGGCCGTTTTTGGCGTTGTGGTTACCACACCGTCGCGCACAATAAAGATATTCTCACCAGCACCTTCACTGATATAACCATTGCGGTCCAGCGCAATACCCTCACCATAGCCATGACGACGGGCTTCCATCGAGATCAGCTGAGAAGACAGGTAGTTACCACCTGCTTTGGCGCCTGTTGGCATAGTGTTGGCGGCCAGACGGTTCCATGAGGAAATACCGGCATCTACGCCGTTTTTGATGGCTTCTTCACCTAAGTATGCGCCCCATTCAAAGGCCGCGATGGTGACTTCTGCTTCCTGACCAAACGGTACCTGCAGGCCCATACCAATATCGCCATAAAACGCGATCGGACGGATGTAAGCAGATTGCAGGTCGTTTTTGCGGATAATATCCAGGGTCGCTTCGTTGATCTGATCCAGCGTAAACGGAATGGTCATCCGATACACTTTGGCTGAATCAAACAAGCGGCGGTTATGGTCGTTCAGGCGAAATACGCAGGTGCCTTTATCTGGTGTTTTGTAGGCACGAATACCTTCAAATACTGACGAGCCGTAGTGAATCGCGTGTGACATGACATGAACGGTGGCTTCTTTCCACGGTTTTGTCTCGCCATTAAACCAAATATATTCAGCAGGTTGCTTAGCCATGTTTATTCCTTATCTGTAGGGATACACCCAAACACTGCCTGACGGCAGAAATTAAAAGTTCAGGCAAATGATACAGCAGGTCATGCAAAGCCCCAACTGAGCTCAGCGACGGACCATGCAGGTGGACAAGTTTTTTTACAATTGCTGTAAAAAACACCAGACCACAGGCTGATTTGCCTGATTGTCAGGCACACAACGAGGAATAATGTTCTGTTAGACAGAACCAGATAATGCTTATCTGAGATAAGACAAGATGTTGAAGAAATTCGAAAAAATATGTATTCAGGATGTTCCTGCACAACATCGGGATGGCTGGCCCGGCTGTGATTACACGCAAAATAAGTATCACGAAACGGTAGTCTTTTTCAAGCGAATTGCGCAGACTTGCCGATACTTATTGATGTATTCAGAATTTCACGTTTGCTTTTCATTTTTTGCTTTGCAGCAGGGGCCTGCCAATGACAATAGACTGGTTTCACTATATGAATCTGGCGGGGGTGGCAGTATGTGCCATCTCCGGTACTTTGATGGCGTATCAAAAGCGCATGGACGGATTCGGAGTCATTGTACTGGCAGCGGCCACCGCCATCGGCGGCGGTACCCTGCGTGATATTATGCTGGATTTACCAGTATTCTGGGTCGCCGACCCGGACTATCTGTATACCACCGTAGTGGCGGCACTGGGCACCATTATCTGGCTGCGATTTATTGATTATTTTCCTTATCACTATTTGCTGATTGCTGATGCTTTCGGACTGGCGCTGTTTAACGTAGTAGGCATGGAAAAGGCACTGACCCATGGCGCTGCCATGTCGGTCGCCATTACCATGGGCACGATCACCGGGGTGTTCGGGGGCATGATGCGCGATGTGATTTGCCGCGAAGTTCCGCTGGTATTCAGCGGCGAGCTGTATGCCAGTACCTGTATTGCAGGCGGGCTGATTTATGCAATGTTTTACTATAACGGTATGCCTAATACGTGGAGCCTTCTGGCTGCGCTTATCACCACGGTGCTGATGCGCTTTGCCTCGATGCGCTGGCACTGGCAGCTACCGGTGTTTAAAAGCGAATAAACTGCCCGTCAGGTCAGTATCTGCCACCCGGGCGATTGTCTTACCCTACAGTTTTAGGGAGGAAAATTATGGGGTATGCAGTATTACGCACCCGGGCCGCCGAGGGCATTGATGCCCCGCCGGTACAGGTCGAGGTGCATCTGTCTAACGGACTACCCAGGTTTGACCTGGTTGGCATGGCAGAAACCAGTGTAAAGGAAGCCCGGGACCGGGTACGCAGCGCACTGATTAACAGTGGCTTTGAGTTTCCCGCCCGGCGTATTACTGTCAATCTGGCTCCGGCCACGGTCCCCAAAGCCGGCAGCCGGTATGACTTGCCTATTGCAGTGGGAATTCTGGCCGCTGCCGGCATGCTGGATGAACGGGCACTGGCGCAAACCGAGCTGATTGGCGAGCTGGGGCTGGATGGCACACTAAAAGCGATTACCGGACTGGTTCCGGCACTGCTTGCCATTCGTAACGAGACTGACAGCAGCGTGATCTTTCCCGCCGCCTGTGTGCCCGAAGGCACCCTGGTTGATGGTATTGAACGATACCCCGCCCTGTCCCTGTTACATGTTTTTCATCATTTTTCCGGAACGGAAAAACTCCAGGCACTGGCCGAGCAGGCCCACCACTGCGCACCGCGCCAGGTGCCACGATGGGATGACATTATCGGGCAGCAGCCGGCTAAGCGGGCGCTGCTGATAGCCGCCAGTGGAGCGCATAATTTACTGTTTGTCGGGCCCCCGGGCACGGGTAAAAGTCTGCTGGCCAGTCGTTTACTCAGCCTGCTGCCAGAATTGAGTATCGAAGAGGCCCTGGAGGTCGCCGCGGTACACTCGGTAAAAGGGCTGACCGTTGAAGCGCAAACCCTGTTCAGCCGACCGTTTCGCGCCCCACACCATACCTGCTCACCGGTGGCCCTGACCGGCGGCGGCAGCAACCCGATGCCCGGCGAAGTATCGCTGGCCCACCACGGTATTTTATTTTTAGATGAGCTGCCTGAATACGGCCGGCGCAATCTTGATGTACTGCGCGAGCCTCTGGAAAACGGCCATATCTGCATCAGCCGGGCACAGGGGCAGGCCACCTATCCAGCCCGCTTTCAGCTCATCGCGGCGATGAACCCCAGCCCCACCGGAGATGTTCATGACGGACGCTGCTCCCCGGATGAAATACTGCGTTACATCAACCGGCTATCGGGTCCGTTACTGGATCGCATCGACATGCAGGTAGACGTTCCCCGGTTACCTGACTATACGCTCAGTGCCGCGGTCACCGACTCCCATCAGGACAGCGCGCAGGAGGCCAAAACCCGGGTCAGTGAAGCCCGCCGCGTGCAGTGGCAGCGTCAGGGTAAGCTGAATAACCAGCTACAGGCTGGCGAACTGGCCGAAGCCTGTCAGCTAAGCGCGCGCGATCTGGCGTTTGCTCAGCGTGCCGCCGCTCAGCTTAAGCTTTCCATGCGGGTGTTTCACCGCAGCCTGAAAGTAGCGCGTACGCTGGCCGATCTGGATGCCAGTGTGCAGGTCGGGCGCAGCCACTTAAGCGAAGCCATGCAGTACCGGGCACTGGACAGGCTGATTGGTCAGCTGAGCTCCAGCTGAAGCAGGGCGTTGATCAGTGGCTCGTGCCGGCGGGACTGTAAGCAGCATAAGCCCAGTTCGTAAGACTCAATGTCTTCCACTACAATCCGGGTGACCTGAGACGCCATACTGCTGTGATCCAGCACCACTGTGGGCACAAACCCAACGCCGCATTCAAAGGCCACCATGCTAACAATGGCCTCGTTGCCTCCTACCGAGGCATAAATGTTTGGCCGGATGCCATGCTCGGCAAACCAGTGGTACACAATACGCCGGGTCGGCCCGATTTCCGGCATCACCACCGGATGCTTACGCCAGTCAAGCTGGCTGAGCTGGGTAATACGCCAGTCTCTGGGCGCAATCAGGGTCAGGGGCACATAATCAATCCGGGAAAAAGACAAATCGGTAGGAAAGTCCGGTGTGTTAATGGCAATACTGACATCACATTTTTGCTGCTTCACATTGTCATTGGCCAGTGCCGGATCACCGGTGATAAGCCGGATATCCACTCCCGGATGCTGCTCCCGGAAGCGACGCAACAGGTCGGGCAGGTGACTCTGACTGGCGGTTACTGAACAAAACAGACTGAGCTCTCCCTGCAGATCCTGACTGTCCTGGCGTAATTCAGCCTGCAAACCCTGCCAGTCTTTGAGCACCTGACTGCTGAAGGCAAGCATTTTATGGCCCGAGTGGGTCAGCGATACCTTGCGGTTGTCCCGCAAAAACAGAACCGCGCCGCATTCCTCCTCTAAACGCTGAATAGTGCGGCTGAGCGTGGATGCAGACACATACATGGCCTGCGCTGTGTCGCCAAAATGCAGGCTGCTGGCCAGATGATTGAACAGTTGTAGGCTACGAAAACCCATAGTGTTGCATAAAATGAAATACTGTCTTGCGAATATATCATTTTCCAAAACAAAAAGAATCCGATAAGTTACATACCAAGTCGTCACCGACGAGGTCTTCAGCGCGATGGTGCGCTGATTATGACGAGATAAAAAGAGATGTTCGGAAATTTTTATGGCTAATTATTTCAACACCCTGTCCTTACGCCAGCAGCTTGACCAGTTAGGTCGCTGCCGTTTTATGAGCCGCAGCGAATTCTCTGACGGTTGCCAGTTCCTGAAAGGAAAAAAAGTGGTTATCGTCGGCTGTGGTGCCCAGGGCCTTAACCAGGGCCTGAACATGCGTGATTCAGGGCTGGACGTATCCTATGCACTGCGTCAGGCAGCAATCGATGAAAAGCGTGACTCATTCAAGCGCGCCACTGACAACGGTTTCACGGTAGGCACTTATCAGGAACTGATTCCTCAGGCTGACCTGGTATACAACCTGACTCCGGACAAACAGCACGCCAGTGTGGTCGAAGCAGTCATGCCGCTGATGAAAGACGGCGCTTCACTGGGCTACTCTCACGGTTTCAACATCGTTGAAGAAGGTCAGCAAATTCGTAGCGACATCACAGTTGTGATGTGTGCACCTAAGTGCCCGGGCACAGAAGTACGCGAAGAGTACAAGCGTGGCTTCGGCGTACCTACACTGATAGCGGTTCACCCTGAAAATGATCCGAAAGCCGAAGGCTGGGACATAGCCAAGGCGCTGGCCAGTGCAACTGGTGGCGATCGTGCCGGTGTACTTGAGTCATCGTTTGTCGCTGAAGTGAAATCTGATCTGATGGGCGAGCAAACCATTTTATGTGGTATGCAACAAGTCGGCGCGATTCTGGCTTTTGAAAAGATGACCGACGATGGCATCGACCCGGGCTATGCAGCAGCGCTTATTCAGTTTGGTCTGGAAACCATTACCGAAGCACTGAAGATCGGTGGTGTAACCAACATGATGGATCGCCTGTCTAATCCGGCTAAGCTGAAAGCCTTTGATTTGTCTGAGCAGCTGACCACATTGCTTCGTCCGCTGTTTGAAAAACACCAGGATGACATCATCAGCGGCGAGTTTTCCCGCACCATGATGGAAGACTGGGCTAACGGTGATGCTAATCTGCTGAAATGGCGTGAAGAAACCGGTGAGTCTGCGTTTGAGAATGCGCCGGTTTACGATGGTGAAATCACTGAGCAGGAGTTTTTCGACAACGGCATTCTACTGGTTGCCATGATTAAATCAGGTGTGGAACTGGCCTTTGATGTCATGGTGGAAGCCGGCATCCTGCCAGAGTCAGCGTACTACGAGTCTTTACACGAAACACCACTGATCTCAAATACAATTGCACGTAAGCGTTTGTATGAAATGAATGTGGTTATTTCAGATACGGCTGAATACGGTAATTACCTGTTCGCCAATGCAGCAGTGCCTCTGCTGCGCGAGAAATTTATGCCATCCATTGCTACCGATGTTATCGGCAAAGGTCTGGATGTGAAATCTAACCAGGTTGAAAACCGTCGCCTGGTAGACGCCAACGATGCTATCCGTAATCATGGTGTAGAACAGGTAGGTAAAGTCCTGCGTGGCTACATGACGGACATGAAAGCCATCATTGGTGCATAAGCAGTTTCTGTCGTTAGGTGCTTAACCAAAGCCCTCTTGCCCGGTCATTTTGACCGGGCTTTTTTATCTCTGCTATTTGCCGGTTATCTGTTGTAAAACCTGTTAAGGTAATAACTGCCCTGAGGCCAACAGCTCACCCACACCGGAAAAATAAAATCACCATGAAAAAACTGTTTTGTTGTATTGCTGTTTGCTACCTGTTTATTGCCACACAGGCGCTGGCCCAGATGAAACAGGTTGAGGTGGCACCTGCCGCCACACCCCGTCAGCCCATTATGATTCAGGGACCTATGCCGATTGAGGCAGAATTTTTTGCCGCTCTGCTTGATGATGTGCATACCGAACACTCAGGCAATGCCACATTCTATACCGGCACGCTCAATGGCTATCCGGTGGTGGTTGCCCAGACCGGCAAAGGGCTGGAAAATACCGCAGCGGCCACTGCCATAGGCATTACCCGTTACCGGCCCCGTATTATTATTAATCAGGGCACCTCTGGCGGTCACGACCCCAAATTACAGGTAGGCGATATTGTGCTGGGTGCACGCAGTGTGAATGCGGCTAACTTCAAAACACCTCACCGTAAGGCCGGTGAAGGCTCAGCGCCGCTGAACTGGCTGCCAATGGATTTAATGGCGTCTGCTGGCAGTGCCGGTGAGGGCGACAGCGCAGCCAAAGCCGAAAAAGCCCGGTTTTATGCTGGCGACAAAGCATTGCTGGCACTGGCCCTGTCGTTAAAGGATACCTACACCCACGGTAAGGTGGTCACCGGCACCATTGGCAGTGGTAACTTCTGGAATAATGAACTGGACAGAATTGCCTGGCTGCATGACAACCTGGGCACCAGCGTGGAGGAAATGGAAACAGCCTCGGCCGCCCAGATTGCCCATGCCTATCAGACACCGTTTTTAGGCATTCGTATTTTGTCCAACAATATTACTAATCAGGGACATTACGACCCGCAAACCGCCAGGGCTTGTCAGCAGTTTGTGCAAACCGTGGTCACGGCCTACATCCAGCAGCTGAGACAGACAGCGGACTAATCCTTTTCTACATGAATCTTTTCCGGGTGTTGGCGGCGCTCTCTGTCGCCCACCCGCACCACGATAAACGCCATTGTAAAAAAGCTTAAAAAGCCCAGTCCGATAGGATAGAGGTTGTCGGTTAAAAAGCTGTCAACAAACAGGGCCACCGGCACGGCAATCATGCTGGATAAAGAGCCGATAATGGCCGCGCCCAGGCCGGCAATATCGCCTAATGGCTGCATCGCCATCGCGTTCAGGTTACCAAACAGAATACCGACAAAAAAGAACCCGCAGAACATTACCATAATGGTCAGTACCAGCGGCGGCAGGCCGTCAAATGCCAGTAAAATACCGTTAAAGACAAGGGCAAACACGATGACCCCGTACAATGCGATATGAATCAGCCGGCTCATTCCCATTTTAACCACCATGGTGCCATTAAAAAGTGACGCCAGGCCGATGGAAAAGGCCAGGGTGGCAAAAATGTACGGAAACATGCCACCGGTCTGATAAAACTCCTGAAAAATAGTTTGTGAGGCGCTCAGGTAGGCCAGAAAAGCGCCGAAGATACAGCCCATGGCAATGGTATAGCCCATCACCGACATGTGGGTAAAGATAAAGCGGGTGGAGCGAAAAAACTGTGCCCAGGAAAACGACGCACGGCGAGCCCGGGGCAGGGTTTCCGGCTGCCGGCTGAAAAACCAGATGCCGGCCAGCAGTGCAACCACCAAAAATAGTGAAAAGATATGCTGCCAGCTGAAAAAATACAGCACGGTCTGACCAACCACCGGCGCCAGCATCGGCACCAGAATAAAGACCATCATAATAAATGACATCACCCGGGCCATCGCGTCGCCCACGTACAGATCGCGAATAATCGCCATGGCAGCAATCCTCGGACCAGATACTCCAAAGGCCTGAATCACCCGGCCTAGCAGCATGGTTTCCATATTCTTGGCCAGCATACACACCACGGTACCGGCAGCAAAAATACAAAGCCCGAGTAGGATCGTCAGGCGGCGGCCACGGGCATCAGAAAAGGGGCCGAAAAACAGCTGGCCAAATGCCATTCCAACAAAAAAGATCGACACAATTAAGTGTGCTTCATGGTCATCAGCGGCATTCAGGGCTGCGCCTATCTGCGTCAGTGCCGGTAACATGGAGTCAATGCTCAGAGCCACCAGCGAGGTCATCATGGCCATCAGAGCCACAAATTCATACAGCGACAGGGTCGGGGAAGTTTTGGTGTATGTTACCGGATTGGTCATGCGTTTTGGTGGTCGCTCTTACAAAGTGTTCACAGAGAGGGTATGCAACAAACAGTGTACACGAAACCAGCAAAACGTGTTGTACCAAATCAGTCAGGCGGGCAAAATTCAGGGCCAGCCGCAAACTAACTACGCGGCTGGCAAAACAAAAACAGTCTATTGCAAATAACGGCTCAAAAACGTATCCATTTCACGAAAGAACCGATGACGGTTATTCTGCAATGACAGATAATGATCGCCTGCAGGTAGCTCAACATAGCGAAACAGCCGGTTGTCGGCATCTTTAAGTTCTTCTGCCATATCCCGGCTTTGCGCAACCGGAACAGACCGATCCTCATCGCCGTGAACCAGTAAGATCGGAGTTTTTATCTCGTCGGCATGATAAGCCGGCGAGCGCTTTTCGAGATCGTCATAATCATCGCCAATCTGATTTTTAACAAATTCTTTGTTCAGAAAGTGACGAGAGTTACGCACCAGCTGTTTTAAGTCAGACACGCCGGCAAAACTGACCGCACAGGAAAACAGCGCCGGCGTTTTAACGGTTGCCATCAACGCAGCGTAACCACCGTAACTGGCGCCAACAATACACAGCTTGTCAGCATCAGCGATCCCCTCACTGATAAGATAGCGGGTAGCATCGGTAATATCATCCTGCATCTGCAGCCCCCAGCCTTTCATCTGCGCCTGCGCAAAGCTGTATCCATAGCCGGATGAGCCCCGAAAGTTGGGCCGCAGAACCGCATAACCGCGACTGACAAAATAGCTCGTCCAGTAGTCAAAGCCATCGTAGTCTCGTGCACCGGGTCCACCGTGGGGATGAATAATGGTGGGATACGGCGCCTTACCGGTGAGCGGCACGGTCAGATACCCTTCAATGGTCAGCCCGTCCCGGGCGGTAAATGACACTTTGCGGTGCTCTGGCAGCGGCGTATCGTAGAGCTGTGGATACTGATGAAACAATACGTTCAGCTGATTTTTACCCACATCCCCTATACTGTACATGGGCGGCTTGCCATCAGCCTGAGACAGCAAAATATAACGGCTTTCATCCTGATTAAAACTCACCAGCACATTGTGGTAGTCCGGCATGGCCTCATCCACCAGCTTTTGTAATACCGTCCAGCGGTGGTCCCAGTAATGACGCCCGTTTGGCGCCTGAGCGTGGCGTATACCAATCGCATCGCCACTTTGTGAAGAATAAATCAGTCTGCCATCCACATCATAGTTTTCATCGGCAAACACCAGTTCACTGTCACGGGTTTTCAGGTTCATTTTATACAGCGCCAGGTAATCACCGTGGTAAGCGCTGTAATACAGTATATTTGGATCCAGCCCGAAACCTCTGGGATAAAAGCCTTTTTCAGCCATGGCGTTATATTCAAACAAGGGGACCCAGTCATCATTCTGTTCAATCAGAACCTGACGTTCACCAGTGCTGTAATTCAGCGTAATCCCGAGCCGTACTTTCCCCTGCTGATCACTCACCCAGGTCCGGATGTTACGTTTGCCCCGCTCAACCCGCTGCATTCGGTAGTCATTGACACTCACTTTGTACACAGAAGGTCTGAAGGCTTCATCCAAATCGATGGCCATCAGAATATGTTCAGGATCATCAGGCAACCAGTCCACCACTGTATCCATAAACTGCGGAATATGAGCGGTTTTGCGATTGCGCAAACGCACCGGACTGACAACAGGCTGAGGTTTTTCACCATTTTTTTCATAATCCATCAGGAACAGGCGGGTACGAAAAAAACGGGCTGATCCCTCTTTGCTTTCATAGCGGGCACTGACGGCCAGCTTTTGATTATTGGCCCAGTGATACCAGTTGATTTTGACCTTCTCACCATCAGAAGATAACAGATAAAATGACTTTTTCTTTGCAAAGTCATATACCTGAAGCAACGCCACCGGCTCGTCTTTCACTTCCACATGGCGCAGGTAGGCAATTTTGTCGCCATCGGGTGACAACTGCACATCCTCAAATTGCGGCAGGGCACTGAAGGCTTCCACCGGTATTCCGGTTGTTGACGACGCGGCCATAGCAGGGGTAATAAGCATGAAGCAGGCAGTAAATAGCACCCACCAGCGGACGATGCTGTGAAATCCTTTCATACAACTTTCCTTTATTGGTAACGTAAGCAGAAGCATCCTTTATTTATGCACTTACATCGCACGAACAAAGAGTGACAACGCGGGTCATAGTATACTGTGCGCTGATTAATTTAAAGCCAGTGCCACGCAGGTTACCCCGGTATCGGGGCGCGTTATTTGCATAGTCATTGGCTAAATATACATGGGCTGATCTATCCCATCACACATAACAAAGGGCAGGGAAAAAAAGATGAAACACATTTTTTATCTTGCCCACCGGTGCGGTCTGTTACTATGCCCGGTCACCACCGATAAAGGAACACAAAGACAGTTCATGCGCAGGAACAAATCAAATACAGTATGGGTGTGGTTGCTGGGAAGCCTGTTCTGGTTGTTCCTGACCCCGGCGATGGCGCTGGACTTTGAGATAAAGGGAGTGGAGCAGGATAACCTCAAAGACAATATCCGGTTACACCTCAAAAGCCTGAATATCAGTCAGGATGCGCTAAACGATCCGTTCTGGCAGGAAGAGGTGGCCAGCACCGTTGCCACCGCTGTGCAGCCGTTTGGCTATTACAACAGCCAGGCCACGGTCACCCTGACAGAAGATGACGAGGCAATTGTTAATGTCACCCTGGATACGCCATTAAAAGTGGCTAACGTGACCCGGGAAATCATCGGCCCGGCCCGCGCTGATAACGCCTTTCGGGAAACCTTTAACAGCTTTGCCTTAAAGCCGGGCGATATCATGCTGCAACCGGTGTATGAGTCGTTTAAAAATCGCATGTTTAACTACGCGTTATCTCACGGCTACTTTGATTTTAAGTGGCAGGCGACCCGTCTGGATTTAGTTCGTGATACCCACGAAGCCAATATTCTGCTCATTGCACAAAGCGGCCCACAGTACCAGTTTGGCGATCTGGAGTATGTGGGCGATGACAAAGCCAGGACCATCATCAGCCGGCTCCGCCCATTTAGTGTGGGCGAGGCCTATTCATCGGCCAAACTGACCGAATTTAACCGCCAGCTCAATCAGTCTGGTTATTTTAACCGGGTCATTGCCCGGCCAGTGGTCAGCCGGGCGCAGGATAAAAAAGTGCCGATTGAAATTACCCTGGCTCACAAGCCCCGCGATAACTTCAATGTGGGTCTGGGCGCGGCCACCGACACCGGCCCCCGTATGCGCCTGAAATGGGAACGCCCCTGGATTAATGACGCCGGCCACTCGGCCAGCGCCGAGTTATTTATCTCTGAGCCGGAGCAGTCCATTACCGCAGACTATTTGGTGCCGATGGGCGATATCAAAAATGATTATCTGAAATATGAAGCGGGTTATCAGTTTCTGGATTACGAAAACACCGGGACCGAAAGTGAAACCTTAAGTGTGTCTTTGCACCGGATTGTAAAAGCGTCTGATTCGCCCTGGCAGAATGATTACTCTGTCACCTATTTACGCGAACAGTATAAGGTCGAAGAAAATCCCTCGCAGACTACGCAACTGCTGATGCCTGGCTACGCCCTGCAATATCTGATGAAAAATGATTCTTTGAATATTACCCGCGGCAGTTATTTGCGTACCTCCGTGCAGGTAGGTCGCGAAGCGGCCGGGTCGGATATTGATATTGTTAAAGCCGGCATTGAAGCCCGGTTTATTCGTACCTATGGCAAGCATCGTTTGATGCTGCGTGGCGAGCTGGGCGCGATTGATACCAGCAGCTTTGACGATGTACCGGCTTCGGTGCGTTATTACGCTGGTGGTGATCAGAGTGTCAGAGGCTTTGGTTATCGTGAAATTGGCCCGGAGGGCGAGCTGTTTAATCCGGTGACCGGTGCGTTAGGGGAAGCCGGCGGTAAGTACCTGGCTACCGCCGGAGTAGAATATGCTTACGAGGTTATACCTAACTGGCGGGCCGCAATATTTACCGATATTGGCACCGCAACCAATGATTTTGATGAAGACCCTGCACTGGGCATTGGCCCGGGCGTGCACTGGCTTTCTCCCATCGGGCCGGTCCGGCTGTATGTTGCCTTTGGTTTTTCTGAGCAGAAAAATACCTGGCGCATTCACTTCATGCTGGGGCCCGAATTATGAAAAAACGTTATATCCCGTTATGGGTACTGGCCCCGTTTGTGGTGCTGTTTATTGTCCTGGCACTTGTCATCAGCCCCATTGGCACGCCGGCCTTGCGCGCTTTGGTCAACAACGCGGTAAGCGGCCTGCATATTAATGAGATTGACGGCACCATCGTCAGTGACATTACCGTGCGCGGGCTAAGCTGGGAAAATGAATACTGGCAGGTTCAGGCCAGTGAGGTATCCACCAATGTGGTGTTGGGCTGTCTGCTATCGGGCAAAGTGTGTCTGGATGTTGTGCATACCGATGGCGTTAAGGTTAGCCAGCTGGGCGTGGCACCAGCCAGCCAGGCGCCGCCTTCCACCGAACCGTTCAGTTTACCGGTTACCATTAAGGCGCCCGATATTAACCTGACCAATACTCGTATTGCGCTTACGGACCAGACCATAGAACTGGCCAGCCTGGATACCGGCATCAGTGCCGGCGATGAGCTTGTTGTGGATTACCTGCAGCTTCAGGGGTTAACCGTGACCATGCCGGCCACAGAACCTGCTACGCAGCCTGCCCCGACCAGTTATGCCCTTAACTACAGCGCCCCCGCGCTGCCGGCTATCACCACGCCGTTGCCGGTGCTGATAAAAGATTTATCAGTGGCCGACACAACGCTATGGCAGGGTGAGTCAAAGCAGCACATTAAGCTGGTGAAACTGGCCCGGTTTGAATTTTCAGATGTCGACATGCGCGCCGAATCATTGCATGTGGAACATGCCATGGGGGTCGTGGATGCCAGCGCAGATATCACATTGCAGGATAAGTACGCACTGGATATTGACGCTGAGGCCAGCATAAACAATCTGGGCGAGGCCGCCGAGCAAGTCAGTCTGAGCGCCAGTGGCAGTTTGCAGGACCTGCGCCTGAGTATAGCGGCCAGCGGCCCCTATACTGCCAAGGCTGACCTGTCGGCCAACCTGTTATCCGACACCCTGCCGGTAGAGCTTACCGCCAGCTGGCCGGATCAGACACTTGCCGCCCTGCCTGACGGACAGTTATACCAGGGCCAGCTGCGCGCCTCTGGCACCATGGGCAACTATCATCTCACCGCGGGTACATCCGCTGATATACCGCAAATTGGCAATGTACCGGTCAAGGCCGACATGATTCTTAATCGTAACAACATTACGGTTAACGCCCTGACCGCCTCATTACTGGGCGGGAGGATCACCAATACTGGCACCTTGTATTTGAATGAATCAGTGAGCTGGGCAGGCATGACCAAACTGGCCGGACTGACCAGTAAACCGCTGGCCGAAATGGGCCCTGAAGCCATCAGCGGGCAGTTCAAAACGCTCATGCAGTACGATGATAAGGGCATTCAGGCCAGCATTTCCGAATTGTCGTTAACGGCCCAGCAGGGCGCCTACCCGCTGACCGTGGATGGCTCGGTGGTATACGCCGGGCCGAGCGAGCTGCTGGTCACCAATGTGCAGGTTACCCAGGGAGACAACCGGGCGGATGTCGCCGGTCAGGTCATAAAAAACCGGTATCTCAAGGGTACGGTAAAACTGGCCATGCAGCAGCTTGATGCGGTATATCCCGGCCTGTCCGGGGCGCTGGATGCGGACATTGATATCTCAGGTAACTGGCAGGATCCGGGCGCCACAGGCCAAATCAGCCTGAATGAGGTGAAAGCCGGTCCGCAAATCAGTCCGGCGCTGGCAGCACAGGGCGCACTTAACGGCACTGTCACACTGGATGGACGCCTGTCCAGCCACCATTTTGAAACCGAGCTGGCGGTGACCGACCATGCGTTGTCACTGGCCCTGGATGGCCAGTGGAAAGATGCACGCTGGGTGGGCAGAATACAGCGCAGTAATCTGAGTCTGTTATCCACCCGATGGGCCCTGCAGGATGGGTTTACCGTAGCCGTACGCCCAGCGCCCTTTAGCACCAAGATTACCCAGAACTGCTGGCAGTCCAGAGCTGAAGGTCAGCTGTGTATAGACGATTTGCTGTATAAAAATGATGTGGCGCGCTGGACCCTCAATGCCAGGGCATTACCGGCCGGCTTATGGGCCAGCGAGTTTTTAGCTGAGCTGTTGCCCGAGGCACCGGACTCTACATTATCGATCTCCAGTAAAGGGAAAATGCCGAAAAATGGCCGCCCGCAGGGCACCTTTAATCTGGCCCTGACGCCGGCCACCTGGAAGCTGGGTAAAGAAGGTGCGGTCGCCATTGATGTTGATAAGCTGGAAGTTAAAGGCAATATCAAGAATGATGATCTGAAAGCCAGTATGGCGCTGATAAGCCCGCAACTGGGAGAGGTGACCGGTAATCTGGCTACCCGCCCGTTTGAGGAAAATCCGCAGCTTGATGGCATGATTGATGTCAGTGGTATTCAGCTGGAACCGCTTAAGCCTGTGTCACCCACCATCCGCGAACTGTCCGGCGCTTTTGGTGGTCAGTTGCAGCTGACCGGCCAGCTAAGTGCGCCTGTGATGAACGGACAGCTGAAACTGGCTGACGGCAATATTGATATTGATGATACGCCGGCCACCATCACCAACTGGAATCAGTCGATTGTATTTGAAGGCAGTCAAGCACAGTTCGACGGCAGTTTTATGCTGGGCGACGGCAAGGGCAGCCTGGATGGCTCGGTCGACTGGAGCGAAATAGACACGCCGAAAGTAGAGGTTCATCTTAGTGGCGATCGGTTGGAGGTGGAACAGCGCGATGTACAGGTGAAGCTGTCACCAGACTTAAACGCCAGTATCGAACCGGGCCTGGTCAAAGTGACCGGCCAGATCAGCATCCCCTGGGCACGGGCAAAGATTGAAGAGTTACCGCAAAGTGCGGTAGCCCCGTCTAAAGATGTGCATTTACGTGGCGAGCCGCCCACCGAAGATCCACTGGATATTGTAGATGCCAAAATCGATGTCATTATTGATAAAGACAAAGCCGGAGAGGTAAAACTGGAAGCTTTTGGCTTAACCGCCAACCTGGCCGGTGAGCTTCAGGTGGCCACACAACCTGCGCCAGTTGGCTACGGCTCTTTACAGGTCATGGATGGCCGGTATCAGGCGTATGGTCAGGATCTGATTATTCAGACCGGTGAAGTTCAGTTCAACGGCCCGCTAGACCAGCCTTTGCTGCTGGTAGAGGCCATTCGTGATCCCAGCAAAACCGATGATGGGGTGATTGCCGGTATCCGGATTGATGGTGCGGCGGATAGTCCGAATATCAGCATTTTCTCCACCCCGTCGATGGAGCAGGGTAATGCGCTGGGTTATCTGTTAACCGGTAGTGCCCCCAACGCCGGCGGCTCGGGAGATCCTAACTATGCCGCTATTCTACTGGGCATGGGTTTGTCCAATACCGACAAAATTCAGGGGCAGCTGGGCAGTGCCCTGGGTATTGATGATTTTAGTATCGGCACGACCTCTGGCTCAGCCAGCGATGACCCTAAATTATCCTTAAACGGACGAATCAATGAACGGTTGAGTATTCAGTACAATGTGGATGTCGGTCTGGGTAAGAAAGACTCTACCACCGAAACCGTACGCCGGCGCTCTGCACCACCGGATCTGGCGCTTAAATATCGCTGGCTGCCTCAGTTTTATGTAGAAGCCATTCAGACCACCATCGAGGAGCAAACCGAGTTTGCGCTGGATTTTTACTATCAGTTTTTCTTGGGTGAAGTACCGGAGCAGCGTAAGCCTGACGCGGTGGAAAAAACCGCTGAGCAGGGCGATTAACCCAGAGCAGCGGCCTCGGCGCGAAAACGTTGTTCGCGCCTTGCCGCCCACACATAAAACCCGATATTGAACAAGGTTACCCCAGCCATGACGGCGCCGAAGTTCAGCAGGTTGTCGGGCCGAAAATCCTCCACCAGCCATTCATTGATAAAAAAGCCGCAGATGGCCAGCTGGCACAGCCAGGCCGAGTGTCTGGAGATACGGGCAATACGCACATTGTTGCTAAGCTGCTGGCGCAGTAACGCAACATGGTCCGCGGTGGTCAGACGGCCCAGTACCACCGCACGCCGTAACCAGCCTAAATAAAGGGTATAACCGACCGTCACCACACCCAGCAATATCACAAAAACGGTGGCGCTGGTGGACAAATGCGCCGGCGCCCACCCTATCAGCCAGACAAACGGGATCAGCATCAGTACATCAAGCAGCAGGTAGCACCGGTGTTTTATCTGCAAATTACGCAACCGCTTTTTAATCTGCTTTATATCAACGGGCTTCACCTGCTGGGATTGCCACAGAGCGCTCAGCTCCTGTTCAAAATCATTCATTGCTCAGTTCCTTTTTCAGCGCGGCCCTGGCCCGGTTCAGCGTGACACCAATATGATTGACAGATAAACCACAGACATCGCTGATTTCTTCATAACTCAGATCCTCAAGCGACAGAATCACAATCTGGCGACTTTGTACCGGTAATCGTCGGATAGCGCGCAGCAAACGTTCTGTAGCCTGCTCCTGTTCCAGTTGTCGGCTTACCGTATCCACGGCGCCGGATGTGTGCATCTCATCGTTAAACAGATCAGTGGCTGGCTGACGCACCTGCCTGGCTACATGACTAACCGCCCGGTTATGCGCCACTTTAAGAATGTATGTTTTCAGGTTACTGCGCCCTTCAAAGCGCTGCAGGCTTTGCCATACCGCTAGTGCAATATCCTGTACCAGTTCATCACGCAGATTTTCATTGGCCTCATACCCGCTGGCCACCCGGCTTAACAGCGGCGCATACTGAGTTAACAGGGCTTCAAAATCGTCCTTCAACCGCCTTCCTTGTTGTTCAGCATCAGATAAATGTATCAGTAACAGTCCTTACCAGAATAAAAAACTTACAGTGGGTGTAAGTTTTTTTGCTGTGCAACGACTATCACTATGAAACATATTACAGGAGACTGCATATGACAGGATTATTGATATTTACCGGCATCTTTCTAATGATTGGACTGGTTTACTATATGGATGCTCGCTTTGGCTGGCAGTTTGCCGCCTGGATGAACGGCCAGGCCAGCAGTCCGTTTTCCAGTATAAAAGCTCCGGTAAAACAGGATGTACAGATAAAGGCGCTGCAAGAGCGTATCAGCGTACTCGAAGCCCTGGTAACCGACTCATCGTACGAGCTCAACCAGAAAATAAACCGGCTGTGACCGGCATTGTGGTCATCGCCGATCTAGCGGGCCGCTGACATTCAACGGGCCAGAAAATCCTGCACGTGACCAATGGCAATATCCAGCAAACGCTGACGGGACTCTCTGGCCAGCCAGGCAACATGAGGGGTAATAATCAGGTTGGAAAGGCCGGTGTGAAGCAAAGGATGATCCGGGGCCGGCGGCTCACTGCTTAAAACATCCAGTCCAGCGCCGCCTAACTGACCGGATTTCAGTGCTTCTAATAGTGCTGGTTCATCAATCAGCCCGCCGCGGGCAGTATTGATCAGCAATGCCCCGGGCTTCATGGCCGCCAGCGCAGCAGCGTTGATCAGCTTGTCGGTATCCGGCGTCAGCGGGCAGTGCAGGCTGATGACATCAGCCTCGGGTAGCAGGCTGGCCAGCGTGGGGCGCGGATCATCTGTCTTACCCGGACGGGCAGCGGCGGTCACGCGCATACCCAGCGCCTGACAAACCGAGTCAAACTGACGGCCCAGCTCACCATGACCAACAATTACCAGATGTTTGCCGGCCAGTTCACTGACCGGATGCCCGGTTAAACAAAAAAACGGTGACGCTTCCCATTGTCCGGCCTGAACATCAGCATCAAACTGCCGGAACGAGGTGGTTAAATTAAGCAGTAGCATCAGTGCATGCTGAACCACCGAACCGGTACCGTAGGCCTCAACATTCGCCACTGTGATATTGTGCTCAGTGCACCAGTCAGTATCAATATTATTGGTGCCGGTGGCCAGCACCCCGATGTACTGACAGCGGCTATGCTGAAGCAGGGAGCCGTCCAGCACCACCTTGTTGGTCAGCACAATATCGGCCTGCGCAATACGCTGCTGTGTTTGCTCTGGCAGGGTTTGCGGATAGAGGGTCCAGTCTACCGGCAGAGCATATAAAGCATGTAAATCCAGCTCATCAGGGTTCAGGGTATCGGCATCAAGCACTACACCTTTCATTCCGGCTCTCCTTTAAGCGATTTCAGGGCATCTTTGATGGCTGCCGGAATCGGCACCGCTTTTTGGGTATCCCGCTCTACAAACACATGAACAAACTGACCATGGGCCACCCGGCGCCGGGTTTCGCCGGCGTACACCGATAATCCGTAGGTGACAGAACTGCGTCCGGTTTTCAGCACCCGCATGCCCACCGCAATGGTTTCGGGGTAGGTGGCATGAGAGATGTACTGACACTGTGAACCGGATACAAACGGCACGATGTTATCGTGGGCAACATCCAGATCGCACTGCCGGGCCAGAAAATGATTCACTGCGGTGTCAAAAAAACTGTAAAACACAACATTACTGATATGGCCAAGCGCATCACAATCCAGCGCCCGGGTTTCAATGGTCATGGAAAACGGATAATCGGCCAGTGAAGGTGCAAAATCGGTCATCAGGTGGCTCCGCTGTAAAAACCATCAGCATACGGGGTTGCCGGGGAAAGCGCCACTGTGGGTGCGACAATCGGCCCGGCCAGCCGGTTAACTCATCAGCACCATGTCATCCCGATGCACCACCGCGCCACCGTGACTGTAACCAAGCACCGACTCTATCTGCCTGCTTTTAAGGCCCTTTATAGTTTGCAAGTCTTTACTATCATAAAGCGATAAGCCTTTGGCAATGGCCCCATCCTCAAACACAATATCTACCGCGTCACCCGCGCTAAACTGCCCCTGAACCTGTAACACTCCTGATGGTAGCAACGACGCTCCCCGCTCGGTCAGAGCGTCTTTCGCCCCGGCATCGACCACCAGCTGGCCGCGGGTTTTCAGGGTATGCGTCAGCCACAATGTGCGGGCACTCAGCTCAGAGCGCTGCGCTTCAAACACGGTGCCTTGTACCTGCCCGTCAAGCAGGGCATCAAACACCTGACCATTTCGGCCGTTGACGATCACTGTCTGAATACCGCTTTTAGTACACTTTTGCGCCGCTTCAATTTTGGTGCGCATACCACCGGTGCCCATCGCCGTGCCTGCGCCACCGGCCAGGGAAAAAATATCAGACGTTACTTCAGGTACCCGCTCAATCAGTGTTGCCTGCGGGTTTTTGCGCGGGTCGGCGGTATACAGCCCGTCAATATCCGAGCAGATGATGAGCGTATCGGCCTGTGCCACCAGCGCGGTGTACGCCCCCAGATTGTCGTTGTCGCCCACTTTCAGCTCATCCACTGCCACGGTGTCATTTTCATTCACAATGGGCAGGGCGCCGTGGTTCATCAACTCACGCAGGGTGTTTTTAATATTCACGTAGCGTTTGCGGTCGCGCAAATCATCCGCGGTCAGCAGAATCTGCGCGCAGGGAATATCAAAAAAGCGCTGCCAGTTTGCCATCATCTGCATTTGACCAATGGCAGCCATCGCCTGCTTCTCGGCAATTGAAGCGGGATGGGAAATCGGCACTTTACTGCGCCCGGCAGCAACACTGCCGCTGGAGACCACAATAACTTGCTTACCCGCCTGCAGACTGGCAGTAATGAAGCGGGCAATAGGAAGTAAATATTGGGCACTGCACTGTACGCCATCAGGCGCAATCAATGCACTGCCAATCTTGATAACGGCGCGTTGCCACGTAATGTTGCTCATAACAGAACAAAAGACACAAAAGAGGTTTGTATGGCAAGAATACGCTAGTTTCTGACCACTTAAAAAGTCTTTTTAGGCGTTAAAATGCGTTTTTTCGATAAGGATACAGGTGTTAATTTACGGTGAAATTTTGATTGAATAAGGCCAAAACCTGCACAACATCGTCATTTACCGCTAAGATAGGCGTTTCAACTCTAATAATAAGCTTTCTTTGCAAGGAAACTGCATGAGCAAACGACAGAACCGACTGAGCCTGTTAATGGCCGCAGTGGTGACATTGGTCACGCTACCGGCCGCCGCAGATTCGGCAATAAAACAAACAAAAGGCGACTTCGAGGATAAGTTCAGACAACTTGAAGAATCCCTTCCCACTCCGAATGTGTATCGTAATGCTGCCGGTGAGCCGGGTCATCAGTACTGGCAACAACAGGTTGATTACGTCATCAATGTTAAGCTGGATGAGGCCAAACGTCGCTTGCAGGCCTCTGAGCAAATCACTTATCACAATAACTCCCCAGATACACTGCGTTATCTGTGGATTCAGCTGGATCAGAATAAATTCCGCGATGATTCAATGTCGGCTCTGACCACGACCTTCGGTGGCATCGGAAACCGGGGGCCGGCGACTCAGTCAGCGTCTGACGACAAGCCTGCACAGCTGAGTATGGAAGCCCTGCGTCGCCAGCAGTTCGTGGATGACACCGAACTGGGTTACGACATTCAAAAGGTGGTAGATGGTTCGGGCAACAAGCTTAATCATGTGATTGTGGGCACCCTGATGCGGGTTGATTTACCTGCGCCGCTCAAATCCGGCCAGCAAACCAAGCTGTCGATTGATTTTGCTTACAATATTGTTGAAGAAGATGCGGTCTCAGCCCGTTCCGGCTATGAGCACTTCCCGGATGATGCCCGTGACGGTGGTAATGATATCTTTTTGCTGGCGCAATGGTTCCCGCGTCTGGCAGCCTACACTGATTATGAAGCCTGGACGAATAAAGAGTTTATCGGCCGGGGAGAATTCACCCTGGAGTTCGGTAACTATGAGGTGAACATTACCGTTCCGGCCGACCATATTGTGTCGTCTACCGGTACGCTGCAAAACCCCAAAGAGGTACTGACCAGCACCCAGCGTAAGCGTCTGGAAAAGGCGAAAGATGCTGATCGTCCAGTGTTTATCGTGACCGCCGAAGAAGCGCTGGAAAACGAAAAAGCCGGCACCAGCAAAACCAAAACCTGGCACTTTAAAGCAAACGACATCCGTGATTTTGCCTGGGCCTCTTCCCGTAAGTTCATGTGGGATGCCCGTGGCTTTGAGCAGGATAACAAAGACACGCCGCTGGTGATGGCCATGTCGTTTTATCCCAAAGAAGGCGGTGATCTGTGGAAAAAGTATTCCACTGAATCGGTTATTCATACCTTAGATGTGTACAACCGCTTTACCTTTGACTATCCGTATCCGGTAGCGCAGTCAGTCAATGGTCCGGTAGGCGGGATGGAATACCCGATGATTACCTTTAATGGTCCGCGCACCGAGTTGCAGGATGATGGTTCACGCACCTATTCTCTGGCCGAAAAACGCTTTTTGATTGGCGTGGTGATTCATGAAATCGGCCATAACTATTTTCCGATGATTGTGAACTCTGACGAGCGTCAGTGGACCTGGATGGACGAGGGCCTGAACAGCTTTTTAGACGGTGTGGCCGGACGCGAATGGGATCCGAATATTCCATGGGGTGTGGAGCCCCGGGATGTCACAGGCTACATGAAGTCATCTTCTCAGGTGCCAATCATGACCCAGTCTGACTCGGTACTGCACTTAGGCCCTAATGCCTATACCAAGCCGGCAGCAGCGTTAAATATTCTGCGTGAGACTATTTTAGGCCGTGAGCTGTTTGATTTTGCGTTTCAGGAATATGCCCGTCGCTGGATGTTCAAGCGGCCAACACCGGCTGATTTCTTCCGCACCATGGAAGAAGCCTCAGGGGTGGATCTGGACTGGTTCTGGCGCGGCTGGTTCTACAGTACCGACCATGTGGACATCGCGATAGACCGGGTATATAAACTGCGTCTGGATACCGAAGATCCGGATATTGATTTGTCACGCGAGCGCGAGGCCGAACTGGACAAGCCATTATCGCTAACCGTAGAGCGTAATGAGCAGGAAGGCCGCAAGCTGTGGGTCGATCGCTTTGAAGATATCAAAGATTATTACGATGATAATGATCAGTACACGCCAACCAACAAAGATCGTAACAAGTACCGCAAATTCCTGGACAAACTGGAGCCGTGGGAACGTAAAGCCTTTGAACGTGCGGTAAAAGAAGACAAAAACTACTATGTGATGGACTTCTCTAATCTGGGCGGACTGGTTATGCCGATCATTCTGCAGATGGAATTTGCAGATGGCACATCGCAAATGATGCGCATTCCGGCAGAAATCTGGCGTCGTACTCCTAAAGCGGTATCTAAACTGATTGTGACGGACAAAGACAAGGAACTGGTCAGTGTGACCGTTGACCCGCGCTGGGAAACTGCTGATGTGGATGTGGAAAACAACCATTATCCGCGTCGCATCATTCCTTCACGGATTGAAGCCTACAAGGCCAAGGACAGCACGCGCCGGGTATCGATGGACCTGATGCAGAACAGTAAGGAAAAACTGAAAGAAGCAGGTGCACAAAAAGATGACTAAGGCTGTATTGAAGCCGTTACAGTGGGGCCTGCTGGCCCTGCTGTTAAGTGTATGCCAGCTGGCTCAGGCCCATCAGATAAAGGCAGCGATTACCACCGTACTGTTTAACCCGCACACTAAAAATATTGAGGTGATGCACCGGTTTAATCTGCATGATGCAGAACATGCGGTTAAAGCGCTGTTTGATAAACAGGCCGATATTCTGGATGACCCGAATACCCAGCAGCATTTTGCTCAATACGTGGTCAAGCGCTTTAGTCTGCTTGATGCACAGGGTGAATCACTGGGGCTGAAAACCGTTGGCTATGAAACAGAAGGCAAGTTCTTCTGGGTTTATCAGGAAACCGAACAGCCACCGGCTCTGGAAGGTTTACAGATTCGCCACGATGCCCTGCGCGATTTGTGGCCATCGCAGGTCAATACCCTGAATGTAGAAGGCATGGGTGATATCAAAACCCTGACCTTTGCCGGCAGTGCTACGCTGCTGGAAGTAGGCTTTGGCGGCCATCACCACTAAAGTCTTATATCTGTAATATTGCAACCCTGGTCTGGGTTGCGCATGATGATATTTATTCATATGCAACCCAGGCCAGTGTTTATGTCCTCAACAACCCCGCAAGACAGCTTTTCCAATCGAAAAAATCCGGTTTGGGTGCTTTTAAGTGGCGCCATGGCTCTGATGTTTGTCGTGCTGATGTTTTTGCCCGACAGTGGCACCGGCGGCGCGACGCTGTCGCTGTATTCAGCCATGCTGTGGTGTGGCCTGTTTGGCGCGACTCTGGCCCGGTATCGGGGCAATAACGGCTGGACTGGCTTTGCGGCCGGCAGTGTGGCCGGTATGCTGATTCAGATCATCGTGCCAATGGTGTAGCCGGCGCACCTTCTAATAGGGCAGGGTCATGGAAAATGGCAATGCCATTTGCTGACTGGCTTTGGGTGGACCACCGATCATCTCCTCGTAGGGCGTATCGTGTACCATCACGGACTGGGCTACCTGACAATGGGCAAAGGCTTCACGAATATGCCCGGCACTGAAAAACCGCATCGGGCGGTCCTTGTTGTCATAGACCAGACCATGTTTGTCACCCACCGTTAGCTGCACCAGATACACATTCATCTCAAACGACTGTACCTCCAGATAATCAATCGGCATGGCACGTTCTGCAATGTCACTGAACAAAAATTTGTACATGGGTCTGTTCCGGCTTTTTAATCCACACTAAGTATACGCAGACCATACCGCACCGGTGGTTCAAACAGGATTAAATATTCGCAACTTTGTTCCACTAAACAGGGTCATAGCCAGTACGCCCAAATCGGCAAAAAACCTGTTAATTCACCACACAAACAGATCAAATTCTGCAAAGATGGTGTAGGAAACAGGTAGAATTATGGAAATTGCTCCTTTGTGTAAATACAGTCCTTTCTTGGTAAAAAAGTTAGGAGTATGATTTCCTTTGTAGTCCCAAGGATAAAATAACATGGTGGATTTGTTATGACTGACCCGTCAGAAAAACGCTCGGTACCCCCGCACATTGTGCTGATTGCCATAATTATTATTGTGATTGTGGCTGTGATCTTCTGGCCCTCCAGTGAACCGGAGCAACCGCAGGAACCCGAACAAACCACTGAACAGGATATGACCCTGCCACCTTCATCGGATGAACCGCTGGATTTTGAGCCTGCACCAGAGCCTGAAACCGTTGAGATTGACCCGGATGCCGAGGTTGAGCCAATGGCCGATCAGCCACAGTCAGAACCAGAGCCGCTACCACTGGATACCAGCGATGAAGGTATTCGTACATCGCTGTCTGAACTGACTGCCGATGACACCGTAAATTCTATTTTAGTGGACGAAGGCCTGTTGCAGCGCTTTGTGGTATCGGTGACCAATCTGGCTAACGAGGAGCTGGCTAACGAGCAGCCGTTAAAGGCCCCTGAGCAAAGTTTCCGGGTCTATAAACAGGCGGGCAAGGAATGGATAGATGCAGCCAGCTACAAGCGTTATACCCCGTATGTACAGATGATGGAAAATATGGACAACGAGTCCATGCTGGAGCTGTACAAAAACTATCAGCCCCAGATTCAGGAAAAATATGCCGAAATTGGCGACCCGGATGAGTCATTCAATGGCGTGGCAGTGCAAGCCATCAATGAGCTGCTGGACACACCCGAGGTGCCGGTTCCGGTGGAGGTGTACAGTGACTCGGTGGCCTACAAATATGCTGACCCGCAACTGGAAAACCTGAGCCAGCCGCAAAAGCAGCTGTTGCGCACCGGCCCGGATAACATGCGCCGTATCAAGGCGAAGCTGCGTGAAATTAAAGCGCTGCTGGAAGACCATGGATCTGAGTAATTTCGGCCAGAAAATCAGCGACGCAGCCGGTGACACCAGCCGCGTCCTGCCGCCGGTGGATAAATGGGATCCGCCGTTTTGTGGTGACATCAATCTGACTATCAAACTCGATGGCAGCTGGCATTACGAGGGCACACCTATTGGACGCCGGGCGCTGGTCCGGTTGTTCTCCACCGTGGTCAAGAAAGAACAGGACAGTTACTTTCTGGTGACCCCGGTAGAAAAAATCGGTATCACTGTTGAAGATGTACCCTTTCTGATCACTCAGTGGAGCCAGCAGGATGATGCCATCGTGCTAACCACCAACGTGGGCGACACCCTGACCCTGTCATCTAACCACCCCATGCAGCTACGCCAGCCACCGCCAGGCCTGGAAGCCCCGGACAGTCACCCGATTCCTTATGTCTGTGTCAGGCGCAACCTGTGGGCCCGGTTACATCAAAATGTCTATTATCAACTCATAGAACAGGCTGACAGCCGCACCCGTGGTAACCTACAGCAGTTGTTTGTGACCAGTGAAATGGAACCTTTCATAATTGGTGAACTACCGGCAGAATAAGGTGTGGTTTACAGTCTGATCAGCCTGACAGGCGCAGGCTGATTGCACCTTGTGCATCCGCGCAGTACATTAGTGTAAACCAGGTTAAAAAAACACCGGATACACTATGACCCCGACCTATTCCGCCACTCTCATTGCCATTACCCTGTTACTCAGCCCGTTGGCCCAGGCGGCAACCGTTATCCATGCCGGCCAGGTATTTGATGCCACCAGCGATACCCTGCATTCCCGGCAAACCCTGGTGATCGAAAAAGGCAGGATCACGTCCATCCGGGATGGCTATCAGCAGGCAGGTAATAACGACACCCTGATTGATCTGACCAACAGCACCGTGATGCCGGGGCTGATGGATATGCATGTGCATTTATCCTCGCAGCACGGAGGTCCGCAAACCTATATGGAGCGATACACGCTGAATGAGGCAGACTACGCATTGAAGGCCGCGCATTATGCAAAGGTTACCTTGCAAGCCGGGTTTACCACGGTGCGCAACCTCGGCGACAGTTACAACGAAACCGTTGCCCTGCGTAATGCCATCAACCAAGGCTTACTGCCCGGTCCGCGTATTTACACTGCCGCGAAGTCCATCGCGACCACCGGGGGCCATGCTGATCCCAGTAATGGCATGGCCCGTCATCTGCGCCCGGACACCGGTCCTGAGGCCGGCGTGATAAACGGCGTCAGTGAAGCCCGACAGGCGGTACGCCAGCGCTACCAGGATGGCGCAGATGTGATAAAAATTACCGCCACCGGTGGTGTGCTCAGCGTGGCGAAAAGTGGTCAGAACCCGCAGTTTATGAATGATGAGCTCAGCGCGATTGTCAGTACGGCGACAGATTATGGTATGACCGTGGCCGTGCATGCCCATGGCAAGGAAGGCATGAAGCGGGCGATTCGCGCCGGGGTGACCTCTATTGAGCACGGCACTTACATGGACCAGGAAGCCATTGCCCTGATGAAAAAGCATAATACCTACTATGTGCCGACCATACTGGCCGGTAAGTTTGTGGCAGAAAAAGCCGCTATCGATGGTTATTTTCCTGCGCTGGTGCGTCCTAAAGCCGCCGCAATCGGGCCTCTGATTCAGGACACCTTCGCCAGGGCGCATCAGGCCGGGGTCAATATTGCCTTTGGTACAGACAGCGGAGTCTCCGCCCATGGTGACAATGCCAAAGAGTTTGGTTACATGGTAGAGGCTGGGATGCCCCCCGCCCAGGCCTTACGCAGTGCCACGGCGAATGCTGCTACCATGCTGGGCATCAACGACGATTACGGCACGCTGGAGCCGGGCAAAATAGCAGATATTGTGGCGGTAAAAGGGAACCCGCTTGAGGATATCAGCGTAATGATGTCGGTATCCTTTGTGATGAAGGGTGGGGAAGTCTTTGTGCAATAGCAGGAGTTTATGGGAATTACATCGCGTTTGAAGCACCACACCCGACAACTGGTAGGGTCAAAAAATATGTTGTCGGGGATCACAGTAGCATCGTTGCTGGAGTCGACTATCGTTCCCATTCCCCTTGAAGCCGTGATGGTGCCACTGATGCAGGCCAGGCGTGACAAGCTGTGGATGATTGCGCTGATGGCTACCATAGGCTGTTTGCTGGGCGCAATCATTGGCTACGGGCTGGGCTACTATCTATTCGGCCTGGTCGGCGACTGGGTGATTCAGACCTTTTCCAGTCAGCAGCAGTTCGAGCAGGTAAAACAGCAAATGCAGAATCAGGGGTTCTGGTTTGTGATGACGCTGGGTATTGCCCCCATTCCGTTTCAAATTGCCATGCTGGCAGCAGGGGCCACCAAATACTCGCTGGCGCTGTTTGTGGCAGCGACGGTTATCGCACGCAGTATTCGCTATTTCGGGCTGGCGCTGGTGGTGTATATTGCCGGCAATAAAGCCGAGCATTTTATTCGCAAATACAAAGGCTGGGCGATTACGGGGCTGACCGCGCTGGTGCTGGCACTATGGTATATCAGTACGCTGTTCTAAGTGTCGCGGTAAGGATAATCGGGTAACAACAAACTTGATAATAGTTCTCATTTGCATTAATTTATCCGTCGGAGGAATTGCACATGAAAACCCATTTTTTAACTGCCGACCGGCAAAAGCAGCTACAGCTTGATCCGGGCCTGGCCCGGGAACAACGCGTCATCGCGCAGTCCGCTGCACGTCGCGCGCTGGAACAAGGCAATAATGCGCAGGCATTTGAATACACCGGCGAGGCGTTTGAAATCGCCCGGACGGTGATCCTGTCGCTGCATAACCCGGCGACCAGTACCCAAACCCTGGCCGAAGACTTCCTGGCTTATGGTGCGCTGGCTCTGTATATGGCGTCTCAGTATGAAAATCAGGGCGAAGCCGATGTTGCACAATACCTGCTTGAGCAAAGTCAGCAGCAATTGGCTGCTTTACAACCTCTGTATGCAGCTGAGCCAGACATTGCCAGCCTGATCCGGTCGGTGATGCAGTCGCTGGATGATAATGAGCAGCCTGCTGCGACCACTTTGGCAAAGCCACACTAATGTGTAAGCCGGCTGCAGCTTCGCACCGGTATGTGCAACTGGCTGTCAGTGAGCAGGCCCTGCAGTGTATGGTAAGCCCGGGTGTATTTCACATCAGCGAGATTCACTGTAATGACAAGGTGAGTAAGCGCACACTTCAAAATATTCTTCTAAAAGCGCTGACCGATAACAAATAAGGTAAACATTATCTGATATTGTACGTACAAACTGTTCTGACCAATAACAAAACAGGACAGGATGTGCCGGATAATTTCAGAAAAGCCTTAGCCTTTGGCGGCTATGCAGCCAAAACCGTCGTTTATTGCCTGCTGGGCGTGCTGATTATCAGCGCGGCAGCCGGAAGTATTCGTAGCGACACGCCCTCCCAGAAATCTGTTTTTATCTCACTGCTCAGTCAGCCATTCGGGCAAACTCTGCTTGGTCTGGTGATTATCGGGATGGCTTGTTATGTGCTGTGGCGCTTTACTCAGGCCTTACTGAATGCCGATAACCTGAACAATGATGCCAAAGGCATCGTGATGCGCCTGTTTTATTTTGTCTCCGGTATTTTGTATACCACCGGCACCTATCTGGCCATAAAGGTGTTTCTTGGCGCCCGCAGTGACAGTGGGCAAAGCAGCAGTGAGCAGATGTCATCGTCTTTGATGCAGCAAACCTGGGGCTGGTGGGTGGTACTGATAGGCGGAGGGCTGATTATCACATTTTCTGTCATTCAGTTTCGGCATGCGTTTAAAGCAGACTTCATGGATAAATTTGAACTGACAGCGATGACTGAAGCCTTAAAGAAAGTCGCCCGTATTGTTGGCCGGGCCGGTTTTTTTGCCCGCGGTGTGGTGTATATTCTGGTTGGCAGCTTTTTTGTCCATGCCGCTCTAGTATCAAACCCGCAACAGGCAGGCGGCCTTAAAGAGGCACTCAATACCATCATGCAGCAGCCATTCGGACAAATTGGAGTCATTGTGGTTGGCGCAGGCTTTTTTACTTTCGGCTTGTTCTGTGCACTGGAAAGCCGCTATCACAAAACCTGATTGCAGCAAAAAGAAAAGGCGTGGGTTACACGCCTTTTTTGATCAGATACTGATAGGGCACCTGCTCGGTTTGTGATGCCAGTAATGTATGTTGCATAAACCGGCAGAAACTGGGCACGTCTCTGGAGGTCGAAGGATCATCGGCGGTCACGTACAGGGTTTCTCCGTCGGTCATCTTTCTGACCTTAAGACGTATCATCATCACCGGCTCCGGGCATCGCAGGCCCTGAGCATCTAGCTGATAATCGGCGTCAGTAAAGGTGTGTGATGCTGTCACAGTTAAATTCCGTAATTTTCACGATACGTGTTGATGGCGGCAATGCGCTCATCCTGCCCACCCTGTTCAGACAGGTAGGTCACCACATCAGCCAGACTCACAATAGAGACCACCTGGGTAGCGAAATCGCGCTCGACTTCCTGAATGGCAGACAGTTCTCCCTGACCACGCTCCTGACGATCCAGCGCAATCAGTACACCAGCCAGGCTCGCCTGATTTTGCTCAATCAGGGTCATTGACTCTCGAATCGCAGTTCCGGCGGTGATCACATCATCCACCAGCATCACTTTACCGGCCAGCGGGCTGCCTACCAGATTGCCGCCTTCGCCATGCGTTTTGGCTTCTTTGCGGTTAAAGCAGTAAGGCACATCCAGATCATGATGATCAGCCAGTGCCACCGCCGTGGTAGTGGCAATCGGAATTCCTTTGTAGGCCGGGCCAAACAGCACATCAAAATCTATCCCTGCATCTGTCAGCGCGGCGGCATAAAAACGGCCCAGTTTGGCCAGATCGCCGCCCCGGTTAAACAGGCCGGCATTGAAGAAATAAGGACTCTGGCGGCCGGACTTTAGAGTGAACTCACCAAACTTCAGTACTTCCCGGGAAATAGCAAACTCGATAAATGCGCGTTGATAATCTTTCACAGCCGCTCCCCTTATTTATGCCAGTGCGGCTTTTTGTTCATCAAAGATTTCGCGCAGGCCGTGCTTAGCCAGCTCCAGCATCTCATTCATCTCTTCAAACGAGAACGGTTCGCCTTCTGCTGTACCCTGAACTTCAATCAGTTTGCCGGTATCGGTCATCACCACGTTCATGTCAGTTTCTGCCTCTGAGTCTTCCAGATACTCAAGATCGGCAATAGGCGTGCCTTTGTACACACCCACCGACAGGGCACCGATCATGTGTTTAAGCGGGTTGGTTTTGATAATGCCTTTGGTACGCATGTAGGTCAGGGCATCAACCAGCGCCACACAGGCACCGGTAATAGAGGCAGTACGGGTGCCGCCATCAGCCTGAATCACATCACAGTCCAGGGTGATGGTGTTTTCGCCCAGTAGTTTTAAATCAATGGCAGCACGCAAAGAGCGGGCAATCAGACGCTGAATTTCCAGCGTACGGCCGCCCTGTTTACCTCGCGCAGCTTCACGCTGACTACGGGTATGCGTAGAGCGGGGCAACATGCTGTATTCAGCGGTTACCCAGCCTTTGCCCTGGCCTTTCATAAACCGTGGAACACCTTCCTCAACAGTGGCATTACACAGTACCTTGGTGTTACCAAACTCAATTAATACCGAGCCTTCAGCATGGCAGGTAAAGTTACGGGTAATGGTTACCGGACGGATTTGACTGGCGGTTCTGCCGCTTGGACGCATAGTGTTCTCCTAGAAGTCAGGCGCATCAACGCTTGAGCTTAAAAATGTAGGCCAAAAGTATAACGTAATTGTACCTATAAATTGAAACAAAGAACGCAGTACATTTAAGTTGGGCATAACAGGAGGTATTGGCGTATGATCAAATCACAGCCAAAATGCGGCAAACGTGGCGCAAACAGCAACGGAAGAAGCGTATGATTTATAGCATGACAGCATTCGCGCGCAGCGAAATAAAACAAGACTGGGGCTCAGCAGTATGGGAAGTCCGCTCGGTTAACCAGCGATTTCTGGAAACCTACTTCCGCCTGCCCGAACAATTCCGCTCTCTGGAGCCGGTACTGCGCGAGCGTTTTCGAAAGCGTTTGCAGCGCGGCAAGGTAGAGTGCGCGCTGCGCTTTACGGCCAGCGACAAAACCACCACCACGCTGACCCTAAATGAAGCACTGGCCAAAGAAGTGATGCACGCCGCGGACTGGGTGCAGTCGCACGGTCAGTCGACCGGGGTCAACCCGCTGGATGTACTGCGCTGGCCTGGCGTCATTGCATCAGAAGAAGCCGATATGGATGAGATTCATGCGCAGGTGCTGAGCGCATTTGACGATACCCTGACCCAGTTTATTGAAGCCCGGGCAGATGAAGGCAGCACCCTGAAAGGTCTGATAGAACAGCGTCTGGACAACATTGAACAGGAAGTCGCCAAAGTCAGTCAAAAAATGCCAGAGATCATGCAATGGCAGCGTGATCGCATTCAGACCCGCTTTGAAGAGGCCAAGGTTGAATTGGATGCCGGCCGGTTTGAACAGGAAATGATCATGCTGGCGCAAAAGGTGGATGTGGCCGAAGAGCTGGATCGCTTAAATTCTCATGTGAGCGAAACCCGCAACATTCTGAAAAAAGGCGGCGCCTGCGGTCGACGTCTGGATTTCATGATGCAGGAGTTTAACCGTGAAGCAAACACCCTGGGCTCTAAGTCAATCAGCACAGAAATCACCCAGTCAGCCGTGGAACTGAAAGTGCTGATTGAACAGATGCGTGAGCAGATCCAGAACATCGAATAACCACTTTGTTGACTCACACAAACCGCCGCTCTGGCGGTTTTTTTGTACCCGGGACAAACGCTTTGCAACTGACCCGGACACAGATGATAATTTTAATTTATCAAAATAATAGCAAACCATAATTTTTTATTTTCACGGCCAATCCCTATTATATCTCTCAACAGCAAGGCACTTGCACCGATAACTTAGATGATTGAGGGTATGATGAAAAAACAACTGTTAATGATGATGACCACTCTGGCGGTATCAGCCCTGCCAGTGACCGCAGCCAGCGCCGCGCAGGACACCCAGTCTGTGGTGGAACAGGCCGCGCAAAAGCCGTATCCGCGTTCGTTTTCCCATATTGGTATTTCAGTACCGGATCTGGAAAAAGCGGTTGAGTTTTACAGTGAAGTACTGGGTTGGTACACCATTATGGAACCGACCAAGGTAAAAGAAGATAACAGTGCTATCGGCAAAATGTCGACTGATGTGTTTGGTGAAGGCTGGGGCAGCTACAAGATTGCCCATATGTCCACCAGCGACAAAGTGGGTATTGAGTTATTTGAGTTTGAACAGCAGAAGAACCCGGATAACAACTTTAAATACTGGGAAACCGGTGTGTTTCACTTTGCCGTGCAGGATCCCAATGTTGAGGAGCTGGCGCAAAAGATTGTTGATGCCGGCGGCAAACGCCGTATGGACAAGCCACGCTTTTACTATCCGGGTGAAAAGCCCTATCGCATGATTTACATGGAAGACCCGTTTGGCAACATTATTGAAATTTACAGCCACAGCTATGAGCTGCATTATGCCAGCGGTGCTTATCAATAAGCTTTTTATGAGCCCGGCCGAGCCGGGCTTTTTTGTATCAGAAGGTTGGTGTAAAAAACACTTCGCGTACTGAATTTCGGGGCGCGGCATTCACCGCTTACATTACTGTTTCAGCCACATTATCAGGGTCCAGCCTGGTAGGTTTTGCTCATCAGAGAAAATTGTGGTGACTATATCCGGTACGATAGTAGAACAGCGGCCATTCCACTGCGCCATTTCCTCGGCCAGATCAATTCAACTTCCATAGGTAAACCATTTGGCAGCGCCATACACCGAACTTCTATGCACAATACGACCGGCGACCGAGCTGGTTAGTAAAAAGTGCCCCTGTTGCTAACGCCAAAGGGCAAAGGTCAGCTCGGTTGAGATACCAAACCATGCAACTTTGCATGAACATAGATGTGCCTGAGCGCTTAGCGTGAAAGGTGATACATATTCTTGTCAATATCGTTTAATTTGAGTGCGTTCTGTTACAGTTTACGCTGAAATACATGTTCAGAAAAAACGCTTTGCTCTAAGGTAGCAGCCAACTAGTCAACCCTGAGAGAGTCATGTCACAATTTACCTTATTAGACGGCGGGATGGGCCGTGAACTGAAAGCATCTGGGGCGCCTTTTTCACGTCCTTACTGGAGTGCCCAGGCGCTAATGGAAGCACCGCAAACTGTTTTAAAAGCACATCAGCGATTTATTGATGCCGGAGCAGAGATTATTACCGTTAACAGCTACGCCTGTGTGCCATTTCACTTAGGTGAAGATATTTATCAGACACAGGGCGCGGCGCTGACCCGGCTGGCCGGCCAACTGGCCCGTCAGGCTGCTGACAAGGCATCTTCTAAGGTACAGGTTGCAGGCTCGCTACCACCACCAATGGGCAGTTACCGCCCGGATTTATTTAATGCAGAAAAGGCCATCGCTATTTACCAAATGCTGCTGGATGAACAGGCCCCATACGCAGATTTATGGATAGCAGAAACCATTGCCAGTCTGGAAGAGCTTAACGCAGTTATTCCGGTCGCCCGCCAGTCTTCAAAGCCTTGTTTCTATGCATTTACCCTGTCTGATGACAATAGCGAAACATCGACATTGCGCTCAGGTCAGTCGGTAGAAAGTGCGGTAGCTCTGGCGGCGGCTGCCGGCGCGGCTGGTGTTCTGTTTAATTGCTCGGTGCCTGAGGCTATGAGTGCAGCATTAACTCAGGCAAAAGAAGCGCTCAGTGATGATTCATCAACGCTATTACTTGGTGTATATGCCAATAATTTTGCGCCTATTGGCACAGAGCATCTGGCAAATTCTCAGGAGATGGGTATTCGGGAACTGACGCCACAACAGTATCTGGCATATGCAAAAACCTGGTATGAACAGGGAGCACGCATTATCGGTGGCTGCTGTGGTATCGGCCCGGAACACATTGATGCACTCAGACAATGGCAACAAACCATCACGCCCGACGGGCAGTCATTCGCCTGACAGCATCATGTGTGCCAGAGTAAAGAGAACTCCGGGGCATGTGCGCCCCGGCGTTAGCCACAGTGTTAAGATTTAGGACGCAGCGATAACTTGCCCTGCTCAACGCTAAGTTGCAGTGGCACGGTGGAAAGCAGTTTGATGGCTTTGTTGGTGGTATCCAGTTCATATACCGGATTAGAAGCCAGATAACCATTAATCAGCTTCATAAACTCACCGCTCACCGGCGCCAGGTTCCCCTTGTAGCCACCGGCATCAATAGAGCTGTCCAGCAGCGACAGGGAGCGCACAAAGATAGCTTTTTGTTCGCTGTCGTAATAGGGCGTGCCTTCGAGCTCCAGACTGACCTTAGCCGGATAGCTGAAACCAAACGCACTGATACTGGCGGTGGCTTTCGTGCCCAGCCGCACCACGTCTTTGCCGTCAGGGCCGATGGTAACAGTCATGTCATCCACATTTAATAGCAGTGGAATGCCGGCCAGTGACGACTTTTTCTGAAGCTTACTGAGCTGCCCGTCCAGCACCTGTTCCAGTTCGCTGTCAGACACCGTATAGGCTGACATTTGCGCCAGCGTGGCACAGCCGCTGATCATCAGGGTTAACAGCATGGCAAAAATAGTTTTCATCGTGGGTACTCACTTGCACTGAACTGGGCGCAGTGTAACCTGAGCTGACAGAATAAGTAAAAGCACAATAAGCGAAACCGATCATGAAAATACTGGCTAGCGGCATCTTACTGGCGTGTTTATCCCTACCGGCGCCTGGAAACGCCCACAACGACAATCAACAGCAGGTGGGCACGGTACTGGACAAACTTCACCAGCGCGCGGCACAGGCTGACTGGGAGGGCTATTTCAGCCTGTATACTAACGATGCCATTTTTATCGGTACAGATGCATCAGAAACCTGGACCCAGCAAGAATTTAAGCAGTATGCCAAGCCTGCATTTGATAACGGCACAGGGTGGACTTATACCACCACCAGCCGACATATTTACCTTAGTCCTGACGAGCAGGTGGCCTGGTTTGACGAACTGCTGAGCAATCAGAGTCTTGGCGTGACCCGAGGCACCGGCGTGCTAATCAAACAGAACAATACCTGGAAAATCACCCAGTATCATCTGGCCATACCGGTCCCTAACGCACTGGCCGATGACATTACCGGGCAGATAAAACAATTTTCGCAGCCATAAAAAAGGCGATGTGTACACATCGCCTTTGCGCTTATTTAAAAACAGCGGATTATTCTGTCAGCGGCTGAATTTCGAGCTCAACACGACGGTTCTGCTGACGATTCTGCTCACTGGTATTAGGGACTTTAGGCTGATACTCACCCATACCGACCGTGGTGATCCGCTTAGGGTTAACACTGTAAGTGGTCAGCAGGTTTTTCACTGACTGGGCCCGACGCTCAGATAAGGTCTGATTATACGCTTCGGCGCCGGTGTCATCAGTGTGGCCCTTGATAAGCAACACCGTTTTTTCATATTCGTTGATCACAGTGGCAACATCATTGAGTACCGGATTAAAATCGGTACTGATCGCAGCGCTGTTAGTAGCAAAGGTGATATCACCGGGCATGATAAGTTTTAACTTATCGCCTTCACGGACAATCTGAATGCCAGTGTCGGATAACTCATTACGTAACGCTTCTTCCTGGCGGTCCATGTAGTTACCGATAGCACCACCGGCAATGGCACCAACCGCAGCGCCCCAGGCGTAACGGCTCTTGTCGTTGTCACCTGTGGCTTTACCCAGCAGCGCGCCGACAACAGCACCAATACCCGCGCCTTTTTGAGTGTTAGAAGGACTATTGGCACAGCCAGCAACAGATACTGCCATGGCCACAACGCCGGCAATCAGAGTTTTTTTCATAACATCCTCGTTAATCACAGAATAAATGTCAGGCAGTCACTATACGCTGCCCGTTAACCAGGTAACTGCAAAAGTCATTCCAGCCCCTGGCCTGTTATTTGGATGACCAGCATACCCGCATGAAACTGAATCTGGCTTGAATAAGCGAGCATCAGCAGGTGCAATACGACCGCTTGCCTGATCATCACAGGGTTGCGGTGTAGCGTTATCACTACACCGCGATAGAACGTTCAAAGAAACGATTAAAATCAATGTCGTAGTCACTGGCCAGTACTGCACATTCTACCGTGATATTCGGCTCTTTTTGAATATCCATGTCTTTGGGTTCAAGAAAGTGGCCACCTTTGAGGCTGTAAAAGACTTTTACCACCGGCTCAGTGGGCGAGGTGGTTTGTCTGAGCACCATAGCCAGTTTATCGCTGGACAGTTTTACCAGACTACCAACCGGATAAACCCCCATGCATTTAATAAACCGCAATACCAGTTGCTTATCCAGCTTGTGCGGGGTTTCATCCAGCAGAATCTTAAGTGCTTTTTGACTCGGCATGCCCGCTTTATAGCAGCGATCCGCAGTCAGAGCATCATACATATCTGCAATTGCCAGCATGCGTCCGGCATGAGAAATGTCATCACTGGCCGTGCCTGCCGGATAGCCTTTACCGTCAAGACGCTCATGATGTTCACTGACGACCCGGATCAGGGTGGTATCAATACTGGCAGCTTCCAGCGCCTGCACCCCGTACTCCACATGCTTTTTCATTTCATCCATTTCCGGGTCTGTCAGGCGGCCCGGTTTATGTAAAATTTCATCAGGTACGCGGATTTTTCCCATGTCATGTAATAATCCGGCATAGGCCAGCTCACTGACATCCTGTTCATTCATGCCAATGAACTGACCAAAGTTAGCCAGAATAATGGCCACATTCAGCGAATGCTCCAACAGGTAATCGTCTTTTTCCCGAATTTTACTCAAGCACAGCAGAGCATCTGGGTTACGCTCCATGGACTCCACCAGCTTGTGGGAAAATTCCCGGGGAATTTTGTCGTCAAAGGGCAGCCCTTTACTGACCGAATCCAGCAAAGCTTGCTGGATCGCCTTACCTTGCTTGTGCAGCTTTTCAGCGCGCACCATCTCCTGGGCAAACGTTGCTTTGGGCTGAGGGGCTTTTACCGGCGCGCTAGTCTGAACCGGCTGTTCTCCGCTGGGATCGAATTGTTTTGACAAATCAATGATCAGTTTTTTAACCCCACGTTGTCGCAGCGAGTCTACGATAGACTGCGAGGTCACCTTTCCCTGTGTAGTAAGCTTGAGTTTGCCGGACTGTTCAGTAATCTGATTAACAAACATTCCCGGGGCTAACTCATTAATACTGATAACTTTTAAATCATTTTGTGCCATGAATTATTCGCTAGAATAAGGGGCCTGTTAAGGCCTGTTTTTTATTATTACTGCAAGCAGAATCAACTGCTTATTTTATGCAGCATAGTATACAGATCAGGTTGCCAGCCATAGCGTTTTATATCTGCCCGCATGTTATTAACTGTCACACCTTCTGACAGCAGCTTTTCGCGTTGTTCACGGGCTTTTTCACTACCGGCAGGAAAGGCCAGTGTGCCATCTGCACGTACTACCCGATGCCAGGGCAGGTCGTGCCCTGTACTGTCTTTTAATGCTTTGCCGGCCAGCCGGGCGCGCCCCGGAAGCCCGGCCAGATCAGCAATCTGGCCGTAGGATGCCACCTGACCGGTCGGGATCAGGGTCACCACGGCATAAATTTGCGTATAACGGTTTGAGTTAGGCATACTTTGATACTTTTAAGTGTAGCAGCGAATTTTTATGCGTGCCTATTGTGACCAGTGCCAGTATCCGGTTTCAACCTGTCTGTGCGATTTTGTCAGCCCTGAACCGGCACCGGCCGATATTATTATCGTGCAGCATAGCAAAGAGGCCGGCCATGCCAAAAATACAGCCCGGCTGGTGGCATTGGGTCTGACCAACTGCGCCATTATCACAGAACAGCAGTTACACGAGCAGGTCATTGATAGCCTGGCATCCCGGCACTGCGCTGTGTTGTATCCTGATGAACATAGCCAGCCCATTGAGTCGGCCGCATTTAAGACATCGTTGCCTGAAGTGGTGATTGTGATAGACGGTTCGTGGAAACAGGCGTATGGAATGATGCAGCGCTCTGTCTGGCTGCAAAGTCTGCCGCGCTGGCACTTTACTCTTGCACCTGACTCAGATTATGCCATCAGGCACACCAGACTGACGCATAGTTTGTCGACCCTGGAGGCTGTAGCGTATTGTCTTGATGCAGGGTATCAGTTTAACAGCAGCCCGCTGTATGCACTTCAGCAGGCTATGCAGTCTTACTGGCAGGGACCACCAGAGCACCGCCGCTAAACAGCGGTCACACGCCACACAGCCAGCAGCAAAAAGCAGCAGGCCACCAGCAAGGCTACCAGTCGGGCAGATAAGAGGGACACGGGTAATTGCCGCAGCTGCTGCTTTTGTACTTCCAGCTTTTTATACGCATGGCGCAGCGCATCTTCGCGATGTTTGGATTTACGCTTCAGATAATACTGCTTTTTCTCAATACGATTGATAGCCTGCTGCACAAAATGAGCGCCGTTGTGTCCAGCCCGCACCATCACAGCCAGGGTGTGTAATACTACAGCGCTGAACACCAGCGTCGTCAACAGACAGGGCAGGGCAAGGTACTGTCCTAACAGCATAAACACCGGCAATGCCAAAATGGCCGCCACATTCATTATCAGTACATTGCGTAACACGCTGGTCAGCTGCTTTTGCTGACTGATAGCCACCACAGAGTCAGGTACATGGCGTAGGAAGTATTTGTAGATAAACTGCGGCAATGACCAGCACTGCAGGATAAACAGAGTCATGGAGAACCAGAACAGCAGGCTGGCAAACTGCTCAAATGCACGACTTAAAGAGCCAGGCAACAGTCCCTGAAACTGAAATAACCACACCGCACCGGCTGGCACAACAGCGAACAAAGCCTGATTTCTGAGCCGCGTGATGGCCCGTTTACGAAAAAAGCTCATCCGGCCCAGATGATTGGTGTCCAGCAAATATCCCAATACCGCAGAATTGAGCTGGCGGTAAATCAATCGCAGTGCTACCCAGAAAGCCGCCGTAAACCATGCCATCAAACTGGTCAGGTCAAACAAAAAGCTTACCTGCCAGTCATTGTACGAAGCAGAATGATAGACAGCAAAAAACGCATACTGCAGCGCCATCGCGGCAATAACGTAAAACACTGGTAGTCGCCAAACCGACTGACCAATAGGGGCTGGAGGTTGTACACTGAGTTTCATAAGGCCTTATCCGTATTCGTCAAAGTCCTCAACATTGTTGTTTGTCTTGATACAGGCTGTGAATGCCTGATTATTATTATTTTTATTATGGTTATTTGCTGAGCAAAAAACGCGCGCTAGTTTACTTTGACAAACCGCTGCTGCCAATTGTCAGTCATCGCATTTTTTTACTTTTTTGCGTTATGTAATAAAAAACCCGGCCAGAGGCCGGGTTTTATACAAAGCATATATTGCTTACGTTTATTTACGCAGTTTGCGGATCAAGTCCAGCTGAGCAATAGCTTCAGCCAGCTGCTGGGCAGCTTCTGCATAATTAAAGTCAGCGCCTGGATTGGCGATGTGCTCTTCTGCACGACGTTTTGCATCTGTCGCGGCCTGTTCGTCCAGATCTTCTGCACGAACTGCCGTGTCAGCCAACACGGTAACATTGCCAGGCTGTACTTCAAGTACACCACCGGCTACGTAGATGACTTCCTCATCACCGTGCTGTTTAACCAAACGCACCATACCAGGTTTAATTGCAGTGATTAGTGGCGCGTGGCCCGGGTGAATACCCAGCTCACCTTCGCTACCTGTCACCTGCAGGGTTTCAACGCGACCAGAGAAGATTTGCTCTTCCGCGCTTACCACATCCAGATGAACTGTCATTGCTGCCATGTAAACCTCCTAAAGTAGGTAGTCAGCGTGCTAGAGAAGGGTGGAACTATGCCCACCCGCTAGCCTTACGCTTTCTTGGCTTTTTCTACTGCTTCTTCGATTGAGCCAACCATGTAGAAGGCCTGTTCCGGAAGCTCGTCGTACTCGCCATCTAGAATCGCTTTAAAGCCACTGATAGTGTCTTTCAGCGATACATATTTACCTGGCGCGCCGGTGAATACTTCTGCTACGAAGAACGGCTGAGACAGGAAGCGCTGAATCTTACGAGAACGGGTTACTACCAGCTTGTCTTCTTCAGACAGCTCGTCCATACCCAGAATCGCAATGATGTCTTTCAGTTCTTTATAACGCTGCAGTACAGTTTGCACACGACGGGCAATGTCATAGTGCTCCTGACCGATAACCAGAGGGTCCAGCTGACGTGATGTAGAGTCCAGAGGATCTACCGCAGGGTAAATACCTAAAGACGCGATATCACGAGACAGTACTACCGTTGCATCCAAGTGAGCAAAGGTGGTGGCTGGTGACGGGTCAGTCAAGTCATCGGCTGGTACGTATACCGCCTGAATAGACGTGATTGAACCAGTCTTGGTTGACGTAATACGCTCCTGCAGAACACCCATTTCTTCAGCCAGAGTAGGCTGATAACCTACTGCTGATGGCATACGACCTAACAGTGCTGATACCTCAGTACCTGCCAGAGTATAACGGTAGATGTTATCTACGAAGAACAGTACATCACGGCCTTCGTCACGGAATTTCTCTGCCATTGTCAAACCAGTCAGAGCAACACGCAAACGGTTACCCGGTGGCTCGTTCATCTGACCGTATACCAGAGATACTTTATCCAGTACGTTAGAGTCGTTCATTTCGTGATAGAAATCGTTACCTTCACGAGTACGCTCACCAACACCAGCGAATACAGAGAAACCACTGTGCTCGATAGCGATGTTACGGATAAGTTCCATCATGTTTACAGTTTTACCAACACCGGCACCACCGAACAGACCAACTTTACCACCCTTAGCGAATGGGCAAACCAGGTCGATTACCTTGATACCTGTTTCCAGGATTTCCAGGCTGTTTGACTGTTCTTCGTAGCTAGGTGCTGCACGGTGAATAGACATACGGTCTTCTTCACCGATGGGGCCCGCTTCATCAATCGGGTTACCCAGTACATCCATAATACGGCCCAGCGTTTTAGTACCTACTGGTACCATAATTGGCTCGCCAGTGTTTTTCACTGCCAGGCCACGCTTAAGACCATCAGTAGTACCCAGTGCGATTGTCCGCACTACGCCACCACCTAATTGTTGTTGCACTTCCAGGGTTAAGCCTGACAGGTCTCCGTCAATGACCTGAAGTGCGTCGTATACACCAGGAACCGCATCTTGTGGAAACTCAATGTCCACAACGGCGCCGATGATTTGGACGACCTTACCTTGACTCATAATTTGTCCTCGTTATCTCTTTTAAACCTTTGCCTACACCGCTGCCGCACCGCTGACGATTTCGCTGATTTCTTGCGTAATCGCAGCCTGACGCGCTTTGTTGTATACCAGTTGCAGATCATCAATCAGATTGCCTGCGTTATCGGTAGCTGCTTTCATCGCCACCATTCGAGCAGCCTGCTCAGATGCGATGTTTTCGACTACTCCCTGATACACTTGAGACTCAATGTAACGAACCATTAAGGATTCCAGAATTTCTTTTGGATCCGGCTCGTAAATGTAGTCCCAGCGATGCTGATACTCTTTGTCTTCTGACTTTGGCAAAGGCAGTAATTGGTTGCTCACCGGCTTTTGCGTCATTGTATTAACGAAGTCATTAAACACCAGGTATACCCGGTCCAGTTTGCCTTCGTCGTAGGCTTTCAGCATTACGCGTACTACGCCAACAATATCGCTCACCTTAGGCTTATCACCCAAGCCCGATTCAGCGGCCAATAAGTTGCCACCAAAACGTTTAAAGAAGCTACATGCTTTTGCACCTAATGCTGCAAAATCTACTTCCACATCCTTTTCACGCCATTGTTTAACGTGTTGGGTAACCAGTTTGAACTCGTTGGCGTTCAAGCCGCCACACAGTCCACGGTCGGTGGAGATCACGATGTAGCCAACCCGTTTCACGTCACGCTCTTCAAGGTAAGGGTGACGGTACTCAAGGTTACCGTTAGCGATGTGACCAATCACTTTAAGCATGTTTTGTGCATAGGGTCGGCCAAGGGCCATACGTTCCTGCGCCTTTTTCATTTTGGACGCAGCAACCATTTCCATTGCACTGGTAATCTTCTGAGTATTCTTGATACTCCCAATCTTACCTTTTATCTCTTTACCGCTCGCCATGACTATCTCCCGTTAACTTACACGTTGTGCTGACCGGTCAGGGTCAGCACCGGCTATTACCACGTTTGTGTTTCTTTGAATTTCTTCAAAGCATCACTTAGCTTCGCAGCAATATCGTCGTTGTAGTTACCAGATTCATTAATGGTCTTCATCAGCTCAGCCTGTTCGCTATTCATGTAAGAATGCAGGGCTGCTTCGAAGTCCAGAATCTTGTCCAGGGCGATGTCTTTCAGGAAGCCTTTTTCTACCGCGAACAGAGACACACCCATATCAGCGATAGACAGAGGCGCATACTGTTTCTGCTTCATCAGCTCAGTTACACGCTCACCGTGCTCCAGCTGTTCACGCGTTGCTTCGTCAAGGTCAGAAGCAAACTGAGAGAACGCCGCAAGTTCACGATACTGAGCCAGCGCAAGACGGATACCGCCACCCAGCTTCTTGATGATCTTAGTCTGTGCAGAACCACCAACACGAGATACCGAGATACCAGCGTTAACCGCCGGACGGATACCTGAGTTGAACAGATCAGTTTCTAAGAAGATCTGACCGTCAGTAATCGAGATTACGTTGGTTGGTACGAACGCAGATACGTCACCGGCCTGAGTTTCGATGATAGGCAGAGCGGTCAGTGAACCGGTTTTGCCTTTTACTTCACCGTTAGTAACACGCTCAACATAGTGCTCGTTTACACGGGCAGCACGTTCTAGCAGACGCGAGTGAAGATAGAAAACGTCACCTGGGTAGGCTTCACGGCCCGGTGGACGCTTAAGCAGCAATGAAATCTGACGATAAGCAACAGCTTGCTTAGACAGATCATCATATACGATTAGCGCATCTTCACCGATATCACGGAAGAACTCACCCATAGTACAACCAGAATAAGGTGCCAGGTATTGCAGTGCAGCTGACTCAGAAGCCGATGCAGCAACCACAATCGTGTGGTCCATTGCGCCGTGCTCTTCCAGCTTGCGAACAACGTTAGCGATAGTCGATGCCTTCTGGCCAACCGCTACGTAAACACACTTAATACCTGTGCCTTTCTGATTGATGATGGCATCGATAGCCATCGCTGTTTTACCTGTCTGACGGTCACCGATGATAAGCTCACGCTGACCACGACCCACCGGAATCATAGAGTCAACAGACTTATAACCGGTTTGTACTGGCTGGTCGACTGATTGACGGTCGATTACACCAGGGGCGATTTTTTCAACAGGTTCGAAAGTATTGGTGTCGATAGACCCTTTACCATCGATAGGCTGACCCAGCGTGTTTACCACACGGCCCAGTAGTGCTTTACCTACTGGTACTTCCAGGATACGGCCTGTAGATTGTACTTTTGTGCCTTCTGTCAGATCCGCGTACGGACCCATTACAACCGCACCAACCGAGTCGCGCTCAAGGTTCAGTGCGATAGCGTAACGATTGCCAGGAAGCTCAATCATTTCACCTTGCATAACATCTGCAAGGCCATGGATACGGATAATACCGTCAGTAACAGCAACGATTGTACCTTCGTTGCGTGCTTCACTGGTTACATTGAACTGTTCAATTCTCTTTTTGATCAGTTCTGCAATTTCAGTGGAATTAAGTTGCATGCTCTTATCCCCGTTATGCTTTCAACGCGTCTGCCAGACGGTTCAGTTTAGATTGCACTGAACCATCGATGACTGTGTCGCCTGATTTGACGACAAAACCAGCCACCAGGGCAGAATCTACGCTGCAATTAAGCTTCACTTTACGTGCCAAACGCTGTTCTAACGCTGCCTGTAGCTTAGACTTCTGGTCTATGCTCATCTCAGTAGCTGAAACCAGATCGACTTCAACTTCTTTGTCATATTCTGCCTTCAGTGCATCAAACAATACGCTGATTTCGGGCAGGGCAACTAAGCGTTCATTTTCTGCCAGAACCTTTATAAAGTTCTGACCGTGTTCGTCGAGTTGTTCACCACAGATACTGATAAACAGGTCGGCCAGAGTATCTGCGGCCACGGCACCAGTTAACATCTGGTGCACGTCGTCGTTGTCAGCTACCTGTCCGGCAAAGTTCAACATATCCTGCCATTGGGCAATGGTGTTCTTCTCGACTGCAAAATCGAAAGCAGCTTTAGCATAGGGACGAGCAACTGTTGTCAATTCAGACATGGCTCATCTTCCTCTTAAAGCTCTGCGACAAGTTTTTCAACAATGTCGTTTTGTGCGTTAGCGTCGATTTCACGTTGAAGAATCTGTGCTGCACCAGCAACCGCCAGAGCGGCTACCTGCTTGCGCAGTTCTTCTTTGGCACGATTGCGTTCAGCTTCAATTTCGGCATAACCAGAAGCAATGATTTTCTCACGCTCTGCATGACCTTTCTGCGTTTCCTCATCAACAAGTTGATTAGCACGCTTCTTGGCCTGTTCGATAATTTCAGCTGCTTGCGCTTTCGCTTCTTTTAACTGCTCAGTCGCTTTCGCCTGAGCTAGCTCTAAATCTTTTTCGGCACGCTCAGAAGCTTCCAGCCCATCGGCTATTTTCTTCTGACGCTCCTCGATTGCTGCGATGATTGGTGGCCAGACTTTCGCCATACAAAACCAAACAAACACCACAAAGGCAATGAGTTCACCGATTAGAGTAAGGTTGATATTCACAACCGCTCCCCCTCTATTCGTTGATAATTAAATGGTGCTTAGACAGCAAACTTTGCGCTTTCAACGAACAACAGGAACAGAGCAATTGCAACACCAATCATCGCGATAGCATCGATAAGACCCGCTACGATGAACATCTTAACTTGCAGTTGAGGCGCCAGTTCTGGTTGACGAGCAGCAGACTCAAGGAATTTACCACCCAGCAGACCGAAGCCAATTGCAGGACCCAGAGCACAAAGACCGATCAGGATACCAACTGCAATGTACAGATTACCTAGAATTTCCATAGTTTTTTCACCTTAGTGTTGAAGTTAAAAATTAAAATTAAAGTTTAAAAATTAGTGTTCTTCGCTGGCCAGACTCAGGTACACGATGGTCAACATCATGAAAATGAAAGCCTGCAAAGGAATAACAAGTAAGTGGAACGCTGCCCATGCGAAGTGCAATGGTAGCTGCCACAGCCCCATCGTGCCCGCAATCAGAATGAAAATCAGTTCACCAGCGTACAGGTTACCGAACAGACGCAGTGACAGCGACAGCGGCTTGGCCAGTAATGACACCACTTCAAGAATGAAGTTAAACCAGTACAACCATGGTGTATTAAACGGATGTGCGTACAGTTCTTTTAAGAAACCGCCTACGCCTTTGATTTTAATGGAATAATAAATCATCAGCACAAACACGCCCAGCGACAGCGCAAAGGTCATGTTCACATCGGTAGTCGGTACTACTTTCATGTACACATGCTCTGGGTCATAGCCCATCGCACCACCAATTTGCTGTGCAATCCACGGCAGGAAGTCAACCGGAACCAGGTCCATCAGGTTCATCAGCAGAACCCAGACAAAAATGGTCAGCGCCAGTGGAGCAATCAGCGGGCTTTTACCGTGATAAGTGCTTTTCACCGTGTCATCAACAAACTCAACGATCATTTCAATCGCCGCCTGGAATTTTCCAGGTACGCCTGCTGTCATTGATTTTGCCGCTTTCCTAAACAGGTACAGAAAGAGGATACCTAAGCCCACAGACCAAGCCAGCGTGTCGACGTGAACAGCCATAAAGCCTTCACCGACAGTCGCATTGGTCAAGTGGTGCTGAATGTAACCGCTAACGGTTTGTTCTCCACCAGATGATGCCATTGTCATTCCCAAATTGATTAAAGTTAAAAAATTCTGTTACGCCTGAACTTTTTGTCCATCTGGGACATCAGGCAACTACCAGCACTTATTTTCTTGTTTTTGGTGTGCGGGTAAATATAAATAATGCAGGCCACTGGGCCACCAGCGCGGCTATATAGCCGATAAACAGGGGGAAAACATGCACTGTGGTTTGCCGGAAGGCCAATGCAAACAACACAATCGTGAGCATCAGCTTAATAGCGTTTCCTTTCCGGAAACTCCGAACAACCTCTTTGTTGCGTCGTGCCCCTGCATACCGGAAAGCAAACAGTGCAAAAACCGCACTGGGTATGACACAGATACCGGCGCCGGTTAAAGCATATAAACCACTTTTTGGCCCATCGAACAGGGCGAAAATGAGAGCGATAAATAAGCCGGTGCAGAGCTGGGTTATAATTGTTTTTGCTGCCAACCGTTGCCCGTCGCGGGCGATGCCATTTACCACGTTATCGCTATACTCTCGTCGCTAATTTAAAAGCGTCAGAAGTATACTGTTTTACCGATAATTTTCAACAGTACATCTCGTTTTGAAAGTGATTCTGAAAATTTTCTGTGGTGATAACGTTACAATCGCCATACTTATCAAAAAACTGCCCAAATATCGAACAATTTTTTAACATTTCGCGCAATTTGCTAATGTATTTTAGACAAAATACCGTCAAGCTGGTCTAAATCACTAAAGTTGATGGTGATCTTACCTTTGCCCCTGGCATTGTGATCAATGCTAACCTGGGTACCCAGATTATCAGATAACCGGGTCATCAGACTTTGCACATCCGGGTCCACGGTTTTGGGTGATTTTGGCGCAGCAGGCTCCAGATACTTTCGCACCAGTTTTTCGGTATCTCTGACGGTCAGTCCTTTACCAGACACAACTTGCGCCGCTTCGGTCTGAGCTTCACCGTCAAGCGCCAGCAATGCCCGGGCATGACCCATCTCAATATCGCCATGCTCCAGTAACAGTTTGACGTCGTCATTAAGATTATTCAGCCGCAGCAGATTAGTTACCGATGTCCGGGATTTACCTACCGCTTCAGCAACCTCAGCATGAGTCAGTTCAAATTCTTTCATCAGGCGGTCAAGTGCCTGGGCTTCTTCCATGGCGTTGAGATCTTCGCGCTGAATATTTTCAATCAGGGCGATGGCCACCGCAGCTTCGTCAGGCACATCTTTGATAAGACAGGGTACTTCGTCCAGCTGAGCCATTTGAGACGCTCGCCAGCGACGTTCACCGGCCACAATTTCATAACTATTTTGACCAACCGGGCGAACCACAATGGGCTGAATGATACCTTGGGAGCGAATTGAGGACGCCAGTTCCTCCAGCGCATCGGGCGACATATCTTTACGCGGCTGGTATTTTCCCGGACGCAAATATTCGATGGGCAACCGGGTCAGTTCAGACGGCACCGATGCCTGAGGAGGGGTGGCTTCTTCCTGATATTTTTGTGCTGAAGACTGGCTGGTTGCCAGCAGGGCATCCAAACCGCGCCCAAGTCCTCTTTTCTTCGCAGACATACTTTCCTCAATAACTCACTGAACACCGGCCTTTACCGGTACCAAAAACCTGATGATTAGCTGGCCGCCACGGCGCCCGGAACGGTAGGTGGTGCACCGGCTTTGTCCCGGCGGCGCAGAATCTCACCAGCCAGAGCCAGATACGCTTTAGCGCCGGTCGATGATTTATCATAGTACATCGCAGGCGCGCCAAAACTGGGCGCTTCGGCCAGACGAACATTACGTGGAATCACCGTGCGGTAAACCTGCTCGCCAAAATGCCGTTTCAGTTGCTCAGATACATCATTGGCCAGCCGGTTGCGTGGATCGTACATGGTCCGCAATACCCCTTCGATTTTAAGCTCAGGGTTAACCACCGACGCCAGCTTTTGAATGGTATCCATTAACGCTGTTAACCCTTCCAGGGCGTAGTATTCACACTGCATTGGCACCAGCACAGAATCGGCAGCAGCCAATGCATTGACGGTCAGCTGATTCAGTGACGGCGGACAATCAATAAAAATATAATCATAGTAGTCCATGACCGGCTTAAGTGAGTTACGTAAGCGAACCTCCCGGGCAAACATTTCCATCAGCTTGATTTCCGCTGCGGTCACATCACCGTTGGCCGGAATCATGTCATATTTGCCGTTGGTGTCTTTGACTACCACTTCTTCAATCGGCTTTTCTTCTATCAGCAGCTCATAACAGGTAGCCGGAACATCATATTTGTCCAGTCCGCTTCCCATGGTTGCATTGCCCTGGGGATCCAGGTCGATAAGCAATACTTTACGTTTGGTTGCCGCCATAGACGCTGCTACGTTAACAGCCGTGGTGGTTTTTCCAACCCCACCTTTTTGATTCGCGATTGCGATTACCTTTGCCACAACTTGTCCTGTTACGCTTTTCGAATTGTCACCAAATGACGCTCGCCCTCTAAATCAGGTACTTTCAAAGCATTCACCGACTCGATATGAAAGTGATCACTTACTTCATCAATTTCACTTTGCTGGGCCTGACCTTTCAGGGCCAGAAACTTTCCTTCTGAATCTACCAGATGCGCACACCAGTGCAACATATCTTTTAGCGAAGCAAAAGCCCGGCTAAGTACAATATCATACGCGGTTTCCGGCTGATGTTCCTCAACCCGACTGTGCAGGCAGGTGACATTATCCAGTTTAAGCTCATGAGTGCACTGCTTCATAAACCGGACCCGCTTGCCCAGGCTGTCCAGCAGCGTGAACTGACAATGAGGTAGCACTATAGCCAGTGGCATACCCGGTAAACCCGGGCCGGTACCCACATCGATAATGTGCTGCCCGTCTACAAAGGGGGCTACACTGAGCGAGTCCAGCAAGTGCTTTACCACCATCTGCTCAGGCTCACGCACTGAAGTCAGGTTATAAGCTTTGTTCCATTTATGCATTAATTCAACATAGCCAATAAGCTGCTGTTGCTGCTGCGGGCTCACTGTCATGCCCATTTTATCGATGCCGCTGGCCAGAAGACTGGCCAGGTGTTGCGTATTTACCGAATTACTCACGCGCTAATTTGCTCCTGCTTTCTTAGCAGGCCATGTTTTTTCAGGTATACCAGCAGCAGGCTGATCGCCGCAGGCGTGATGCCTGAAATACGGGATGCCTTGCCAATGGTTTCTGGTCTGGCTTCACTAAGTTTTGCAATAACTTCATTGGATAGACCTGAAATTTTGCTGTAATCGAAGTCTGCTGGCAATAACGTATTTTCATGACGCTGTGCTTTGGCAATCTCATCCATCTGGCGGGCAATATAGCCGGCATACTTGATTTGGATCTCCACCTGCTCAGCGGCAATCGGATCAGACAGACCCGGACCAAAGCTTTCAATCTTCATCAGTTTTTTGTAAGTCATCTCAGGACGACGAATCAGCTCTTCCAGAGAATGCTCCCGGCTGATGGTATTTTTTAGCATCGGGTTTAACTGTTCAGTGGCATTGTGCTCAGGGTGAACATACTGACCCCGCAAGCGCTGTTGCTCCTGTTCCACCGCTTCCATTTTAGTGTTAAAAGCCGCCCAGCGCTCGTCATCCACCAGACCCACTTCACGGCCTACCGGCGTCAGACGCATATCGGCGTTGTCTTCACGCAGCAGCAAACGGTATTCCGCCCGGCTGGTAAACATGCGATACGGTTCTTTGGTGCCCATAGTGGCAAGATCATCAATCAGCACTCCCATGTAAGCCTGATCACGGCGCAGGATCATCGGATCTTTTTCCTGAACCTGCAAGGCCGCATTAGCACCTGCTACAAGCCCCTGGGCGCCGGCTTCTTCGTAACCGGTGGTGCCGTTAATCTGACCGGCAAAGAACAAGCCTTTAATATATTTTGTTTCCAGCGTTTGCTTCAAATCGCGGGGATCAAAGAAGTCATATTCAATAGCATAGCCCGGACGCACAATATGGGCATTTTCAAAGCCGTTAATCGAGCGGACCATGGCCATCTGGACGTCAAACGGCAGACTGGTGGAAATGCCGTTCGGATAGACTTCCATGCTGTTAAGGCCTTCCGGCTCAACAAAAATCTGATGCGATGACTTATCGGCAAACCGGGTAATCTTGTCTTCAATGCTTGGGCAGTAACGCGGACCCACACCTTCAATAATACCGGTATACATGGGCGAGCGGTCCATACCGCCACGGATAATCTCGTGAGTGCGCTCATTGGTGTGCGTGATATAACAGGAAATCTGTTTAGGATGCATCTCACGGTTACCCATGAACGAAACAACCGGTACTGGCGTGTCGCCAGGTTGCTCCTGCATTTTACTGAAATCCAGACTACGGGCATCCAGCCGGGCAGGCGTACCGGTTTTTAACCGGTCGACCCGAAAAGGTAATGCACGTAAACGATCTGCCAGCGCAATGGAGGGCGGATCACCGGCACGACCACCGCGATAGTTTTCCAGACCAATGTGAATCGTGCCGCCTAAAAAAGTCCCTACTGTCAGTACAACGCTTTTAGCACGAAACTTCAGGCCCATCTGAGTCACCACACCACAGACCTGATCATATTCCACGATCAGATCATCGCAGCTTTGCTGGAACAAGGTCAGATTTGACTGGCTTTCCACAATATTGCGGATCGCATGGCGATACAGCGTGCGATCGGCCTGTGCGCGGGTTGCCCGTACTGCAGGGCCTTTACTGGAGTTCAGGGTTCTGAACTGGATTCCGCCGCGATCAGTTGCCAGGCCCATTGCACCACCCAGAGCATCGATCTCTTTTACCAGATGACCTTTACCGATCCCACCAATTGCCGGATTACAGGACATCTGTCCGATCGTTTCGATATTATGGGTTAACAGCAGTGTACTGGCTCCCATACGGGCAGAGGCCAGCGCCGCTTCCGTACCGGCATGACCACCACCAACAACAATGACGTCAAATTCTTGTTGATAAAACATGTTAAACCTCACAAAACGCTTACAGGCCAACGTGCAGATAACGATCGGAGCCTGGAGAAAAGGGCGCGTATTTTAGCTGAACTGAGCGCTGATTAAAATGGTTAAATAATCTTCAAAGGACTTTTAATGTTGGCAGGGGCAGTGCGTAATATATATATGATCTTTTAAAGATCTTTTTTATTTTTATTATTATTAGGATCGGCCTGATCTGTTGATAAGCGATCATTTTCTTTAGATCACAGGATCTTATGGAAAGAACAACTTCTGTACTAGGGGGATCATAAGTCCCCTCCGATCCTGTGTATAACCACCCTGTTTATCCACATATCAATTTTCGGGGTATTTTATGCCATGGCTGATCAGAGCTTATGCACAGTGGCCTGGGGGATCATATCCACAAGGCTGATCAAGATGTGATCGACATGGGGATAAGTTGTCGAAGAGATCGCCGTTTGGATCAAAGGATCGAGGTAGAATGTACCCTACAGCCCGATCATTTTGCACAGGGGATCTTATTCACATTGATCGGAAAAGTCGATGCACAAGTGATTATTCACCACTTCGCGATCCTTATGTTGAGGCGATCTTTTTTATCTTTTTTGATGTTGTGATCATGTTAGCGGAGCAGATTTTACACTTTGCGACTCATTCACAGACACAAAAAAAGCGCCATGGTATGGCGCTTTTTCTCTATCTGACCTGATTTGGCTGATAGCGTGGGCTGGCACTGCTGGGCTCTGCCTCCGGCGAGGTTAATCCATCCCGACGGCTGGGTCCGGAAAAGCGGACTTTATAAGTGTCATACTCCCGAATGCTTTCAAAGCAGTAGCGGCCTACTGCATGTTCCAGTTCAGCCAGGTTATGGTTGGTAATCAAAATGCAGTTTTTCTTGTTCACCAGCCGCTGACGCAGCAGGTTCCCCAGCCAGCTCTGAGTGTTTTTCTTCAATACGGTTTCGTTCACACAGACCTCATCAAGAATCAGCAAATCCACATCCAGCAGTTCCCGATTGGCTTCACGAAACTTCTGACCGATGTTGTCCTGTGCACTGAAATCATAGGAAAAATAGCGCATTTCCAGCAGGGTGGAGAGCTGCCGGTACAGTACACTGATTTCATACTGCTCAATCAGCTGATGGGCAATTGCCCCGGCAATGTGAGATTTTCCACGCCCGTAGTCACCGTAGAACAGCATCATGTGGGAGCCTGAATTACGCCACGCCGGGTCTTCATGCGCGGCAATGAATGACTGGGCAATACTGACCGCTTCAATCACATCATCGCTGTCTTCCATCAGGTTGGCAAAGGTCCATTTAGGATTCAGGTCTGAGCGTCCGTGAATGGCCGTCACCCGGTCTTTCTTGCTACGCTGCTGCAGTTGCTGAACTTCGGCATTGGCCTGCTGCTCATACTGCTTACGCATGGTGGTGTAATCAATATACTCTTCGCCATTTTTTGGCCGGGATTTACCCAGAGCCTGAGCCAGGCGATTAATGCGATCTTCTAATGAATCCATAGTCAGGGCTTCTTCTTAGCAGAATATTTTTCAACCAGTTTACGGGCATTATCGTCTGCCTGAATGCCGGGTGCAACTGGCACTTGTTGTCCGCCAACCGTATGCTTTACCACACCCGCGGAGGCCTGTCGCTTTTTACGCATCGAATAGGCAAATTTCTGAGTCCACTGAAAGTGACTGAATACAGCCGTGGGACGGCCCAGCCAGTACGCCACAAATTCTCCCACATCGGCTTCCTCAAATTGTTTGTCAATCAGCCCCAGCAGGGTGGCCATTTGTTCAAACAGCTTAGGATCCGGCTGCCAGTCTGTTTTCATCGGCTGATGCTGACGGTGTAAGTGAGCAAAGTCATCCTGCGCCTGACTGCATAGTGGCAGCAGAATACTTTTGCCATTCAGTGACTGTTCCAGGGACTGCTCTGCGGTCAGCGCCACCAGCCCGGCCTGCTCCAGATGTCGAAGCAGACTGTTGATCTGACGACCCCGGGCATACGGTTTATCCTGTTCATGTTCGCCATTGAGCAGCGCCAGCAAAAACTTGTAGTTCAGCGGTTCTGAGGCAGTGGTAGACAGATTTGTGGTTGGCCGAAGGCCCAGACAGTACAGCGACCTGGCATCATTGCTCAGAGCGCCGCACAGGGCGTGGTATTCAGCCTGAGTAAACATGTTCATCAGGCTGGCAACACACCTTCAAACCATTCTACAGCTTTATCTTCAGGAATCGGGTGGTTGAGCACATCAATATGCAACGGTGCGTGCAACAAGGTCGCGCCGCCTTCTTCAAGCAGCTTTTGCATGGTCATCGCACCAAAGCAATAGGTGTCATAGCTGCTGTCGCCCAGGCCCACCAGATAGGCATTTACCTGGCTTAAATCAGCGCCTTTCAGCTGACTGGCAAAAGGCGCAATATTGTCCGGCAGATCACCGGCACCATGGGTTGAGGTACAGATTACCCAGGTCGAGCCAGGTTCAATACTTTTCAAATCCGGCGTGAGCTTAATGTCTGTTTCATAACCGGCTTTTTGCGCCACTTCAGCCAGTGCATCGGCCACATACTCAGAGGCACCGAGCACCGAACCGACCAGAATTGTCAGATGTTTAGACATAACGTACTTCTTATTTACCCGAAGGAATTAAAACAAATCGTGCAGCAAGTATGGCATGAGAAGCCAGTGACTCACCAGCACAGAGTATGGGGATGACACTGCAAAATACAAAGCGTGCTCAGTCATGGCAAACCCGACTGGCAGGTTTGCCGGTCAGGACTATTTACCGATACAGAAAGAAGAGAAGATCTTACCCAGCAAATCATCAGAGGTGAACTCGCCGGTAATCTCGGTCAGAGCCTGATGGGCCAGACGCAGCTCTTCGGCCAGCAGTTCACCGGCCATGTTGTCATGGAGTTGCTGCTGGCCATTGTCCACATGTTCGGTGGCCTGTTGCAGCGCTTCTAAATGACGGCGGCGGGCAATAAACTGACCTTCTGTGGTGGTATCCAGCCCCATGGTAGAGGCCAGGTGTTCACGCAGCACATCTACTCCGTCACTAGTCTGGGCGGATAAACCAATCACCGTGACCTCACCATGGGCGGTGGACAGCTGCCGGGCGCCAATCGGTTCACCGGATAAATCGGCTTTGTTACGGATAACGGTGGTAGGAATACCGGAGGCCAGACGGGCCATAAACTCCGGCCAGATCTCGTAGGGGTCAATCACGCTGGTCTGGGTGCTGTCGACTACAAACAATACCCGGTCAGCCTCATCAATCGCTTGCCAGGCCCGCTCAATACCGATTTGTTCAACCTTATCAGGGCTTTCCCGTAAGCCGGCCGTATCAATAATATGCACTGGCATACCGTTAATATGAATATGCTCTTTTAAAACATCCCGGGTGGTGCCCGCGATGTCGGTCACAATGGCACTGTCACGGCCGGCCAGGGCGTTGAGCAAACTGGATTTACCGGCGTTAGGACGCCCGGCAATCACCACCTGCATCCCTTCACGCAGCAAGGTGCCCTGTTTGGCTTCAGCTTTAACACGGGCCAGACTCTCAACAATGCGTTGTAGGTCGCCGGCCACTTTACCGTCGGATAGAAAGTCGATTTCTTCATCCGGAAAATCAATGGCGGCTTCTACATACATGCGCAGGTGAACAATTTCATCAGACAAAGCACTAATGGCCTGGGAAAATTCACCTTGTAATGAGCGCAGGGCGCTGCGGGCTGCCTGCTGTGAACTGGCATCAATTAAATCGGCAATCGCCTCGGCCTGCGCCAGATCCAGCTTGTCATTCATAAACGCCTGTTCACTGAACTCACCGGGTCGGGCTAGACGGGTGCCGGGGGTTTTCAGAACCGCATCAATCAGCATGTCCATAACCACCTGACCGCCATGTCCCTGTAGTTCCAGTACATCTTCACCGGTAAAGGAATTCGGCCCTTTAAAAAACAAGGCAATCCCCTGATCGATGACGGTATCTGCGGCATCATAAAACGGGGTGTACATGGCCATACGAGGAGTCAGTGCGGTCTTTACCATAGCCTGGGCCACGGTCTGGGCGGCCGGACCGGATACCCGCACAATACCCACTCCGCCACGACCGGCTGCAGTCGCCTGGGCAACAATAGTTTCAGAGAACGAAGGCGCTTGTGTCATAACATTAATCGCGGAAGTTGTTGAACTGAAAAGGCTGACCAAAATCCTCTGACTTGATCAGAGCAATAGCCTGTTGCAAGTCATCACGCTTTTTACCGGTAATCCGAAGCTGGTCGCCCTGAATACTGGTTTGTACTTTAAGCTTGGCGTCTTTAATGAATTTTACCAGCTTCTTGGCCACCGCCTGTTCAATGCCTTGCTTAAAGGCAATGGTCTGGCGGCAGGTTTTGCCGTGCTGGTCCATGGATTTTACATCCATGGCTGATGTGTCGATATTACGTTTGGCACAGGCGCCGCGGAACATCGATTCCATTTGCTGCAACTGAAACTCGGCCTGTGCGGTCATCAAAACGGTCTGCTCTTTATATTCAAAGCTGGCTTCCACGCCACGAAAATCAAACCGGGTGGCAAGTTCGCGATTAGCATTGTCAGTCGCGTTACGCACTTCTTCCATGTTGATTTCTGAAACAATATCAAATGATGGCACTGTTGTGTCTCCTCATGACAAATCAGCCCGCAAAGGCGGGCTGAATGTTAACTTATTTGGTTTTTATGCCGCGTTTTTCCATCGACGCGTAAATCAGTTTTGCCTGCACCAGGGTGATAATGTTACTCACCAGCCAGTACAGTACCAGCCCAGCCGGGAACCACAAGAAGAAGACACTCATGGCCACTGGCATAAACTGCATGATTTTTTGTTGCATCGGATCAGTGACTGATGATGGCTGCAGCTTTTGCAGTAACCACATGCTGGCACCGGTCAATACAGGCAGTACAAAGAACGGATCTTTGACTGACAGGTCAGTGATCCACAGGGCAAAGTCAGCGTGTCGTAGTTCAACACTTTCCAGTAGCACCCAGTACAATGCCAGGAAGATAGGCATTTGCAGTAATAATGGCAGACAACCGCCCATAGGGTTTACTTTTTCTTTCTTGTACAGCTCCATCATCGCCTGAGACATTTTCTGACGGTCATCGCCAAAACGCTCTTTGAGTTGCTGCATCTTCGGCGCCAGATTACGCAGGCGTGCCATTGATTCGTACTGCTTTTTGGTCAGCGGATACATAATTCCTTTCACCACAACGGTGATAAGAATAATTGCCACACCCCAGTTACCCACCAGGCTATGCAGGAATTGCAGCAGGCTGAACAGAGTTTGTGAAATCCACCACAAGATACCGTAATCCACAGTCAGGTCCAGACCACGGGCCAGTTCTTTCAACGTATCCTGATCCTTTGGACCCATGTACAAATCAGAAGTCACTGTGGCAGCATCACCGGCACCAACACTGACAGGTTCGCCTTTAAAGCCAATAATGGCGTACTGGTTACCCGACATTTTAGAGTAAAGCTGATTCGTTTGGTCCTGTGGGGGCACCCAGGCTGAAACAAAGTAGTGTTCCAGCATACCCACCCAGCCTGCTGGCGTGGTTTTGTTCAGGTCTTTGTCCTGAATATCGTCAAACGGGTACTTTTCGTAACGGTCATCTTCGGTAGAGTAGGCGGCACCGCGGTAGGTCGGCATAAACATATTGCCGCCATCGGGAACTTCGGTTGTCTGTTTCAACTGACCAAACTGCTGAAAGCTGATGGTTTGGCTGGTCTGGTTATCTACATTATAAATAACTTTTACATCGTGAGAGCCTTTGGTGAATACAAAGGTTTTTACCACTTTAATGCCATCAGCACTCTGCCATACCAAAGGAACCTTCAGTTCATTGCCTTCCAGCGTGTACTCGGTTTGCTGCGCATTATAACGAGGACGACCCTTGCCATTGCTGTCTGGGCCGTTACGACCAATCAGACCGCTTTGTGCGATATACAGACCCTGTTCAGGACGTAGCAGACTGTAAGTTTCTTCTGAACCCTGAGTGACTGGAAAATCCTGCAGGTTGGCAGAGATAACATCACCACCCAGTAAATCGATTTTGACATTCAGTGCGTCGGTAACAACATGGATAACACGATCCTGGTTGTTATTTGTGCTGGCCTGAACACCAGGGATATCACCTTGGCCAGATGGCATATCACTGGTGGCGATGTCCGAATCTGCTGATGGCACACCATTGTTCTGGCTATTTGCAGATTGTTCAGATTGCACTGACTGGACTGGCTGAGGGCCATAATCTTCCTGCCACTGTTGCCACAGCAGGAAGCTGACAAGAGCCAGACCAATTAACAGAAAACTACGTTGCGATTCCATACAGGTCTCTTTATTTTGAGTGTTTAGGGTCTTGTTTCCCGGGTACCGGATCATTACCACCCGGATGCAAAGGGTGGCATTTTATAATGCGTTTAATCGATAACCAACCGCCAATTAGCAAACCGTGCGTTTTTAATGCTTCAATGGCATAAAATGAGCAAGTTGGGTGAAAGCGACATCGAGGCCCCAGCATTGGTGAAATACAATACTGGTAAAATTTGATAAGCAGTAAAGGAACAGCAATTGTTAGCGCGCGCAGCGCTTGGATAACTTTTTCCATTGTTTATCAAGTGTGGCAAACACTTCCTGGTTGGTCATTTTATCAGCACCAGACTTACCTACAACAATGATGTCCACCGCAGGCAAATTTCCTGAGCGATGACGAAAGCTTTCGCGAATCAGTCGTTTCAGACGATTTCGGTCATGGGCTTTACGCACCCGTTTTTTGGATATAGTAATACCGAGCCGGGGATGGCCATTCTGGTTGTGTCGTGCAAGAAGTGTAAAGGCAGGAGATACCGCTGGTATTGCGTCGTTAAACACATACGTAAAGTGGGTGGGAGTTAACAGACGTAACTCCCTGGAAAAATGATTTTCACCCACTTTAGAAAAGTACTTACTTTTAATATTAAGCAGAAAGGCGAGCGCGACCTTTTGCACGGCGAGCCGCTAGTACTTTACGACCATTTTTGGTCGCCATACGAGCACGGAAACCGTGTGAACGCTTGCGCTTTAAGTTGCTCGGTTGAAATGTTCTTTTCATGACCAAAGTCTCACTTATTTAGTTAAAACACAGGCGGTATTAAAACAACGTTTCAGGCAGATAATAATCTGCAAGCCGTTAGGTAACTAACACAGCCCTTCCAAAAGGATGCCGAATTCTAGAGATCTCGTGGCCTGATGTCAATGTGTTATAAAGGATAAAGCCGACTTTTTTGTATAAATTTTCGCTAGCCGACGATAAACGAGTGTACAAATCCGTGGATTATACCGGTATTGATGTGAATAAATGATTCGTTACCCTATAATTATCCACAGGTGAGGGCGTTGATCAAAGAAGATCACCCGATCAACCGGCCCTGATCATGGCTTTGGATCCAGCCTATAGTTCATGGTTATAATGATCCTGATCGCTATATAAATATTGAATGTACTAGTAAAAAAGCGGTGTCCAGAGGATAGATCCGAAAGATCGCCAAAGATCAATATTTACTTTCTGTTAGTAAAAGCAGATAATCCACAACGATAAGATCAAATAACAAATTCATAGCTGTCCACCCAATAATGCAAAGCCTTGCGCAACTGTATCCTGCAGGCTCATAAGTGACGTTTCCCTGCATTATTGGTTTCATTGCGTCTTTGGAGCCAAATTTTAC